>JAJRPF010000047.1 GCA_024280885.1 Planctomycetota bacterium | reverse complement strand
GAGCTCACGGCCCGCCACTCGTCGTGACTCGCTACCAGTTGTGGTCCAGCCAATCCTTCTGCAGTTGATCGAGATCGATCCCCTGCAACGCGGTCTTCAGCGACTCGCCGTGCCACTCCGAGCGTGACACCGTGTCGGTCGTACCGCCCTCGTCCGGCGGCGTCGGAGCCGTCGCTTCGCCCTCGCCCTCGCCCTCGCCCTCGCCCTCGTCGCCGTCTCCGTCACCGCCGCCCTCGGGATCCCCGCCGGAGAGGCCGCTCTTCAGCGCACTGTCGGCGGCTTCCCGGGCGTCGCGGGCCTGCGTCACGAACGACTTCAGCGTGTCGAAGTAGCGCGGGAGGATTCGCTGGTACTCTTCGTTCCTGGTGGTGCGCAGGAAGTAGATGAAGCTCCAGCCGAGCGCGTAGTTCGTCCGGATCGAGACGTTCCAGTCGTTGCGGCCGTAGTACTGCCGCTTGCGCCAGGTGAGCCACTCACGGAGATGGAGCATCTCGGGTCCGGTGGCACCCTTGGGGACGTTGCGTTTTCGCTCCCATCCGTCTTTCCAGAGTTGCTTGCCGTCCTTCGCCGAGCCGATCCGACCCAGATCCGGGCCGCGCTTGAACTTGCCGCCCTTGTAGATGTGTCCGGAGAAGAAGTCGCCGTGGCCCTCGTTGAACCACGAGTGCGGCGCGACGTTGCCGACCGAGTAGTAGATGTACTGGTGAAACGCCTCGTGGTACGCGGTCTCGATCGCGCCCTTCTTGTTGCCCTTGTCCTGGAAGAGGACGAGTTCCTCGTGGTACGACGACCAGTAGCCGCCCGAGCCCGCCGGGGCGCCGTACGCGCGATACTGTTCTCGCGTCTCGCAGATGCGCACGATGCTGATCGCCTCGATGGGTCTGTCGGGCGGAAACATGACCTCGTAGAGCTGAGAGCGCAGGGCCTCGATCTCACGCACGACACGATTGACGATCTTCTTCTTGTTGACGTCGTCGTCATAGACGATGAGGTAGTGCGGCGTGCGGATCGTGCTCCACCCCTTGATCACCTTTTCCTTGATGAACTGGGCGATCTTCTTCTCTTCGGGGTGCTCCGGGTTCTCGACGACGAACCTGCCGCCGGCCTCGGCCTCGCGCGCGTCGAACGCCCGCAACTTGAACGACTTGACGGTGGCCTCGAACTTCTTACGGAACTCCTTCGCGTCCTTGAGATCGACGTAGCCGTAGAAGCCGAGATCGATCGTCTCGGTCTCCGTCTCGAACTGCGTGAACGCGAGCCACAGCCACCATGTGGCGCTCGTATCCTTCGGGATCTTCCGGTGGAAGTTGACCTCGAGGATGCGCAGTTTCTGCCCGGACTTCGTCTTGACGAACTTGGGCTTCTTCTGCTCCGCAAGACGCTCCTCGAAGGACGTGTACGGACCGAAGAGGCGTACGTTCCGGCGCATGAGCCCGTCGACATCGCCCTGCAGAGACTCCTTCGTGCCGGAGAGCATGGCGCGAAGGGCCGCCTGCCGCGCCGGTGGGAGGTCCTTCGCTGCCTCTGGCAGATCGTGCTGCTTCCCCTCTGTCGCGTCCCCCTTCGGGGTCACGGCCCAGATGATCCGGAACTTGGGTTGGCCGCGAGCGCGAAACGACGGGGAGCGATCGTGCCAGAACGCCGCTATATGAGCGTCGTCGGAACCGGGCTTCGGCGGGACTTGCTCGAACTTCGTATCGACGCGGCACTCGAAACCGCGGACCTCGTCCTTGTGGAGCTTCGTCTTGGCGCTCGCCGGAGCGGCGGCGACGAAGAGTGCAACCGTCGCGATGGCGGCCGCGCCCACCCGTCGCGCAAGGCGAAGTCGAACACTCAGAGATGTCATCGGACGGTCCTCCCTCGGTCTCGGCGCAACCCACTCTCCCGCCGGTCGCAGTCTCAAGCCTCCATGCGAAGTGACAAGGCATTGAAATCGTACGCGGCCGCGAAACCCACTCAGCGGCTTGGACGCCCGAGGAGCGAACACGTTCCCGGAGATTCGCGCGCGTGGCTCGCCTTCTGGCTTCAACCTTCTGGCTTCATCGGCAGTCCCTACTATCGGTGTGCAATCACCGCCAGAATGTAACGGCAGCGTGACGAACCGGTTCGCATCCCTCACCCCTGAGACCCTCGCCGAAGCCATGGCCTCGGCGCGGTGTCCCACGCTGGTGGACGTACGCGACGTCGCCCGCTACGAGGCCGGGCACATCCCCGGCTCGGTGCACGTCCCCGTCTACGACCTCGGCAGCCGTCGAGCCAGCCTCCCGGCGAGCGTCGCCCAGCGCCTCGTGGTCATCGGCGATCACCGCAAGCGCGCACATGCGGCCGCGACATTCCTGGCGCTGATCGGCTTCGGCGACGTCTCCGTGCTGGAGGGCGGAATCGCTGCGTGGAGCGGACCGATCGAGACAGGACCAGCACCGCCGCGGTCCGAAGGCCAGGGCCCAGGCCCCGTGCTGCGGGTCGTTCCCTGAGCCGGCTATTCCGCGGAACCAGCTACCCCCTGAATCAGCTACTCCGACGGGGACGCTCCCCATTCAAGCGGTGCCGTCGACAAGGCGAACGCGTCGTCCTCCACCGCAACGATCCAGCCCTCCTCGCGTAGCGCGCGCCAATCGCGCTGGAGGGAGCGCAACCCAGCTCCCCGGCGGGCCGAGTTGAGCGTCACGTAGTCGCGGAATGCCAGCCGCGCCCCCGGAGCATCGAGACGGCGAAGAGCGGCTCGTTGCCGCTCGTTCAGCCCGGACTCATGATGCTCCGCCCACTGCCGCAGAAGGGCGCGTGCGCTCTCGTCACGCAGCGCGTCGCGCGTCTCGCCGAGGGCCTGGACGAGAGCGTTGGCCCGCTCCAGCGCGAACGCGTCGGGGTCCGGGCGCTCGCGCGCGCGGCCCGCGTCGGCCGCGGGCCCGATCCACATGCAACGCGCGTCGAACCCGTCGGACGCGAGCACCATCGCCTCGGCAGCGTGAGCCAGCGCGGCCGAGGAGCCCGCGAACGGCTGCACCAACCGGAGCACGAAGTGGAGCGCGAACGCGCGGAGAACGGGGGACCACGTCTCGTGGGCGCGCGGAGCGTTGATCGTCGCGAGGATCTCCTGGAAGAGCGCGGGGACGTCCGCGGGAGGCGGGGCTGGCTGCCCGTGAAACGCCTCGCCCGGGCCATCTCGCAGAGCGCGCCGTGAGGCCAGAACGGCGATCTCCTCGAGCGCCTCGCGGCGGACCGCCGCGAAGCCTTCCGAACTGCCGATCTGCGCCGCGCGCGAGAGGGCAGTGGAGGCCGTCGCAGGGAGCCTGCCGCGGCGCGGGAATTGAGCACGCTGCTCAGCTCGCCGGGCCGGCGGAACAGGCATCGCGAGGATCTCCTCGCGCAGGAGGCGCGCGGCAAGGAGTGGCTCGCGAAGGGCTTCAACGGACGAAAACATGAGTCGGAACGTCGCCTATTATGACGTCTTATCTTATTATTAAGTCATTGCTTATCGACTTTCTATATCCTCTCTTGTCATTGCTTCTGACGTCTCGGCGGGAGCCGTCTCGTATAGAGTGCAGAGCATGCCAACCATCTTCACACGCATCATCGACGGCGAGTTCCCCGGACACTTCGTCTGGCGTGACGACGCGTGCGTCGCATTCCTCTCCATCAACCCGCTCCAACCGGGACACACGCTCGTCGTGCCGCGGGCCGAGGTGGATCATTGGGTCGATCTCGACGCAGAGGTGGCAGCCCACCTGACGACCGTGGCGCGCGAGATCGGCCGCGCGCAGATGACGGCGTTCGCTCCGACGAAGATCGGCCTCATGATCGCCGGACTCGAGGTCCCCCACACGCATCTGCACGTCGTCCCGATCCGCGACGTCCACGACCTCGACTTTGCGAACGCGGCCACGTCGGTTGCGCAAGCGGATCTCACCGCCGCCGCCGAGTCTGTGCGCGCGGCCCTGCAGGCCGTCGGCGCAACGGGCGTCAGTGCCTGACGTCGAGACTGCACTCGGGTACACGTTGGCGCGCTTGACGTGCGTCAAGGTAAGCTCGGCGCCCGCTCGATAGCCTGCGCGTGGCCCGCGGGGGAAGTCGGGTCAGCTAGAGGAGCAACGCACCATGCATCCGATCCAGTCTGGCAGGACACGCCTCGGCTCGCCCCTCGCGGCGAGAGTCCTCGCGTCCACCATCCTCGCGTCCACCATCGTGTTTGGCGCGTACGCACAGCCGGCGCACGCCGATGAGCAGGACGCGCGCGAGCACGGCGCCCAGCAGCAGGACAACGAGGTCCTGAAGGAAGTGCGCGCTCTCCGACAGCGCGTCGAGGAGCTCGAGGCCTGGAAGCAGGCGCGTCAGACCGAGGACTCCGGCGACAACGGAGACCTCGCACGCGCCGTCGAGCAATACCTCGTGACGCGGCAACTGGACGGTCCATCGGGTGGCATCGTTGTCGCGCCACGAACGAAGCGCCTGGAGTTCGGCGGCATGATCCGTGTCCGCGGCGAAATGCTGCGCCGCTCCCCCACGCCTCCGGATGTCGAAGGGCGGCACACGAACGAGTTCTTCCTCGGCCGCGTGCGGTTCCACGCCAAGGCCGAGATCACCGACGATCTCGGCGCGTTCATCGAGTTCCAGGACACGCGGATCTGGGGCGAAGAGTCGAATACCGGCGCCGACACCGGCGGGGTGGACCTCAGCAAGGGCTATATCGACTTCCGGAACATGTTCGACACCGACACGACCGTGCGGCTCGGACGCCAAGCGACCGCTCTCTCGGACGAGCGCTTCATCGGCGCCTTCGAGTGGTCGAATGCGGGCCGGCGCTTCGACGGCGTCACCGTCACGCACAACCGGGACGGCGACAACTACACCGGCTTCGCGTATCGCATCGCCGAGGGCTTCGCGGTCAGTGACAAGAGTGACGACGACGCCGACCTGATCGGCATCTGGACGACGCACCCGGGCCTCGTCGGCTCGACGACGTTCGAGTTCTTCGCCATCTACCTGAACGATACGCGCAAGACCTTCGGCGAGCCGCGTCCGGGCCGCACGCTGACCGACGGTCACACGACGTTCGGCACGTACGGAACACGCATTCACGGCGCTGACGACGGCGGCCTGGATTGGGACTTCCAGGGCGCCATCCAGGAGGGCCAGATCGGCGGCGACGACCTGAGCGCGTGGGCGGCCCGCGGCGAACTCGGCTACCGCCTGCACGACGTCAAGGGCAAGCCCCGTTTCGGCTTCGAGTACAACCTCGCGACCGGCGACAAGAAGACCGACGACGGCGACGTGGACCAATTCCAGGTCCTCTTCCCGACGAACCACGGTTGGTACGGCATCCACGATCTGCAGGCCTGGTCGAATATGAACGCCTGGTCGGCCAACGCCTCGATCGATCTCTCCGATTGCGTCTCGATGAAGGCCGCCTACTGGAATTTCAAGCTCGACGAAGAGCAGGGCGGCTGGGTCGTCGCATCCGGCAAGCAACTGCGGCCGGGTTTCAAGGGGGCGGGCGAGAACCTCGGCAGCGAGGTCGACTTCATCGTGACCTGGAAGCAGAACGAGCGCGTGACCTGGCAGATGGGCTGGGCCCACTTCTGGGAGAGCACATTCGCGCGCCGAACGACGTCCAACGACGGGAACACCGGCGACTCCGACTTCTTCTACCTGCAGACGCTCGTGACGTTCTGAGCGCCTGAGAGGCGACGGAACCACACATCGCGGGGACTGCGGCCATGCCGCAGCCCCCGCGTTCCACGTATTGGCAGCTCGTTCGAGGGTCCAGAGACCGCGCCAGCGTTGGCGACGCGTCGCAGACCGCTCCAGGGAGCTGGTACCTACCGACGATCCACGCGCAGGACGACACGTGGAGGGTCGCCTTCGGGCAGGAGTTCGACCGTCGCGGTCGCCGTCAAATCCCACATCGCCAGGTCGCCGACCTGTGTCGTGACGCGCACTTCGTACGTTCCCGGGCTGACGTGCTGGACGCCCGCTCCGGTGAACCTACTGTGGAAGAACGTCTGGCTGAGGCGCCACACACCCGGCGTCCAATCGCGGCGTCGGTAGGCGATGCTCGGCCCCGCTCCGCGCGCGCCGTCGTCCGTCTCCACGACGACCTCGAAGGAGCGATCCCCCTGCTCGAAGGCTCCGGAGACGTCGATGTCGCCGACGTCGAGCGAGCGCCCGTCGATGTCGGCCCAGAACGCCGCTCTTGCCAAGTCGGCGCGGTACATCGCCAGTTGATAGCGTCCACTGGGCAGCCCCGGGACGGAGAACGCTCCGTCCGCAGCGACCTGGACCCCTTGAACGACGAAGGCACCGTGCGTCGCGTCTGCGAGGCGCAGTACATGCAGGCCCGAGCGCGCGCCATCAGGACGACCGGTGAAGCGCCCCTTCAGCGTGTGACCGCCCGGGACAAGCGTCACGCGTTCCGCGTGCAGACCCGGGAGAAGAGAGCGCTCCACGATGACCGGCGGCAATCCGAGCTTGTTCACTACGATTGCGACGTCCGTCGGATCGATGCCCCCGAACGCCAGATGCCCGTCGCCATCCGTCCTGCCGCCCGGTTGCGAGCGCATGCCGCGCGGCCCTCGCACGAGGAGATACACCAGCGCGCCCTCGATCGGCCGACCGCGCTCATCCACGACCGAGACCGCGACGCGAGCCGGGCGCCGCAATTCGAACATCACACGAGCCCGGTCCGCAGACGAGACCGTGAACGAGCGCTCGGGCGGCGCCCACAGAGGACTTGAGCGCGTCGAGGACGCGACCATGCGGACCCGGAAGTCGCCGGGCCGCAACTTGTCGATTACCGCCTCTCCGCCTTCGTCAGTGTCGATCTCGTTCCGCGTGTACCACTCACTGCCGAGCCTGCGCTCCACGATCACGCGAGCCGCATGTCCGACCCCGGTGTCGTCGACAGTGCGAATCTCCACGCTTCCGATTGGCTCGACGCGCGTGAAGACGACATTCCCGCCATCGAGCGACTCCGCGTCGATCTCGGGGGAGTGCAACTCGGACCAGATGCCGGTCCGCCTAGCGCCCTGCCTGATCGCCACGAATCGGACGCGCCCGCTGCGCGCTCCTGGCGGCAGCGCGAAGCGTCCCTCGTGATCCGGGAGGCACGAGCCGAGCGCCCGCGCACCGTCGGACGAGATCGTCACGATGACGTAGTATGGGACGGTGCCGTCATCACTCGTGTACGGAGGCGGGCTGCCGGGGAGCGGATCGCCGGACTCATCGCGAGCAGTCGCGGTGGCGCTCTGGTCATCCGCGTCCGTCCCCGAAGGCGGAGGCTCCGGGTGAACGCGCGCAGCGACGCGCGAGCGCTTGCGGGGCGGTTCGCCGATCGCCGACGGCGCACGACCCGAGGGTTCCGCGTCGGCGCTCTGCGCGTCGGGAAGCGTGTCGGCGACGTCATCGGATGTGACCGCGTTGAGCACCACAAGAACGGCGATTAGGAGCATGATCGACAGATGGAACAACGCCGCTCTGCGATAGGAACCAGCGGGTGCGTCGATCATCCCCCCCCACCTCACAAGACCTGCTCGTGTCGCAGACCCTACCGCGGCGATCGGGAGGCGGTGGAAACTCGTCTATCCGGCAGGCGGCGGAACCGGATCTCGGTCTCCGCCCCGACCCGCGGGATCGTCAGAAACGCATACGGCGCCCACTGGTGATCGGCGGCGTAGTACACACCCCGCGGACGACGTCGCACGATCTGATACTCGCAGACCAGTGCCCCATCGCTCGCCGTGCGCACGGCGCGAACGCGGATGAAGTCCACGTGCTGGCGGCTACCCGCGAAGATGGCGAGCACGGTCTCCTGCGCGAAGTCCACGTCGATCGGCCGCACGTAGTCGCCCTCGTCGCGGAACTCCGCGTCGCGCCCCCAGGCCGCGGGAGTCTCGACGCGCACCGTGTCGAGCAGCGTGTCCCAGCTCTCGCGATCGCGAACGACAACGGTGCGCTTCGACTGATCGCCGTCGAATTCGCGGACCTGACTCACGCGGAGGACGGGTTGATACGGAACACGGCCACGCGCCGGCGGTCCGGGAAACAAATCGTCCGCCGTAACCCAGGCATCCACCGTCCGCCGATCCCGGCCCCGCCGCACCTCGATGCGAAGAGCACCGGCCGCGTCGTCGGGCACACGCACACCGAGTAACAGATCCCGCTCCTCGCCAGCCTCGAGCGCGACGCGAACGCGTTGGAGCGGAGAGCGATAGCGACGCGCTCCGGCATTCGCGAACTCGGGGCCCCGCAGACGAAACCGGAGCGTGACGCGCCGCGCAGCGGGCGACCGATTCTGCACCTTGACGGCAACCTCGAACGCCTCGCCCGGCACGGCGGTCGGGTTGACCACCTCAACTCCGAGCCCAATTCCGGCAAGCGCCGGCGTAGCGGCGACAGCGACGAGCGCAGCGGCCAGAACGAGTGCGCGCATGATGAGCCTCCCTGCGTGAGAGCATAACGCTCGCTGGCGTCAGGGGAAGAGGGCGCACTCGGCCGACCGAAAGACCGTGCCAGACTCCGATTGCTCGGCGCGGCCACACCGCCGAGCAGGCGAGCGTCATCGCCGTGCCGAAGACCCGAGCCAGGCACGCGATGTCGGCCACGCCACCCCGATGACGGATCGGGGATAGGGAGCGAGAGCGAGCGGGGAGCCGGAGGCGACCCAAGTGCAATTCGTCGACCGAAATGCCGTGCCAGGCTCGTATTCGTCGGCGCGGCCACCGGGACCGACGAGGGCGAGACTCGTCGCCGCGCCGACGAATTGAGCGAGGCACGCGATTTCGGCCGCGCCGCCCCCTCGGTTGATCGGGGATAGAAGGACAGGCAAGGGGGCGGGAAGGCTCGACGGCGAAGAAGCCCCACCCGCGCAACAATGCTGGAGAGGAGAGCGATTGGCGGGCTGCGTGCGGAGCACGCAGCGTGACAGTCGCGGTGAGGCGTAGAGAGCGGATTCCGCCTGCGAAACCCGATCTCGCGACGCGTGTGTTCCAAGTCGTGGTTCCGCTTCGATGCGGAGCAACAAACTCCGAGCGCGGCCCCGGTTGAGCAGCCGGAGCCGCGACGGGAGCCGAACATGCGAGCGAAAGCGAGCGTGTCGCCGGAGGCGGCACAAGCACAACACAGCGTGTGGCGGGCTGCGTGCGCAGCACGCAGCATGACACTCGCGCCGCGCAGCCGGAGCCGCGACGGGAGCCGAACATGCGAGCGAAGCGAGGAGTGGCGACGGAGTCGCCACAGACGCAACAAGGAGCACCGCGAATGGCGGGTCGTGAGCTCCGCTCACGGCATGACGATCGCGGTGAGGCGCAGGGAGCGGATTCCGCCTGCGAAACCCGCACTCGAGACGAGTTCACTCACGAGTCGAGCGTCGGCCCCGATGCGAGGCAGCGAACACCAGGCGCCGGCCCGGTTGAAGCAGCCGGAGCCGCGACCGAAGCCGAACATGCGAGCGAAAGCGAGCGTGGCGACGGAGTCGCCACAAACGCAATAAAGTTGCTTGGCTCCCCGTGAGCCCCGCTCACGGCTTGCCAAGCAACCCCGCCTGCTCCTCCGGCGTTGTGACACGGGCCAGGTCCGGGAAGAGGCCCTTGCGCTCTCGTTCGTCGTGGTGTTCGAGCAGCGATCGGAACGACTGTTCGCGGCCGATCAGCAGCGCGATGTCGCGATGTAGACTGGGGTCAGAGGTGTCGAGGCCATTCGTCGCCTCGACGAGTGCCGCCACCGTCGCCTGGATCTTCGCGTGCTCCTCGCGGTAGTAGCGCGGCTCGCCGATTCGCCCCCAGCCTCCGCGCTCCTCCAGCAGGGGCAGGAGGCGCTCTTCTTCGTGACGAATGTGCGCGTGGAGTTCGGCTTGCAACTCGGCGATCAGGTCGCGTGCGCTCTTGAGGTCGCCGCGCACCATCGCCTCCTGGTGCTGAAGGAGTGACTCGTCGAAGCCCTCGTGCGCGTCGAGCAATGCCTGGAAGGGTCCGCTCATGTACACCAGTCTACCTCCCATTCTACTGCGTCATCGAAGTTGACGTCGGCCCCTTCACGACGGTCGTTGAGCGACTGGAGCGGCACGCAACCGGGGGTTCGGAACGCACGCCAAGGACGCTCTTTGCGGGCGCGTATCTGACGTGAACTCGATCACTTCTTCGCTGCGAGCCCGCGGCAGCCGAAACTCTGAGCGGAGGCAACGCATGGCACTGCTCCTGGACACGCTCAGTAGCGTCGATTTCCTGTCGGGGATGTCGCAGGACGCTGTGGTGCGCTTCATGGTGCTCGGGCGAAGCGCAGACTATCGGAAGGGTCACCTCTTCTGGCGCGCCGGCGCGAGCAGCCATGGCGTGGTCGTGCCTGTGAGCGGAGAGGCGAAGCTCGCGACACGCGGAACCGACGGGCGCGAGTTCATCGAGTCGTTTCGCGGTCCGGGCGAGTGCATGGGACTCTCGTGCACGCTTGACGGATTGCCGCACGCGTCCGACGCCATCGTCGTGCGCGCCGGGGAGTTCTTCTCGATGCGGCCAGATGGCTTCAAGAAGTTCGCCGCGGAGTTCCCGGAGGTCTGGCCCGCGGCTGTGCGTCTCATGGGACGCCAACTACGCCGTAATCTGCAGGAGCGCGAGGACATCGCCCTCCGACCGGTCAACGAGCGCCTGGCGCAATTCCTGATCGAGAACTCGTGCGTCCGCCAGACGGACCACGCGAAGGTCCTGATCGACGCCACGCAGTCCGAGATCGCGGCGCGCCTCGGCACGGTGCGCGAAGTTGTGGCGCGCGTATTCGCGGACTTCGGAAAACGTGGCCTGGTCGAGCGCTCGAAAGCCGGCATATTCATCCGCGACTGGGACGGTTTGCACGCCCTTGCCGGGATGACACCCGGCGAGGTTCGTAACTCAACCTCGGTATACGGTCCGCCCGCCGCGATCCGCACGGCACGCTTCTTCCTGCCGTCGTCCGAGCAGCAGACCAGCGCTAGCCGCGACGCCGTTGCGTGCCGGGAACACGTCGGCGATACGAATGCGTGTCGCGCCGCGGGCTGTCCGAACGTCACCGCAGCAGCGCCGCGCCGCCGCTGACGAGACTCCCACCGACGAGTTGCGACGCTCCGGAACGCTTCCGCTCCGGCGCCCCTTTTGCGTGACCGTCGTCACAGACCGCAACGCTTGCGCGCGCTAGGCTTGTCGGTCTCATGAGTTCGCTCACACTCGAGGCCAACCCGGCGCGCAGTCGCGAAGTGCACGACGCACTCCGGCGCGCATCGGTTTTCTCCACGCTCAGCGTTCGTGGCGTCCGTGAACTGACGCCGCATGCGACTGTGCGCGACCACCGCCGGCACGACCGTCTCTGGGACAGAGGAGACGCCGCAACTGAGATTGCGGTGTTAATCGCGGGACGCCTGCAATGCCGGGTGCCGGGACACGACAGCCGCGGCTGGATCCGCGCCGTCCTGCGCCCAGGCGACGCATGTGGGCTCGGCGCCCTCGTCGACGACGGGCCGTACGTCTGCGGCGTCACTGCGCTCGAGCGCTCACGCGTCCTCCATGTGGAAGCTGGCGCCGTCCGCAACGCACTCGTCGCCGAGCCCGAATTCGCGCTGCACGTGGCGAAGGTCGTCACCCAGGACCTGCGTCGCGCGGTCTCGCAGTGCGGGAAGTTGGTGCTGCAAACCCCGCTCGAGCGACTGGCAGGCTTCTTGGTCGAGAATGCCGATGGCTCCGGAACCGTCCGCCTGCGCGAGACGCAAGGTCAGATTGCCGCTCAGATCGGCACGGTCCGTGAGGTTGTCGGCCGTTCGTTCCGGCGACTGGAGAACGACGAGATCGTGATCCGCCGCGGTCGAACGGTCAGGATCCTCGACCTCGACTCGCTGGCGCGCCTGGCTCGCTGAGCCCAGACTGCGATCTGGGTCACGTTCTTGCGCGGGGTCCTGTGACATACGTCACGGAGCCTCTTGGATCGTCGTGATCTCATCTGCGACCATGCGCAGCATGACGAGACCAGGGCCACTGCTTCACGTTTTGGCGATCCTCGCCCTCGTGGTGCCGGCTGCTCTCCTCCTCTCATCGCGGGATGTCCCCGCTCAGGAGGGTGACGCCGGCGGACGGGTGGGACTTACGCTGGCCGATTGGCCAGCAGGACCGGCGGCCGCACGCGGCCGCGTGGTCTACGACAAATATTGTGTCGGCTGTCATGGCAGCTCGGGCATGGGCGACGGGACGGCATCGCGCTGGCTCAACCCTGCGCCGCGCAACTTCCAGAGCGGGAACTTCAAGTTCCGTAGCACGGAGTCCGGCCAACTGCCCACCGAAGCGGACCTGATGCACGTCATCACATGCGGGCTCGCGGGCAGTGCCATGCCTGGCTTCCCGCTGGTTCCGGAGCAGGAACGCCGCGACGTCGCGCGCTACGTCATGCACCTCGCCACCCTCGGTCTCGGGCAGAGGGAGGTCCGGTACCTGATGGAGGAAGAGGAACTCTCGCTCGACGAGATCCGCGCCGAACACTTGGAAGTGATCCGCGCGGGAGCCGAGCAGCGCGTGGCGTCGGTCAAGACGATTCCCATCCCGGTTGCGCCGCCGATCACCGCCGCGCTGATCGCGCAGGGCAAGCAGGTATTCGATACCCAGTGCGCCGCGTGCCACGGGGCGACGGGCCGCGGCGACGGATCGTCGTCGTACACGTTGCGCGACTACAAGGATGACGAGATCCGCCCGCGCGACTTCACGACCGGCGTCTTCCGCGCGGGGAGCACGCCGCAGGATCTCTATCTGCGGTTGCGCGCCGGCCTGAGCGGAACGCCGATGCCCGCCATTCCCGGATCCGACGAGGAGATCTGGGCGCAGGTCTACTACATCCTCAGCCTGCGTGACCCCGATGCGCAGACGACGTACGTCCCGCAGGTCTGCGGTGGGGAGGATCCGCAACGATGACCTCCGTCGCCGATCCTGCACAGGTCGCCGAGGTCCCGAGCGAGCCGCTCGTGGACAAGGGCCTCGTCAAGTGGCACCTCACGGCCGCCATATTCTTCATGGTCACGGCCATGACGTGGGGCTTTCTCGTCTCACTCCAATTCTTCGGGCACTACCCGTTCGAAGGCATCAGCTTCCTCTCGTACGGTCGCGTCCGCCTGTTGCACACCAACGAGATCGCCTACGGCTTCCTCGTCAACGGCTTCGTCGGGTGCATGTACTACGCCATCCCGCGCATGACGGGAAAGTCGGTCGCCAGCAGCAAGCTGGGCTGGCTCATCTTCGGTGTCTGGCAGTTCATCATCGTCGCGATGTCCGTCGGCCAGCTGCTCGGCTTCGGCCAAGGCGTCGAATGGGGCGAGACGCCGACAGGCTTCCGCCCGGGCACCTGGGAACTGCAGTACATCCCGGTCGACTTCCTGATCGAGCTCGGCGCCGTCCTCGTCGCCATCCAATTCCTCACGCCGATCGTGAAGTCGGTGCGCAAGCATCAATACGTCTCGCTCTGGTACCTGACCGCCGGGATGATCTGGCTGATCCTCACCTACGTGATGGGCAACACGCTGCCCGAGTGGACGCTCGCCGGAACATCGGGAGCGGCGACAGTCGGCCTCTTCATCCACGATCTGGTCGGGCTCTTCGTCACGCCGATGGGCTGGGGCCTGATGTACTTCTTCGTGCCGGTCATTCTGCGCAAGCCCATCTGGAGCCACGCGCTGAGCGTGATCGGCTTCTGGGCACTCGCGTTCTTCTACCCACTGAACGGCGTGCACCACTTCCTGCTCTCATCGATCCCGATGTCCGTGCAGTACGGCGCGATCATCTCCACGATGGCCGTCGAGATCGTGGTCACGACCGTCGTCGTGAACTTCTTCGCGACGATGTGGGGCCGCGGCGACGCGCTCCGGACGAACTTGCCCATCCGCTGGTTCTTCACGGGCATGATCTGCTACTTCATCACCTGCCTGCAGTGCATGTTCCACACGACGCTGACCATGCAGGAGATCATCCACTTCACCGACTGGGTTCCGGGCCACGCGCACCTCGTGATGCTCGGGGTCTTCGCGTTCTGGATCATGGGTATGACGACCTGGCTGTGGCCGCGGCTCACGGGCAGCGACTGGCACAATCGGCGGCTGAACCATTGGCACTACTGGCTCACGGTCATCGGCCTCGTGATCATGTTCGGTGACCTGACGGCCGCTGGTCTCGTACACGGGTACATGCTGGCAGCCCTCTCGCCGTGGATGGAGATCGTCCGCGCAATGCACGGCTTCTGGGTCATCCGCACGTTCGCAGGCGGGATGATCGTGGCCGGCCAACTCTGCTTCGCCTGGAATATGTACAAGACGTGTACGGGCGAGGTGAAGCCCTACGACTACCGCGTCGATCTCGCGACGGTGGAGGCCTAGATGGATCGTTTCACAAGCGTCCTGCTGGTGGCCGGGCTCGGGTGTTTCGCGCTCGCGTTCGTTCTCTCGGGTCTCTACCCGTGGCTCATCACGGATGCGAAGCAGACCGAGGCGACCATCGCGGAAGTGGCGTACAACGTCACGACCGAGTTCAAGCAACTGAAAGAGATGTATCCGGTCGCATTCGCCGACGCCTATCCGACGGCCGACGAATGCCTCACCGACCGTGACCTCGCCAGCGCCGACGACGACGATCCCCGCCGCGCGCAGAGCGACGACGCGTGGCGCGCGGCGCATGCGTTCGCGCTGCAAGCCGGTCGTGACACGTACGTCGCCGAAGCGTGCTGGCATTGTCATAGTCAGTTCGTGCGGCCGGTCGCCAACGAGACGCAGCGCTTCGGGCGCATTCGCGTTCCCGCGGATGAGAACAACGCGTTGCAGCGACCGATGATGTTCGGCACGCGGCGCGTCGGACCAGACCTCACGAACGAGGGCGGGAAGCGTTCGAACGACTGGCACGTCGCCCACTTCAGCGATCCGACGGGTACGTCGCCGGGTTCGATCATGCCAGCGTACACATGGTTCTTTCGCGACGGGCACCAGGTGTTCCGCACGATCGACCCCGATTCCGCGGAGCGCACCGGCATCGCCACGTCTCGGCGCTATCCCGTGCCGGGCGTCTACGCGACGCAAGCGGACGCGGAGGCGGCGCTGCAACGTGCAAGCGACGCGACGCCGGACAACCTCTCTACCGAACGCAAACGGTTGGTCGTCGGAGAGTCCGAGGGGCCAACGCCGAACGCGCTCAACGTGATCGCCTATCTGCAGTGGCTCGGCACATGGACCGACGACGACCGTAGGGAGCCCCAGCAATGACGCACGCGAACACCGCGGCTTCTGGCGCCCCGGGCTCTCACGCCCCGGATCGGCGCACTCCGGAGAAACGCGCAGAGGACAAGCGCGTCCTATCGTGGATGCTCTGGATCTTCGGCTTCGTGATCGTCGCCGGGGCACTCGCGTTCGGGTGGAAGATCTACGAGTTCACCTACGACCTCGTGAACGAAGACGGACTGCGCTTTGCCGGCTCGCATCTGCTCACCTACTGCCTCGTCGCAGGCGGCTTCTTCATGCTGCTCCTCTTCAGTTTCCTGCGCGGACACTTCGCTGACATCGAGAAACCCAAGTACGAACTGCTCGACACGGAGAAGGCTCATGACCTCCGAGAATTCGCCTGACCCCACTGCTGTCGCTGGCGACGACAACGCCGAGTACGTCTTCGAGTACGGAAACGGTCGCATGCCCTTCTTCATGAAGCTCGCGTGGATCGCGTTCCTCGCGTTCGGAACCGTCTACGTGGTGTCGTACCTGCTGACAAGCCTCGCCGAGGACCTCGCGTAGACAGCCCAGGCCAGACGGCGCGGGCACGGATATGCATGGGCACCGGAGGACACGCGGAGCAGCGGATGCGAACCGGATGTGAAGCGTGACTGCGATGAGCGGGCAACACGCGCGTACGCCCGCCCCGGCACACTGTGCCCATTGCGCGTTGCCACTCTCCGGCGGCACGCACGACGCCGACCGACCGCTCTTCTGCTGCGTCGGTTGCCGACTGGCGGCCGCGGCGGCGGGCGGCCAAGGCGGCCGCGGTCTTGTCGAAGCCCGACTACTCTTCTCCGCCTTCCTGGCGATGGGCGTAATGACGTTCAGCTTGGTCCTCTACGGCGAGGCGATTTACGCCACAGGCGAAGAAGCTGGCATGGAGGCGGTGCGCAACCTCGGACGCATCCTGCTCGCTCTCTTCGCGCTGCCGGTTCTCGTGCTGCTCGGCGTACCGCTCGCGCGCGGAGCGTGGGCCGACCTGCGCGCGGGATCGGTGCGGATGGACGGGTTGATCGTGATCGCGGTGACCGCGGCGTACGGGCTCTCGCTCCGCAATACCTTCGCGGGCGGCGGCGAGATCTACTTCGACACCGCAACGATGGTGCTCGTGTTGGTGACGTTCGGGCGACGGCTCGAGGCGCACGCACGCACACGTGGTCGCGACGCCGCGGATGCGCTGGCAGAACTGCTCCCGGAGCGCGCCCATCGCATCGAAGCTGAGGGCCCGGACGAGGACGTTCTCCCGAGCGATCTCGTCCCCGGCGACGAGATCCGTGTCCTGCCCGCGGAGCGCGTGCCCGCCGATGCGCTGGTACGCAGCGGCAAGAGCGAAGCTGTGGCGGCGCATCTCACCGGCGAGTCGGCGCCGCGCGAGGTCGGCCCTGGTGACGTGATCGCAGCCGGATCGGTCAACGGAAGTGGCGTCCTGATCGCGCGTGTCGAGCGACGGGCGCTGGAAGGCGAACTCGGACGCATTCGAGAACTCCTCGACGCGCCGCTCAACACAACGCGCATGATGCGAACGACGGACCGCCTTGCCGGGTGGCTCGCCACGCTCGCGATCGCGCTCGCGATCATCGGCGGCATGCGCTCGGCGCAGATCGGAGGGCTGGGAGAGGGTCTCCGCACCGCGATCTCCGTGCTCGTTGTCGCGTGCCCCTGCGCGCTCGGGCTCGCGACACCGCTCGCGTACCGCGCGATGCGCGCCGCACTCGCCCAGCGCGGCGTACTCGTACGCGATGCCGCGGCGATGGAAGCAGCGGCGAGCGTCGATCATGTGCTGCTCGACAAGACGGGCACTCTGACCGATCTGGAGCACTCGCATGTCGAGGCCGAGATCGGAAGCGAGTCAGCGCGCGCGCGCCTGCGGGCCCTGGTCGGGCACTCAGGCCATCCACTCGCACGCATCCTGCGCCGAGGGGCACTCGTACCCTCCGAGGTGCGCGTCGTCGCCGGAGCGGGCGTCGAGGGCGTCATCGAGGGTGTGCACTGTCGCGCAGGAAGTCCGGGCTGGCTCGATCGCGAGGGGGCCACGTGGGAGAGCGACATCGCCGCGGCGCGGCGCGAGTTCGCGGAGCGCACAACCACACTTGTCGGCTTCGAGGAGGGCGGCCGGGTACGCGGGCTCTGCGCGCTCACGCAACCGCTGCGTCCGGGCGCACATGACGCAGTCGCGCGCCTCGCCGAGAACGACCGCGCCGTCGAGATCCTCTCGGGGGATCGCCCCGCAGCCGCCGAGCGCACCGCTGTGTCCCTGGGAGTGACGGCTCGCGGTGGATTGCGGCCGGAAGACAAACTCACGCGCGTCGAGGAACTTCAACGCGAAGGAGCGTGCGTACTCTTCGCCGGCGATGGCGCGAACGACGCGCCTGCACTCCGCGCCGCGGATGTCGGGATCGCGATGGCATGCGGAACAGCGCTCGCGCGTTCACAGGCGGGGATCGAGGTCCTGGGCGGCGACCTCGCTGCGCTGCCGAGGGTTCTCGACGCGGCTCGCGATCTGCGCTCCGTCGTTCGCCGCAACTTGTTCGGAAGCGTCGTCTACAACGGTGTAGCACTCGCATTCGCCACGACCGGCCAGTTACATCCGCTCATCGCCGCCGCCGCCATGATCATCTCGAGTCTCGCAGTCAGCGCCCGAAGCTACGGCCTCCTCACATGGAAGGGCCGGAGTTGATGTGGACCGACGCGGTCGTTCCCGGCTTCCTGATCGGGATTGCGAGCAGCGCGCATTGCGCCGGGATGTGCGGCGCGTTCGCGTTGCGTGCCGGAACCGGGGGGCGCCGGGCGCCGTGGCGGATGTTCCTCTACCTCTCCGGAAAGACGTTCACGTACGTTTTCCTCGGCGCGCTCGCCGGACTGGCGGGCGCTCGGGTCGTGGACAGTTTCACCGGCGTGCAGGGCTGGCTGGGACTCGTTGTCGGCGCGGTGCTGCTCCTGGCCGGTGTACGCCTGTTGCGTCCTCCGGCGCCGATCCGAGCGAGCGGCGCGGGAGCATGGATCGGACGCCTACTGGAGCCAGCGTTTCGCTACGCACACAGCGCGGAAGCCGCTGGTGGGCCGTTCGCGCTCGGCGCGGTCACCGGCATGCTGCCCTGCGGGATCGTCTACGTCGCGGCGATCCAGGGTGCCGGACTCGGGACGCCGCTCGGCGGAGCGTTGCTGATGGCGGCCTTCGGCTTGGGCACACTGCCGGTACTCGCGGCAATCGGCCTGCTCGGCCACGGCGCGGTGGCCCGCTTTGGCGCGCGAAGACTGCGCACGACCGGCGGTATCTTGCTACTCGCAGCAGGCGCTACTGGTGTATTCCGTGCACTCATGCAATTGCTCGCAGACCCCGCCGTTGGAGGCCCTCTGTGCTGCCACTGAACGAGAAGGACCGCGTTCGCATCCTCTCCGCCGTTGCGAAGCGGGGGCCGCGTTATCAGATCTTGCGCGTCGTCGTCATCACGATCTCGCTCCTGATCCTGCTCGCCGTCCCGCTGACGGGCCTCGCACAAGTGGACCTTTGGGGCGGATCGCATTGGCTGCTCTTCGAGCGGGTGGACTTTTTCGCAGCACTGAAGGGCGTGATCGTCGCGATCGGCATCCTGTGGGGGATCACGTTCACGACCAACGTGATCGTCGGCCGCTTCTTCTGCGGATGGGGTTGCCCGGTCGGCTACGTGAGCCGGCTCGGCGAGGACGTGCAACTCGCCAAGAAGAACCGCGTGACGTGGTTGCTGCAGCACGCCGCGGGCGCCGGTTTCGTCGGCACGTTCATCGCCTCCGTGATGCTCTGGTGGGTCGATCCGATGGTGGTCATCGACGGCTCGAACACAGCGCGACTCGTCACGCTCGGGATCTTCCTCGTGCTGGCGTTCGGAGGCCTGGGACACGCTTTCCTATGGCGCTTCGGCTTCTGCCTGAACGTCTGCCCCATCGGTCTCTACTACCGCTACGTCACGTCGCAGGCGCCCGTCGGCATCGTGTTCAGCGAGAAGCCGAGCCCGTGTATCGAGTGTGGCGTCTGCGAGAAGGTCTGCCCGGTCGTCATCGACCCCAAACGGCTCGGCGAAGAGTTGCCCGCGCTTGACGGCGACCCCGACGGCGCCACGCGCTACGGCGACGCCGAGTGCATCCGTTGCGGCGACTGCATCGAAGGTTGCGACCTGGTCTACGCAACCCGCGAGGGCGAAACCCCTCCGCTGCGATGGGGCTTCGTGAAGGACCGCACGGAACCCCCGGCGCCGAAGACCAGATCGGCGGACGCAATCACGCCAGTGAGCGCCCCGCCAGGCCCGTCCGCCCCTTCCGCTCCCTCGCCGCCGCGCCCGACGAAATGAGGCGCGTTGGAGCGACCGGCGTCAGTCCGACGGCGCTACCGCCTCGCCGACTACGCCGCGGAACATCCGCAGTAGCGGTGAGTGGTCGTGTTGCAGCCACGCAGCCGAGATCTCGACCGGCGGGAGCCGCCCTGCAATCGGCATGAACCGCACCCCCTGGCGGGCGGTGTGCGCCGCGGACGCGGGAACGAGGGCAACTCCGAGCCCGGCTGCGACGAGCGCGATCACTCCGTGAACGGTCGATGCCTCCTGCACGACCGGGCTCTCGACGCCGGCGTCGTGCAGCACTCGCACGATCTCGTCATGGATCGTCGGCTGTACGTGGCGCGACAACGCGACGCGTGCTTCCGTCCGGAGTGAGCGTAACGTCGGGCGCCGCAAACCGGCGAGGCGATGGCCCTCGGGAACGGCGAGGATGCGCTTCTCGCGGGAGATCACATCGACGTCGAGACCCGAGCGGTCGTGATCGGTCAAGCGCACGAACGCCATTTGGACACGGCCTGAGCGCAGCGACTCGAGCAGTTGCGACGTGGGAGCCTCGTCGACGGAGACGGAGATCCGTGGGAAGCGCTCGCGGAAGGCGCGAATGGCCGCCGGGAGGCGACCGTCCATCGCCGGACCGATCGCGCCGATGCGGAGGTTGCCGATCTCGCCGCGACCGACGGCACGGGTGACCTCGACCGCTCGCTCCACGCGATCGAGGATCTCACGCGCACGGTGCAGGAATGCGCTGCCCGCACCGGTGAGCCAGACGCGGCGCGTCGTTCTATTCAGGAGTAGCACGCCGAGTTCCTTCTCGATGCGGCGGATCTGCTGACTGAGCGGCGGTTGCGACATGTGCAGCCGTTGCGCCGCCCGGCCGAAATGCAATTCTTCGGCGACAGCGACGAACGAACGGAAGTCACGCAATTCCACGATCAAGACAGTCTACGACCTAATAACAGCAATTACTCGACCTGGAGTGATGAGTGAACGCGCCGTACGTTCGGAGTATCGAATGTCACGGAGCGGCGGAGGCCGCGGAGAGGATGCGCACATGGCCTACATCATCACCGGACGCTGCATGGGAGAACGCTACGCGAATTGCGTGGCCGTCTGCCCTTGTGGGTGCATGCACTTCGGGGAGCACGAGGGCGCGCCGATGATGGTCATCGACCCGGACATCTGCATCGACTGCGGAGCGTGCCTTGCGGAGTGCCCCATCGGCGCGATCGTCGCCCAACCGGAGGAGTCCCCTGG
Source organism: Planctomycetota bacterium (assembly GCA_024280885.1). Lineage (GTDB taxonomy): Bacteria > Planctomycetota > JAJSAM01 > JAJSAM01 > JAJVHW01 > JAJRPF01. Next base: position 91,001 of record JAJRPF010000047.1, on the reverse strand, counting down.
CTGGGCGGAGTACAACGCCGCCGGCGCGAAGATCTGGCCGAATGCGCAGGAGAACGAAGGCGATTGGCAACCGCGCGCTGCGGCCGAACCTCCGCGGGTGCGCGCGCCAACCGACTGACCGCGACGCCGCTGTTGACCGCCACGCTTCGGTTCATGACACGACACGCGACACGTGGTGTCGGTGTGGAGTCCCGTGACCTCCGCGATCGGCGGCCGACGGGCAACGTGTACGCGGTGCAGTAGGCTTGGTGAGCGAGCCGGCGTCTCGACTCTCGGCGACACGATGTTTGCAACGCGTACGACGCGCGAAGGGAGGATCGATGAACCGCGACGCAACCATGCGAACCCCGCCGATCAAGAGGCGGTGCCACGCGATCACCGCACTCGTGCTCGTCGCGCTCACGGTCGGCTGCGCGGGTGACGTCGCAGAACGAGCGCCCGAGGCGGCGCCCGCGAACGTTCCGCCCGCCGACACGGAGGCCGAGGCTCCGCCGAAGACGCTCGCCGACATCCGCGAGCGGATCGTTGCCGAGTTGATGCGGGGGATCGATCACCCGGATGTGATCGTCGATCGGGAGTACGTGACGGCGGTCGCGGATGCGTGGAGCAGCGCAAGGTCGTCAAGGTCGAACGCCACCGGCCGCGGCATCACGACCCTCGGCCCGATTCTGAGGGAAGAGGAGAGGGAGGTGATCGGGTCGCGGCTCCACGCCGCACTGCCACGTAAGCGCGGCGCCGCACTCCTGCCCGCGCTCACGTCCGCAGTGCGCCTGGGCCACACGGCTCGGCCGCAATTTCGCGACGCCGCGCTTCGGAGCTGGGCGGACGCGGATAGCGGGACGCGGCAGTGGCTGCTCTCCGATCAGTGGGAGGCTCTGCGCGGGCCGGAGTTCGAGCCTCTGCTGCGTCACGAACTCGCGACGCGGATCGAGCGACCGACCCCGTGGCACGTGCGCGACCTGCCCACGCTCGCGCTCCTCCGTCTGCATGACCTCCGCCCGGCCGAGGCCCGTCGGGTGATCCTCGCCGACATCGCGCGCAAGCAGCCGCTCTACGGTGGCGCGGCCCTGACGGTGCTCGACGACTCGCAACTCGCCGAGGTCGAGGCCAACTTCCGGCGTCCGCTCACCGAGATCGCCCGCTGGTCGTTCGACCTGCACAAGCACGGACGCCTCGCCGAACGGTACGGAGGCGCCGACGCCCTCGCGGCGGCTCGGGCGATCCTCGACCAGCCCGAGCAGCGCTGGAACGCCGCGCTGATCCGCATCGTCATGAGTCAGGACAGGGTCGCGGGATTCGCGCGCCTGAAGAGTGCACTCGCTGCGCGCGACTCCGCGCCTCCGTCTGCGCGGCGCCTCGTTCTCGAGCGTGTACTCTCCCGCGACTACTCGATCCCCAATAAGTACTCACTATCCAAGAACTACTGGGGCCCCGACGCCGAGGCACTCGTCCGGACGTACGCGGACGATGCCGACCCGCGCGTTCGCACCACGGTCGCCAGGCTGCTCGCCAACGCGCGCCCGAGTGGACGAACAACGGGCGACTGACGCGGCCCCACCGCGCCCGCCCCTCTGTGAAGCGCCGTCTTCGTGAACCGCCTCAATCAGCTCTCACGCGGCCGGAGAGTAGCGCGCGTGCACACTCGCGCTCCGGTCGCCCACGCATGAGCGCCGCAGGATCGGATCCACGACGTTTGGGTCCACGAGCGTAGGATCACCTGCATGGCAATGACGGCAGGTCGCGTAGTGAGTGGCGTTTTCGTCTGCGCCGTCGCCACGTTCGCCGTGTACGCGGGATGTGCGCGACTCGGCAATGATGGGCAGGCGCCGCCCTCTGCGCCGACGGGGTTGGCGACACAGAATGCGGCCCCGCGCGAGGAACGAGACCGCGCGCACGCCGATGCGGTCGCACCGACGGGCGCCTTCGCGGCTCCGACGCCCGACACGGACGTGGCAACTTCGCGCCACGCGCTCACGGGCAGCGTTCGCACCGCCGACGGACGCGCTCTTGGCAACGCGATCGTGCGCGCGGAGCCCGTTCCCATCCTGCCGGGACTTCGCGACACGCGGGAAGCCGTCGAGGTGACTGCGGACGCGTCGGGCGCATTCGAAGCGCAACAACTCGCAGCTGGCGACTGGGCCATCTGCGTCTCGGCCGAGGGCGCGCTCCGAACGTACGTCGCAACGGTCCGGGTTCCGGACCGCGGACGCGTGGATCTCGTGTTACCGCGAGGCAGCGTGATTGTGGGAACCGTGATCGATGAGACGACAAATGCCCCAGTCGCCGATGCCCGCGTGAGGCTGGAGGGTTACAACCGCTGGATCGGCGACACACGAACGTCTTACGACGGGCGATTCCAGATCGCGCTCTATGACTCCCTCGCCTACCACACGCCGTTCCAGATTCGAGCAAACGGCTATGCGCTGACACCAGCCGAGTCGTCGGCTCTAAGCATCGATGAGAACCTGCACGGGCGCCACGAGGTCACGCTCGTAGCCACGCGCGGGCACACTCTGACCGGAAGCGTCGTCGGGCCCGACGGACCAGTCGCCAGCGCACACGTGGAGGTCTGGGCGCAACGGGATCCGGACGCGCCGGAGCACCGCCGCGTCGCCACGACCGATGATCGCGGGCAGTTCGCGATCGAACATCTGCAGATCGATCGGAGCTGGAGTACGTTCCTTGTCGCGGTCGAAGCGCCGGGCCTCGTTCAGGAGAACGCTCCCGATCCGGACATCGCACCCCTCGGTCCCCCGTACGGCAAGCGCTTCGATCCCGAGGACAACGGCTGGATCGTGCCCGAGATCCGGATGCGACGTCGGGCACCGCTCGGGCGCTGCACCATCGAAGGCCACGTACTGGACTACGACGAGAAGCCTGTCGCGGATGTGACCGTCACGACACGCCAGGGATCGCTGAGTGTCAGCGCGACGAGCCGCGCCGACGGGTCGTTCATTCTCGTGGACGTCCGGACGGAGCAGGAAGAAGGCCGGGTCGAGATCGTGTGCTCGTCCAACGGCATCGAGATCGGATCGGAGTCGATCGAGACGGTGCCGGGAGGGCGCGTGGACGGTCCCCAGGTGTTCGTCGACGTTCCCGACCCGTCCCCGCACGCACGCGGACGTGTCACGGACGCGCAAGGAGAGCCGGTGTCCGGAGCGCGCGTAGTGGTCGTCTCGTTCCGCGTCGAAGCGATGCTCATCTGGGGCGGGGGCCCGGACCAGGCGCCCGGGGTCGAGACACGCACTGCCGCCGACGGCTCCTTCGACGTCGCGTTCGCAGACGACCACCACGTCGCCATCGCCGTCGAGATGCCAGGCTACGCGACGTGGTCGCGCGACTTCGCGATCGAGCAACTGCCAGAGCCACTCGAGATCGTGCTGGCTGTCTCTCGCACCGTGGCGGGCCGCGTCGTTCGCACGGGGACCGACGCAGGCGTCCCGGGATTGGACGTGGCGCTGATCCGAGAGATGCCGCATGACGAGCGCGCGTCCACGGACCAGGCCGTCCACTTCGGCGCGCGCGTCGTCGCCACGACCGCCGACGACGGCACGTTCCACGTCGAGGGGGCGTCTGCCGGAGATCGGCTGCGCGTTTCTGGGGTGGGTTGGAGCGCGCGCAAGCGTGGCTCGATGCACCGCTTCCCGGCGACCTTCGCATCGAGGTCTTCCCAGAGTTGGACCTGCTCGGCCGTGCCGAATTCGCGAACGGCCGCCCGTGCGGCTTCGTCGCGGTGATCGTCCACGACAAGGACCCCGACGCATTCGGCACGAAGCGCCCGGCGAGCGCCGCGATCGGCAACTCGGAGGGCCACTTCCCCGTTGGCGCCGACGTCACCGGCTCCTTCTCGTGCGGTCCGCTCCCGGCGGGACGGTACTGGCTCGAGTTCCGGGGCGGGCTGCCGCAAGTCGTGCGGCGCGTCGCGGGTCCGTTCGAAGCCGGCACGCGCGATGCACGTGTGACGCTCGTGCTCGGCGAGACGATCCACGGGCGCGTGTTCCTACCAGACGGGCTGCCCGCGAAGGACATCGTCGTGAAAGCGTCGCCCGGCGATCGCGGCGGACCGGCGGGAGAGGCGACGGCGGACCGGACCGGTGCGTTCGCGATCGGTGGTCTCGACGATGAGGAGTACTCGATCTCTGCCGACGCGACCGGCTGCTTCATGTGGACGAGATCCGGTATCCGGGCGACGGCCGACCCCGTCGAGATCCGCCTGGACGAGGGGCTCGTCGTGGCCGGCGTTGTGCTCGGTTCAGACGGGGGCTCGTTCAACTTCATCGACCTCGTCGCCGAGCCACTGGACGCGGATCCGCCGGGCGTGAAGCGCTACGGCCAGACGGACGTGAACGGGCGATTTCGCATTACCGCTCTGACGCCGGGACGCTGGCGGATCCGGTTCGTCTCGGACAGTTATTCCGAGGGTCTGCACAACGCAGTCGTCGTGGCAGGCGACGAGGTCATCGAGCTACGAACCTCCGCTCACCCGCCCGCGAAAGACGACCACTGAGTCGGGGCGTGTGGCGTGGTCGTGGTAGCGGGCCGGTTCGAGTAGCGTGCAGCCATGGTCGCCGCCACGCCCGCCCGCAGATCTCGCCGTCTCCTGCCCGCCGGGATCGCTGCGCTGATTCTGGTCGTCTCGGTTGTCGGTGGGTCCTGGGGATGCGAGGACGCGGCACGTGAGACCGACGAAGCGACGCCCGGCGTCGAGGTCGCCGAACGCGCGCCGCGCGAACGACGACGTCGGCGACGCGCGTCACCGAACGACAGTCCTCGCGCGAGCGCTCCGGGGGGCGCTGAGGCCGAGATCCGTAGAGAACCTGCGGCGACGACGGACGTCGGACAGGCGCAGCGGCGCCGCGTTCGCCTCCGGATACTGGACAGCAATGGCAACCCAATTGGGTCGAGTGCACGCGTGCGCGTGCTCTGGATCAGCGGTCGTGGCGAGGCCGCGACGGACCGGACGCTGCGTCTCGACAGCGACGGCCGAGTCGACACCGAACTGCCCGCGTACAACGAGTACACCGTCGTCGTGGCTCCGAGCAACGATCACGCGGGAGTGGAACGAACGATCGTCCCCGGCGACGAGGAGCTCACGATCGTCGTGGGGAACGGCGCGTATATCACGGGGAACATCGTCGGCGTACCGCGTGTGGTGGGCGGGATACGCAGCTTCGAAGTCGTACCAGAGGGGGGCCTGCACGCCACCAGTGTCCACGTCGAGAGCGATGGCTCGTTCCGCACGCCACGACTTGATGTGGACCAGGAGTACGTACTCGTCGCCCGAACCCCCACTGCTGACGGGATCGTGCGGCACGCCCGACCGGGAAGCTCCTACGCGTTCCGGATCGTCGCGACCGACGGAGTTGCATTCGCCGGCACCGTGACCTGGCCCGACGGACGCCCCGTCGGAGCCGGCGTGTCCGTGTGGGCCGACGCCGTGGGGGTTCGACCGGGTGCGTACGGTTCCCCGAAACTCACGGTCACGAACGGCAGTGGCCACTTCGAGTTCAAGCGGCTGCCGGGTTTCGAGTGGGTCTTGAGCGCTGGCGGTGGGACGAACTCAGGGGGTTATGGGGTGGGCCCGGCCACCGCACCGCTGACCACCGGGCAAGACGCTCTGCGACTCACGGTCTCGATCGGAAAGACCATCGAAGGAACACTGCGTTCGCCAGGCGGGAGCCCACTCGGGTCGGTACTTCTGAGCGCGGCTCTCGGCGACGGCCCGTTTCGATGGTCCGCGTGGACGAATGCCGACGGGACGTTCGCGCTCCACGGATTGCCGGCTGCAGAGGTTCAGATCTTCGCTGCCCGGCGGCAGCCGCCGCTCTGGATCGCGAACGTGACCGCTCCGCAGAAGACCATCCAACTCGTGTTGCCCGCGCCAACCAAGTGAGCGATACGGAGCCAGGACACTTTCGGCAGAGTTCGGAGCAGTGGCATCGATGTGGCGAGGGTTCACCTCCGAACTCCGCCGAAAGTGTCCTGGCTCCGTATCGTCGTGAGGGTTACGCGTCCTTCGGTCGCAGGAGCCGGAGACCGTTCAGCGTGACGAGGAGCGACGCGCCCATGTCGGCGGTGATCGCAGCCCACAGCGACGCGTGCCCGACCGCGGCCAAGATCATGAACGCGCCCTTGACACCCAGCGAGAGCGCGACGTTCACGCGGACCGTGTTGAGTGCCCGCCGCGAGTGCTGGATCAGCCACGGCAGCTTGCGCAGGTCGTCCGCCATCAAGGCAACGTCTGCGGTCTCGATCGCCGCGTCGGTGCCGGCAGCTCCCATCGCGATGCCGACCGATGCACGGGCGAGCGCAGGCGCGTCGTTCACACCGTCTCCGACCATCGCAACGAACTCGTGATCGCGGAGCAATTCCTCTATCGCGGTGACCTTGTCGTGTGGCAGTAGCTCTGCGCGTACGTCGTCGATCCCGCATTGCTCAGCGACCAGTGCGGCGGTCTCACGATTGTCGCCGGTGAGTAGCGAGAGCTGATCGATACCAATCGCGCGCAGCGTGGCAAGCGCCTCTTGCGACTCGCTGCGCAGACCATCGGAGAGCGCGATCAGCGCGATGACTTCCGTGTCGGTGCCGACGACGACGACGCTCCGTCCGCCCTGCGCCAGTTCGTCGAGTCGGTTGTGAATCGCCTCCGTCTCAAGTTCCAGCTCTTCGAGGTACGGATGCGAGCCGACCCATACGCGGACAGTGGCCCCGTCCGGACCGACGATCGACGCGCGGGCGCCCTTACCGGGAATTGCCTTGAAGTCGGACGCCGGGTCGAACGCGACGCCGCGTTCCTCCGCAGCCGTCACGACCGCGCGCGCCAGCGGATGTTCGCTGCGCGACTCGACACTCGCGGCCACGGCGAGCGCGTCATTCTCGCTAACCCGGAGTGCGACGATCTCCGCAACTCGCGGTCGCCCCTCGGAGATCGTCCCGGTCTTATCGAGTGCGACGGCGCGCACGCGCGTCAGGACTTCCAGATGACCGGCGCCCTTCACCAGCACACCGTTGCGGGCGGCCGCTGCCAGCGCGGAGATCAACGTCACGGGTGTGGAGATGACCAGAGCACACGGACAGGCGATGACGAGCAGCACGAGCGCGCGATAGACCCAGGCCCCCCACTCGCCGCCCGCGAAGAGCGGTGGAGCGATTGCGATCAGCGCGGCCAGCGCAAGCACGACAGGTGTATAGATCGCGGCAAAGCGATCCACCCACCGCTCGACGGGTGCACGCTGCGCGCGAGCGTCGGAGATCAACCGCACGACACGCGCAAGCACCGTGTCGCCGGCGACCTGCGTCGCTTCGATCTCGAGTGCACCATCGCCGTTGATCGTCCCGGCGAAGACCTCGTTCGGCGCGCTCTTGGTCACCGGCAAACTCTCGCCGGTGATGGGTGCCTCGTCGACACGCGACGTCCCCTCGAGGACAGTCCCATCGAGGGGAATGCGCTCGCCTGGCTTGACGACGAAGCGCGTCCCGATCGCGACGTCGTTCGGCGAGATCTCGCTCTCCACACCATCGTCCCCGACCACACGGACGTGATCCGGTGCCAAGCGCAGGATCGCGTCGAGTGCGTGCCGCGCACGACCGGCACTCCACCCCTCGATGGTGAGCGAGAGGGCGAAGAGGAACGAGACCGCGGACGCCTCCAGCCACTCGCCGATCACGACGGCGCCGACCACGGCGACCGTCATGAGCAGGTTCATGTCGGGGCGCATCCGACGCAGAGCTGCCCACGCACGCGGCGCCACGTACCAGTACGCGATCAGAATGGTGACGACGTACAGACAGCGCGCGGGCCACGTCGCTGCGTGCTCTCCCTCACTGAGGCCGAGCGCGGCGGCGAACCCGGCTCCGGAGAGCGCGTCCACAAACACGCCGAGGACAGCTGCCACTCCGGCAGCAATGGTGAGACGCGTGCGACGCCGTTGCAGAGCGTCAAGTACGCCCTCGCCACCGGCCACTCCCTCCTGTGGAACCGAGGCGCGCATGCCGGTCGTCGCAACAGCGGCGATGACAGCGTCCACGGTGGGAGCTCGCGTCTCTTCGTGAACGGTGACCCACATGCGGCCACCGATCACGTCGAATGCGAGTTGGTCCTCGTCTGCAATCAGTGGCTTGAGCGCATGACGCAGAAGCGTGACCTCCTCCACGCAATCCATGCCTTCGATTCGAAGGCAGAACCGCTCTGAAGGAGGTCCTGAAGCGAGTGTGCGGGTTTCGGTCCCCTGGGTCACGCGTCTCCGAATTGCTTGCCGTCGCGGATACGGCGCTTATCGAGCACGTCGTACACGATGATCACGCCGTCGCCGGGATTGCCCGTGTGAGCCGCGCGCGTGATGAGATCGACGACCTCATCGACAGCGTCATCGTCCACGACGATCTCGAGCTTGGTCTTCTTGGCGAACGCCTGCGCGCCCACCTGGACATTTTGCCCATCGGGCGTCGACAGAGCCTTCTGCTTCCCGAAGCCGACGACGTCTGAAATCGTGACTCCGGGCAACTCCGGGTGCCGTCTCAATGCGTCAATCACAGCATCGAGACGGAACGGCTGAATAATGGCCTTGATCTCTTTCATGACGCGATCTCCACCTCGGACTTGCGACCGTCGAACCAGGAGTAGACGCTCGGCAACACGAGCAGTGTCAGAAGCGTCGATGTGATGAGTCCACCGATCACGACGGTAGCGAGGGGACGCTGGACCTCTGCACCAGAACTCGTCGCGAGCGCCATCGGAAGGAAGCCGAGCGAGGCGACCATCGCCGTCATCAGAACCGGACGCAAGCGAACCATTGCAGCGTCCTTCGCAGCCTCCATCGGGCTGAGCCCGTCCTGACAACGTTGAACGATGTAGGACACGAGCACGACACCGTTCAATACGGCGATGCCGAAGAGAGCGATGAACCCGACGCCAGCGGAGATCGAGAAGGGGTACCCGCGCAGTTCGAGTGCGACCAGTCCACCGGTCACGGCGAGCGGGACGTTCAGGAAGATGAGCAGGCCGAGTCGCGTCGAGTTGAACGTGGTGAAGAGCAACACGAAGATGAGCAAGAGCGAGAGCGGGACCAGGATCGCGAGTCGCGCGGACGCCGCTTCGAGGTTCTTGAACTGACCGCCCCACTCGATGTACCAGCCGGGCGGTAGTTCGACTTCCGCCTCGATGCGCTCCTGCGCCTCGGCGACTGCGGACGCGAGGTCGCGTCCACGAACATTGGCCTCGATCGAGATCCGTCGGCTGATCTTCTCACGACTGATCTGTGCTGGCCCTGTCTCGACAATGATGTCGGCCAGTTGGGCAAGAGGCACGAAGCCTGGGGCGTCCGAGCCGCCGAGGCGGACGGGCACCTTCAGACTCCGGATACGATGCAGGTCAGCGCGAACCGACTCGTCGAAGCGCACCTGCAAGGCAAAGCGACGCTGGCCCTGGCTGACGGTAGAGACCTGACGTCCACCGATCGTCTCGACGACGTCCAACACGTCTTCGGCGTTGATGCCGAGACGCGCTGTCGCTTTCCGGTCGATCACGACGCGCAGCGTCGGCAGGCCGATCACCTGCTCGGCCTTGACCTCGGTCATGCCGGGAATCTTGCGGACGACCGCAGCGATCTTGTCGGCATATCTCTTCATCTCGTTGAGGCTCTCGCCCGGCCCGAAGAGCTTGATGCCGACGTCGGATCGCACGCCGCTGATCAACTCTGCCACACGCAACTCGATGGGCTGCGAGTAGCTGAACAACACCCCCGGGATCTGTGTGGTGAGTTTCTCGTCGATGGCCGCGATCAACTCGGCCTTCGTGTCGAAGCGCCACGTGTCGGGCGGATTGAGAATAATGAACGTGTCGCTGATCTCGACGCCCATCGGGTCCGTCGCGATCTCGGCCCGACCGGTGCGCGAGACCACGGTGGACACTTCGGGGAACGACTTCACGATGATCTCGGCCTGCGTGCTCACCTCGTTGGACTTCTCCAACGAGACACTGGGGATGCGCCAGATCTGCAACGCGATCGCACCTTCGTCCAGACGCGGCATGAACTCAGCGCCAAGGAATGGCGCGATACCGAGGCTGACCGCAAAGAGCACCACCGCGGTGATTGCGGTCACTCTCGGGTGGTTGGTCACACGCTCAAGCATCGGTGTATACGCGCGCTTCGCAAGGCGGAAGAGCCACGGCTCGGTCTCGCTCACGTTCGTAAGAAACACGCTCGCGAGGATCGGCATGAGTGTCAGCGCGCAGATCAGCGAGCCGGCGAGCGCGAACACCACCGTGAGAGCCATCGGACCGAACATCTTCCCCTCGATCCCGCGCAGTCCGAGGATCGGGATGTAGACGATCATGATGATGCCCACGGCGAACACCACCGGGCGCGCAACCTCGTGGCATGCACGCCGCACCTTCTCGATGTGCGGTGTCAGTTTGTCATCACGGTGGTGATGCAGGTAGCGCACCACGTTCTCGATGAGGACAACCGAGCCGTCAACGATCAGCCCGAAGTCAATCGCGCCGAGCGACATGAGGTTGCCGGAGAGCCCCGCGTAGCGCATCGCCGTGAAGGCGACCAACATCGAGATCGGGATCGCCGACGCGACGATCAACCCTCCGCGCAGGTTGCCCAGCAAGAGCAGTAGCACGAGAACGACCAGGAAGCCGCCCTCGGCGAGGTTCTTCGCGACCGTCCCGATCGTCCGATCGACGAGTTCGGTGCGGTCGTAGAACGTGTCGATCGTCACGCCCTCGGGCAGCGTCTTCGAGATCTCGAGGATCTTGGTGTGCACGTCCCGCGACACAGTGCGAGAGTTGGCTCCCATCAGCATCATCACGATACCGACGACGGCCTCGCCGCGTCCGTCACGGGTGACTGCGCCTTGCCGGATCATCGGTGCGAATTCGACGCGCGCGATGTTGTGGACGTAGACCGGCGTGCCATCCTCGGTTGTTGAGAGGACGACGTTCTCGAGGTCCGCCGGGCTTCCGACGAGCCCTTCACCGCGGATCAGGTATTGCTCGCCCGCGTGTTCGATATAGCCGCCGCCGGAGTTGCGGTTGTTGCCCTCGATCGCTTCGAAGACCTCGCTGAGCGAGAGCCCGTACGAGATGAGTCGATCAGGATCGACGGTCACCTGGAACGTCTTGAGTTCGCCGCCGAAAGCGTTCACCTCGACGATGCCCGGAACGGAGCGCAACTGGTAATTGATGTTCCAGTCCAGGATCTCGCGCAACTCCATCAAGGAGTGGCCTTCGCCACGGACCTCGAATTGGTAGATCTCGCCGAGACCGGTCGAGATTGGCCCCATCTCGGGTTCGCCGTAACCGTCCGGGATCTGCTCCCGCGCTTCGACCAGCCGCTCCGAGATGAGCTGGCGCGCCCAGTAGATGTCTGTGCCCTCTTCGAAGACGACCGTCACGACGGAGAGGCCGAACTTCGAGACAGAGCGGATCTCCTCGACGGCGGGCAGGCCGCTCATCGAGGTTTCGACGGGGAACGTGATGAAGCGCTCCATCTCCTGCGGTGCGAGTCCGGGACTCGTGGTCAGGATCTGGACCTGAATATTGGTTACGTCCGGCACGGCATCGATCGGTAGTTCGCCGAGCGAGCGCACACCGATGGCGCCCACGACGAACCAGAGGATGACGACGAGAAGCCGGTTGTTGAGCGAGAAGTCGATGATTGACTTGATCATGGTTGGTATTCCTCCCGCTTAGTGGGAGTGCCCCCCGCCGAGCTCACTGGCCCGAGCAGCAGACTTGAGAGTGAACGTCCCGCCCGTGGCGACGCCTTCTCCCACCTTCACGCCGGAGACGATCTCGACGTCCCCGCCTCCAGAAACGCCAAGCGTGACCTCGCGGCGCTCGAACTTGCCGGTGTCGACTTGTACGAACACGAATGTCGCAGGACCCTCGTGCACGATCGCGTCTTCCGGCACCACGATGCCGACGTCTCCGCTGGCAGTCACGATGCTCACGGACGCGAACATGCCGGGACGCAGCGGGAAGGGCTCGGGCCATTGCTCGACGGGGTGGTTGGGGATCTCGATCCGAACGCGCGCGGTGCGCGTACTCGTAGAGATCTCATACTCGATGAGTCCGACGGTGCCTTCGAAGACGGCGCCAGGGAGCGCGCCGACGGAGACATGCACCCTCTGGCCACGCTTCACGCGGCGCAAGTCATGCTCGTAGACGGAAGCAATGATCCACGCGACCGATGGGTCGTCGATCTCGAAGAGCGTCGTCTCCGCCCCGACGAACTCGTCGAGCGTGACGTCACGCGCGACGATGACACCTGATCGGGGCGCCATGACCTTGTAGAGGCCCAAGCTCGCCGACGCTCTCTCGCCGTGACCCGGCACCGACTCGGGATCGATCCCGAGGATACGCAATCTATCGGTCGCCGCCCGAAGAGCGATGTCCGCTTCGATCGAAGCCGCATCGAGTTGGAGCAGGCGCGTGTCGCGCTCTGCCTTCAACTCGGTGAGCGACTGCTCCTTCTCCAACTCCGCTTCCCTGAACGCCTTCTCGGCCGCGAGTAACGGACGCAACGTGGAGAGCCCCTTCGCTTCGAGGCTCTTCTCGCGGTCGCGGATCGTCCCCGCGAGGGCGATCGCCCCATCGAGCACATCCGTTCGCGCCGTGAGTCGCTTGCGGAAGAGTTCCTTCTCCTTGGCGAGCAGGCCGCGAGCAGCCTCCGAGGTCGAACGCGTTGTCTGATACGCGCTGACGGCCTCGCCCATCGCAACGCTGTCGATCTCGCAGAGGACCTCGCCCTTCTCGACCGTCTCGCCGAGGTGCTTGTGGATCGCTCGCACAAGGCCCGATGCGCGTGGGTTCACGTGAGATTGGGTGTCCAAGTTCTCCGAGACGACCGCGGCGACACGCAGGGTCTCCTCGATCGGGCCGGGCCCAGCCTTGACGACTTCGATGCCTGCGCGCTCGATCTGCTCAGCCGTCAGATGAACGCTGCCTTCCTCTTCCCCGCCCTCGTCATGGCCGCCCTCTTCATGGCCGCCTTCTTCATGGTCATCGTGCCCATCGCCGCCGCCATCGGGGCCACAGCCGCCGAGAACGCCAAAGATGGTGAGAGCCGCACACAGTGCGAGGCTCCTCGGCTGCAGAATAGTCTTCAGCATGTCTCGATCTCCTGTTTGCGGTGGGTAATTGCGTGCCGCGCGGATGCGGCGGGACGGGGCTGGTCAGCGTGAGGTGATGGGCTGGTCGTGGTCATCACTCGTCCTCTTCTGCTTCAGTCGCGGCGTCCGGCACATGCCGCGCGCCGGTGCCGAAGAGGCGACCGGAGACGGCCTGGACGCGGACCCAACTCGACGCGGCCTCGAAGCGAGCCGCGAGGGCTCGCATCCGTGCATCGAGGATCTGGCGCTGCGTGAGCAAGACCTCAAGTGTGCTGAGTTCGCGCGCGGCGATGCTCGCCTCGGTGAGGCGCAAGCTCTCCTCGAGTCGCGGCTCTACGTTCTCCGCGATGTAGTCGGCCTGACGACGGGCACGCCTGTAAGCCGCGACCGTCGCATGGACCTCGGCGCGCAGTCGCGCGACCTCGGCGGTAACCACGCGGCGAATGACTTCGCGCTCCGCGTATGCCCTCCGGATCGCGTAGCAGTTGGCACGCGAGAACATGGGCAGGACCACCTCGATGCCCGTCCCGATGGACAGCTCGGGGAATTGCTTCACAACCTCGAGTAGCAACGCGGCCTCGGCTGCGGCGTAGTCCGTCATCAGTTCCGCAAGATCGGGCCGCTGGACGATCGCGGCATCCATGATGGCTGCAGGATCAGGAGCCGTGTCCGGACCGGTGCTCATGACGTCGGCGGTGGCAATCTCGTAGCGCGTGTCCGGCGCGAGACCGAGCAAGGCATTGAGGGCCTGTCGATCCAGGATCTCCTCGTCCTCGAGGCCCAATCGCTCAAGTTCCAGGTCGGCGACGTCGAGCGCAGCCAGGTTCGCCTCGATGCCGGTCGCAGCACGCACGCGGCGCGCCTGCTCCAGCGTGGACGCGGTGCGCCGACCGAGGACGAGCAACTCGTTCGCCACGCCCAGGCGGCCGCGGACCGATGCGAGTTCGATCCATGCGTCGGCGACCGCCTGCGCGAGTCCCCACTCGGCACGGACGACAGCCCACTCGGTTCTCTCCAACTCCGCACCGGCGACCGCTTCGAGCGCCGAGAGTTCGCCGGGTCGCGGGACACGCCAGGAGAGGCCGAAGCCGCCGACCCAATCCTCCTGATCCGTATTGCCGTTGACCCATTGATTGGTCAGGACGTCCATCGCATCCCAACCGATTGAAGGATCCGGGAGCAATCCGGCCTCGACCAACTTGGCTTGCGACACGCCGATCTCGGCGCGCATCGCACGCAAGGTGGGGTTGCGCTCGACGGCCAGGGCGGCCGCCTGCTCCATGGTGAGCGCAGCGAGTTGTTCGCCGTCCTGTCCCGTCGCGTCTGTCCCTCCGGGCAGTGCTGTGCCCGTCGCGCGCAGATCACGCAGGACCTGCACCGGGTCCAGAGGCGAGGCCTCATACGCGGAACTGGCGCACCCGGTGAGCAGCGCCAACATGGCGCCGCAACCCAGTCGGCGCAGCGCTCTCGTCGCTGATTGCGGCGTCGGTGCACATCGAGTGCTCGGCGCCTGTGCAGTAGATCGCATCAGTTGTCTCCCGGGTGCGTGCGTCGAAGCACGGTGTCGCAGTGTCGTTTCGCGGTGTTGTTTCGCGGCGTCGTGCCGAAGCATGACACCGTCGCTCGGTGGTCGAGTGGCTGGTCGGTGACCGCGCCCGTCGCGCTGGAACCGATCGAGCAACTCAGAGTGGGGCCGTCGAAGCGGGAGCAGCATGACGCGGCCATCGGTGGTCAGAGTGCAACCGCAAGCCGTCCTGCCGCGTGGTCGGAGCAGGGGGCGCGGGGTTCAACGCGAGGACAGAACGTCGTCAGCGTCGAGGAGACCGTCGCAGATCAGCAGCGCAGAATGACGCTACGTAGACAGGCGATCGTTGCCGATGGTGGCGGCCCCGCGGCGCGAATGCGCGCGGTCGCTGCGCCGGCGTCGTGGATCGGCCATGCCGTCACCGAAGGCGGTGCCGGTGGCGGAACCATCGTGGCTGCCGCCGGATCGAGCTTGCGATCATTCGACCGCGTTGCATCGGCGTCCACGGTCACGAGGTAGTCCTCGCAACCGCCGCAGTCATTGAGCACGACACCCCGGGGCGACGTCAGCTCGGCGACGCCTGTGCGTTCACTTCGAGCGTCATCGTCGCGCGAACGACTTCCATCGCGCGCTTCGGTTCGCTCGCAACACGCCGCGCCAACGGCTTCGACAGTCTGCGTGCCATTGGTCTCGACACACACGACGAACGCCATGCCGAGCGTGCTCGCGGCAGCGTAGGCCACCATGAGCAGGAGGGCGATCAGTCGTCGGTGCTGGCGCATGTCGTGGGGGACAGTACGGGCGGCGGCGCAGGAGTCGGCAAGACAAAGTCAGGGTATGACGACGTCTCACACGCGCTGTATTACGACGTCTCACAGGATGGCAGATCTCGCCGCGCGCTCGCGCCGAAGCGGAGCCACAACAACGAAGGGGACGCTCGAGAGCGCCCCCTCCAAGTTCGATCAGCCCTGCCCGAGACCCATCGCCTGCAGAGCGGCAGCGTCGACCGCTCCAGCTACGCAACAACTCGCGAGTTGCCCGTCGATCACGACCGCCGGAACGCGGTGGATGCCGAGCGCCTTCGCTTGCGCTGCGACCGTCGGGTCGTGCATATCGAGGATCTCCACGTCGCACGACGGGCACGCGAGGTCCTTCACTGTCTGGATCGCCGCATCACACGCGGAACACCCCGCGCTGAACACCTGGACCTTGCGTCGGTCGGTCATGGTCTCGTACTCCTCTTGTGGTCGGCACTATCGGGCATCGATGACTTCGAACTCCGCGATGGTGATCGCGAGGTCCGTACTTGGTTCTGTTCGCGCGGCTCCACGCACACGCACGTGCGTCGACGTTCCCGCCAACTTCGCGAGTTCGTCGAAACGGGCGCGCGTCTCGGCGCCGACGCCCGGCACGATGACGAGGTCCTGCATCCGATCGGCGATGGAGATCGCGAGCACGCGCGCGCCGCTCGCATCGCGTGCTGTGACGCTTCCGCGCGCCTCGAGTTCGGTCCCGACCAATTCGAAACCGGACTCGCGCACCGCCGTCCCGAGGGCATCGAGGTCGATGATGTGATAGTCCGCGAACGTGATCGTCCCGATGCCCGTGTTCAGATCGAATGCGAATCGCTGAACGCCAGCCTGGCGTTCGAGAGCCTCCTTGAGGCTCCCCGCTCATATGGGTCAGGTGACGCCAGCGACAGCGACGTACGCGGTGAGGTCGGCTTCTGCGACGGCGGCCGGTTGCACGTCGGCCTCGCGCTCCCCGGAGGTCGTCGTATCGGAGTCAGCGTTCGGCGTCGCGCATCCGGCCAGTAGCGCTGCCGTCAGCGCCGCCGCAGTCAGTCCTCGTCTCATGAGTGAATGCTCCGTTCAGATTCGTCGATGCAGTTCATCGATGCAGGGTGTCTGAGTTCAGAAGAGCCAGCGCAAGCCGATCGTCGCGCGCACGTCCTCGACGAGCTGCGGTCCCTGCACGTTGCGATACGCAGGGAGTTGCACGCCGAGTTCGAAGAGCAGGTTCTCGGTGACGATGGCCTGGATGCCCGGCGAGACGAAGAGCTTGAGACCACCCGTCCCGTCGATGCGATGACCATCGAGTTGATCCTTGCCGGCATAGCGACCGTTCAGCTCCACGATCAAGTTCAGCGTGAGCTGGTCGTAACGCTCGTACTGCTCCGGATACACGCGAAACTGACCGCCGACATCGAAACGCGCCACGTCGCCGAAGCGATAGTCGTTCGCCTGCGCGTTGCGCTTGTAGAACGCGTCGGCGTTGACCAACCAGCGCCCGCCGTCCCAGACGCGCGTGAACGCCGCGCCGAGGATGCCGTCCACGGATCCCGACCCGGGTTGGAGCGGCTGCGGCAACCGCATGCCCGCGTCACGAATGCTGTCGCTACCGGTCGGAAGCTCGATGCCGAAAAAGCCCGCGATCTCGGTGGTGCCGCGCAACTCCGGCGCCTTCCAGAAGCGCCACTTTCCGACCACGGCCACATCGCCGAACCCGTCGGCGTTCAACCGCAGGCGGCGACCGGCTTGCGTCGTCTTCAGCTCTCGACGGAAGTACGGCAACGTCGCCGAGAGGGTCACGTCCTCGTGCAATCCGACGATCGCCTTGACCGTCGTGACGAACGCGGTCAATTCGGTGTCAGACGCATCGCGCTGCCGGTCGTTGCCGTCGTAGAGATGCGTCGCCCGCACGTACGTCGTGCGCGGGATGAGCCCCTGTCCGGTGAAGTTCCGCGTGCGTGCCGACTGCGTGAAGATGGTGTCGTCGTACGTCAGGCCGATGGCGTCGGACGTCTCGCGCCGCGCCGGCGCCGCGCCCTCGTTCGGGGCGGGCACTTCGAATGACGACAGGTAGCGCGGCGCGGCGGCGTCCGCGGTCGGCGCGGCCGGCGCAGGGGATGGCGTCAACGCAGGGACGCGCGGCAGCGACGATGCACAACCGGTCACCAGCACGGCGAACCATGCGCAGAGCGCGAGTCGCGGCTTGTGAACGTCCACAGCGCATACGACCGCTGACGCCGCGTTCGTCACGGCAGACCGCATCATGCGGGGGCCTCGAAGGCATCAAGTATCGGGCACTTCGAGATGGATGCGTCGCCGCCCTCGCACTGCTTCGCCAGTGCGACGAGCGAGCGGCGCATGGCGCCGAGCGAGCGAATACGGGCGTCGATATCCGCGATCTTCGCGTCGGCGCGGGCGACCACATCGCTGCAACGCGCGCCGCGGCGCACACGCAACGCAAGCAGATCCTGTATCTCCTTGAGCGTGAACCCCACCTCCTGCGCCCGCTTGATGAAGCGAATGCGCCGGACAGTCTCCTCGTCGTAGACGCGGTAGTTCGATGCGTTGCGCGCAGGGATCGCAATGAGTCCCTGGCGCTCGTAGTAGCGCACCGTCTCGAAGTTGATGTCGCAGCGCTTTGCCAACTCGCCGCGCGTGATCGTCGCCATCTGCACGTCTCCTGAGAAGGGGAGTCTACAGCTTGTAGGCAACAACAAGGTCAAGAGGGGAATCTGCGATTTTCTCGGAGTCCTGCGCGTCGTCGAGACGTCGCGTCCGCGTATGTCCCCGCATCCGCGATGGAGACGCCTGTTGACGCCGGCGTGCCTCATTCCTACATTTCATGAAATCATGAACAGACCATCGAGCAGCTCTCGGCGTCGCGTCACGGAAGGCGTGTGCGAGATCGACTGCATCAATCCGACCGCGGTCCTCGCAGCGCGCGAGAGCCTCCCATCGGAGCCGGCGTTGCGACGCGCGGCGGAGCGGTTCAAGACGCTCGGCCACCCGGGTCGCTTGCGGATACTGCGTGCGCTGGACGGTCGCGAACTCTGTGTCTGCGACGTGGCCGAGGTCCTCGGCGTGTCGATGTCCGGGGCCTCGCAGCACCTGCGCTCGCTGCGCACGATCGGCGCCGTGGACTATCGCGCAGACGGCAAGCTCGCGTACTACTCGCTCGCCGATCCGTTCTGGCTGCAGATCGCCGAAATGCTACTCGCGAAGCTCGAGGAAACCGCGACCGACGCCGACTTGGCGTACCTGTGAGCTCTCGACGACCGCATCGAGCACGGCGCAGTTGCTGGCTCGTGCTCGTTTCCGCGCTCGTCACTTCGGGCTGCGTCACATACACGCCGCAGCCACTCGTGCCGGACGCCGAACTCGCGGCGCTGCGCAGCACGACGCTCGACGACGTGACCGTGGAGCACGTTCTCCCGGGCGCTCGGGCAGCAATCGAGACCCCGGCGTTCGATCTCACGGACGGATTGAGCGAAGACGAGCTTGTCTCGATCGCGCTCACGCTGAACCCCGACCTGCGCGCGCGCCGCCTCGAGATCGGAGCAGCCGAGGCGCTCCTGCTCGGCGCCGGCATCCTGCCGAACCCGAAGGCCGGCGTCACGTGGCGCACCGGGATCAGCGGCGCCGACGGCCACGCGCTCGATGCCAACTTGCTGATGGACATCCTGCAGCCGTGGCTGCGTGCAACGCGTCAGGAAGTGGCGACCGCGAACGTCGAGACCGTGTGCGCAGAAATCGTTGCGGAGGAGTGGCGGCTCGTTCGAGCGACCCGTATCGCTCTTCTGGACGTGACGTCGGCGCTGCAGATCGCCGCGATGCTCGACGAGGCCGTCGGCATCCGCTCTCACATGCTAGACTTGGCAGAGAAGAGTCGCGCAGCCGGTGAAGGCACGGATCTGGACGTCTCGTCGGCCGAGTTGGAACTCGCCGAAATGCAGCGTGATCAGCGCTTCGCTCAGGCCGACGTCGCGGTCGCGAAACTGCGCCTCAACGCCGTTCTCGGCTTGCCACCGGACTACGAACTACGGCTCACCGGCATCGGCGCGCCAGCGTCGATCACCGTTTTCGGTGAACTGTCCAACAGCGATCTGGAGCAGAGGCTTCTCGCGGGGCGCTACGAGTTGCGCGCTCTCGAGGCGGCGTACCGGCGCGCGGAATTCGAGCTCGACCTCGCGATCAAGGGAAAGTACCCGAGTCTGCAACTGGGACTCGGTCTGGAACGCGAGTCCGAGGGCGACTCGTTTCTCGGCCCCGCGATGGGCCTCGAGCTGCCAATCTTCGATCGCAATCAGGGCGAGATCGCCGCGAAGCTCGCCAACCGCGATCGGGCGCGCGCGGACTACGTCGCGACGCTGCACCGCCTCCGTGCTGGCGCCTACGACGCACGCGCTCGGTTGCGTACGGCGCGCCGCGAGATCGAAGCGCAGGAGCGCGACGTGCTGCCGAAGGTGCGTCGCAACCAGGATCTGATCGAAGGCGCATTCCGCGTCGGAGACGTCGGGGTTCTCGATTGGGTGACGGCCCAGCAGCGCGCGCTGCGGGCCCAACGGACATATCTCGAAACGCTCCTTCGCTACCAACGGAACGTAATCGAGATCGAAGCAGCGACGGGGGTGCAACTCGTCGAGTCGGTCGCGTTGCCCGGTCCCGCCGATACGCAGGCACGAGACGAGCAAGTGAGAGGACCCGGAGATGAGTGAATTCACTTCACGCGTGAAGAGAGTGCTGATCGAACAAGGCGCGACCATCGCAGTGCTCTGCGCGTTGGCAGGCGTCGCGATCTGGGGCCATCAGACCGGCTGGAAAGCACCGACATTCGCCGACGTCACCGGCTCGAACACGAGTGACGCCGTCGAAGAGGATTGGTGCGACGCACACCGCGTCCCCGACTCGGAGTGCCTCGCGTGCAATCCCGAACTGGCCGGTGACGATCCGCTGGACTGGTGCAGAGAGCACGGCGTCGCCGAGTCCAAATGCACCGTCTGCCATCCGGAGATTTTGACCGCCGGTGTAGCGGCCGATTGGTGCCGGGAGCATGGCGTCCCCGAGTCGAATTGCACTCTCTGTCACCCGGAGATCGCCTACGCGGACAACGCGCTCCCCACCGATGGAGAGCCGACGGTGACCGCCGCGCCGAACGGCGATCGCAGCCAGAACGCCGCGGCGTGCCAGACGCATCAGGTGCGCGTTCAATTCGCGACGAAGGAAGCTCTGGCGAAGGCCGGCGTCAAGCTGGAGACGGTCCGTGAACGCCCTGTGTCCGCGTCCGTCGGGGCACCCGGAGAAATCCGTTACGACGGCACGCGGGTCTCGCAGCTCGCCGCACGCGCCGACGGCATCGTGTGGCGCGTAGAGAAGGAGATCGGTGATCGTGTGCAGCGCGGCGACGTCCTCGCGCTGGTCGACGCCGCGGCCGCGGGTGCCGCGAAGTCGGAGTTTCTGGGAGCCCTCGCACAGGTGGACGTGGAAACGAGCCGCATCGAACAACTGAAGGCGGCACTCGAGCAGACGGCGCAGGTCGTCGACGTCCGGGCCAGAGCGTTCGAACGTGTGACGGCGTCGCGCTACGAGGGCTTCCGCTCGCAGAGTGACGTGCAGGAGTCGGAGGCGGCCCTCGCGGAGGCGCGCGTCGAGGTGCAGCGCGGACGCACGGAATTGCAGGCAGCGGAGGCCGCGCAGCGGGCGGCACGGATCGCCGTGTTCACGTCGCAACAGAAGCTCACGAGTCTTGGACTGCCGGTCGTGGTGGAGGAACTCGCGGGACTCGACGACCGACAGCTCATCGATGCGGTCCGCACGCTCGGCATTCCGGAGGCGACGAAGGCGTCGCTCGGCGATCACATGACGAGCGCCAATCTCATTCCCGTCATCGCGCCCTTCGACGGCGTCGTGGTCGCCCGCGAAGTCGTGGAGGGTGAGTCGGTGGGTTCCTCCGCGCCGCTCTTCGTCGTCGCCGATCTCACACAGATGTGGATCATGCTCGACGTCCGCCAGGAAGAGGCGGGGTCCGTCTCGATCGGTCAGCGGGTCATCTTCCGCCCCGACGCCGACCGCGCCGGAGCCGTCACGGGCGACGTCTCGTGGATCAGCTCCGAGGTCGATGATCGGACGCGCACGGTCAAGGTGCGCGCGACGGTGGCCAACCCGGAGTCACTCCTGCGTGCCAACACGTTCGGGACCGGACGCATCGTCATCCGCGACACACCGAACGCCGTCGTCGTACCGTCAGGAGCGGTGCATTGGGAGGGCTGCTGCCACGTGGTCTTCGTCCGCATGGCAGACACGATCTACCAGACCCGCAAGGTGCGTGTCGGAACACGCACCGCGGGACTGACCGAGATCACGGTCGGGCTTCTCGCCGGTGAAGTCGTCGCGACCACCGGAAGTCACGTGCTCAAGTCCGAGTTGCTGAAGAGCAAGCTCGGCGCGGGCTGCGTGGACGACTGACGCGAGGGCACAGGAAACTCCATGCTCAACCGGATTATCTCGTGGTCACTCGGCCACCGCTTCCTCGTCATCGTCGGCGCCATCGCCATCGCGGTGCTCGGTCTATTCTCGCTCAAGCACCTTGAGATCGACGCGTTCCCGGATACGACGCCGGTGCAGGTGCAGATCAACACCGTCGCGCCGTCGCTCTCTCCTGAGGAGGTCGAGAGCCAGCTCACGTTCCCGGTCGAACAGGCCATCAGCGGGCTGCCCGGCCTGACAGCCGTCCGTTCCATCTCGAAATTCGGTCTCTCGCAAGTCGTCGTGATCTTCGAGGACGGCACGGATATCTACTTCGCGCGCCAGCTCATCATGGAGCGCCTCAGTACGGTGGAGTTGCCCGAGGGGATGCCGCGCCCGGAGATGGGCCCGATCGCGACGGGACTTGGCGAGGTCTTCCACTACGTCGTCTCGAGCAAGGGACGCGATCTCACGGAACTCCGCACAATCCACGACTGGCAGATCAAGCCGTGGCTACGCACCGTGCCCGGCACCGCGGAGATCAACAGTTGGGGCGGTGAAGAGAAACAGTACCAGGTGCGTATCGATCCGACGCGCCTCGTGAAGCACGACCTTGTCTTCGACGACGTCATCACGGCGATCGGTGACAACAACATGAACGTCGGCGGCGGCACCGTCGCGATCTCGGGCGGCGCGCTACTCGTGCAGGGCATCGGTCGCACGACCACCACGCGCGAGATCGAGAACATCGTCATCACGGCTATTGACGGCGTCCCTGTGCGCGTCGGGGACGTCGCGGACGTCGTGATCGGGCATGAGGTACGCCGCGGCGCCGTCACGGCGAACGGCAAGGGCGAGGTCGTGCTCGGGCTCGGCTTCATGCTCATGGGCGAGAACAGCCATGAGGTCACGTGGCGCCTGAAGGATCGGCTTGAAGAGGTGCGCGCGACACTGCCTGACGACGTCGATGTTGACATTGTCTACGACCGCACAGAGCTCGTCGATCACGTCATTCAGACGGTGCAGACGAACCTCTTCGAGGGCGGGCTACTCGTCATCGCCGTGCTCTTCATCTTCCTCGGCAATCTGCGCGCCGGGCTCATCGTCGCACTGTCGATCCCGATGTCGCTCCTCTTCGCATTCTCGGGAATGCTGCGGTTCGGGATCGCCGGCAGCTTGCTCAGTCTGGGAGCGCTCGACTTCGGACTGGTCGTGGACAGCTCGGTGATCATGGTCGAGAACGTCGTGCGGCGCGTGGCCGAGGGCGACCCGAATCGCACGCGCATCGAGATCGTGCGTGACGCGGCAATCGAGGTGCGAAGACCCACGATGTTCGGTGAGCTGATCATCATGATGGTCTACCTGCCGATCCTCACGCTCGAGGGCGTCGAGGGCCGGCTCTTCCAGCCGATGGCGCTGACGGTCATCTTCGCGCTCTTCGGCTCGCTCGTGCTCTCGCTCACGCTGATGCCGGTCCTGGCGAGTCTCGTGCTCCCGAAGAAGATGAGCGACCGCGATCCGCTGGTTGTCCGCGCCGCACGTCGGATGTACGAGCCCGTGCTGCGTTTCGCGCTACGCCGGAAGGGCGTCGTACTCGGGCTTGCAGCATGTGCTCTGGCCGTGACCGGGATGATGGCGAACGGGCTCGGCTCCGAGTTCGTGCCGCGACTCTCCGAGGGCGCCATCGTCGTCAACGTCATCCGCCTCGCGGGGACCGATATCGACGAAGCCGTCCGCTACAACACGCAGATGGAGAAGGCGCTGCTCGCAGCGTTCCCCGACGAGATCGAGCACGTGTGGTCGCGCATCGGGACGGCCGAGGTCGCGACGGACCCGATGGGTGTCGAACTCACGGACATCTTCCTGTCGCTGAAGCCGCGCGACGAATGGACCCACGCCGCGACGCAATCCGAACTCGTCACCCTCGTGCAACGCGAGCTCCGCGACATGCCCGGCCAGAACATCGCGATGACGCAGCCCATCGAGATGCGCATCAACGAGATGATCTCCGGGTCGCGCGCGGATGTCGCCGTCAAGCTCTTCGGTGACGACTTCGATGTGCTGGTCGAGAAGGGCCGCGAGATCCAAGGAGTGCTGCGCTCGATCCCGGGCTGCGTCGATCCATCGACCGAGCAGATCACGGGCCAGCCGGTCCTCCAGATCAAGGTGCGGCAGGACGAACTCGCGCGCTACGGCGTGCCCGCGCGTGCGGTTCTCGACCTCGTTGAGTCGCTCGGGAGCAAGCCAGTTTCGGAGGTTCTGGAAGGGCAGTTGCGCTTCCCGCTCGTGATCCGACTGCCCGAGAAGTATCGCGACTCGCCCGACTCGATCGGGAAGATCCTCGTCGCCACGCCGTCGGGGGAGCGCGTTCCACTCTCGCGGCTCGCGTCCATCGAGACCGTCGAGGGACCTTCCACGATCACACGCGAGTGGGGACGGCGTCGGATCACGATCCAGTGCAACGTTCGTGGACGCGACGTGGGCAGCTTCGTCGCCGAAGCGCAGGCCGCCATCGCGGAACGCGTCGAACTGCCTCCCGGGCGCTACGGCATCGAATGGGGTGGACAATTCGAGAACCTCGAACGCGCCAATACGCGGTTGATGATCGTCGTGCCGGCGGCGCTCGCGCTCATCTTCATCCTGTTGCACATGTCGTTCGGTTCGCTCCGACTCGCCACGCTCGTGTTCACCGGCGTGCCGCTCGCCGCGACCGGCGGAGTCGCAGCGCTCTGGATCCGCGGAATGCCGTTCTCGATCTCCGCCGCCGTCGGGTTCGTCGCCCTCTCCGGTATCGCCGTCCTGAACGGACTCGTGATGATCACGTTCATCCGACAACTCCGCGGCCGCGGTCTCGACCTCCAACCCTCGATCATCCAGGGCTCACTCGTGCGCCTGCGCCCAGTCCTCATGACAGCCGTCACCGACGTACTCGGATTCGTTCCGATGGCGCTGGCGATCGAGATGGGCGCCGAGGTGCAGAAGCCTCTGGCGACCGTCGTCATCGGCGGTGTTATCAGCAGCACATTGCTCACGCTATTGGTGCTGCCGGTCCTCTACGGTTGGTTCGAACCCCCGGTCATCCTGGGCGCCGACGAGAGCGACTACGAGAAAGCGCAACTGCCAGCCGCAGCGGTCACCGCCGCGTGAACCTCTCCCCGCGAAAGGGAACGACCATGACCACAATCCGATCACTCGTTTCAGCCCTGGCCATCGGTGCCGTCCTCACTCTCGCAGTCGGCTGCGGAGAAAGCACGCCGCCGGCTACCGACGGCGGCGACGCGCCCGCTGCGGACGCCCCGAAGAAGCCACTGCTCAAGAAGAAGGAGATCCTGGACTGGTGCCCCGAGCACGGCGTGCCGGAGTCGGCCTGCACGCGCTGCAACGACACCCTCGTCGAGGAGTTCAAGGCCAAGGGCGATTGGTGCGGCGAGCACAAGCTGCCCACGTCGCAGTGCCTCCAATGCGATCCGAGTCTCGAGGCGACCTTGAAGGCGAAGAAGCCTGCCGGCGCAGGCGACAAGTAGAGCTCCGCGCCCGGATCAACCCACTCGTAGCGCACCCGTTGACTGCTGAAGTGACGCGCTGCCCCGCGCGTCACTTCACGTCGATCGGGGCCTCACCCTCGGACACCATCCAGGCCTTGAAGCCAGCGGCGTCCACCGCCGCGATCATCGCTGCCGACGTCACGTTCCCGTCGTGATCGACGTCGAATTGCGTGTCGTCGAACCGCATGCTGACCTTGGTCACACCTTCGAGCCCTTCCAGGGCCCGTCGCACCGGAGTGCCTCAACCATCGGGTCAGGTCATGCCTTCGACCTGGAGGACCGTGCGCGACTTCGCGGCCACCGGCGGTGGCGCGTCCTCAGGGGGCGGTGTGGGGACGGGCGTATTCGCTACGACTGCGGCGGGAGCGGGAACCGAATCAAGGGGCGTGAGGCCTGCGTTCTTCTCGGCGGCTGCCAGCAATTCGAGGACGGCCTCGACGGGCTGAAAGCCGAAGATCCGCCCCACCTGACGACCATCGGCCGCCAGCAGTCGAGCGTCCGGGATGCCCGTCACGCGATAGGGCTTGCCGGCAGCCGGGTATTCGTCCGTATCGACCTTCAATAACACGTAGCGCTCCGCAAGGACCGCGGCAACGCGCGGGTCGGAGTACACCTCCGCCTCCATGCGCTTGCAGGGGCCGCACCACTCGGCGAAGAAGTCGACGAGAACGAGCTTGCCCTCCGCGCGCGCCCGCTCAAGAGCATCGTGTATGGGCGCAGGAACCGCGTCGCCGCGCGGCGCAGGCTGATCGCCGTGATGGACATAGAATTTGCCCGAGAACGTCGTTGCAGTGAACCCCGTCGCGTCGATCGTCGCGATCACGTTCACGTCGTCAGGCCCTTCCCGCGCGATCGTCACACGGAAGAGATCGTTGCTCAGATCCAGCTCGACCTTCTCCACACCTTGCAGCCCTTCCAGGGCCGCTACAACCCGATCGGGTCAGGTCATTCAGGTCGAACCACCCTTGCTCTTCTTCATGCCAGCGACCTGCACCACCAACGTGCGCACCTGCGTCTTCGAGGAAGTGACGTCGGCGGACGTCCCGGCGGAAGTCCCGCTCGCGTCACCAGCCGATCCTGCGACGCCGTCCTCGGACGAGCCGCACGCCTCAAGTGTCGTCGCTCCGAGACCGACGCCGATCAATGCCAGCACGCGGAGACTCTCTCGCCAGGCCGGAAGTCCGATGCTCATTCTTGCTCTCCTTCATCGATCGCCAGAGCGGCTCCGGAGTGCGCTGCGCTATCGAGCACGAGCGCCACTTCGCGCCGCAGATCACCGAAGCAACAGTTCCCGCTGGGGTTCATGACGTCGCACGAACACGCGCCGGCCTTCATTTGTTCACTGACGGACGCAAGCACGGTCGAAGTGCCCGTCCGTTCGAACTCCGCTCGGATGCTTTCCGCAGTATGCCCGAAGCAGTAGCAGAGAGGCCGCGGCGCCTGCCTCTCCTTCACACCGACGCGAACCGAGAGATCCGCACGCACACGCGTCGCGCCGGATACGCCGGACACGCCAGACGCATCACAGTCACCCTCCGTGAAGTACACGACGTCGCAATCCGGGCTGTCGCAGAAGAGCCAGTCGCGCCCCGCGACACCCGCAACTCGTCCTGGCAGCAGCAAGCGCTCGAGCGTCACCAGCGCAACCGCTCGGCCGGACTGTCCACTGCTCGGGCATGTGGGGCGCGTCATCGGGTCACCGTACTCCCTGCTGCATGCGTCGCGGTCGTCGTGCCGGACGCCTTCGGTCTCGGTCCGAAGCGAAAGAGTCAGTCTACGGCTTGCACCTGGGTGCAAGGTCAAGCGGAGAATTGGCGATCGCAATCGGGAAATGCAGCGTTGGCGTTCTCGGCGGCGATCGGGCCCGCGGGAGTGATGACGAGGCGCTTCGGTCGGATCGGAGCGACAGCGGCGATCGTGCACTGTGCCGGTTCTTGTCCCGAGCCCTCCCGGAAGAGGCTCGGCGCGGACGCGAGGCTTGCGCCGCGCCGCGCGGCCCCACAGGCTCGCTTCGGGAGGTGACAGGATGTGTCTCAAGAGAGCATTGGCAGCAGCGGCGGCTACGACGTTGGTCTTCACGCTGATCGGCCCGGCGTGGGCGGGCACCATCCGGGTCCCGAAGGACCAGCCGACGATCCAGGAGGCCGTGCTCCAGTCCAGCGACGGCGACGTGATCGAGATCAAGGGTGGGAACTACGTCGAGGACGTGGTCGTCACGGGCCGCACGAACCTCACGCTTCTGGGAAAGGGCGCCGTGACGCTCCGTCCAACGGGCACGGGCCTCACCGCAACGAACTGCACGAACCTGGTGGTGCAGAACCTCCGCGTGCGAGGTGGGAGGACCGGGTTCGATCTTCAGAACTGTGCGGGCGCGCGCCTTGAGAAGTTTTCTGTCAAGGACTGCTCCGACGACGCCGTCCGCGTTGCCGGCGGCAGCGACATCCGCGTGGTGAGAGGCAAGGTGAGCAACTGTGGCGGAGACGGCATCTCGTTCGGTGAGGAGGGCGAATCCAACGTGAGGGGCGGCGAGGTGACCCGCGTGAAGATCAAGAACTGCGAAGAGGACGGGGTGGACGTTGAAGGCTCGGACGTGACCGTGTCGAAGTGCCGCGTGACGAACGCCGGGGACGACGGATTCGAGCACAGCGCGCGGTCACCGGGACCGGTCACGTTCGATCGCTGCACGACAAAGAACTCCGCTGACGAGGGCTTCGAGTTCTTCGGTCCGAGGACGACCGCGACCCGATGCAAGACGACGAACGCGGACGCCGACGGCTTCGACGTCGAAGGCGACGACTCCGTCCTGGAGAACTGCACGGCGGTCAATTCGGGCGACTCGGGCCTCGAGATCGAAGGTGCGAACAACGTGATCCTGCGGAACTGCAAATCGATCCGCAGCAACGACAACGGGTTCGACTTGCGCGGTGCGACGGACAGCCTCGTCGAGGGCTGCAAGGCAATCCGCTCCGACGAGAGCGGCTTCTTCCTCGATCAATCTGCGAGTCAGAATACGCTCCGCAACAACAGGGCTTCGCGCAGCAAAGGTGTCGATCTTGAGAACCGGTCAACTGGTCAGAACGATATCGACGCCAGCAACAGGTTCAAGACCACGATCCCTTGAGTCGCGGCCCCCTTGCGCCGGGATCGCGACCGGAGACTCCCGAACACTGTGCGGCGCTCGTCCGGTACCAACGAGGCCCGGCGCGCGCTTCGTCCTCGATCTGCCTGGAGAGGGCCTCGGGGCTTGGAGCGTACCCTCCGTGGGCGTCTGTGGGCCACCTGGCCTCGACAAGCGACATCGTCGCTCCGCAACCGACCGGGGACGGCGGCACGTTCTCGCGCGTGCGCCCCGAGGTCCCCCTCGAGCGGCGGACGGAATGCGACGCGCAGGCGTCTTACGAGGGACATGTGGAACCGACACCGTGTGCTGATCTTCACCGGTCTCTGTACACTCGGTACGCGGGGTCTCGGTACACCGCCCGCGCTTACGGCGACGAACGCAGAGGAGGGGGCGGAGACGTGGAGAAGTAGTGCCAACTCGTGGACCGCTGAGCGTGCTCCCGACGCCGGAAACTCTGTCGGTTGACTCCGTGTTGACCGAATTAGCGGACGTGTGGGGACCGGCAGACGCGCCACGGCTAACTCATTTTGCATGGCGTCGCGTGGGCATCGGACCGGCGCGCCAATTGTGCGCGACGTACGGCGCGCTATCCACTGACGAGCAGGCAGTGGTTGCGCGGTACTGCCGCCGCGGCTGGCTGCAGCACTTCTGCCACTTCATGCATGCTGCGGCGGAAGAGGCGGTGCGGCGTAATCAAGTGGATCACCTTGGCTGCGTCGTGGTCGCGTTTGCGTTGATCGACGAGTTCTGGGACTACCGAGACGTGATCAATGTTCTGTTCCCATTTCGGCGGAGCTGCAGGCGACTCGGTCATTCGCCAGGTGCTGTCGTGAACGCCACCGAGGATGCTGTCGGGGCAGGTGTGGCGCGCGCACTCAACGGGCTCGCGAGCACGGGGCTGTCCCGGATCGGTCTGCGGTTTCACGGTTGGCGCGAGGTCGGCCCAACGGCTGAGTTGGAGTATGTCGATGTCGTGATGGAGCGCGCTCGACGTGGGGGCTTCCCATTCGCGCTTGGTTCCCGCGCCGAGCAACTCGTGGACGAATGGGCTTTCAATCCCGATCCAGGTCCTCCTCCGGACCGTCTGCCGTCACGCGAGGACGTTCTCGGGTCTTGAGACAATAAGAGGCGGCACCAACGCGGCGCGTGTCAGCGGCCCAGCAGTCGCTTCGCCTCGACGGCCTGCGGGGTGTTGGGGTACTTCGCGAGGATCTCTTCCCAGTACTGCTTGGCGAGATCCTTGCGACCGGAGGAGAGCGAGTTCTCGGCCATGCTGAGGAGAGACTTCGCGCGCTTGGATTGCTTCGCGAGGTCCTTCTTCGCCGTGACGGCATCGGCTGCGTCGGAGACCTCCTTCAATATCTCGGGATCGGTGCGGATGCGCTCCAGGAGCTGCGTCGCCTCGGGGGTCACGGTCGCGCCCGGCCACTCGTCGACGAACTTCGCGAGGGCTGCTTCGGCCGTCTTCCACTTGCGCGCGTCGGCGAGCGACTTGGCGGCGATCCATGGGCCAGACGCGGCAGCGTCGATCTGCGCCTGATCCTGCGACGCCTTGCCAGCGATGGCGAAGCGGATCTTCGACCCGCCGGCGTTGACCGTGACCGTCGCCATGCGCGTGCCGCCGCCACGCGGACGGAACTCGATCGTGAACGTGCCGTAGCCGCCGGCCGCGATGGTCTTGCGCGGCGCACGGACCACCTTGAATTCGGATGCGTGATCGCCACTGATTCGGACTGTCCGTGACGAACACGAGAGATCGTCCTTGTCGCGCGAGATGAGTTCGAATTCGCGTGTGACGGTCCCGCTCTCGTCCACGGCTCCGAAGTCCGTGTGATCGAACGCCGAGGCGACGTCGTCGCCGTCCGCGATGCGTGCGCCGTTGCCCTCGACCACGACGCCGCCGACCGGTTTCGGCGGATCGCCCTTCGTCACCCAGACGCTCAGCGTCTCGCGATCCGAGACCTTGCCGCTCCGGGCGGTGAGCGCGATCTCGTAGAGACCCGGCTTCTCGAACGTGTGCTTGGCCGTATTGCCATGCACCATCTTCTTCCAGTCGCCCGCCTTGCGCTTGGAAGTCGGAAGGTAGAACTCCCAACCGAGTTCCAACTCGCCGCCGGACGCCGACGAGCCCTTGCTCGACACCTCGACGGTGAACGGCGCGGCGCCAATCAACGTCTTCGCCTTGGTCTCGATGTGCGCGAAGACCTCGGGCTTCGTCTCGAAGTGGATCTGCTTCGCGGAGTAGCTGTTCCCGGCCGTCGCGTCGGACGCCATGAACGTGACCGTGTGCTTGGCGTCGGCGCCGCTCGGAACCTTGAACGTGAAGAGGTTGCCGTCCAACTCGCCTGGCTCACCTGCACGCTTGTAGAAGCGCACGGGCTGGCCCTCGGGATCGACGGCGCGCAACGCGATGCTGACGGTCTCGCCGGGAGTGACCCGCTGGTCCTGCAGGTCGAGGATCACAGGGCGGCGATTGGCGGTCGGCGGGTTGTAGGCGTAGCCCCCAGGTGACTGCCCGTTCGGCGGAATGTCCTGGAACTTGCGGAAGATGTTCACGATGGCTGGGTTGCTGTCGTACTCGCCGTTGTTCGCGACGAGCGCGAGAGCAGTGCGCCCCTCGGACAGCGTTGCATCCCACGGCACCCGGATGATCCACGAGCCGTCTTCTTCGCCCGGTTCGCAGGTCGTCGCGTGATTGCCGTAGAGCAACTTCCAGCGCATCGTGAGCGGACGTCCGGCCAGGTCGTAGGACGCAGCGGAGGAGAGCTTGATGGTGATCTCCTGATCCGGCTCCTGCAGGATGAGCGCCGTCTTCTTCAGGCCATAGACCTGCTTGCCGCCGGTGACCTCGATCTTGTCGAGGATCGCCTCGGGCGGCAGGACGGTCATCGCCTGCGCCATCGCGATCATGTTCCGCATGTGGGCGATCTCGTCGTACTTATGGAACTGAAGGCTCATGTTGCCGCGCTCGCTGCCCGCGTGCCCGTACTTGCCCACATGCTGCTTCTCGTCACCCAGCGCACGATACGCGACGCGCTGGCGGAGTTCGTGCGCGTACGGCACGTCATAGGGCAGCGACGCCTTCCACATGTAGAGGAGTGCCGCCGGGTAGAGACCGTTACGCTTCAGGATGCGCTTGGTCTCCGGCGGCAGATAACCACCGACGATCATCATCTTCGTGATCGCCATGGTCTCGCTGTTCGAGGAACCGACGGAGTTGAAGAGCGTCGGAACGAGCGCCAGGTAGAGATC
This sequence comes from Planctomycetota bacterium, assembly GCA_024280885.1. Classification (GTDB taxonomy): domain Bacteria; phylum Planctomycetota; class JAJSAM01; order JAJSAM01; family JAJVHW01; genus JAJRPF01. The sequence goes on along the minus strand of JAJRPF010000047.1, from coordinate 59,183 downwards.
CGTCGTGCGGTCGAATTTGTCCTCGGAGAAGGTCGCGTGGGCGGGCGACGTCACAAGGCAATCGGAGAAGTAGATCCGCTCGTACGACTGTGTCATGTTCACGCCGTAGCCGTTCGTGATCGTATGCGCCATGCCGGTCGTGGACTGGTGGACGAAGTTATGCCGCAACGCAGCAGGTCCTGCGTCTTGCGCACCTCGACGAAGTGCATGAACTGATCGCCTGCCTTCGGACGCAGGTGGACGGATGAGCCGTCGATGGTCCGATACACGGGGCGCACGTAGCCGTGCAGGCCGGACCAGCTCGCGTACACGTCGTCCCAGACGCCGGCGAAGCGCGCATAGCGCGTCTCGCGCGTTTCGCCGGGCACGAACTTGATGGGGGCTCCGTCCACGAGCGGCCCCTCGGGATAGATCCGCTCTGCGACAGGTGTCGGCTGCAGCGTGATCGACGTCGGCAGCTTCTCCTTGCCCTCGCGGACGAGCGTCCGCACGTTCGGAATGGGCGTCGGATCGTCGCGCCAGACGCGCCACTTCGCCCTCTCGAAGTAGGGGTTCTTGATTTCCGGCCCCTCGGGCAGGTCGGCCGGATCCGGCGGCAGTTCCTGCAACGCCAGGAGTTTTTCGCGCGTGCGATTGCGCCCGAACTCGGTCCCGGGAGCCGACGCGCGCAACTCCTCGAGCTTCCTCCGCATCGCCGAATTGGGCTGCTTCGAGACGATCTCGCGGTACGCGTCGCGCGCGGCGATCTCGGCGCTCCACTGCTTCGCCTCCGAGAGCGAGGCGAGCGCGCTGCCGAGAGTCTTGGCAGAGGACGTATCGTCGAATTCCTCGGCGATGGCTGCGCAACGGTCGTAGCGCGCAAACGCGCGGTCGCGCTCCAGGTAGGTCGCGTCGGGAGCGAGGACTGCAATCGCTTCGATCTCGCCCTTGAACCACTTCTCTAGATCGACGAGGACAGCCGCTCGAACGCGGGCATACTCCTCCGCGTCATCGAGCGCCGGGGAGTCGTCCAGCTGATCGAATTCCTCGTGCACGCTCTTCCAGTCGCCTTCGCGCGCGGCTGCAAGCAGGATCTCGACATCGGAGGATTCCGACGTCACGTCGAGCGCCACTGGCGCGCGCTCACTCACCGCGATGGCATGCTGGATGATCGCCTTGTGCGCGGGTGTGCCGCCGGAGTGGCCGCTATCCTTGATCTCGATGTAGCGGATATCCTGGAAGACCTGTTGCATCTGGAGGGTGTGGACACGGCACGTGCGGCGTCGTTCGCGCAGGATTGCGCTCTTCACAAACTCCGGCGTCTCCTTCTCGCCCGCCATCACGTAGTAGGTAGACGGCGGGTACTTCCCACGTCCGAACGACGCCGTCGTCGACGCCGCCATCAATGCCGCGGGAACGAACGCGCCGTTCGTGCGCGTGTACTCCTTCATTGCCGACAACACACCCATGCCGCCAGAGGAGTGGCCGTAGACCACGACGCGGCGCGGATCGATCGGCACCGTGCCTTCGTTCAGCAACTCGTTCAGCGCGTCCATCGTGTACATGTTGGGCGAGAGCACGATGACCGGATGCTCGACCGTCGAGAGCTTGGAGAACCCGCCGAGCATGCCCTTGCCGGACGCGCCGTCCTTCCCTCCGTGGTAGACGATGAGCAGCGGGTACTTCTCGCCCTCCTTCAGTCCATCGGGCACGAAGAGATGGAACTCGGCGACCTCGCCCGGATCGTGCTCCTTGAAGTAGCCCTTCTCCGGCGGCTCACCCATTCCCTCGTGCCGCACCGAGACCGTGCCCTTGCTCGGCGTCTCGCCCGCCCACGGCGACGCGTAGATCTCCGTATTGTGGAGCGTCGCCTCCTCGGCACCTGCAGCAACGGTCAGGAGGACGAGACTCAGCGCGATCTTCGCGACCCGGGAAAGGTGCATTGCGACTCCTTCGGAGAGTGGGAGCGCGTCATGCTACGGCGGGAGTCCGCTCCGCCGCACGTCATCGCGACCGATGCGTGACGCGTCGGCGCCGGGCGGAGATCCAGGAATCCAAGCGGACCGTCCTCTGGGAGAACGGTCCGCGAGATTGAGCGATCAGGTTGAGCGACCAGAGTCTCAGCGCTCAAGTTCGGCGAGCCAACCGGCGACGCGGGCGTCCTTCCCCCCGAGATCGAGATACTCCCGAAACGCGCTGATGGCCTTGCGACGCTTGCGGAGCTGCGTCTGACACAGGATCCCGAGATTGAGCCAGGCGTCCCGACGCGTCTCATCCACTTCGAGGAGCGACTCGAGCGACCGGGCCGCCTTGTCGTACTTCGCCAGCCCCCACTGCGCGAGAGCGAGGTCCAACCACGCGTCGGGGGCACCGTCGGTGAGTTTGACGACCTTGTTGTACTCGCGAATAGCGTCCTTCCAGCGACCGCGCGCCTCGTAGAAGAGGGCCAACGCACGGATCTGAGTCGGGTCCGACGTGTCGAGTTTCGCCGCACGCTTGTACGCGGACTCCGCCTTCTTGAGATCTCCCGTGCGCTCGAGGCAGAGCGCGAGCAGATGCCGCGCCTCGGCCAATTTCGGGTCGAGTTCGGTGGCGAGCTTGGCCGACGACAACGCCATGTTGATCCTGTTGTCGGCGAGATAAAGGTACGCGCGCATCACATGCGTGGGCGCGTGCCTCGGGGCGATCCCATACGCCTGGTCGAGCGCGGCTCCGGCTTCGTCGAGACGCTCCATCGAGAGGTACGCGTTCGCGAGAAGGGTCAGCGAAACCAGCGATGCATCGAGATCGCGCGCGTCCTCGAAGTCGCGGACCGCGGCATCGTTCTTGCCAGCGCTCATCCGCGTCATGCCACGGGCGAGGTAGACTCCGGTGGTGCTCGGAGAGCGCTTGACGGCGGCGTCAAGAACTCGGAGCGCGGCTTGGTGCTTACCTCGCCCAGTGAGCAACACACCCAGGTTGATGTGGGCAATAATCAGCTCGGGCTGGCGGGCGATCGCCGCGCGGTAGAGCGCTTCGGCGTCGTCGAGTCTCCCGCGCGACTCCTCGACTCGTCCACGCAGATTCGGCGGAACGCCGGATGCGGGATTCACGTTTTCAGCCTTCGACAATGCGTGGAGTGCGGCCTTGGTCTTCCCCATCGCAGAGAGTTCGGTGCCCAGGCCGCAAAGCGCCCAGAAGTGATCGGGGCGCAGCTTCAGAGCGGCGCGGAATTCGGCCACCGCGTCGTTGCCGGAGAGAAGTCGAGCGACGAGGAAGTGGTCATCGGAGGTGGCGTTCGGCGAGCGCGAGCGTTGGCGATAGCGGCGAAGAAGGGCTGTCTCTTCGCCGAGCGCGAGCTGCGCGTCCTGGAGCGCCAGGTGTGCGTCGAGGGCGTCGGGGTGCGCCGACACAAGTCGTGTCGCACGCGCCGCGGCCTCCTCGAAGTTGCCGTCGTCGCAGAGGGCCTGGATGGCTTGGAGCGTCGGTACGACCTCCTCGACTTCGCCGGCGTGAGCCGGTGATGCCGTCAACCAAGTCGTCGCGATCAGCGCGAGGATCCGGAGGGAGTGTTGCATGGCACGCGCGGGCGGTCAGCGACCGCCCCCCGCTGCGCCACCACCGTTGCCGGCACCCGAGCCGCCGCCGCCACCGGCTCCACCACCGCCCGCTCCACCACCGCCCGCTCCACCACCGCCCGCTCCACCACCGCCCGCTCCGCCGCCGCCGCCGGCTCCTCCTCCACCACCGGCTCCGCCGCCGCCAGGTCTTGCGGCTGCAGCATTCTGGCCGGCCTGCCAGCCGGTGAACGCGCCATTGGCCATGGCGCCAGCCGCGGCGCCAGCGTTCGTGTTCTGGCGCTGCGCCGCAGAACTCGAGCCGGATTGCGAGCCCGCCTTGGTCGTGTTGCCGCGCGCCGGTGCCGGGACCGAAGGCGCACCGCCTGTCGCCCCACCGGCGCTTGCGCCACCACCATTGCCGCCGCCGATGGCACCGCCACCGCCACCGCGGGCGAAGAGCGACGGTGCGGACGCCAGGACGAGCACCGCCACTCCGGTCAGCGCCAGGGCGGTTACGATCTTCTTCTTCATCTTCATCTCTGCTTCTCCTTCACCGGCGCGATCCCATTCGGCCATGAGCGTTGCCGCCCGAGGATGGAGAGCGCGAAGGACGTGCCATCACATTGCAGGCTCAATCGTCGTGCGCGGGGCGACGTCCTCGTCGGGTACGCGACGAAATTGTCGGGTTGATGCCGTAGGTCTTCAGCTTGTAGCGCAGCACTCGCTCGGGTAGCCCAAGCGCGCGCGCAGCACGCGCCTTCACCCCACCGTGCTCGGCGAGCGCACGTCGAATGGCGCGTCGCTCGATCGCGGCGATCAGCTCCGGGAGCGTGCACTCCGTGTCGGGACCGGGAAGCTCGTCACCCCTCTCGATCGGCGCGCGGACCGCGGCCGGAAGGTCGGCCAACTCCACGACGTCCGAAGGCGCCAAGATCACAGTCCGCTCGATCACGTTCTGCAGTTCGCGCACGTTGCCCGGGAAGCGATACGCCATGAGCGCGTCGTGCGCCTCTCGCGACAATCGGGGCACCGGAACCCCGATCTGTTCGGCGTAGCGGCGCAGAAACATGGGCAGCAACGCAGCGAGGTCCGCACGTCGTTCGCGCAGCGGTGGAACGACCACCGAGATCGTGTTGATCCGGAAGAGTAGATCCTGCCGAAAGCGTCCGTCACGGACATCGGCTTCGAGATCACGGTTGGTCGCCGCGATCACGCGCACGTCGACTTTCTCAGGCAGTGCGCTGCCGACGCGACGTACCTCGCGCTCCTGCAGAACGCGCAGGAGCCGCACCTGCGTCGCAGGCGAGATCTCGCCGATCTCGTCAAGCAAGAGAGTGCCTCCGTGCGCCTGCCGGAAGAGTCCCGGGCGATCACGATCCGCGCCGGTGAACGCGCCGCGCACATGCCCGAAGAGCTCGCTCTCCAGCAGACTCTCGGTCAGAGCGCCACAGTTCACGCGCAGGAATGGACCGGATCGCCGAGGACTCCAAGCGTGGACGAGATCTGCAACGACTTCCTTCCCGGCGCCGCTCTCGCCACCGATGAGAACGGTGACATCGGTCGCCGCAACCTTCCGGACGACTCGCAGCACAGACTGCATCCCGGGCGACGCCGCGACGACACCCGGCGCGGCGCTCTCGGTATCGAGTTGCTCTCGCAACCGACTCACCTCGCGCACGAGCCCACGCCGCTCCAGGAGATTGCGCAGGCGATGCTCCAAGACATCGAGATCCACGGGCTTCGTCAGAAAGTCGTGCGCGCCCTTGCGCATCGCGTTGACCGCTGTCTCGACCGAGCTGTAGGCAGTCACCACGATGAAGTCCACGAGCGGGTGGTTCGTCCGTCCCCATGCCACGAGATCGACGCCGTCACCACCTGGCATCCGCATGTCGGTGATCACGACATCGACGCCTCCATCCGCAAGAGCGAAACGCGCAGCGACGGCGTCCGCGACCTCGCTGACATTGACGTCCTCGCCCAGTCGCGCGGCGCGAAGAAAGCCCACGAGTTGCTCCCGCTGCGCGACGTCATCCTCGACGACCAGAACACTCGCACTCATGCGCATTCCCCTCCTGCGTTCAGACGCAACGTGAAGCGCGCGCCCCCATCGGGCGCGTCGCCGATGCGGATGCTCCCGCCCATGCGCTCCAGCGCCTCCTTCGCAATCGTCAATCCCAGCCCAGTGCCGCCACGGCGGGCGGTGTGGAACGGTTCGAAGACGCGTTCGCGCTCCTCGGGAGGTATGCCGGGACCGCCATCGATCACCTCCAGGACGACGCCGTCACCATCGGTGCGCCACGTCACGTTCGTCGTACCGGGAGGTGCCACCTCACGGGCGTTGCGGAGCAAGTTGGCGAGCACACGCACGAGTAGGACCCGATCGGCCGTCACCTGAAGGCTCGGCCCGGATGCCACTGCGTCACTCCGCTCGCCCTCGATCGCCTCACGCACCAGATCGCCGATCTCCAGCGCGCGCAACTCAGCAGGGCGGCGATCGCGCCCGAGCGAGAGGAAGTCCTCGACCGTTGCGTCGACGCGACCGACGGCCGCGCGGAGTGCGGCGGTCAGCCCCTCGAAGTGCGCACGCGCCGCTGGATCGTCGAGCACGATCTCTCGCCGCAGCCGCTGTGTCGCCATCGAGAGTGCATTCAAAGGACTCCGGATCTCGTGTGCCACCCCGGACGACAGACGCCCGAGCGCGGCGAACCGCTCCTTCGCCTCGACGGCCCTTCGCAACCGCTCCTCGAGGGCGAACGCACGACGCTCGCGGCGCGCGAGAAGGAAGAGGCCGCCCGCCCCCGTTGCCAGCACAAGCAGCGTGAAGACGACGACGTCGCGGCGCGTTTCCGAGATGACCGTCGCGACCGGCGTACCGTCAATTCCAACGCGCAGAATGGAGTGCGAGTCCGCATCCCACGGCGCCGCGAGGGCCACGTCGAGAACGCGCCTGTCACCCATTGTCGTCCACCCGGAGCCCTCATGCGGTTCTCCCGACGGCAGCGCGCCGGCAGACGTAAGCACCTCGCCGTCGCGCCGCTGTACGGCGAGGTATGCAATGCCCGGTCCCGCCGCCGTGTCACGGAGCAGACGCTCCACGCCGGCTCGTTCGCGGAATGCCTCGAGTTCCGCCGTCGCCTGCCGCAGAATGACGTAACCGCCGGTTGCAATGGCGCGCCGCGCCACCAAGTACTCGCTGCGCTGCCCGAACGGGCTCTCGCCGAAACCGAGCACGAGTTCCTCGCGCTCCGCCAATCCCGCAGCGCGCACGCGACGGGCAACGGTCTCGGCTTCCAGGCGCCCGAGCCGGTCACGACCGAACGGGCCATCTCCGGCCGGTGCCACACTCGCGCCCGCACTCGCCCGCACCGCGAGCCGGTCATCGAGAAGGACGACTCCGCGCAACCCATGTTCACGCCGGAAACGCACCAGGAAGTGTTCCTCGCGACCAGGTCGCTCCGCGAGTCCTCGATCGAGCGCGGCTGCGAGATCGACCAACCGCTGCGCGAGAAGGTCCTCCGTCGCGCGTGCGGCGGCGAGGTTGGACGCCACTCCGGACGCGACGGCATCGAGCAGAGCGCGCGCCTCCGCTTCGGCGGCGTCGAGCGCCCGATCCTGGGCCCCCCGCCACGCGAAGACAGCGTACGCCACCACCACTGCCGCGAGCAGTAGCGCGACGCCCTCCCGAGATCCACGCCTGAGCATCCCGACAAGCTATCCGCGATTGCCAAATCGGTCCGGAGCCCGGGTACCGACAGAAGCTCGCTATCGCTGTGACAGGTCGATGAGCCGCGCGGTGGCCAGGCGCCGGATCTCGGTCGCGCGCTCCTCACATGCGGGATCGCCGTGCACCTCGACGGCCTCGCGGATCGCGGCCGTATAGAGGCCGCGACTGAGCAGGACCTCGGCCTTCAAGTGGCGGACGACCGACGACGGCTGGCCGCGGAGCTGCTTCTCGATCCGGGCGAGCTCGGTTTCGATGTCGAACGTCGCGACTCCGAAACTCGTCTCGACCGGCTCGCCGTCGTCGGGGAACCAGCCCCACTCGACGGACTCGCCTGGGGCGAGTCCACGCGCGACGGACGTCGGCAGCACGCCGCGCGCGCGCCCGGCGGCCAGCACGATCGGGGCACTCGAGACGACGTCGCCGCCACGGTAGAACACCACGCGGCCCGGCTGCTCGCCTGCTCCGGGTGCATCGATCGACCATTCGTCGAGATCCGCCGCCCGGACATCGCCGGCGGGGAGCAAGACGGCGCCGGAAGGCCCCGCGCCATCGCGCCCGGCCACGGGGACGCCCAACTCGGGCGCCTTTGTCACCTTGATGCCGAGCGCATCGGCAAGGCAGCAGAGAGCCATGAAGTCGTCCGAGTCCTCGACGACGAGCGCCTGGTGGATCTCGCGGTCGCTGCCCGCCGCGAGGTCGATCGTCTCCTCGTACGCCCCGAATCCGGTCCGACCGATACGCACGAGATGCGACCCGGGCGACAGTTCGAGGAGCTGCGGCGTCAGCCCGAGATCCGCGCCATCGACAACGACGCGCGCGGGCGGAAAACTGGTCACGCGCAACGTGGCGGGCCGGGTGGTGCTCCAGAATACCAAGCCCGCGATGACCGCTCCGACCACCGCCGCGGCGATCCTCTGCTTCCAGACCGCTCGCAGCGCGCGCTTCAGCGCGGACACCGGACGCCCGCGCGGTGCGTCGCCGGCGACGACTGCCAACAGGTCGTCACGCATCGCAGCGGCGGTGGCGTAGCGATCTTCGCGGCGCTTCTCGAGCGCGGTCAAGACGACGTGCTCGCAGGGCGCATGGACGCCGTCACGCTTGCCGATCAACGCGGCCGGGCGTTCGTTCATCACCTTGCGAAAGAGACCGCCGATGTCGCTCGCCTCGAAAGGCGGCTTGCCGGAGAGGACGTGGTAGATCGTCGCGCCGAGGGCGTAGACGTCCGAGCGACCGTCGATGCTCGCGTTGTCGCCGCGCAGTTGCTCCGGACTCGCGTAGAGCGGCGTTCCCAGCGTGCGTCCATCCGCCGTGAGACCGGGCGTGTCAAGCGCCTTCACGAGGCCAAAGTCGGCGAGCACCATCGAGCCATCGTCACGCAGAATGATATTGCCCGGCTTGACGTCGCGATGGACGACGCCCTCGTGGTGCAATGTCTCGAGCGCGTCCGCGATGCCTGCGAAACCTGTGAGGATCTCCGTCACGGACGGCTGTTCTTCGGCTGTGAGGCGGTCGAGCGGCGCCCCCTCGAGGAGTTCCATCGAGTAGTACGCGCGCCCGTTCACCTCGCCCGCATCGTAGATCTCGACGATGCTCGGATGGCGGACGCGAACGCAGGCCCGCGACTCGCGCTTGAAGCGCTCACGCGCGATCGGGTCGTTCGCCGTCTCCGTGTGAAGGACCTTCACCGCGACGCGCCGACCCAGCGTGCGGTGCAGGGCGTCGTAGACGACCCCCATCCCTCCGGCGCCGAGACGCTCGAGAAGCATGAAGGGCCCGAACGTCAGCGGGAACGACTCGTCGGGGCCCGGCAGTGCCGCGACCGCGTCGTCCGAGGTCGCCGTCAACGCCACCAGGAACTCTGGATACGCCTGACCAAGGCGCGGGCGATACGTATCGAGCGCCGGGCGGCTACCGGAATCGACGAGCTCCTGGTACTCCGCAACACAAGCGGCGATCAAGTCGGGGACGTCGGTATTGGACATGGTGCGTTGCACACAGGATCTGGGGCATGGGTGCCGCGGGACTGCGCGCGCGGAGTTCTGTGGCAAGATCCGTGCCGAGCGGTAGCCGCGGCGCGTCGCAAGCGCGCCGCGCTCGACATCGGCGCACGCGCGGTGTCGAGCACGCCGTCGCTGGACGCGTGCTGTCGGTAATGCCACAGCGGCTGCCCGATATGAGACAGGCTCCTGATCGGCGCACACCGGGCGCAGCCGGAGCACGAACCGGTCGTGAAGTTGTGATCCGTGCGCCGCGTGCCCATGATGGCGGCTGCAATGGAAGACCAACCCGAGCCGCTCCAGCGACGGATCCTCGTTGTGGAGGACGACGCCACCCTCCGACGTATCGCGGAGTTCCGCCTCCGCGAGGCTGGCTACGATGTCGAACTCGCCGACGATGGCGACGCGGGGCTCGAAGCGTTCGGCCGCATCGCGCCCGATCTCGTGATCACCGACCTGCGCATGCCCGGCGTCTCCGGCGAAGAGTTGGTCACCGAGATCCTCCGTCGCGAGCCGGGCATGCCGGTGATCGTGATGACCGGCCACGGCACAGTCCGAAGCGCCGTCGATGCCATGCGCCAGGGCGTCGCCGATTACGTCACGAAGCCGGTGTCGTGGGACGAGATGCTGGTCGTGGTCGCCAAGGAGCTCGACCGCGCGGCACTCACGCGTGAGAACCGCGCTCTACGCGCGACGCTGAAGACCCGCCACACGTTCGCGGGGATCATCGGCGAGAGCACGGCGATCCGATCCGTCTTCGCGACGATGGACCGCCTGAAGGACGTGGACGCCACCGTCCTGATCGAAGGCGAGAGCGGCACCGGCAAGGAACTCGTGGCGCGCGCGCTCCACTTCGAAGGCCACCGTTCGGCAGGGCCGCTCGTGCCCGTCAACTGCGGCGCGATCCCGAGCGAATTGCTCGAGTCCGAACTCTTCGGGCATGAGAAGGGCGCGTTCACCGGCGCCGGACGCGTACATCGCGGATACTTCGAGCAAGCCGATGGAGGCACGCTCTTCCTCGACGAGATCGGCGAGATCCCGCCCGCGGCGCAGGTCACACTCCTGCGTGTCCTGACCGATCGCCGGATCCGTCGCGTCGGCGCCGAGACCACGATCCCCATCGACGTTCGCGTGGTGGCCGCCACCAATCGCAACCTCGTCGCCGCAATGGACGAAGGCGACTTCCGCAGCGATCTCTACTACCGGATCGCGGTGGTTCCTGTGCGTCTACCACCGCTGCGGGAGCGTGGGGCCGACGTCGGTCTCCTCGCCGAGCACTTCGCTGCGAAGGCGGCCGGGCGGCCGATCCGGATCACTCCGGAGGCGGCGGCAATCCTCAGTCGCTACCCATGGCGCGGAAACGTCCGAGAGCTGGAAAACGTCATGGAGCGCGCGGTGGTACTTGGCTGTGCCGACGACGTTCTGGCTGAGACCGACCTCCCAGACGACGTGAAGAATGCCCCCCAGCCTGTGCTCTCTGACGGTCCGTTTCCGGACGACGGCGTGGACCTTGCGATCATCGAGCGCGGCTGGATCCTCCGCGCTCTCGATCACACATCCGGCAACCGTTCGCGCGCGGCGCGACTCCTCGGCATCTCTCGCCAAGCGCTGCTCTATCGACTGCAGAAGTACACGATCGAGGTGCCGCCAGAGTCGCGCGGAGAAGCGACCCCGTGACGGACGAGGCGCACGCGTCCGGAGTACTCCAGCGCCGCTCCGACGCGCGGCATCACGCGATCATCGCCATCATGATCGCGACGTTGACGGCGTTCCACTTCGCCACCGACGTGCACGCCGTAGCCGTGCACGACCTGCTCTTCAAGGCAACCTTTGTGCCGCTCATTCTCGCCGGATTGTGGTTCCCGCCACGGCCCGCGTTGACGTGGAGCGCGCTGACCAGCGTCGTCTACTTCTGGCATCTCTTCGGCGGCCTATCGGGACACGCACACAACACGCTCTGGGTGGGCGATATCGTGCTCTACAACGTCGTCACAGCCGTGACATCCGTCCTCTCGCAGCGCAGCGCCAACGCTCTCGCACAGGCACGGCGTCACTCCCGCGACCTCGAGACGAACGCGCGCGCTCTCCTGCGTGCCGAAGAGACGCTCCGACGCGGGGAGCGCCTGCGCGCGATGGGCGAGCTCGCTGCCGGGATGGCACACGAAATCCGCAATCCTCTGAGCGGCATCCAGGGTGCCGCCGAGGTCTTGCGCCGCGAGGACTCTCCGCGCGAGGTGGCCGAGGAATTCGGTGCGCTCCTCGAATCGGAAGTGGCTCGATTGGATAGCGTCGTCGCCAATTTCCTGGAGTTCGCAAGGCCCCCGAAGCCAGACGTCTCCTCCGTCGCGCTCCACGATCTCACCGCGGCCGTCTTCCTGCTCCTGCGCCCCGAAGCGAAGCGACGAGAGATCGTGTGCGAGAACGCCGTCGCGCCCGACGTGGTGGTGCGCGCCGACGAATCGCTGTTACGCCAGATCCTGCTCAATCTGATGCTCAACGCCGTGCAAGTGCAATCCGACGGCGGTCTGATCCGCGTGAGCGCGCGGATCGAGACGGAGCGCGTCGTCGTGGATGTCGAGGACCGCGGTCCCGGCGTCCCCACGGAAATGAGAGACTCGCTCTTCGACGCGTACGTGACCGGTCGTAGCGAGGGCACAGGCCTTGGACTGGCGGTCGCGGTTCGACTGGCGACGAGCATGCGCGGCAGCCTCGAAGTCGCTTCGACGGGAGCCTCGGGTTCGACGTTTCGCGTTGTCCTCCCGGAGGCCTGAACGACGGTGTGGGATATCCGGCACCTAGGCTCCGGGTTGTCCGATATCCGACAGATAGCCGCCTCGACCGCAGCGCGCTAGGGGTGCGGCCGGAAACCCCTGTGGATGCCGGACGTGTCCGGCTGGGACGGCTGTAGTGGGTGACAGGCGCCTCGACTCGGGGGAGTCTCCGAGCCTGGCAGCCGCGGCAGACGGCCTGCCCTGGCGCGGTGGGGTGCGCCGCACGGCGACCGGCATGCCGCACGGTCACAGGTGCCGCGGGGTTTTCCGGCCGCGCGCCTAGGGTGACACGCTCGCTGGCACGCGCCATGCGATGGAGATCCCCGATGCACACCGCTTTAGTCCGCCGCACGCTTCTGCCGTCGCTCCTCCTTCTCCCGCTGCTCGCCGCGTGTGCGCAAGAGAAGGCGGAGCTCAAACACGTTCCGGCATCCGGGCCCCCGGAGAGCACCGGTACCCTTGTGGGAGCAGAGAGCCAGGACGGTCCGGGCCACGAACCCGAGCCGATCCCGGATCTCTCGCAAGCGCCCAGGTTGGCCGATCTGCTCCGGATCGCGCTGCAACGCAGCCCCGTCATCCAGGCGGCAGAGGCTCGCGCGAGAGCTGCGGGCGAGAGCGTGGCGATCGAAGGCTGGCTGCCCAACCCGACTGTGATGATCGGGTGGTACGAGACCGAGGTCGAGACCCGCGTCGGATCGCAGCAATGGTCGGTCGGCGTCCAGCAGAAGATCCCGTTCCCGACGAAGCTCAGTACGCAGACCGACATCGCCGACAGCGACGCACAACGCATGCGCATCGTCTACGAACGCATGACCCGCGACGTCCTCGTCGAAGTCGTCCGCGTCGCCCACGAGATCGCCTACATCGACGAGGCGATCGCGATCACGGGCGACATCGGTGCCGTCCTCGAGCGCTACACCACCGCCGCAGCAGCCGGCGAAACGAGTTCGCTGGTCTCGGAACTCTTCCGCGCCGATACGCAACGCGCACAGCTCGAGAACGACCGCGTGATCCTCGCCGAGTTGCGCTTCGTCGAGGCGCAACGCATGCGCTCGCTGCTCGACCTGCCGCCAGAGACGCCGATCGGCACGCCCGTAACCGACATGCTGCCCGACGTGCAGTCGTCGGTCGCGGAACTGCTCACGATCGCCGAGGGCCACAATCAGGAGTTGCGCGAGGCCGGTCTCGCTCTCGAGACAGCGCGTCTCAGGGCCTCGCTCGCCGGTCAGGTCCACATTCCCGACATGTCGGTCGGCGTGACGAAAGTCAGCACCAGTCGCCTGCCTTCCTCGCTGGGGGTGGACCCTTCTGGGAACGGCGACGACCCGCTCATCCTGCAGTTCGGACTGACGTTGCCTATCTGGGTGCAGAAGGACGCTGCCATCATCCGGCGCTCGCGTTCTCTCGAGCGCGCGGCGGCACTCGAACGCCTCGACGCAATCCAGCGGACCCGAGACCGAGTGGCGCGGGCATGGTTCCAGGTCGGCAACGCCGATCGTCTGCATCGCCTCTACGCCGAAGTTCTCGTGCCACGGGCAGCCATCGCCGCGCGCACGGCCGAGGATCTCCTCGCGAACGGCAAGGGGACGCTTGGCGGCGTGCTGGAGACCATCGCGGTGTACCACAACTTCCGCCTCGCTTCAGCGCGCGCGCGCGCTGATCACGGTCGCGCCATCGCACAACTGGAGCGCGCCATCGGTCAGCCCTTCGATGCGCTGGCAGCCACGCCCACAGGTACGGGCACCGATGCAGGCGCACTCCCAGAGGATGAGACGAACACGGAGGAGGAGCGATGAGCGCCCCACAACACGCTCGCGTGCGCCGCGCCGCTGCACTCGGCCTGACAGCGCTTGGCCTGACGGCCGCCGTGCTCCCGAGCGCCTGCTCGGCGCCGCCGGTCGCGCCTCCTGCGAACCTCGAATTCGCCACGCGCATGGTGGCCCGTGCCGAGCGCGGTCCCGCTCACACGAGCCAGCCGGTTGATGACGCAATGTCGGCGACGATCAACGCCTCCGCCAGTGTCCCGCTCCCCGGCGCAGAACCTGTGGAAGTCGCGGCTCAGCTGCCCGCCAAGACGCGAGCAGATGAGTGGCGCGGCCTCGTCGATGTTCCGGACGCGCGCCTTGCAGAGCTCGAGCGCACGGTGGAAGACGAGAACGCCCTGGCCACGCTTCTGGCAGCGCCTCTGCCGGTTGGGGATCTAGCCGCGCTGGCCGTGCTGCGATCGCCCGCCGTGCGCAAGGCGCGGGCCCGCTACGAAGCAGCCCGGACCACGTTCACACAGTCCGAGGACCTGGGCGATCTCATCCAGATCTATCGCTCGTTCGTTCGCGACACAGAGACGCGCGTCGGACCCGAGCGGAGTCGCCGGTCCACGGAGATGATCGCGCCGTCACCAGACGTGAACGGCATCTCCGCCGAGGTGGCGAAGCGCACGACAGAGATGGCATTCGAGTCGCTGCGCACAACGGTGCGCGACATGGTCGCCCGAGCGTGGAATGCGCACAGCGACGCTGCGCGGCTCTTCGAGGCGCGCAAGATCGTGCGCGAGGAAGTCGAGCTCGATGCCGTCCTGCTCGAAGTGCTTCGGTCACGCCTCGAGTCGGGCACCGGTAGCCAGGCAGGCTTCCTCGCGTTCGAGTCACGGCTCGAACGCCTGAAGACGGAACTCGACATTCTCGATCGGCAGGAGACCGTCGTTCGCGCACAGTGGAACCAACTGCTTTCGCGCCCTGAGGCGGCAGAAGTCGCACTCGGCGAAGAGCCGGAGGTGCCCGCCTCGGCACCCTCGCGTGAGGCGGAACCGCAAGTCATCAAGCAAGCCATCATCGAGAGCCAGGAACTCCGCACCGCACGCCTCGCCGCAGAGCGCGCGGAATTGGGAGTCCGGCTGGCCGAGACGATGGTGCTCCCGCGCATGGACGTCGGCTCTTCTCGCTTCGAGCGAGAGCGCGCGGGCGAAGCCGGTATCCAGCGCGGCGCTGTCTTCCCTGCACCCGGCAGAATGGTGATGCCGCGCTCCGATTTCGGTGTGCGCGAAGCGCAGGTCCAGGAGATGCGGTCTCGCGCCGTGTCCATGAGCGAGGCGCGGGACGCACTTCGCGACCAGGTACGTACCAAGACGCGCGCCGCGCTCTTCGGAGTGGATGCCGCGACGCAACGCGTCGGCGTGCACGAGCGAGAACTCGTCCCGCTGGCCCGCGACTCGCTCGACGCCGCCCGCGGCGCCTACGAGGGCAACCGCACCGGTTATCTCGATCTTCTCGACGCCGTTCACCGTCTGCTCGACGCCCGCCTGGGGCTGGCAGACGCACGTCGCAACCTCGTCCGCGCTCACGCAACTTTGCTGCGCGCCGTGGGTGTGAAGATCTCTGACAGGAAGTGATGATGTCCCCTGCAAGCACCTCGATCCCTGATGTCATTCGCGCCAACAAGCGCGCGTTCGTGATCTCGATCATCGTCGGCGCCACCCTGATGCTCGGCGTCCGTTCGATGTTCGTGGATGGCGACAGCGACATGGATATGTCCGGCGCGGGCGCCTCGGCGGAGCACGGCGGAGACCACGCCAAGGGGCCGGGCGGCCACACTCCGGACATGCAGATGGACGGCCCCGAGGCGAAGCCGGAGTCGAAGGACACCGAGCACGCCGACCACGGCGACAGCACAGCAGAGAACGGGACTGGGAAGACGGGAGCGCCTGCGCCGGGCGCGCCCACCGGTGTCCTCCTCGACCTCGGCAACACCCTGTGTCCGATCATGGGCGGCGAGGTGGATGGCGAGACCTTCTCGGAGTGGAAAGGGCTCCGGGTGAGCCATTGCTGCCCCGCCTGCGTGGCGGAACTCCTCGAAGCCCCGGATGCCGAGGCCAAGGTCGAAGAGGTTGCTCCGGAGTGGCGTGCAGCAGCCGACGCAGCCAAGGCGATCGACGCGAGCACGGGCGCGGAACAGCAGACGCTCCTCGCCGAGGCGGCCAAGAAGTGGACCGTCGTCCGCAAGCCAACAGCGCCGACAGCGCAGGGGCTCCTCATTGACGTCGGCAACTCAGAGTGTCCCGTGATGGGCGGCGAACCTGACGGCAAGACGTTCTCAGAATGGAACGGCCTCCGCGTCAATCACTGCTGCCCGATGTGTGGGAAGAAGTTCCTCGCCAATCCGGAGGCGCTCCTCGACGAGGTCGCCCCGAAGTGGCGTGACGCGGCCGCGGCCGTCCGAGCCGTCAACGACGCGCAGGGCGCGGAGCGCGACACGGCGCTCAAGGTGCTACGAGAGACGTGGACCGTTGTCCGCGAGCCCGCCGATCCGAAGTAGAGCGGTCGTCGCAACGTAGAGCAGCCTCCAGATATCGCGTCCTCCGAGCAGAGCAACGCCCAAGAACTTCCGAGGAACCCCCATGAGTCAAGACGCAACAGACACGACAAACGGTGGGTCAGGCGAGTCGCCCCCCCCCTCTCAAAGCCCCACCGAGCCAGATCCCCAGAACGCCGCGCCGCGAAGCTCCGCGTCGCGTGGAGGGGTACTCCTCGCGTGTGGGCTCGGCCTCGCGCTCGGAGCACTCTTCATTCTCGTCATCCCCTCGTCCTTGCTCTTCATCCAACCCGAAGAGATGGACCACTCGAGCATGGGCGAGAACGACGGCACGATCTACGCCTGCCCCATGTTCTGTGTCGTCATGGACCACATGCCCGAGGGCGGGAAATGCCCGGTCTGCGGAATGACCATGACGATCGTCTCCGGCGAGAGCACGCTCAACGCCGCCGAGCAGAAGATGATCGGCCTCGAAACCGACATCGTGCGCAACCTGCCGCTCGTGCGCTCGCTGCGCGTCGTCGGCGAGGTCGACTACGACGAGACGCGCCTTGCGCGGATCACGACACGCGTCGGCGGCTGGCTCGAGACCGTGTGGGTGGACTCGACCTGGACGGAGGTCGGGAAGGGCGAGCCGCTCGCTGCGATCTACTCCCCGGAGCTCTACGCGGCCGAACAAGAGTACCTAGTGGCCTGGAACGCGAGCCGCGGCGTGGCGCGTGAGGGGTCTTCACTGAAGCCTTCTTCCCTGCTGCGCGCAGCCCGCCGGCGGCTGGAATTGCTCGAGGTCGGTGACGAGGAAATCGCCTCGCTCGAGAAAAGCGGCGTCCCGCGCGACTCGGTCGTTCTACGCGCGCCGTTCGGTGGCGCCGTCGTCGAGCGTCGCGCTCTCGAAGGCGCGTCGGTCGGCAAGGGCGCCGCGCTTTACACCGTCGCCGATCTCTCGCGCGTCTGGGTGCAAGCGCTGGTCTTCGAGTCGGATCTCCCCTGGGTTCGCGTCGGTCAGGCCGTCACGCTCGAGACCGACGGGCATGGGTTGCCGATCGAGGGCGTGGTCGCATTCGTCGACCCGGCGATCGACCGCAGCTCACGCACCGCGCGCGTCCGCGTCGAGGTGGACAACGCGGTCGGAGAAGACGGCTTGCGCCCGCTGCGCATCGGGCAGCGCGTCGATCTCCGCGTCAGCGCAGAACTCGATGCCAAGGGCAAACTCATGGTGCCGGGCACAACCACAAAGTCGCTGCCGATCGCCATTCCGCGAGCGTCGGTCCTACGCACCGGGGAGCGCAACCTCGTGTATGTGCTCTTCACAGAGGAAGACACAGATCAGGGGCGAACGAGGGACTATCAGCTCGACCCCGACAACCTCCCCGAGAAGCTCTGGTACGAGGCGGTCCAGATTCGCGTCGGCCCGCTCGCACGCGTCAACGACGGCGGCGCACTCCGGGAATTCTACCCGGTGCTGGGGGTGGTCCCACCACCACCGGTCGTCGACCCGAAGACCGGCGAAAAGCGCGCGGTCATGTCGCTACGGCGGCTCACCGCTGGGGTGGCCGTCGTGAGCAAGGGGAATCTGTTGCTCGACTCGCAGGCCCAACTCGCCGGGAAGCCCTCGCTCTTGTTCCCGGAAGGCAACCGCAGCACATCGTCAGACCCCCACGCTGGTCACTGACAGACACCGCCATGACCACCCACTCATCAGGACGATCCCCTGCGCTGAGCGCAACGCCGGACACAGCTGGGGGCGCAAGCCGTGCGCCCGCGCGCCGGTCTCGCGCCCCTGAATTCACCATCCCCACGCACTCACGCTTCGAACGCGCCGGTGCCGGAGACCGATCATGAAAGCCCTCGTGCGGTTCTGCATCCGCAACCCCTTCATCACGCTCGCCACGACGGTGATGTTGCTCGCGTGGGGTTGGATGTCTTGGGAGAACAAGACGGTCGACGCGATTCCCGACATCTCGGAGAACCAGACCGTCGTCGTGACGGAGTGGCCGGGACGATCGCCCCAGGACGTCGAGGATCAGATCACGTACCCGCTGGCTTCGAAGCTCGCCGGTGTGCGCGGCGTGAAGCAAGTTCGTGGTCTCTCGGGGTTCGGATTCAGCCAGATCTACGTGGTCCTCGAGGACCAGCAGCGCTTCTTCGCGAAGGGCGTCATCGACGACTTCTACGAAGGGCGCACACGTGTGCTTGAGAAGCTCGCGTCGGTGCAGAAGGAACTGCCGGAGGGCGTCGTCCCCGAGCTGGGTCCCGACGCAACCGCGCTCGGCCAAGTCTTCATGTACACGGTGAACGGTCCGTACGACCTCGCGACGCTGCGCAGCGTGCAGGATTGGATCGTCCGCTACGACCTGCAGACGGTGCGCGGCGTCGCCGAGGTGTCGAGCATCGGCGGCATGGTGCGCGAGTACCAGGTCGATGTCGACCCGAACCGCCTGCGGCACTACGGCGTCGGCGTCATGGACGTCGTGCGCGCCATCCGCGGAGCGAACGTAGACGTCGGTGCGAAGACGATCGAAGCGTCGGGGATGGAGTACGTGGTCCGCGGCCTCGGGTTCATCAAGAACGTCTCCGACATCGAAGAAGTCATCGTCGGCGTGGCGACTCCCGGCGGATTCGTTCCCGCTTCCGGGATGGGAATGGCGCCGGGCATGGACAGTTCCGGGATGGACGGTGCGGGCATGCCCGCGCCGCGCGGAACCGGGATGCCCAATGCGGTGCAACCGGTCGATGACGACCTCGGCCACCGTCCGCTGCGCGTACGGGATCTGGCCGACGTGCGGATCGGCCCGGCGTTCAAGCGTGGCACCTTGGCCGACGAACGTACGGAACTGACCGGCGGCATCGTCGTCATGCGTTTCGGGGAAAACCCGCGCGACGTGATCGCTGCGGTGCGCGAACGCGTGCTCTTTCTCAACGATCCTTCGAACGGCGCGATGCCCGAGGGCGTCCGCATCGTGCCCTTCTATGACCGGACACAGTTGATCGATGACACGGTCCACACGCTGGAGACCGCGCTCTTCGACGAACTCTGGATCACGGTGCTGGTCGTCATCGCGTTCCTCCTCCACCTACGTAGCTCACTGATCATCGCGAGCACGCTGCCCATCGCGGTCCTCATGTCGTTCATCGCCATGAACGCACTTGGTGTGGACAGCAACATCATGAGCTTGACGGGCATTGCGATTGCCATCGGGACGATGGTGGACATGGGCATCGTCATGACGGAGACGATCTACACATCGCTCGTCGAGAACAAGGGGCGAAGACCCTCCATCGACGTCGTCGAAGACGCGGCGCTCGAAGTCGCCCCCGCGCTGGCGACCGCCATTGCGACCACGATCATCACCTTCCTTCCGATCCTCTTTCTCACTGATACAGAGGGGAAGCTCTTCCGACCGCTTGCGTGGACGAAGACATTCGCCCTCTCGTCCGCCGCGATCACCGGCGTGCTCGTCGTGCCCGTCCTGTGCCGGCTCTTCCTGAAGGAACCCGACGAGGGCGGTGTCGAGGAGAAGCGAGCCGAGTGGAAGGTGCAGATCGCACGTTGGGCGCCGATTGCGCTCGCGTTGCCGTTCGCGTGGCTCGCCTGGAAGGGCGAGTGGTTCGGATTGCAGCCCTGGTTGTCCGCGCCATTGGCGGCGGTCGCTGCATGGTGGGTCATCAAGCGTCTCACGAACGAGCGGCTAACCCCGATCGACGAGAACCCCGTGAGTCGCACCGTGAACACGGTCTACGAGAAGTGCCTGCGCTGGATTCTCGCGAACAAGGCAGCGTTCCTCAGCGCCCCACTCGCGATCTTCCTCTTCGGTGTTCTCGTGACGATCGGAGGCGTCTCCTTCCTGAGTCCGCTGCGTGCCGTCGTCGGAGACGGAATCGACAAATTGCGCCCTGTCGCATGGGTCGAGGACACCTTCCCCGGTCTCGGACAGGAGTTCATGCCGGCACTCGACGAGGGCTCGCTCCTCTACATGCCGTCGTTGCTTCCGCAGGCCGGGCTCACAGAGACGCTCAACGTCACGAAGCGTCAGAACGCAGCCATGATGATGGTTCCCGAAGTCGCCCGTGTCGTCGGCAAGTTGGGCCGCGCCGAGAGCGCGCTGGACCCGGCGCCGGTCGGCATGCTCGAGACCATCGTGCAACTCAAGCCGAAGTCCGAGTGGCGCAAGGGGATGACGAAAGCGGACGTCCGCTCCGAGTTGATCAGCGTCGTCCACACGCCCGGCGCGACCGAGGGTGCAGGCGCATGGCTGCAGCCGATCGAGACGCGCGTCATCATGCTGAACTCCGACATTCGCGCGCCGCTCGCGATCCGCCTGCTGGGTTCGCCGCAGGACGAGAACGGTACGCCGCTCGATACGAAGGCAGCGGTGGCGAAGCTCGAAGAAGTGGCGAGCAGCATTCGCGCCGTGATCCAGGACGTACCCGGCGTCGCCGGCCCGAACGTCGAGAACATCGGCGCGAAACCCTACATCGAATTCGACATCCATCGAGATCGCGTCGGACACTATGGGCTGACGCTCGAGAACGTGCAGCAGACAATCGTCACAGCGATCGGTGGAATGGAGATCACACGCTCGCTCGAAGGCCGCGAGCGCTATCCGATCCGCGTCGCATACTCACGCGAACTGCGCAACAGCATCGAGTCGATCAAGTCGATCCTGGTGCAGGGCGCGGGCGGCATCCAGGTCCCCATCTCCGATGTTGCAACGATCAGAGAAGTGAAGGGCCCGGCGGCGGTGAAGACGCAAGACGGACTGATGCGTCTCCACGTCACGTTCGCAACCGCGGGCGCCGACGAGCGCCGTGTGATGGAGGCGGCTCTCGCGCGCATCAAGGAGTGGCGCGAAGGCAACGTCGAGATGGGCAACCCCGACCCGGTTCCGCAGGGCGTCTCGGTGCTGCCCGCCGGTCGTTACGAAGATCAACAGCGCGCGCGCAAGCGGTTCATGGTCCTCGTCCCGATCTGCATCCTGGCGGTCTTCTTCCTGCTCTACCTGACATTCAAGAGCTGGTCGACGGTCCTCAACGTCTTCGCCGCAGCCCCCATCGTCACGTCGGGCGGTCTCATCCTGATCTGGGCGTATCCGTACCTGACGGACCTCGCCCACACGGTCGGCTTGGCGGATCGCCCCAGCGCCGGCCCCATCTACATCACGGTGGCCGTGGTGGTCGGCTTCATCGCGCTACTCGGGATCTCGACGGACGACGGTGTCGTCATCGCCACCTACCTCGAACAGACGTTCGGCCGCAAGCAGGTCACCGAGGGCATCCCGGAGATCAGGGAGCGCGTCCTCGAGGCGGGTCTCCGCCGCGCGCGCCCGTGTCTGATGACGACGATGACCACGATCATCGCACTGACACCCATCCTCATGAGCACCGGCGCTGGCAGCGACGTCGCGCAGCCGATGGCGATCCCGGCCGTGGGCGGGATGATCGTCGAATTGCTCGCGCTCTTCATCGTGCCCTGCGTGTACTCGTGGGTGAAGGAGACGAAGTGGCGCATGGGCTGGGGTGACGACCATTTCGACGACGCCTCGCAGGCGCAAGCACGGTCCTGACCCAGCGTGAGCCTCCGTTGCGGGGCCACTGACGCTGTTGCATATCAGACAGCGCCGGACTCCATATCCGACAATACACCGCCCCACGCGTCTTGGAGCTTCGTGGCACGCAGGTTGCATACCGGGGGGCGACTGAGTCATGAACGCCCCAGCTCCACCGCGGATCGCGGACCGAGCTCGGCAAAACCAGGAGATCCCCGATGAAGTTCACCCGAGTCCTCTCACTCACGACAGCCGGTATCCTCGCCTTCGGCTTGGTCGCCTGCAACTCCGATCAGGAGCCGGAGGGCGGGCACGACCACAGCGCGCACGGCTCCGATGCCGTCGAGGAGGCCGCGGGCGAGAGCGACGGCCATGGCGACCACGATGGCGCTGGTCACGGCGACCATGCCAAGGCTGGCGGACACGACATGGCCGCGATGGGCGACGCTGCAGCAGCGGCGATGCCCGGCTTGAAGAAGATCGAGCCGTCGGCCGACTACCCGATGAAAACCTGCGTCGTCAGCGACGAAGACCTCGGTGGCTCGATGGGTGACGCGATTGCGTACGAGTTCGACGGCCAGGAGATCCAGTTCTGCTGCGAAGGCTGCCTCGAGGAGTTCAAGGAGACTCCGGAGAAGTTCGTCGCGAAGGTGAAGGCCGCCGCCGCGAAGTAGACGTACGCCTGACGCAGTCGTACGTCTGGCGACGCGTCACACCCAGATACACAGATCCCAGATACACAGATCAGAGTGGCGCCCGAGCGTCTTTCACGCTCTCCACACTCCCTCCCCTCCCTATCCCACAACTCTGGAGGGCCCCGGGCTGTGCCTCACGGTGCAGCGCCGGAGGGCGTTCGGTGCGTCCTCTGATCTGTCTTTGTGTTCTTGTTCAACGCGATCGCGACTTGACACGCTGACGGCGTGCGGCCTCGCAGCACCGCCGCGGGGACAGCTTCAGACGAAGGAGTGGCAACGTGACCGACTCCGGCCAGCCGAACGGCTCACCCGCGGGAATCGACCCCGTGTGTGGCATGAGCGTCGACGCAACGTCGCCGCACACCCACGAGCATGACGGCGCGACGCTCGCCTTCTGCTCCGCCAACTGCCTGGCGAAGTTCGTCGCTGATCCGAGTGCATACCTTGGAGGCGCTCCCCCCGACGTCGTCACGGCGCCGCGCGACACACCGCATCCGGGCACGCAATACACCTGCCCGATGCACCCGGAGATCGTGCAGGACGGCCCTGGTGCTTGCCCCAAGTGCGGTATGGCACTCGACCCGATGGGCGTCCCACTCGAAGATGAGGGCGAGGACGCCGAGTTCATCGACATGCGTCGGCGCTTCGTTTTCTCGGCGGCGTTCACCGTGCCGCTCTTCGTGATCGCGATGGGCGACATGCTTCCGGGGTCGCCGTTCTCCAGGCTCCTCTCGCCGGACGCGCGTGTGTGGGCCGAGTTGCTGCTCGCTACGCCAGTGTGTACGTGGGCCGCGGCGCCCTTCTACACGCGAGCGATCGCCTCGGTTCGCAACCGCAGCCTGAATATGTTCACGCTGATCGGGCTTGGCGTCAGCGTCGCGTACGCCTACAGCGTGCTCGCCGCCGTCGCGCCGGGGATCTTCCCCGAGTCGCTGCGTGCAAGCGGTCACGTCGAGATCTACTTCGAAGCGGCGGGTGTGATCGTGACGCTGGTTCTGCTCGGACAGGTCCTCGAACTGCGCGCGCGCAGCCAGACCGGCGCGGCGATCAAGAAATTGCTCGGACTCGCGGCGAAGACCGCGCGACGTATCAACGACGACGGCAGTGAAGAGGACGTCCCGCTCGAGGAGATCCTGGTCGGCGACCTGCTGCGCGTGCGCCCGGGCGAGAAGGTCCCCGTGGACGGCAGCGTGGTGGACGGGACGACGGCGATCGACGAGGCGATGATCACCGGCGAGCCGATCCCGGTCGAGAAGGGGCCCGGCGACGAGTTGATCGGCGCCACGATCAACGGCACCGGCGGGGTCACGATGCGCGCCGAGCGCGTCGGCTCCGAGACGCTGCTCAGCCGGATCGTGCACATGGTGGCGGAAGCCCAACGCTCGCGCGCCCCGATCCAGAAACTCGTGGATCAGGTGGCGCAGTACTTCGTGCCCGCCGTAATCGTGTCGGCGATTCTCACCATGGTGGTCTGGGCCCTCGTCGGCCCGGAACCGCGGCTCGCCCACGCGCTCGTCAGTGGCGTCGCTGTCCTGATCATCGCGTGCCCGTGCGCTCTCGGGTTGGCGACGCCCATGTCGATCATGGTGTCGACCGGACGCGGCGCGAGGGCGGGTGTGCTCTTCAAGAACGCCGAGGCGATCGAGGTCGTACGCAAAGTGGATACGCTGATCGTGGACAAGACGGGGACGCTGACCGAAGGGCGGCCACGGCTGGTCTCGGTCATCTCAACCGACGCGGACGGCGAGGACGCGATGCTCGCTCTCGCAGGGGCTCTCGAGCGCGGAAGCGAACATCCGCTCGCCACGGCCATCGTGTCGGGTGCCGAGGACCGCGGGCTGAGGTTCGGAAGCGCGGACGACTTCGAGTCCGTGACCGGCAAGGGCGTCGTCGGGCGCGTCGGAGGGCGCACAGTAGCCCTCGGCAATGCGGCCTTGATGGTCGATCTCGACGCCGACATCACGGCGCACGCGGCGGAGATCGAGGCTCTCCAGCGCGAGGGGCAGACCGTGATGATGGTCGCCGTCGAAGGTCGTCTCGCCGGGTTGCTCGGCGTGACCGATCCGATCAAGGACTCGACGCCGCGGGCCATCGAAGAGTTGCGCGCCGAGGGCCTGCGAATCGTCATGCTCACCGGCGACAATGCCACGACCGCGGGCGTGGTCGCGGCGCAACTGGGGATTGCCGACGTCGTCGCCGGCGTCCTCCCGGATCAGAAGGCCGAAGTCGTCAAGCAGTACCAGGCGCAGGGCTCCGTCGTGGCGATGGCCGGGGACGGCATCAACGATGCACCGGCGCTCGCGCAGGCCGACGTCGGCATCGCCATGGGGACGGGCACCGACGTCGCGATGGAGAGCGCGGGCGTCACGTTGGTCAAGGGCAACCTGCGCGGCATCCTCACGGCCCGCAAGCTCTCGCGCGTGACGATGGCGAACATCCGCCAGAACCTCTTCTTCGCGTTCATCTACAACGGCCTGGGCATCCCCGTCGCAGCGGGCGTCTTCTATCCCCTATTCGGGGTCTTGCTCAGTCCGATGATCGCCGCAGGAGCGATGAGCCTCAGTTCCGTCTCAGTCATCCTGAACTCCCTCCGCATTCGTCGCGCAACGATCTGAGCCGATCTGGGGCGCCTTCGCGATCCGCGATCGGGACGGGATGGGCCGAGAACCCGTCGGACCACGCGGGCTGCACTTCCTCGAACCGGATGCGGCGACTGGCGCGGGAGGCCCTACGCCGACGCCACCGGAGACGTGCAGGGTGCGCCCGAGCACTCGTGCACCTCGACCGTCACATGGACCACGTCGCGGTGGTCGCGAAGCAGCGCCTTGTAGTGCTCGGGAGGGCGCGGAGTGTGACTCACGACCGCGACGATCGCGGCCAGGTGGCGTGGACCGACGCGCCAGAGATGTAGATCGGCCACGCGGTTGTCAGCGTCGGCCTCGATCGCTGCACGGATTGCCTGGCGCTGCGCCGACGAGACCTCCGCGTCGAGTAGCACGTTGCCCGTGTCGCGCAACAGACCGTAAGACCAGCGCGCGATGACGATCGATCCGACGATCCCCATCGCCGGGTCCATCCAGACCCAGCCCAGTTGCTTCCCGGCGAGCAAGGCGATGATCGCGAGCACCGACGTCATCGCGTCGGCCATCACGTGGAGATAGGCTCCACGCAGGTTGTGGTCGTGATGCGCGTGCGCGCTCTCGCTGTGCTCGTGTGCATGCTCGTGCCCGTGCCCATGCCCATGATCGTGGTCACGCAGGATGATCGCGCTCACGACGTTGACCATCAGCCCGACGATCGCCACAGCAATGGCCTCGTCGAAGCGAATGCCGACCGGTGACGCGACGCGCACGGCGCTCTCGCCGAAGACCAGGATCGCGATGACGGCAAGCCCGACGGCACTCGCGAAACCGCCCAGCGCCCCGACCTTGCCGGTGCCGAAACTATAGCGACGATCGGCGGCGTGTCGTCGGGCGTAGGAATACGCGAAGACCGTAATGCCGAGCGCCGCGGCGTGGGTCCCCATGTGCCAGCCGTCGGCCAAGAGCGCCATCGACCCGAACACGATGCCGGCTGTGATCTCGACGGCCATCATGACTGCCGTCAGGCCGATCACCCACCACGTGCGACGCTCCGCGCCCTTGCGCTCGTCCGTCCCGAACGTGTGGTGATGCTCCCAATGTTCGAGCGTCTGCGTGTGCATGACTCGGTTCTACAGCGCCGGGAAGCGATCCCACAAGTCGCTGCACCGCTGGGCAGTACGAGCCAACTCGCGACGTCCCATCGGCGCCACACGACCGATCAGTTGGCGGCCTTCAGAAACCGCGTGATCGCGCGGCCCTCTTGCCCTGTGAGGTTCGCGCGCACCCGCATGTGGTGGACGATCACCTCCCACTCGGCATCGCTGCGCTCTTCGGGGAGACGCAGCGTGTGACACCGAATGCAATTCTGTTCCCACAGACGCGCTCCACCCGGCTCGACGGCCACCCCCGCATCCATCGACGTCGTCGAGCCTTCGGCCGGCGGCAGCACGGCGGACGTGGTCGCGTCAGAGGTCACATCGCTCTTCGCCGGTGATTGGCATGCGGTCACTGCCAGCGCGGCGAATGGCAGCGCCAGGCCGATCACGATCAAGATCAGTGCACGTCGCATCGTTGTCTCCTGTCAGCGTACTCGGTACTCGCTCGTCCGTACGCGGTTGACTCTTTGTTCGTGGTTGACGTCCGGGCTACTTGGCGGCTTCCGTCGGCTTCACGACGAATGTGATCCGAGCTTCCTTGCCGGCCGCGACCGTGACTTCCTGCGTCAGGGTGCCGTACTTCTCATGCCACAGCTGGACCGTGTGGGTACCGACGGGGACCTGGTCCAACTTGAACGAACCGTCGGCCGCGGAAATAGCGTAGTACGGGTGCTTCGACACGATGACCCACGACTTCATCCAGTCGTGCACATCGCAGACGAAGGGGATGCGTTCGGCACGCTTGAACGTGAGGTCCAAGGTCTTCATCTGCTTGGGCATCGACTTGTTGACCGGCTTGTTCTTCTTAGCCTTGCCATGCACGTTGTGCTGGATGCCATCGCTGTTCAGGACGCGGAGAGTCCGTCCGACGGGCACGACCGCGACGTGAGGGACAAAGCGACACCCCACCTGGTCGAGGACGATCGGCTTCTCAGGATCGTCCGCCGGGAACGCCTTGCCCTTCGCCGGCTTCTTCAGCGAGACGACGGCCCACCGCAACTTGCCGTCGGCCGAGACGACAACGTCCTCCTTGACGATCGGGTCGGAGTGGCAGACATCCTCGCCTGCCGGGATCGTGATCTTCTGCGGTGCCGGAGCGGCGCCATCGAAGGAGACGATGCCGACGATCGTCCCGCTCTCGGCCAACTCCACCACTTCGTACTTCGGTGCCGCCACAAGCTGCGCCGAACCGAGAATGCAGGCCAGCGCGACGGCGCCGACTCCAATTGCAGTGCGTGTATTGCTCATCATGTGGTCTCCGATTTCATCAGTTTCCGGCCAGCAGATCGACGTAGTGCACGAGCTGCCAGACCTCGTCGTTACTCAGTGCGGACGCCTCCGGCATGGGAGTGCCGGGGATGCCGCAACGGATGCGTTTGAACATCTCCATCGGAGCGGCCCCGCCATTGAAGCGGCCCGACGTGATGTCGCGCACCTCGATGGGATTGCCGAGTTCGTCCTTCGGGAGGTCCAGACCGTCACCGCGCCCACTGGCGCCATGGCAGGAAGAACAATTGTCTGCGTAGAGGGCCCGGCCACGCTCCGTGTCGATCCGGAACTCCGCGGAGGGGCCTACGATGGCGACCGGATCGCCCGGCGCGACGCGCTCCTCCGCAATCTCAGCGATCTCATCGGGTTCGATCTCGTCGTCGTCGGCGAACTCCACCACGAGCATCTTCGCGACCCCCGTCTCGCGGAGCTTGCGGACATAGTCCGCGAGAAGGCGCGCGTCGGTGTGATCGAGGTACGGGAACGCGGGCATCTGCCCCATCGTTCGCCCGCCTCGGATCGTCTGGACGAGGTCGTCCTGCGTCGGCGGACCGCCCGGGGCCGAGACGTAGCGGAACTCCTCGTCGCTGAAGTTCCGCGGTCGGACCTGCAGCAGTGATGCCATCGGGCCGCGGCCGTCACCGCTGACGCCGTGGCACGAGGCGCAGTTCTCGACGAAGAGCGCTTCGGCACGCGAGAGATCCGCCACCGGTTCGCTGTCTGTGGATGTTGCACAACCTGGTGCAGCCACCGTCACGGCAAGAACTGTAATCGTCAGCAGCGCCGCCGGAATGGCTGCCATCAGTTGAATTCGGTGCTTCTGAATAGTCATGGTCACGACCTCCAACTCTGCGTCCTTAGAACGCGAGACCCCACTGCACGAGCACGTTCGTCTGATCCGACTCGTCGTCTACGTCACGCAGTTCGACGGCGAACTTCAGGACGGACGTCGGTGACATCCAGTAACTGAGACCGACGGTCCAGCCCGACATGTCGTTCTGTGGCGCCCCACCGGGCACGTCCAGCTTGTCGTAGCGAACGGCCGCCTCGAAGTCGTTCAGCACCGAGCCCGCTGCATCAACGTGCGGGCGATACGCCACCTGCACGTAGCCGCCGTCGCGGCGGTTGTTGTACGAGAGGTTGTTGTTATCGACATCCGACCAGATCCACTCCGAGCGCACTTCCACGTGGCCAGAGACCGCGTCAACATCGCGCCACTGCGCCACGAAATCCGCTCCGAGGAGACGGAAGTCAACGTCCCGGAACTCGCCGCCTGATGCGCCGGCCTGGCCGCCCCAGTACGATCCGCCGATCTCGATGCCCGGAACCGGTATGTACGCGAGTCGCGTACCGAACGACTTGTCGTTGTTGTTGTCGCGACCGGACTCGTAGTCGAGAAGCCCGGTGCGGGACGTGCCGTCCTCAGCTTCCTCGCCCTCGTCCACGAGTCCCGGCCCGTTGGACATCCAGACTGCGTACGTCACCTTTCCACCGGAGTCGTTGACCGGAATAGCACCCCGCGCTTGGGCTCCGAGCATGCCTTCGGGGCCGAGCGCCCCGTCGTGGCCGTAGATGAGCGGGTTCGACGGGAGCTTGTTGATCCAACTCGGATGCAAGCGCTCCTGGAACGAACCGAAAGGGCTCAGGAACTTGCCACCAGCGAGGGTCAGCCAATCGGTGGCGACGTACGACGCCTGCGCGTATTCCAGCTCGACCTCGTCCTCTTCTCCGCCCGCTCGCGCGCTCAGCTCGGCCTCGAGGAGAATGCGGTCGGTCATGCGAAAGAGAAAGACCGGCGAGAACGCGGCGGAGAAGTTCGAGTTGCTGCCCTCGTGATCCGCGTACGACATCGTCGCGAACCCCGTCATGACAAAGCGCTGGCGGCCAGATCGCCCCGCGTCGATGCGCGACGTCAACCACTCGACCTGTTCCCCGAGCGCGCTTCGATCGGGTGCCAAACTGCCGATCGTCTGGCGCTTCTCGGCGTCGGATCGATAGACATCAAAGGCCTCTCGCATCTCATCGAATGCCCTGCTCAAGCGATCGAATTCTGCGCGTGATACGGAGCCGGACGGCTCCTTGTCTGGCCCTGGGGCTGCGTCCTCGGCTCGGGCTGTTACAGCGAAGACCCCGAGGAATGCTGCCAGGGCGAATGTGGTTTTCGGACGCAACACGCGACACCTCCAGAAACGAGCCACTCGGCGATTGCCGGCCGAGCGCGAAGTGCTCGACAGCGGTCTGACGCACGGTGCGTGCCGCTGTCGGACGGCGCCGCCTGCGCGTGCTCCTGAGGGTTCCGCAGGCAGGAATCGGGCGGTCAGGCGCGCTTTCGGCGTCTCGTTCGTGAGAAATCGGCGGTCGAGTTTCACATTCATGTGACACGCGCGACAGGTGCTGGCGGCGTCCTCGGCCGAGGCCGTACCACGACAATTCGAAGAGCCGACTGCGCGTCGCTTCGCGGTGGTCCGCAGCTTGCAACGCAGGGACACGAGACGCGAAATGGATCGAAACGCAACCGCTGTCGGTGGGAACATCACGAGCCTCAATAGGTTCGTGACGGGAGAACTCCCTATGGCAGGTCGATCCACGGAACACGATGGAGCGGGCGCAGCGCCCACACCGTGCGGCGAAGCACGCTCCGCGGGCGACGTCTGGACGCTCGCTGCGAAGTGCCTTGTGGCAACGCTGCTTGCCTTTGGCACAGAACACGCGCTGGAGGTATGGGCCCTCCCGGAGATTTCCGTCGCCGCGGTACGCACAGCTCACGCGATCCGCGGGCTCGCCGTCGCGGCAATCGTCGGATGGATCGTCGCGCGGCACTATCTGTGTCGGCAGAGTGCGAGCGATCGCGTGCGCGAGAGCGGGCCCGGCTTCGCGTGGGCACCGGAACCCTCCGTGGTCCGGCGGAACGCCGAGTGGTTCGTCGGGCTGCGGTGGTTCGCTGTCACGGTCGTGGCGGCATCCGTCATCATCGCCGTGCCGGTCACGCGATTGCTACCTGACGAGGTCCTCCCTCCCCTGGTCGCGCTGACGCTGCTCTTGGTCGGTGCCAACATCGTTTTGGCACGCGCCGTTCCCACGCACGGGCACAAGGAAGCATTCGTGCTGGCGCAGGTCGCCACGGACCTCACTATTCTCACCCTTCTGCTGCACTACTCGGGAGGCCTGGAGAACTCGCTCAGCGCGGTCTACATCTTCCACGTGATCCTTGCGGGCATCCTTCTCCCGCGCGGCCACGCCTTCCTGCTCGCCGGCGTGGCAGTCATCCTCTACGCAGGGCTCGGGTTCGCCGAGATGGCGCACGTCGTTGATCACTTCACACTGCAACTCCACCCGCACGACGCGGAGAACGCGATCCACTCATCGCACGAACTGCGCTTTGTCGTCAGTCACGTCGTCGTGATGCTTCTGCTGCTCTTCTGCTCGACGTACTTCACGACGTTGATCGCGGGGCGACTGCGCCGCACCGAACGCAAGCTCGTCGGCGCCGCGAAGCACGCAGTGGCGGAGAAGTTGCGCCTCGAGGGAGTGGTCGATGCCTCCGGAGCAGGTCTCGCCGTTTGCGATGCCGAGGGGCGCACCGAGTGGCGGAATGCGCGCGCCGACAAGTGGCTCGGGGACGTGGCGGAGTTCGCGAGCACCGATGGCACGGATCCGGCAGCCGACCTGGTGGCGGGTGCCGTCGCTACACAACGCACGACAGAGCGCGAGTTCGTGATCGAGCGGCCCACGGGTGGCCGTCGCTACCTGCTTGTCACCGCAACGCCGGTACTCGACGAGCAGGGCGAACCTGCGCAGGTGGTCGAACTCGTGCAGGACGTCACGGCGCGACGCGTTGCCGAAGCCGGCGTCGCGCAGACCAGTAAGCTGGCCGCAATCGGTGAGCTCGCCGGCAACGTCGCCCACGAGGTCAACAACCCCGTCGGAGTCATCAGCGCGAAGGCCCGGCTCTTGCTCCAGAACTTCACCGGCGACGCGATGCCGCCCAAAGTCGCGCAGGAACTCGAGAAGATCGTCACGTATGCGGATCGGATCGCCGGGATCACCGGCGGTCTCCTGGCGTTCGCGCGGCCGTCGAGCGGTCTCCGCTCCGCCACCGACTTGAACGAGGTCATCCGCCGCGCACGGGACTTCCTCGAACCTCGTTTCCGTGGGTCGTCGGTCACCGTCGAGCTGGCGCTGGCTTCGGATCTGGCGCAGACGTACGGCAACTCGAACGAGTTGCAGCAGGTCGTCATCAATCTCGTCGGGAACGCCATCGACGCGATGACCGACGGCGGCACGATCCGGATCACCACGCGCAACGTGCCCGGGTCGCAGCCCACGTCGTCGAAGCGCGTCGTCGTCGAGGTGGCAGACGAGGGGCCCGGCATCCCGACATCCGAACGCGCACACGTCTTGGAGCCGTTCTATACGACCAAACCGGAGGGCCGCGGCACCGGTCTCGGACTGTCCATCTGCCACGGGCTCGTGCAGAGCCACAAGGGCACGATCGAGGTCTGCGACGCAGCGGGAGGCGGTGCGCTCATCCGTGTCACGCTGCCCGTCTTCCTGCCGCGGGAGGTGACGGCATGACCACCGCGCGCATCCTGATCGTGGACGATGAACCCGGCATGCTTGAGGTCTGCGCCGACACACTTGCGGCGATCGCCGGAGCGCACATCGAGACCTGCCAAGATCCGCGACGCGGACTGGCGCTGATTCAGTCGGAGCCCTGGGATCTGCTGGTCCTCGACATCAGGATGCCCGGCATCAGCGGTGTCGAACTGCTGCGCGAGGCGCGGACGATCTCCGCCGACGTCGCCGTGCTCATGATCACAGCGTTTCCCACCGTGGAGACGGCCGTCGAGGCGATGAAGCTCGGTGCGACCGACTACGTCACCAAACCGTTCCTTCCGAACGACCTTCTGGTCAAGGCATCGCGCGCTTTGGAGCGCCAACGGCTCGTGCTGGAGAACCGTTTCCTCGCGCTGCAAGCCGAGGGGACAGGGCGTTTCGACGAGTTCGTTGGCGCGACCGATCCCATGCAGAAGCTCTACGCAGTGATCCAGCGCATCGCGCCGAGTGACGAGGACGTGTTGATCACAGGCGAGAGCGGAACCGGCAAGGAGCTGGTCGCGCGCAGCGTCCATCGGCGGAGTGGACGCTGCGGGCGCTTCGTGCCGATCGACTGCGGCGCCATCCCGGAGAATCTATTCGAGAGCGAGCTCTTCGGCCACGAGCGCGGCGCGTTCACCGGCGCCGATGCGCGCAGCCCCGGTCTGCTGGAGTTCGCCGACGAAGGGACCGTCTTCCTCGACGAGATCGGCGAGCTTCCACTCGCCCTGCAGGCGAAGCTGCTACGCGTCCTGCAGGAGCGTGCTTTCCGCCGCGTCGGAGGCCGTGATCTGATCGACGTTGACGTCCGGGTGATCGCGGCGACGAACCGCAACCTGCGCGAAGAAGTCGCGGCAGGGCGCTTCCGAGAAGATCTCTTCTACCGCCTGAACGTCATCCCCCTGCACCTGCCCGCGCTGCGCGAGCGGCGCGCGGACGTGGCGCTCCTCTTCGAGCATTTCCTCATGAAGTTCGGCGGCCGCCGCAAGCCACCAGTCGTCCGGGCCGACGAGGCGCTGCTCGAGATCCTGCAGCGCTACGACTGGCCGGGCAACGTGCGTGAGTTGCAGAGCGTCGTGCGTCGGATGATCGCCATGTCCGCCGGGGACGCGCTCCTTGTCGACGATCTCCCGGACGAGATCGCACTCGCGCCGAGCATCGGTCCTGCGCACGCATCGGGCACCTCCGGTGCCGGTAACAGCGACTCCTTCTTCGACTTCCGCAGCCGCACGCTCGACCGCTTCGAGCACAGTTTCCTGACGGAGATGCTGACCCGACACAGCGGCGACGTCACCGCCGCGGCGGACGCAGCGGAGGTCCCGCGCGGCACGTTCTACCGGCTGCTCAAGAAGCACGCTCTGTCTGCGTCGGACTTCCGGCGACGGCCCGAGGGAGATGCCTAGGTGGAACGCCCCAAGCTGAACGTCGAGATCCCAAGCGACGACTACTGGCTACGCCAGATCAAGTGCCAGGCCGCATGCCCGGTCAACACCGACGCGCGCGGCTACGTGCGCGCAATCGCTGCGTCCGATTTCTCGGCGGCGTATCTCACCGCGCGTGCGCCCAATCCATTGGCGAGCATCTGTGCCCGCGTCTGCGGTGCGCCGTGCGAATCCGCCTGCCGACGCGGCGACATCGACGAACCCGTCGCTATTCGCGCGCTCAAGCGCTTCGTCACGGAGCGTCACGGCCCCGAGGCGTGGGGCACAGGCGCCGCCGACCCGCTCGACGCACTGTCGCGCACGCTCGCGCACGCGCCAGATCGGGAGTGCACCGCAGCGGAGGAACTGAGCGCGCTCCCGAAGACCGCTGGCATCGCCGATCCGGTCACCCGGACAGGTCCCAAGGTGGCGATCATCGGCTCCGGGCCCGCGGGCCTCGCCGCAGCTCACGATCTCGCGCTGCAGGGCTATCGCCCCACGATCTTCGAGATGGAGCCGGTCCCGGCCGGGATGCTGGCCGTCGGCATCCCCGAATATCGCTTGCCGCGCGATGTGATCCGCGGCGAAGTGGACGTCATCCGCGCACTCGGCGTGGAGTTTGTCTGCGATACGCAGGTCGGCGTGGACATCACTCTTGCCGAGATCCGAGCGCAGTTCGCGGCGACGTTGATCGCCGTCGGAGCCAAGCGTTCACGCATGGTCTCCATCCCCGGTTCCGAGGGCCCTGGCGTCTTCGGAGGCGTGGAGTTTCTGCGCGACGTGGCGCTGCGCGATCACGGCGAAGACTCGACCCTCCGGCATCTGGGACGTCGCGTCGTGGTCATTGGCGGCGGCAACGTTGCGTTCGACGTCTCGCGCACGGTCATTCGTCAGGTCTCGTACGACATCTCGCGCAGCGTGCTCCGACAGCGGACCGAGCGAGGGGCGAGTGTCGAGTCCGTCCATCTCTGCTGCCTCGAGAGCATCGACGACATGCCAGCAGACGACGTCGAGATCCTGGAAGGCCACGAAGAGGGCGTGATGCTGCGGGCCTCCCTCGGCCCGGTGTCGATCGACCGTAACGACGACGGAAGCGTGCGCTCCGTGACGTTCCAGAAGTGCCTGCGCGTGCTCGACGACCAGGGCCGCTTCGCGCCGCAATTCGACGCCGACGACAAGACCGTGATCGAGGCCGACTCGGTTATCTGGTCGGTCGGCCAGGTCCCGGACCTCTCGTTCATCGACCCGGACGGCGATGTGCGCGTCACCGAGCGCGGGCTCATCGAGTGCGATCCCGACATCCTCACCACGACCGCACGAGACGTCTTCGTCGCGGGCGACGTTGCCTACGGAACGAAACTCCTGATCGATGCGGTGGCCAGCGGCAAGAGCTGTGCGCGGCACATCGTAGAGCATCTGCAGGGCGCACCGCTGGTAGCAGCAACGACACACAAGCACGTCGAGATACCCAACTTCAAGCGCGAAGCAAGCTACGAGAAGCTCCCGCGCACCGAGATCCCGGCTGCGCCCGTAGAAGAACGCCGCGCGAGTCAGACGGCCAGCGTCGAGTCGGGCTTCGGGGTCAAAGAAGCCGTACGCGAAGCGTCGCGCTGCCTCGACTGCGGGGTCAATACGATCTTCGACTCCGAGAAGTGCATCCTCTGCGGCGGTTGCGCCGACATCTGTCCCGAGACCTGCCTTGAGTTGGTGTCGGCGGATCGCTTGGTCGGTGACCCCGAGGTTGCCGCGACGTTGCGCGCGCACTTCGGGCCGGCCGAACTCGCGGAGATGTCGGCGATCGTCAAGGACGAGGATGCCTGCATCCGCTGCGGACTGTGTGCGGTGCGCTGCCCGACCGGAGCCATCACGATGGAACGACTGACATTCGCCACCAAGTGGGCACCCGGAACTGCACCGGCTGCGACGGAGGTTCGCCATGACGCAGGCCACGAGTGATCTGAAGCAGTCACGGCGCTTCGAGGAACCGGTGCCGCGGCGGGATTTCCTCGGGCTCGCTGCGGCCTGGTCTGCGGCCAGCGCGTTCGTGCTCGCGGCTCTCGGGGCAGCGCGCCTGCCGATGCCCGGCGTCTTTCCGGAGTCGAGCCCGCGCGTCAAACTGGGTCGCCCGGACCGTTTCGCCCTCGACTCCGCCACGTACTTCTCGGAGCACCACCTGTGGCTCTTCCGCGACGAGCAGGGTTTTCACGCTCTCTCGTCCGTTTGCACCCACCTCGGCTGCATCGTGACGAGACTCGA
Organism: Planctomycetota bacterium; assembly: GCA_024280885.1. Lineage (GTDB taxonomy): Bacteria > Planctomycetota > JAJSAM01 > JAJSAM01 > JAJVHW01 > JAJRPF01. The sequence continues at coordinate 23,346 of JAJRPF010000047.1, read as the reverse complement.
CGACGGCGCATTCAAGTGTCCCTGTCATGGCTCGCAATTCAGCTCTGCGGGCGAGGTGACCGGTGGCCCCGCTCCGCGCGGACTCCTCTGGATCGCGCTCAGCTTCTCGCCCGAGGGCGATCTGATCGCGGACAAGCTGACAGAAGTGTCCCCCGGAACGGCCGTAACCGCCTGAGCCCTGTCGCCAGAACATGTCGCCGGAACACGGAGTGCTGACGCAATGACCACCGCAGACGAGAACCGACCGCCGGACCGCGAGCCAGGGGATCCAGGGGCGATGAGCGAGTTCATACAGAACCTGCGCTCGACGCCGAAGGCTCTTCGCGATTCCATCTTCCGCCACGGCCCGCCGACATCGGACCGCACGCGCGCGGAGACCGTCTCGTCGAATTTCTTTCTGCACATTCTACCGACGCGCACTCACCTGCACGCGATCAAGGCCCGGGCGACGCTCGGGCTCGGCGTCGCCACGATGGTGCTCTTCTTCGTGCTGTGCGTCACCGGCGTCCTGCTGATGGTCTACTACAAGCCGTCGGTCGAGGACGCGTACACGTCGATGCTCGACATCATGTACGTCGTCCCGACCGGACGCGCGATGCGCAACATCCATCGGTGGGCGGCGCACGGCATGGTCATCTGCGTCATCCTGCACATGGCGCGCGCGTTCTACACCGCGTCGTACAAGGGACCGCGACGCTTCAACTGGCTCATCGGAATGAGTCTCTTCGTCCTCACGTTCGCGGCCAGCTTCACCGGCTATCTGCTTCCCTGGGACCAACTCGCGTTCTGGGCGATCACGATCGGCGCCAACATCGCCGAGTCGCCTCGTGAACTGACCGACGCCCTCGGTATCACGCAGCATTTCGACATCGGGGGAATGCAGAAAGAGCTGCTTCTCGGCGCGCATCATGTGGGCGAGGAAGCTCTCATCCGCTTCTACATGTTGCATGTGATGGTGATTCCAGTCGCGCTCGTCGTGATGATCGCGGTGTACATGTGGCGCGTGCGAAAGGACGGCGGGATCGCGCGGCCGAAGTCCGCCGATGACTAGGACATGGTCCCGGCAACGACGACGGCGACGACCGGCGCCCAGACGAAAATACTCAAGACCTACGGCTTGATGGCGCTCGTCAAGGGCACCACGCCGCTCGTCAACCGCAACCCACGCAATACCGTCACGACGTGGCCCAACGTGATCTATGTGATCGCCGCCGTCAGCATGGCAACGATCCTCGCTGTGACGCTGCTCGGCGTGTTCATTGATGCACCACTCGTGGAACACGCGAATCCGAACGTGCCGGAGAACCCCGCCAAGGCACCGTGGTACTTCCTCGGTCTCCAAGAGCTCGTGTCCTACTCGGCCTTCATGGGCGGCGTCGGCATCCCCGGGATCGTCATACTCGGCCTGGCGCTCATCCCCTATCTCGACCGCGAGAAGGAAGACTCGGGCGTCTGGTTCAGCGGGCGCAAGGGCAAGCGGATCGCGCTCGCGAGCGTCGGCTACGGCGTATTGACGGTCGTCGGGATGCTGGTCTTCACCGTGCAACTCGGTTGGCTACGCAACTGGGAGGCGACCGCGAAGGTGCCGCAGATCGTGATCACGCTCTTCAACCCGGGCACCGTACTCGTCGCACTCTTCGCCGCGTGGTCGCTCGGGATCGTGCGCGCAACCAAATCGACGCGCATGGGAGCCATCGCAGTCTTCACGTGCTTCCTCGTCGGCTTCCTGATCCTGACGTACTTCGCAACGGTCCACCGAGGTCCGAACTGGGACTTCTACTGGTCACAAAGCGACTGGCCGACGCACTGACCGAGCACGTCGCCGAGACGCACCCACACGACGCATCCACAAGGCATAGCAACGTTCCGCTGAAACGCGCACCCGGAGAAGGGTCACCATGGCAACCGACCAGATCACTGTGATGAAGATCGTCCTGCTCGGCAGCTCGTTGCTGACGATCGGCGCGCTCGCAAGCGAAGCATACCGCGACAACTTCAGCGGCGAATGGCGCTCCGCTCAGTGGGAGTACAGCGAAGCTCTCGTCGCCAACGCGGACACCGATGCGGCGCTCCGATCGGCGAATGCGTTCGTCATCGAACCGAAGCAGATCTTCCTGCGCGAATTGCGCACGGTGGACCGCTGCGTCACGTGCCACGTGGGGATTGAGAACCCGACGATGGCGGACGCGGAACAACCGCTGCGCGCTCATCCCGGACGAACGCTCAAGCTCCACCCGTCCGAGAAATTCGGCTGCACGATTTGCCATCAAGGCCAGGGTCGCGCGACGACGCGTGGGACCGCGCACGGGCATCTCGACACCGGCGAGCCCGTGCGCCACACGGAGCATCCGCTCTTGCGTGGCGACGCGATCTATACGAGCTGCGGCCGCTGCCACTACGAGCTCGATCTCTACGGAGGACAGGCGGATCTCTACGCGGGGGGCACCGGCTCCGGTGCGGACGAAGTGACACGCCCCGAGATCGACCGCGCGTCGCTCCGACTCGACCTCCCCGGTGTCGAGGTGCTCGCCGAGGGCAAGCGTCTCATGGTCGAGTCCGGCTGCCTCGGCTGCCACAAGTACCGCGGTGGCGGCGGCGACCTGGGAGCTGATCTGACGCACATCGGTGACAAGGAAGCCCACGACTTCGACTTCACACACGTCAAGGGCGAGCACACCGTCCAGCAATGGCTCTCCGAGCACTTCGAGTCCCCCGCCACGATCTCGCCCGGCACCGTGATGCCGCCCCTCGACCTGACGCCGGAGCAGAACCGATCGCTGACGCTCTTCGTCATGAGTCTCCATCGCAAGAGCGCCCCCGCAAGCCACACTCCGCGCCCCCGCACCATGAGAGGCGACGCCGACCGGGCCGTCACGGGCGAAGAGCTCTTCAAGATGTTCTGCGCCGCGTGTCACGGACCGACAGGAGCGGGCGACGGCCCGGCTGCCGCGACCATCGGCACACGCCCTCGCAACTTCCTGCGCGAGCCATTCCGCTACGTCTCGACCATGGAGGGAGTGGCCACAGACGAGGATCTTCGACGCACGATCGCAACGGGAAGAGGGATCGAGGAGATGCCCTCCGACCCGCAGTTCACCGACACAGAGGTGCGCCTGCTCATCGACTTCCTGCGGAGCATTCGTCTGCGAGGAGTGACCGCAGAGCTGACCGAGGCGTTCGCCGACGACGATGACATCGAGCCCGAAGAGATCGAGGAGATCGCGCTCGAGCGCGTGACGCCCGGCGAGCCGCTGGTCGTCCCGGCGCGCAGCCCCGACTTCAAGTACGACGCGGCTGCTGCCGCTACGATCTTCGCCGACAACTGTGCGTCATGCCACGGTCCGACTGGCCGCGGCGACGGCCCGCAGGAATTGCTCGACACGCTCGGCAATCCGATCCGCGCACGCAATCTGACGACGGGCAGATTCCACGGTGGCTCCGAGCCGACCGAGCTCTTCAAGCGCTTCCGGATCGGCATCCCCGGCACGCCGATGCCCGCGCAGGAAGCGCTGTCGGATGATCAGGTCTGGCAACTCGTCCGCTTCGTGCTGGAGTTGCCGAAGAGCGAGCAGGAGTAGCAACCGGAACTGCGCGGATGGGATGACGTTCTCGACCCGATGATCATCGCCGACGAGAAGACGCGCCAACGGACGCACGCCATCTGCGCGTTGTAGAATCTCCGCGGGACCGAGGCCAGTCGTCATGTGGAGTGCCTTCGCGCCGCTGCTCCGCGCCGACAGCCGACCGTTGCAGTGGATCGTGAATGGGGATCTGCGGAGGCTCAGAACTGCGGTCTTTTTGCCGCGGAGACCACCTACCACCGCGCCTCGCGCCGATGGCGGGCTCCCTCACGGTCGCATCGCGGACGACCAGCTGGTAGAGTGCCGATGTGGGCTTGCCCCATTTCCATGTTGTCACCGATGAGGGGAGACGTCATGTCGCATGCTCGACTAAAGAACGCACTGGTAGTTCTCACGTTCGGAGCCGCATTGCTCGCTGTGGGAGAGCAAGCCGCGCGGACCGGAGAAGGCGGAGCGCCGCCGCGGCGCGGGAAAGTCTACGTGAGTAACACCGACTCGCGCACCGTCTCGGTCATTGATCTCGCGACGCTCACCGAAACGCGCACGATCCCAACGGGTAGAGAGCCTCGTGGTTGTGATCTCAACCCGGCGGGCACGCTGCTCTTTGTTCCGAACCGTTTCAGTGCCGACGTGACGGTGATCTCGACCAGTTCCGACTCGGTGCTCACGACGGTCGCGCTCACCGGTTCGGAGCCGTACAACCTCGCGGTCTCCCCGGACGGAAGTCGCGTGTATGTCGTCTGCAAGTCGTCCAGCACGCTGAACGTGATCGATACGTCGACGATGGCGGAGATCGCGTCGGTGCCTCTCTCGTCGTCGAACGCGTCTCCCGAAGGTGTCGCGGTGTCTCCGGACGGATTGCGCGTGTACGTCGCGAACCGCAAAGCGGACACGCTGGATGTGATCGACACGAACACCAACACGATTGTCGCGAGCGCCATCCCGGTCGTGAACGCACCGCGCGATGCGAAGGTCTCGGCCGATGGCACCAAGGTCCTGATCGTGGGCGAAGGCGGCCCGACGGTCCTTCGAACCGCTGACAACTCGACGTTCGACTTCCCGTCGCTCGGCGACCAACGCGATGTCGACATCGTTGGCTCGATGGCCTATGCAACGGCGCTCTCCAGACGCGTCGACATCTACGACCTCGCCACCGAGACGTTCGTGCGTTCGATCAACCTGCCGGAGAGTCGGACGCCGTACGCTCTGGCCGTCACGGACGACGAGACATGCATACTGATCGCAGACGTGGACGACGACACGCTGCGCATCGTAGACCTCCCTGCGGATATCGAGCGCGAGGGACCGGTGAATGTCGGTAACGGCCCGCGCGGGATCGCCTTGCTCGAGGACGTGAACGCCGCGCCGGCAGGCACGATCCGATCGTTCCTACTCCCGAAGACGATCTCCGTGACACTGTCGCCAGCGAAGCGCGGGAAGCCGGGCGTCAAGTCCAAAGGCACATTCGACACAGGGCCGGACCTCGTGGACCTGACGGCGCCTGCGACGATCCTGGTCGGTCCGCGACAATTCGACGTGCCCGGGCTCACTCCCGTCAAGGGCGGCAAGAGTTTCGTGTTCCAGGGCGACGGGCTCGTCTTCCAGGTCACCCCGTCGAAGCTCGGGACCTCGAAGGCGAAGTACAAGCTGACGTTCAGTGGCGACCTCGGCGAGGGCGCCGATCTCAACGGAGAATTCACGCTCTCGTACGTCGGTGGCGGCGTGGACGCGCAGGCGACCGTGATCCTCGCGAACGGCGCGTTCAAGTTCGGGAAGGCGCCGGGAACACTCATCGCCCCGGCGATCAGCATCCGCAAGGCCAAGGCGAAGCTCCCGGGAGTCGGGCGGCATTCGTTCAAGTTCGTCGCCGGTATCGCGGGCGATGGGTCCGCACCGAACACCGCCCCCGACGTCCGCGTCGCATTCGGCGACATCTTTTCCGCGAACGTCCCAGCGGAGGCTCTCTCGCTCAAGGGCAAGAACTTCGTCCTGACGGGAGCCGTCGAAGACGGGGTGCAAGCGATCTCGCTCAACTACGCCAAGGAGCGCATCTCGGTGCGCGGCGGCGACGTGGATCTGGGCAACGTCCCGGAGGGCCCGATCCCGCTCCTCCTGATCTACGAACAGGGCGGCGACGTGCGCGCGGTCTTCGTACGCGGCGCACGGAGCAAGAAGATCCTGAAGTACTGAGAGGGTGTTCCCATAGACAGTGGGAGCGCCAGCTTGCTCGTGGAGCCTGTCAGCAAGGCGCGGTTGCGAACGCGACTCCTGACGGAGTCATCGAGCGTCGGCAACGCAGCTGACAGGTTCCACGGGCAGGCCGCTTGCGGGCGCGCGATGTGCGCCGCGAGCCTGGGGCACAAGCCGCCGAGGCCGTCCGAGCGCACATCGTGTGACTGGCGCCCCATGGTTCATGGGAACGCCCTCTGAGAGACGCGAACGCCGTTCAGATCGATCGCGATGCGTTGCTCGCGGAGATACCCGTCGAGGAACGCTGGCTCCGGCGCGTGGCGGATCAGGTCGCGTCGGCGGGAGCGGCTACGGCAGCTGTGACGCGTGGCCGTGACGTCGGCACATTCCAGCGACGGAGAGCGGCGACGACGGGTCGGAGTGGCCGCGCCAGGCCGTCGTACATCTCCGCCGCGTCGAACCCGAACGTCGCCAGCAGACGGCCGTAGACAGGCCCGCTGCGCCGCAGTTCGACGCCGAGTTCTGGGTGCCATTCGAGTGCCGCGGCGAAGAGTTCGCGGGCAGCCACGAGCGAGTACCGACGCTGGCGGCGGGCGAGTCGAAAGAGAACGGAGGCGGCCGTCGCGCGGTGCTCGGGCGTGAGCGCTTCCGAGCGTTCGAGATACACAAGACCATCGCAGACCAGCATCGCGTGCCGTGCGATCGACGCCGCCGGGTCGCTTCGGGAGACGCTCGCCGTGTTCGTCGTCCGCACACTCGCGGTCGGTCGGTCTCCGCGCCCGAGCGCCGCACCCGACTGCAAGAGGCGAAAGAGCAATTCGTACTCCTGCCCGCGCGCAACGCCTTCGTTCCATCCTCCGACGCGCACGAGAGCGTCGCGCCGCCACAGGATAGAACTCGTGCTGCCGAGCCCCGCCTCGAAGAGAGCGCTCCAGACGTCGAGGTCGGGCGTGTGCATCTGCGTGGAGCCAGCGACGAGGATCGGCGCGACCACGACATCGAGGCCCGGTCGAAGCGATGCAAATTGCGATGCAGTGGCAGCGGGAAGAAGCCGATCATCCGCGTCCAGATAGCGCACCCACGTGCCAGTACACAGCGCGAGCAGGCGATTGCGAGCCGCGTTCGGCCCGGCATTCGGCTGCGTCTCGACGCGCACGTCGTAGCCGCGGACGACCCCGAGAGTGCCGTCCGTCGAGCCATCGTCCAGGACGATGATCTCGGTCTCGCCATACGTCTGCGCAAGCGCGGACTCGATGGCGTCGCCGATCCACGGCTCCGCGTTGTACGCCGGAATCAGAATCGAGACGCGTGGCTCGGGCTGCGTCGGGGCGCTCTGCGTCAGCACTTCTGAGGCATCCTCCTCGGGACAGGCAATACTTGGCCGGAGCAGGTGGTCACGGCGCTGAGAGCCGACCGCTCGCCACCGCAGACTGCGAGACCGGAGTACCCACTACATGCCTGGCAGGCTGCCACGCGCACGCCGGACCACCATACCGACGACTGCGCTCACGGCTGCCGGTTAGTCCCTCCTTCGATGGCACGGACCGCGATCGAGGCTCAAGACGGCCTGCGCGACCGATTTGAGCTCTGCGGGCTCGGTTTTCGGTATCCTGCGGGGCTCGCTGGCCGAGCCGCGTCTACGCGCTCTGCGAAGAGCTCCGTCAGCGCGGCACGGCAAGGTGCCACGCCAGGCACGTCGCACGCCGACGACATCCGCTCCATGACCTCTCGAACACCTCCTTCGACCTCGACCACACCGCTCCGCATCGTGCGGCCTGGGCGTGTTGGCTATTCCGATGCACTCGTCCTGCAACGCGAGGCCGCGGCGAGCCTGCGTGCGGGCACCGGCCCGGAGACGCTCTTCCTGCTCGAGCATCCTCCGGTCGTCACACTCGGTCGCCGGGCCCGCGACGACGGACACTTGCTGTTCTCCCGCGAACAACTCGAAGAGCGCGGTTTCGACGTCGTCGAGACGGATCGCGGCGGCGACGTCACCTACCACGGCCCAGGGCAGATCGTCGGCTATCCGATCCTTGACCTGCGACGCCGACAGTCGGGACCACGCGATCATCTCCGCTACATGGAGGAGGTCCTGATCGGCGTTCTCCATGACGAGTACGGCATCGACGCTTTTCGCGATCCCGAGCACACGGGCGTGTGGACGAAATTGGGCAAGATCGCCGCCATGGGCATCCGCGTCTCGGCTGGCGTCTCGCTGCACGGATTTGCGCTGAACGTCGCCCGTGATCTCGCCGGGTTCAACGTGATCGTGCCGTGTGGGATCAGCGGGCGCGCCGTTGCCAACATGGCCGACCTGCTCGGCGAGACACCGTCCATCAACGATGTGATGGACCACCTCGAAGACGCTTTCCGGAGGACCAGTCCGTGAGTGACACGATATCCGCGCCGACGGCGACGCAGCCGCCGGGCGAACGCCACCGTCTGCCGAAGTGGTTCAAGGTTCCGCTCGGTCGCGGCGAGGAGTACACGCGCGTCAAGGACCTCGTGAAGGACCTCGACCTGCACACGGTCTGTCAGGAAGCCCGTTGCCCCAATCAGGGCGAGTGCTGGACGATCGGCACGGCCACGTTCATGATCCTGGGCGACGTCTGCACGCGCGGCTGCCGCTACTGCGCGGTCTCGAAGGGCAAACCGCCGACTCTCGACCTGGGCGAACCGTTGCGTCTGGCCGAGGCCGTCCGCGAGATGAACCTGCGCCACGTCGTGATCACGAGTGTGGACCGCGACGATCTCCCGGATGGCGGCGCGTCGCTCTGGGCCGAGTCGATCCGCCGCATCCGCGAGTTGGCTCCGGGCACCGCCGTCGAGGTCCTCATCCCCGACTTCCGCAACGCCCCCGAGAGCGCCCTCGAAGCGGTGATGGCCGAGCGCCCTGACATCCTCAATCACAATATCGAGACCGTGCCGCGACTCTTCGCGATGGCGCGCAAGGGCGGCGACTACGAGTTCTCGCTCGACGTGTTGCGCCGCGCGAAGGCGCTGTGCCCGGAGATCCCGACGAAGAGCGGCATGATGGTGGGGCTCGGCGAGACGGACCCGGAGATCTTGCAGGTGCTGCAGGACCTGCGCGCGGCGGATGTGGACATCGTCTCCATGGGGCAGTATCTCGCGCCGGAGCGCACACCCTTCTACCTGCCCGTCGATCGCTACGTGACGCCGGATGAGTTCAAGGAGTGGACGCGCGCCTGCCGTCGCCTCGGGTTCCGCCACGGCGAGTGCGGACCGCTCGTTCGGTCGTCGTACCACGCCGAGGAACAGGCGGCGGGACGCCGCCCTAGTGAGGTCAGGAGCGAGGAAAACGGCGCATGACGCAGCACCCCTTCCCCGACGCCGCAGGACGAATGAAGGGCCCGCTCAACGCATCCACGTGGGACGCACGCTGGGTCGAAGGCAACACGCCGTGGGACATGGGCGAGGCGTCGCCGCCGATGGTCGCCGCAGTCGAGGGCGGTCTCCTGACGCCGCCCGGACGCCTGCTCGTTCCGGGGATCGGTGCCGGGCATGACGCGCGTTTTCTGGCGTCGCGCGGCTTCGACGTGACGGGCATCGACCTCTCGGAGACGGCGGTCGAGAAAGCGCGCGGACTCGCAGCGGCCGACGGAGTCGACCTGACCGTCGAGGTCGCGAACCTGCTCGAGCTGCCCGAGTCGTTCTGCGACTTCGACGCGCTCTTCGAGCACACGTGCTTCTGCGCAATCGACCCGGCGTTGCGCGATGACTACGTCGACGCCGCGGCAGATCTGTTGCGCCCCGGCGGCACGCTGCTCGGCGTCTTCTTCATCTTCACGGCCGAAGAGGGCCCGCCCTTCGGGTCGAGCGAAGAGGAATTGCGGGCGCGCTTCGGGGCGCGCTTCGACATCGACATAGCAAGCGCATGCGAGAACTCCGCGGAGCGCCGCAAGGGCATCGAGATGCTCCTCCGGATGACGAGGCGCGCGTGAAATTGGGCCTGCACGCGCGCTATGGCGGATGGGCCGTCGTAACCGGCGCGTCGTCTGGTCTCGGAACGCATTTCGCCGAGCAACTCGCGGCCGAGGGGTTCGCTCTCGTGCTGACGGCTCGGCGCACGGACCGCCTCGACGAACTCGCCGCACGTCTCGGCAACGAACACGGCGTCGAGACACTCGTGGTCCCACTCGATCTCGGTGTGCCCGGCGCCACAGCGCAACTCGTCGCGGCGATTGGCGAGCGCGAGATCGGGATGGTCATCGCGAACGCGGGCTTCGGCTTCTCGGGGCGCTTCGAGGATGTCGATCTCGCGACGTACGAGCGGATGATCCAGCTCAACTGCACCGCCCCCACCGCGCTCTGCCACGCGTTCGTTCCCGCGCTTCGCGCGCGCGGCCGGGGCGGGATCGTGATCGTCTCGAGCATCGCGGGTCACCAGCCGACGCCCTTCTTCGCGGTCTACGGCGCCACGAAGGCGTTCGATCTGATGCTCGCCGAAGCGCTCTGGGATGAATTGCGCGGGACGGGTGTGGATGTCGTTGGGCTCTGCCCTGGCGGCACCCGGACAGAGTTCGCGAACCAGGCCCACATGCGCGAAGAGAGCGCCGGAGCCGAACCCGGGCCGGTCGTGGCTGCCGCACTCCGTCGACTCGGACGCGGTCCCAGTGTGCTACCGGGTCTCGCGATGAAGATCGCGGGCTCGATGCACCGTTTTCTCCCGCGCTCCTGGGTCGCTGCGTCCACCGGCGGAACCCTGGCTCGCAGTCTGCTCGGCAAGTCGAAGGCCGACGCCCGCCGCGGGCGGTGAATCGCTTCCCGCCGCTGGGCTATGCGTGTGCGCTCGGGACGGCGTGGAGCGGCACGGTAAACGGAGGGATGGTGCCCGGTGATCGCGGGCGTCCCTGGCTTGGCTGCGGTCACGCCGTCGGTCCGCTGCACACCGGGCACCGAGCGGGTCTACGCCGAGGCTGCGGGAGAGTTTGGGAGAGCGGGACCGTTGCCGCGTTCAGTCGGTCGTGGGGACGAATGCCACCCAGTGGGTGAGACCGGAGCGGTCGCCCTCGCCGGTGCGTGTGGTGCCAGCGAAGACCGTTCCGCCGACGACGTCAACAGCCGCCTTCAGCTGATCGCGCTCGCCGCGCGGAAGGGCGAGCCCCGCGTCCTCCAGGAACGCACGGAATTGCTGCGCCTCGGGCTGTCCGGCCCGCCAGACGAACGCTCCCTCGCCATCCCAACCGGCGACGACGCCGGAGCGCGTGACGGCAGTCGGACCGCCCGCTTCGCCGACGTCCGTACGCGAGCCGAAGAACGTGCGGAAGGCCACAGCGCTGCGGTCGGGATTGCCGAGATCCCAGATGACGTGCTCGTCCATCGGCTCCCGCTCGACATCGTCGTCGCGCTCGCGGAATAGGTCGAGACGCACACCGACCGCGAGAGCACCATCGGGGGAGACTGCGCGCGCAGACGATGCGGCCTCGCCCGCCACGCGTAGGAGCGTGACGGCGCCGTCGGCAGTCCATGTCGTCGCAAGTGGCGCGCGCTGGCGGCCGTCTAGGCGCGCATCGCCGACCAATACATCGCCGCTCGCGTCCATCCCGCGGACTGTGCGCGAGACCGTCTCACGCGGAAGCGCCAACACGGTCTCGCCGGCGACGCTGCTCCAACGCACGGTCCCGGCGCCACCGGTCAAGACGCGCAACACAGCAATCAACTCGCTCGCGGGGTCCCCACTCACATGCGTGGCCTCGAAGACGATGCCGGACGCCGCCGCGCCGAATGACGTCACCGGTACGCCCAGAAAGTCCCCATCCCAGAGAGCGTCAGATGAATTGGTCGCGGGAAACGTCATCCGTCCGACGATGAGTCGCGCATCGTCACGCAGGGCGAGCGCCGCCCCGTCTCCGGGACCTAGGATCTGCTCGTCGACATCTGCACCCTCAACCCCAGCACCGGGACGCAGCGTCCAACGCGTGGCGCGCGAGACGGAGGCGCGCTCGCCATCACGGCGCTCGAAGACACTCCCCACACAGACGAACATGCCGTCGCGCGTCACGGCAAGATCGTTGAGTACACTCTCCTCGACGCCGTCGCCGTTGCGGATGAGTTGCACGAAGGGCGCGTCGAAGGCCGGCACCGAGAGCCCCGCGGCGCTGAGAACAAACTCGGCGCCGGCGATGCCCTTCACGCGTCGGCGCGGGGCCTTGCCGCGGACCTGCAGCGAGATGCCGCGCACGCCCTCGGTGTCGGCGTCCACGTCACCCTTCACACGGATGCTGCCGCGCACGCGAATGTTCGCACTCGGCGCGGGCTTGATCCGATAGCGGATCCGCTTGCCGCCGCGCCGCGACGTCCGCTTCACGGTCACAGGCGCCTCTTCCAAGCCGTTCAGGAAGAGGACAACCCCAACGCCCCTAGCACGCTTCGGCCGCTTCGCGTCCTGCGTGAGAGGCTCGATGACGACACGCCCGATCGCGGCGTCATCGAGCAACAGTGTGCGTCGCTGATCAAGGTCTGCACCGGCGGCGAGACCGGGCATGGAGGCGAACATGGAGACGAGAGCGAGGAGGCCGATCGCATTGCGCATGCGCCGCAGCATACGGGATCGCGGCGGTCTACGGCACGCGCGTACGCGAATACGCAAGAACGCCCCGTCTCGGAGGAGACGGGGCGTTCTTTCGGAAGCGCGTCCGGGCAGCCTGGCCCGCGTCGCGCACAAGTGTGGCCGAGGGCTACTTCTTCTTCTTGCCCTTCTTCTTCGCGTCCTTGTCCTTCTTGCGCGGCGCGCCCTTGTAGCGCGGGATCTCGACGCCGGCTTCCTTCAGTTCGTCGATGTGCGCTTCCATCCATTCCCGCAGCGCTTGCGCGCTCGCAATCTTCGCTCCGGTGATCTTCGCCACCGACTTCGCGAGTTCCTGGATGTAGAGCTTGAACATCACCGAGGGCTTGCCCTTGGCCTTCATCGAGCTGCCGTACTTGGCCTTCCACGCGGCCTCGGCCGCGTCCTGGTCAGCGGTCCCGGACGCGCCGGTGTCCACCGAGACCTCGCCCGTCTCCCACGAGTAGCCGACGGGATGCTTTTCCCAGAGTCCCAGCAGCGTCGGTAATGCGCGCAGATCCTCAAGGTTGCCCGCGGCGCGCACGACCGTGACCATGAGGTAAGGATCGCCGCCCTTCTTCATCATGTCGCAGAGCGAGAACACCGCGGGCTTGTACTTCAACTTGCCGATCGAGTTGACGATCGAGTCGACCACTTCGGTCTCGTACTTGCCCTTCTCGAGCGCCTTGTGCAGCCACTCGCCGGCGACCACGCGGCCCTCTTCCTTATCGACGAAGTCAGCCATCGCCGCGGCCAGGATCATCTGATGTTCGAGGTCCTTGTCGCGCATCAGGATCTTGCCGAGTTCCTTGGCCGCAAGCGGGTGTTGCGTACCGACGACACCCATCGCGAGGTCGGCCCACTTCGACGCGTCCTTCGCCTTCTTCGCGTACTTCTTGAAGTACGCGATCTCCTGCTTCGCCTGGTCTTCCCAGGCGTCGCCGGCCTGCGCCGAAACCGCCAGGAGACAAGTCGCCGCAAGGGCCACCGCCAAGATGCTGCGCTTCATCGCAATCGCCTTCATCGCACTCGCCTCTCAGTCATGAAACAGGACAGACTCGTCGCATCGCGCCACCGCGTTCCGTTCTGCGAACGCCCCATCATTTGAAGAACTTGGCCTTGCCGCCGGTCGCCCGCGCCATCTTCTTCATGAACTTCAGGTTCACACCGATCCCGATGCAGTTCACGCGGATGGGCTTCGTCTTGTGAAGCTGGATCACGGCATCGAGGATCTGATCCTGCTCGATGATGTCGCCGACCGACGGCGCGCCATCGGTCACGAGATAGAGCTCGTCGGGCCCCTTCTTGTACGACTTCTTTTCGTTGCCCATGAGGTCGAACGCCATCGCGAGCGCGCCCCATGTATTCGTCTTGTCGTCGGGCTTCATCTCTTTCAGTGCGACGATCGCCTTCTGCTTGTTGGAGGAGTTGGCTGGCACCAGCTTCCCCATCCACGACTCGACCTTCGTCGAATAGAAGATCAGGTCGAATTCCTGCTCCTCGCGCATCTGCGAGATCAACAGGATGGTCTGCTCGCGCGCGAGGTCCAGGCGTGTCTTGATCCGCCACCACGGGATGTCGTACGAGTGATCCTCATCCACGGGCTTGCCAGCGGTGTTCTTTCGCCCAGTGATCGCCTTGCGGCGGCTGGTCTCGCGCCGCAAACGATCCTTGTCGATCTCGATCGGCTCGTTCATCGAGAGCGAGATGTCGACGATCAGAACGACGCGATTCGAGACGACTTCCATCCCGTAGAAATGCGGTCGCTGCGCGGCGTTGCCGTACGCGCCCCCCGAAGAACTCGCACTCCCGCCGTCACCGTCGCCGACATCGCCCCGCCCCTCGGGCACGACCGGCTCGCCTGCCAGGAATTTGCGCCACTTCAGGACGTCACGCCCAAGCCGCTTGCCCGTGATTCGAGCCAGCTTGTCGGCAGCGTCAGCGGCAAGACGACCACTGACGTTCTCCAGGAAGTCCACGAGCACCGGCACGGCCACGGCCTTCAGCCGCGCCTTGTCCTTGAGACGCGGGATCGACTCCAGCGCGGCCGACTGCACCTGCCAGTGCGGGTCGTCGAGCGCCTTCAGCAGCGGCTCGAGCGCGTCCATCGATCGATGCTGGCCCAGGCTGTACGCCGCCATGCCACGCACGCGCGGAGACTTGTCGGTCAGCGCCTTCAGGAGTGCGAGATGGGCCTCCGAGCCGTCGAACTTCCCGATCGCCTCCAGAAAGACGACGCGGCGCGGCGGCTTGCCGTTCATCGCAAGCGAGATCACCTTGGCAACGGCGGCGTCGTCCTCCACGCGCGAGAGCACCTCGACAGCACGCATGATCACGTCGGCCCGCTTCTCCTTCGGAAGCACTAGCGACGTGATCAATTCGACCGTCAGGGAGTCGGGTGCGGTCTTGAGGGCGGTGACTGCCTCGCCCCGCCGTTTCCCGTCGCTCGAGGCGTAGCGCGACTCGAAGACAGTCTCGGCCTCGCTCTTCTCACCCTTTTTCCCGCCGCGAGCTTCGGCGTCGGGAACGCCCAGAAGCACACAGACGAGGAGCGCGCCGAACGCAAGCACAGCGGCACAGACCGCCGCCACGGGCGTGGTCGCCATCGGCCGCAGCACGCATCCCTTCAGCATGCGGGCGAGAATACACGCCCCGGGCGCCTTGCGTATGCATCGACGCGCGGAACCGAAGGGCTCATTCGGGCGGGAAGAGCGCCGCAAGCGCAACCGGATCGCGCCGCACACCCTCGTCACGCTCGGCCACGAGGTCGAGCCGACACGTCAGGATTTCCATCGCGAGCGGCGGCCCGGAGGGCAACGCACTCTCCGAGAACACCTTCAAGGCGAACCCGCAGGAGTCACACGCCTCCAGGCTCGCCGGCCCGACGTCTGGGCTCGCAAGCGCCCGCAATCGTTCGGTCCGTTTCTCGCCGCACGTCGGACACGCGAGCCCCTCCATCGTCCAGCGGCAGCCACAGAGAACGCAGAGCAGGCAGCGATCCGAACCCGGGCTCGCGATCGCCGCCGCCGGATGCACACCGCAGAAAGGGCACATCGCGCGCTTCCAGCGGTCCGGCGTCGGCGGCGTGAACGAACGCGCAAGGTGGGTCGCGGGAGCCGCGAGAGCGCGCAAGAGCAGAAAATGGAAGAGGGGCGCGTGCGGCACGTCATCCTCGGAGGGCGCCTCCCGAAACGCGGCGATCCGCTCGGGCCATGGAAAGCCCGGATGCTCCACGGCCTCGGCCACGGCCAGCGACGCCTCGGCGACATCCGGGAACTCCGCCGCCAATCGCCGCGCCAGCCGCGCTGTCAGCGGCGCACAGAGATCGCGCACCACCGCCGGATGCGCCGCGAGCAAGAGCGGCCGCCCCGAGAGCCACTGCACCGCAGGCGGCCCGGCGAACGCGGCCTTCGGCGCGGGCCCCGTCCCGTCAGTTGCAAACAGCACGGCCTCGTCCGCCAGCACACGATGCAATCGGGCGAGCGCCGCCAGTGCGGGCTCCTCCGTCTCGATGCGCTCCAGCGTCCAGATCTCAGCGCTCATGCCGGCAGGCTCCCGGGACGCGCGCAACTGGCCCAACTTTGCGTCGGCTCACGCGTCAAGATCGACGGCTGCACATCGACACCCACAAGCACGATCTCGACGGACGGACAGACGTTGACCGGACACGTCACTTCTCCGGCGTCGTACCCTCTCGCCCCTGCGGGTCGTTCGCAGCGGGCCGCCCGTAGCGGCGCTCTGGATGCGGTCGCGCGAGGAGCGCCGCGGCTGCCGCGCGGACAGCCGGATCAGGGTCGCCGTCGGCCATGTCGTGCAGTCGCTGTCGCGCGTCGTCACTGCGCTGCCACGCAAGCGCACCCGCGGCTTCAAGGCGCGCGTTGTCGATCGGGGACGCCGCGCGAGAGAGTGCCCGATCGAGACTCCAGCCCTTCGTCGCGGTCAGGAGCGCATCGACGAGGATCCGCGCCGTAGCTGCGGCCTGCGTACGCACCTCGTCGTCCGGGTCGTCGGTGGCGCACGCAATTGCAACGCGATACGCACTCGGAACGTCGTAGGCGATCGTCGCCAAGTACGCGATGCCGCGCCCTCTGACCAACTCCCAGGGGGACTCGATCAGCGGTTGAATGGCTCGGATCCCGATCGTGGTCGACGTGGCTTCACACGCGTCGAAGAGACTGCCGCGCGCGAACCCGCTCAACTCGGCCGACCACGGGGCGCCGAGTTCGGCGTCGAGTGTCCGCCGGAGTTCGCTGAGAGCCTCCGACCCGCGGGCCTGAACCACTCGGAGTTGCGCCTCTTGCCAACGCTGCGCTTGGAAGTGCGAGATCGTAAAGCCCTCCTCGAGTTCGCCTTCTGGCGGCAATCCCGCGATTGCCCGTTCGGTCGCGCTGAGGCCGAACTCCGTGGGCGTGGCCTGATTGTCGAAGAAATCCTTCGCTACCGAGGCGATCCGATCAGCGATGCGCTCACGCCAGAGAGTGCGATCGTTCCGGGCCGTCTCGACCGACGCCTCGAACGCGTTGGCACTCGTTGCCAGAAACGTCACCGACCCGACCATGCGGACGCCCTCGCCCGTGTTGGCAAGCCGCAGTCCCTTGCTGCGAAACCCGTTCGTGAGCGCCACGACGCGACCGCTAACGTCGATCACCGGACCGCCGCTCATGCCGCCGATCTCCGGGAGCGTCATACGAAGCTCCGCCTCGAAGCTGGACGGTCCGTCGACCCTCTGCGCGATCACCGCGAACGCATCCGCAGCAGGCCACGGTCGGCCATGCGCGCCCCCCGCAACGATCGGCTCGGACCTGCCTCTCGCAAGCCCGGCCTGGAACGTCCCGCCGTCCACGACCGGATACCCGAGCGCCGCAACCAACGCTCCGCTCTGCGCCGATCCCAACTCCAATGACGCGAGGGACCGCTCGAAGGGATTGCGGATGCGGCAGAGCGCCCAGTCCTCCGAGTCATCCACGAATTCGATGAGGGACGCCACGAACGCCCGACCATCGGGCGTCGCGAAGTCGACGCGCGCGATGTGCGGAGCGCTCGAGAACGTCGGGCGACCCTGATGCGCCGAAACGAGCAGCAACGTGCCAGTCGCAATCACGAACCCGGATCCGATTGACGAGTGCGTGACTGTGACTCCATTCACATCCCGACGCTCCGTCGTCACGCGAACGCGCACCACGCCACGGCGCGCGCGAGCGATCGCGGCCTCGAGGGCGTCGCGTTCGGCATCGCCGTCGTCGAAGAAATCGTCCAACTCGTCCTGATACCGCGCCAGCGGCTTCAGTGGACCGGAGATCTCCCGCGTGTCGTGCAGCCGCGCGGCCGTGACCCCCAAGCCAGCGGCAAGCAACGCGCAGAGCAATACGCGCCGACGCGTGACGGGCCACTCGATGGCCGGACTCGTGTATTCGCTACGCCTCATGTCTCCGCGCTCATCCCCTCGATCCTCCGCGAAATCACCGTCAATCATCATACGCCACCCGGCAGCGCACCGTCGATCGCGAACCCGCGGCAGCGCACCGGGCAGCGTCGCCTCGCGCCCGGCGAGGGGCTACGTTCGTAGGCCAGCTGCGTCCTGCGGCGTCGGGCCGGGGAGCGCGAGTTTCCATCGGACCCACCGCGCCATCAGCCGCACGGCGCGGGCGGAGAGGAACCCGAGGAGCGCTCCCACCGCCACGCCACTCACGCCGCCCAGGATGAGGCTCATGGTGCGCGCCGGATCGAGTCCGAACTCCGCACGGGCAATGACATCCGCGCCCCATCCCGCGAGCACTCCGCACGGCATTCCGATGATCGCCCCCATCTGCCCCGAGAACGCCTCAAAGCCCGCACCGAACGAGTGCTTCGAGAGACCGACGAACGTCGATGTCGAGACCAGACCGAGCGCCAATCCCAGCGCGCCGAGACCGACCGTCGTGACGATCGCGAGCGCGAGCAGAACGACGCCGACAACGAGCACTGCGAGCGCAGCGAGGAGCAAGACGATCACGCGTGCGCCTCACGCAGCAAACGGCGCCGGAGAGAAGTCGGCGGCAGCCATGTCGGCGAGCGCCTTACCGACGCCCGCGACCTACTTGTTGTCGATCTCATTATCCACGAAGCAGTTGAGTTGGAACGAGCCCTGGACGCGCTGCGGCGTACCGAAGACGTTGTCCACCCGCACGTCCCAGAACCCACTCGCCTCGCGAGTGATCGGGTCGAAGAACGTGAGCGTCATCGTCCCGACGGCGTCGTTGCGCGCATCGGCGAAACGTCGCCCGTCCTGCCGCCACAGGATCGAGGCGTCGCGCCGCCCCGCCAGCGGACCGTCCACCGTGTACGTCTTCGGATACGGCCCGACGTCCGGGTCGCGGAACACGAGGTTGAACTCGAATGCGTCGAACGACGTCCCGTCGAAGAAGGGGTTGTCGGCAATCGAACCGGTGATGTGGAGAGCGCCGTCGCCCAGCAGATTGGACGCGAGCAGGATGGCGTCCACATCCTCCATGTCATAGAGCAGTCCGATCTGCTCCTCGTCGGCATCGAGGTAGAGGAAGCTCATGGTCCCGAATGACGCGCCGGAGTCCACACAGACGGGACGCGGAGCGTTGTCGCGCGCCTTCTGGACCAGCGCCTCGGCCTTCGCCACCTTCTTGCCGGCCTGATTGAGGCCGTTCGCCCGCGACACCGCGGTGGGCGCCCGGCGCGACTTGCCGATCTTCTTCTGCGCCTTGCCCACCAACTTCTCCGCGCGCTCCGTCTCCGGCGATGGCGGCAGCAACTTGATCACTGCGGCGACGTCATCGATGCGCGCTTGCACATCGGCATCGTAGAGCGCGAGTGCGGCGAGCATGGCGGGCCCGAGCAATCCCCTGTCGAGCGGCAAGCGCGTGAGCTTCACAAACTTGTCGGCCTGCTTGCCCATCTTCTTCGCGATCACGAGATCGCCCTTCAGATCGGACGACTCCGCAACGTACGCTTCAAGCATCCGGGTAGCCGCGCGAACGATCCGCCGCTCGCGTCCCGTCATCTCGCTCGTCGGAACGTCCACCGCGGTTTCCAGGAACGTCACCAGCACATCACGCGTCTCGTCAAGATGCGACGCCACCGGCTCAGCCGTCGCCGAACCGGCCGCGAGCACGAGTCCGGCAGCAAGGGCGTGCGCGATGCGATGCATGAGAACCTCCTTGGCAAGCCCCAGCGTCAGCGCCAGAGATCGAATACGTCCTCCGATCCTATGCGCGCGCAGTGTCCAACGTCACTACCGAGCCACGAAACGGTCGGCCGTTCTAGCAGTACCGCCGACTCTCAACGGATCGAAGAGGTCACTTCCCGGACTCTCCGGACGCCTGTTATTGCTGGGAAGAGCGCAGAAGACGCTGTGGCGAGAATGCTGAGCCGGGATCGCGTGTCGCCCCCCCCCCCCTCGAATCCAATGCGCTGCGGCACAGATGTCGTGACCCCAGGTGGGGACCCGCCTGAGGTCGAACACAGTGCGAACCGCAGTCGGTGCAGGGAGTTCAGGTCCGCGCACGCGGCCGGACGCGCCCGATACGCCTATCTTGGGGCTGTCGTGTCCGGAGCGTCGATCGCGAGAGGAAACGACGCGCACTTGCGAGCACGATCTTGAAGAAGCCCGACGTCCAGGTCGCCGAGAGCCGTGTCATCGGCAGATGAGGCGAGCCGCGCCAGGATCAGCAGGTTGAGGACCTCCGACGGGTGGTGACCGTCGATCATGTACAAGTCGGTCGCGCCCAAATCCGCGACGCTACCGACGTCGACGAATCTCACCCCCGCGTTCGTGAGACGTACAGGCAGCTCGTCTCGCACCCACGGCCACCACGTCGCATAGCCGGTGTCCTCGGCGAGCACGCGCTCCGTCACGTCCGCGAGTGGCGGCATGTAGACAATCGTGGCGACACCGACGGCATCGAGACGCGCGACGGCCGCAGCCAGACGACGGACGGCTGACGCCGACGGAACCGCGCCCCGAACGTAGAGATGGTTTCCGCGCTGAACGAGAGCCCTAACATTCGTGTCGCGATCCTCGTGAACGGGGTTAGCGAGGAAGTCGTCGTAGAGGGACGGAGGGTACTGATAGCTCCCATCCGGTCGGAAGCCTGCGCCTGAGCGCAATGCCCCGACCCCGATGCAGGCAACAGAACGGGCGACGCCGGCGTCCCCGGCAGCGGAGAGGACTGCCGTCCAAGTTCGCGTCCCCGCGTGCGTCAACGAGCGAAGCGCGGAGACGTGTTCTGAGAAATCGAACACGGCCTCAAGCGGCGACGATCGCGGTGTGGTGTCTCGCGCTGTCTCGCGCGCGCCCGGCCGACGAGAGAACCACCAGGGATCGATGCCGAGGAGCAGCGTCTCTGGCATTGCCTTCTTCGGCTGGAGGAGTTCGTCTACGAGGTCCTCAAACGCGCGGACAGACGTTACGGAACCACCCGCATTGAACGCGGTCCCGACAAGGCCCGGCAGCATGTCGCTCCGAATCTGAAGCACTCGGGAGCTGCCGGCGATAAGCAGTCGTGGCGCCCCTCTCCGACGCAGTTGCACGAGCTTGTAGCGGGCCTGCTCCTGCGAGATCAGAGCCCGCTGAAAACGGGACGTGGGTTCGCTCTCCTGAAGGCCTGCGACGAGCGCGAGCGGACGAGTTTCGCCGGAGCGCCACAGGAGACACTCGGCCGCGAACACAACGATGGCCGGAACCGCGGCAAAGCAGGCGACCTCGCGCAACAGTCGCCACGGCGACGACGCACGCTCAGAATTGGAAGTAGATGAAGGGGACATGTCCGGTTGCTGCGAAGAGGAAGATCGCGACGGCGAGGGCGTAGTACACCGCGTGCCGCCACGGTCGAGGCAAGTGCGCGATCTCGAGGCCGTGCGCGCGCTCTCGCTGCACCCATTCGACCGCCAAGACCGGTGCGCAGTAGAGAACGCCGAGACGCCCGACCGACGGTAGCCCCCATGGCTGAGACACAACCCGACCGAGCATCTCTAGCGCATCGGAGACACTCGCGGCGCGAAAGAACACCCACCCGACACACACGAGCGCGAACGTCGCCGAGGCCCGTGCGAACTCGGCAGGGCCGGGGAGCCAACGCCCCGCAGCGATCACACCATCGTCGCGGGGGCCCCGCGCGCCGAGAAGGATGCGCGGCACGTACAACAGGCCGTGGAACGCGCCCCACGCAACGAATGTCCAGTTCGCGCCGTGCCACAACCCGCTGATGATGAACGTTGCGAGAATCGTCATGAAACTCCGCAGCGGGGACCCGCGGCTACCGCCGAGCGGAATGTAGACGTAGTCGCGGAACCAGGTCGAGAGCGAGATGTGCCACCGGCGCCAGAACTCACCGATGCCCCGAGAGAAGTAAGGAAAACGGAAGTTGTCCATCAGCGTGAAGCCGAACAACCGGGCCGTTCCGATCGCAATGTCGGAGTAGCCCGAGAAGTCACAGTAGATCTGCATCGCGAAGTAGAACGTGGCGAGTGCGATCGCCTGTGGTGCAGCGTCTCCGGGAGAGTCGAAGATTGAGTCCACGAACGGAGCGAGGTTGTCCGCGATCACAGCCTTCTTGAACAACCCCCAGAGCATCCGGCGCAGGCCGTCCCTGGCCGCATCAAGATCCCAACGCGGTTGCGATTGGAATTGCGGGAGGAGGTGAGATGCTCGTTCGATCGGACCGGCGACCAGTTGCGGGAAGAACGCCACGAACGCGAAGAAGGCGACCGGATCGAGCGACGGCTCCATGCGCTGTCGGTACACGTCGATTGAGTAGCTGAGCGTCTGGAACGTGTAGAAGCTGATTCCGACGGGGAGAACGACTTGCAGCGTGGCCGGATGGGCCTGAAACCCTAGCGACGAGAGCACGTCGACCGCGCTGCTCATGAAGAAGTCGTAGTACTTGAAGATCCCGAGCGCGCCGAGATTGACCGCGATACTGACACCGAGGAGTGCGCGCCGTCGCCCCTTGGACTCACTCGATCCGAGTGCCGCTCCGACGATGTAGTCCACGGCAGAACTGCCGACGATCAGCCCGAGAAAACGCCAGTCCCACCATCCGTAGAATAGATAGCTCGCCGCAAGGAGCAGCACGTTGCGTGCAGTCCGAGATCGACGCGCTACGAGCCAATAGAGCACGTAGACGATCGGCAGGAAGACGGCGAAGGCGAATGAGTTGAACAGCACGGTGGAGTATCGTGAGTCGGGATGCTATTGCGCGCGTGGCCGCTCGGCGAGCGAGTATCCGGGGCACACACCGGGCCTCGAACCGCAGTGCCGACAACCCATCGAGATTGGGCGCGCCAGTTCCGACTCCGCGTCGGCGGCCACGCAGTCCCCAACGCGACCCCAACGAGGCATGCCGTGATCCCCTACTCATGCGCATCCGGCAACAAGTCCGCGAGTCTCTGGGTGACTGCCTGCCTCGATCTCGGCATACCGTGCGAGGCACGGGATGCCGATGCGACCACCACGCGGGAACGGAGTTGCCGCGCCAGGAGCTCACGACCTTCTCTCCGACCGGGCGACGTGACGTGCTTCGGAGCGTGCGGAAGATCAGCGGATACGAATGACCGTCGGGGAGGGGTTCAGGTCATCCAGCGTCGCCTCGACGTCCACGCCACCGGATGGATCACCCTCTGCACGAACGGTCCAGAGGCCGGGCTCCACGAAGACGACGTAGTGGCCGGGCAGCTCGCGCGCCCTGAGCTCCATGAGGCGGTACCGGTTCCCGGACTCGCCGACGCCCGCGGGGCCGCAGACCACGCGGTGACCGCTCACCGGTGCGCCATCCGCATCGATGAGTTGCACGACGGTCGGGGCCTTCCGCGTCAGCGTCACGACCACCGGCCCCGTGTTGTCACCGACGTCGATCGTGCCCTCCCAGCGCGAGTGCACTACCGCACTGACCCTGACGGTGACGGGCCCGTCGGCAAGGTGCTCGATCCGGAACGCACCCTCGGCGTCGGTCTTCTGCGTCGCTTGCTCCCACGTGGGCCCTTCGAGCGACCGGACACGAG
>JAJRPF010000046.1 GCA_024280885.1 Planctomycetota bacterium | reverse complement strand
CGCGTCGCACGAATCTCGCGGGGGGCGTGCAAGACGGCCTCTTCACCGCGCGGGACGCTCATCGTCCAGGCGCGGCGGCAACGGCATCGCACCACGCACGGTGGAGCGCGAGAGGGCCGAAGGTCAGATCAGGCACTCCGCTACGCTCCGTCCGGTTCGCCGGAGACCTTGGAGCGGAACGGACAACTACCCTGACACCGGGGGCGCCCCTCGCTGCTCCGCAATTGCGAGTCGCGTCGTCGATGCGCCTTGTCCTACACCGACTCGGCGATCCGTCGTTCGTTCACCAACACTCCAGGCGTCCGAAGCTGCAGGGGCGCGCAGCGTCGATCGCTGTCGGCACGCACATGTTACCCGCAGCGGAAACGCCCGTGAGTGCGCTGCGATCCCGATCCGTGATCCGTGTCACGCCTGCGGCCCGATCGCGTCTCTTGCCCGATACGACCGTCCCCGAACCGAGACGGGCACGACGTGTGCGCCCTGTCCTGCATGCCTCACCGAGCAGGCAACCAGGAGATCCTCATGACGCAGCCGCGCCCTCGCTCACCGGTCGTTGCAACTCTGTTCTCTCTCGCATTGCTCACTTCATCCGGGACCGTTTCCCTCGCGCAGGAGTCAGGCGAGTCCGAACTCGACGATGCCATCGAAGAGGCGGTGGAGAATGCTGAGGGGATCGACGAAATCCTGGTGATCGGGAGACGGACGGACGACGGCGTTCCGCGCGTGCCGATCAACTCGGTCGGGTCACGGGACGTGTTCGGTCCGGACCGCGTCAAAGAGACGGGCGCGCGCGACATGAACGACCTCATCGTCAACATACCCGCGATCTCGACACGCCCATACAACGGCGGCGAGGCCGCGGCTCCGAGCTTCTCGATGAGGGGGTTGCCGGACGACGGACTGACGGAGTACATCCACATTCTCATCGACGGCGTCCCGGCCAGCCCGATGCAATACGGTTGGACCGCATTGAGCTTCCTCCCGCTCACGACGGAGCGCGTGTATGCCGTGGACTTCATTCGCGGCGCACACTCCGTGCGGTACTCCCCGAACACGGTCGGCGGCATCTTGAACTTCGTCACGCGGCCGATTCCCGTCGAGCCGACGATGGAGTTCCGGCAGACGTTCGGGAACCTCGGCTACTCGAGCACGCTGCTCTCCGCGGGGGCGACGCAGGACGGACTCGGCGTGTTATTCACGGTCGTGGATCGAGACGGCGACGGGTATCGCGACGACGGCGAGTTCTCCCAAACCGACTGGAACCTGAAACTGCGCCTCGACACCAGTGCGACGGGCTGGCTCGCGTCCTCGATCAGCTACTTCGACAGCGAGCACAAGGCGCCCGGCGGTCTCACGCTCGCAGAGTACGATGACGATCGACTCGCCAACGCACGGCCGAAGAACGAGTTCAAGGGGGATCGCACGGCGATCGATCTTCTGTGGCACGAGGAGATCGACGAGGGGTGGTTCGAAGCGTTCAGCTACTACACGAAGACGTACCGGAACCTGATTGCGCAGAGGCCGCACTTCGGCTCGGCGACCTCTCTCCTGGACTGGACCGATGACACGTTCATGTACGCACTCGGAGCGCGCGGTCAGCACACGACGGCGTTCCTCGGCACGGACCATACCCTCTTCGGTGGTGTCCGCTACCAGGGCGAGGACCTGCCTCACTGGCGCATGAAGTCGAGCCCGTTCGGCGGCGGCGCGAAGACCAAGACTCGCGACTCTGACTACTCCCTCGACACCTGGTCGGCGCATCTCGACGACACGTTCGAGCCGATCGAGAACCTGACCATCAACGCCGGTCTACGCTTCGAGTACGTGGATGCCGAGGGCGACGACGACATCCTGGATCTCGACTACAGAGACGACTACTCGAAGCTCCTCCCGGGTGTGGGTGCGTCGTACCTGATCCAGCCGAACGTCGCAGTCTTCGGCAACTGGTTCCGTGGGTTCCGCGCTCCGCAGGCGTGGGGCTTCGAGTACGAAGCCTCGGCGGACTCCCTGGATTTCGAGGAGAGCGAGTCCACTGAGTTCGGTCTGCGCTTCCGCGACCTCGCGGGTTTCGAGGGATCGATCACGCGCTGGCAGACCGACTTCGACGACGTCGGGGTCTTCTACACCGGTTTCTACGAGAACCTCGGCCGGATCGAGTCTGACGGATGGGACTTCGAGTTGCTGGCCGATATCGGCCACCACCTCCCCGATCTGCGCGGGCTGACGATCTCCGGTTCGTTAACGTCTCAGGACTCCGAGTTGCGCGCCGGAGAGAACAGGGGCAACGAGACGCCGTACGCGTGGCAGACCAAGGCCGCGTGGACTGCGCGATACGAGACGCCCGATCTCTGGGTGTTCTCGGTCGGCGGCACGTACGTGGGCGACTCGTACGCCGACGAAGAGAACACCCGGGCGGAGAGCGATGACGGGACGATCGGGAAGAACCCGTCGCGGACCCTCTGGGACGCGCGCGTCTCGAAGACGTTCCGGCTGTCCGAGAACGTCGATCTGGAATTGGCCGCCGGCGCCACCAACTTCGGCGATCACAGATGGTTCACGCATTCGCGCGGCGGCTTCTTCGGTGGCGGCAAGGTCGCCGGCGCCCCACGGCAGACGTTCGCTTCGGCGGCGTTCATTGTGAACTGGTAGTGACGCGAAGGAGAGACCGATGATCCACTCGCATGCGCGAAGCTCCATTCTGGTGTTCCTTCTGACTCTCGCCGGATGCGCCGCCCCGCACGGGGAGGCGACGATCCGAGCAGCCTCTCCACTCGCACACGACGCAGCGCTGAGCCGGGTTCCGGCGGGCGATGTCTGGGCGGAGCCCGAGACGTGGGCCGCCGCCGGTGACCCGTCGAAGTGGGAAGTGGCGCTCCCGGCGAGCGACGGGTGGAATGCGTCGCTCGTGCTCGACAACGGCACCACGGGCATCTGGACCGTTCAGGCCTTCCCGGTGTTCGACATGTACGCGACGCCCGAGGTCGTCGGGCTCGACGACATGGGACGCTGTCACATCTTGGCGTCGTACAGCGGGAAGTGGGCTGACCTGCCCACGATCCACGACTTCAAGTGGCTTGGTGGACTTGCTCACGGCGACGTGGATCCGCGCTTCCCCGGCGCCGAACTCTACACCGGGGGCCAGCGCGGCAACCTCTACCAGGTACTCGCCTACCCACAGGCGGCCGTGGATCATCGGCTGATCGCGTCCCTGCCGGGGATGGAGATACACACGATCGTCCAGGGCGACCTCGACCCCCGAACGCCGGGTACTGAACTGCTGGTCTTCACGCGCCCGGGTGGCCTCTATCGTTGTACGCCGACCGGCGAGAACGGCAGCTGGGTGACGGAGAACATCGACGATCTCTCGGGGAGGGTCCGCGACGCGGTGATCCTGCCGCGCGAGACCGGTCGCCCGGTCGAGATCGCGTGCGTCTCGCGCGCCGGGTGGTTGCGTATCCTGACCATCACGCAAGACGGCACGCAATGGGAGAGCGTCTACGAGGACCAGATGGGCCAGGGCCGGCTCGCTCTGCGGCCACAACACGCCGGCGAACCGCTCGTGCTCTACACGACGCACGATGACGGTCGCATCTTGCGTCACGTGCGCGACCCCGAACGGCGCTGGAGCACGGATGTCATCTACAACGGACCGCAGGGGCCGCGCGGTGTGGCGGCAGGTCAATTCGACACCGATCCGGCGGTCGAGACGGTCGCGATCTTCGGCTACAGCGGGAAGGTCGAACTGCTCACGCGGGGCGCCGCCGGATGGAGCGCCGAGACCATCTTCGTGGATCGTCACAAGGGCCATTGGCTCGTCGCCGCGGAACTCGATGGCCGCAATGCGACGACAGAGCTTCTCGCCAGCGGCTACGGCGCGCGAATCGTGCTGCTGAGTCGTCCTCCGCACGCCGCCCGCAGCGAGGTGTTCACGCCCCCTCGGTGATATGGACGTTCCTCCCTCGGGTCGTCGGTCGCGCGAGATGCTCTCGTTGGCCGGCGGCCTACCCTCTGTGCAGGCATCCGCCCGACGAGTCCCCACTGGCGAGCACCGCGCTGCGTTGAACATCCGCTCGGGAATGGCGTATAGGGGATTGAATCCGCACCGCCACGCGGAACTCCCCCACGGAACCCCTCGCACACCTCCCGAACCTCACCCGTCCACGCCGAATGTGCTCTTCACCACCCGTGATCGGCCACCAATCGGAGCGGCGAGACGGTGACGTG
>JAJRPF010000045.1 GCA_024280885.1 Planctomycetota bacterium | reverse complement strand
GCCCGGGCGGGCCGTCTGCCGCGGCTGACAGGCTCGGAGACTCTCCGGAGTCGAGTCGCCTGTCACCCACGACAGCCGTCCCACCCGGACACGTCCGGCTATCCACGGGGGTTTCCGGCCGCACCCCTAGGGGCCCGGCCAGAAACCCCCGCGGCGCCGGTGAAGGCGTGATCGCTGGCCGACGTGCGGAGCCTCTACCGTGCCCGGGCGGGCCGTCTGCCGCGGCTGACAGGCTCGGAGACTCTCCGGAGTCGAGTCGCCTGTCACCCACGACAGCCGTCCCACCCGGACACGTCCGGCTATCCACGGGGGTTTCCGGCCGCACCCCTAGGGCAGTGCAGATGATGCTCCGAACTGCCCGAGTGGTGGTCCCGGCGCAGCTATCTGCGGCGGGCGTGGGCCGTGTCCATTCGCGAGCCAGGAGTGGGCGTGCCCTTGAATGTGATCTTCGCGACCTGCGCCTCCGTGAACGCGTCGATGGCACGGATCACGTGGGCGGTCGCGACGAGCGGGGCCGCGTCCACTTCCGCCTGCACGATGTCCATGTCACCGCCGTTATCTCGGACACGTGCACGGGCGTCAGAGGTCAGCGACACGAGTCGTGCCCAGGTCGCTGGCTCATCGGTCGGTCCGAGGATGCGACCGTCGAGCTTGAGCCGCGCCACGCCGCCGCCGGGGCGATCGAGGCGGGCGACGAGTTTCACCGTCTCGGGCGGACGCGAGATCTCCGGACTCGGACCGACGTCCTTCGGCAGATCCGCCTGGATCTTCATGTCGAGCGTCTTGAAGCGCATCGTGACGATGAAGAAGATCAAGAGAAGGAAGACCACGTCGATCATCGGCGTGAGATTCGGCTTGGCCTCGTGGAGTGTGTCATTCATCGGTCGGACCTTCCTGTGCGCTTGGCGCACGAGGCCCAGGGATCAGCTCAGGCGGCGTTCACGATGCGCGCCGTCGCGCGCTCGCTCGCTCGGGGACAGGCAGGCAACCTGTGGGATCTGAGTCGGGGATCTGGAGTGGGCGACCGCGACGTGCCCCCGTGCGTCTGTGAGTGACGCGGTCGGGGCGCGGGTTGCGGCGGATGGAGGCAGTTGCGGGAGCTTCTGGCCCGGACTCCGCTTGGGAGTCGTCGTTGCGACGCCTGGTGCCGCCGCTTCGAATGCACATGTGTGGCGCCGCCCCACACGGGGCGGCGCCGAATGCGCAAGGAAGTTGGTCTTTGAAGAACGCAGCGCTCTAACGAACGCCCGCGGCTTCTTTGATCTTGTCGAGCGACGAACCGGGAGGCGGAGCACCGATGAAGGTGACATCCTGCAGCCCGGCTGCAATGAAGGCGTCCACCGCGCGAACGACGTCGCCCGTGGGAACCAATGACGACGCATCGACTTCGCCCTTCACGTCGGCGGGGTCACCGTCGTTGGCGATGTGCCGATCGAGGATTTCCTTGGCCTTGCTGGTCAAGAGTCTCCACGTATCCGCTTTATCGCTGGTGCCGATGGTCTGATTCTGAACGCGAACTCGGCTGCTCTTCTCAAGCACGTTCCCCGAGCTCTTGCGCTTGAGGACAGCCACGATCTTGGGCTTCTCCTCGAGCTTCGTGATGGTCGCCGCGAGACCGCGGTCCTTCGGAAGGAAGGCCTCGATCTTCATGTCCAGCGTCTTGAACTTCATCGTCACGAGGAAGAAGATGAGGAGCTGGAACACCACGTCGATCATGGGGGTCATGTCGGGCTTCGGTAGTTCTTCGTCGTCCATGACTGCCTCCTATTGGCCCGAGCTCTGTGTGTTGCGGCCGTCTTCGCGCTTGGTCGTCGCGAATTGCATCTTGTAGATGCGGACGGTGGGGTCTGCGCACACCTGCATCACGTACTGGACGTGCTGCCAGGGCGTCTGCTTGTCGGCGCGGATGAGTACGTAGATCGCACTCGGCGCGTTCGCCCCTGCCGGCTCTTCACGCTTCAAGTCGGCCATGGACCGCATGTAGCGCGTGAGGTCGGGCAGATCGTATGACCTTCCCTTGACCTTGACCTCGGGGATCTTCGGCGGATTGGCCGGGTTGTCCGGCTTCATGATGTTGATAATGACGCGGAGATCCTTCTCCGACGCCAAATCAACACTGCCGTGGATCGCCTGCGGGAGCTTGAGTTCTTCAGTCTCCTTACGCGTGAGGTCGTTGGCCACCAGGAAGAAGATGATCAACTGGAATGTGATGTCGATCATCGGCGTCATATCCATCTCGGCGCCGCCTTCGACGTCCTTTCCGAGATCGCCGTTCTTCGTCTTCTTCTTGGCCATTGGGCTCTACCTCTGCTGCGGCCGGAACCGCTCGATGAGGTCCTCGCCGATCGCCTTGAACTCGTAGGTGATGCGGACGACCTTGTTCCGGAAGAAGAAGTAGAACGCGATCGCCGGGATCGCGACCACGAGGCCGAAGAGCGTCGTGATGAGCGCCTGCTGGACACCGGACGCGAGGTCCTTAGGCGTGACGGCAGGGCCGAGCTTCACGATCGAGTTGAAGGCGCCAACCATTCCGAGCACCGTGCCGAACAGCCCACACATAGGGGCGAGGTTCGCGATCAGCGACAGGTAGCTGATCTTGGTGTGGAGCTTGACGGCCTCCATCGCGTGCGCCTCGTCGAGGTGCTCTTCCATCACGTCGAAGCCGGCGTTCAGCTTCGGCAGCGCGGCGGCGAGCATGTTGGTGAGGTAGTTCGGCTCGGACTCGCAGAGCTCGAGCGCCTCCTGGTACTCCTCTTCCTCGAAGAGCGCCTCGATCTCGTCGATGATCTCCGGCGGGACCAGCTTGTCACGCTGGATCGAGACGAAGTGCTCGATCACGAGGGCGACCATGGCGACTGACATCGCGATGACGACGCCGCCCACGATGCCGCCCCACGCGATGACCTTGCCGATCGTCACGTTGCCATCGTCCGTCGAAGCACCTTCCTGGGCGAAGGCCGTCACTGCCGGCAGGACAGTGAGGAAACCGACTGCCATGGCAGCCGTCATGTTCTTCCACTTGCGCATTGAACCAACTCCTTGCTCGTAAACGTCGGTCCCGGATCTCTGCCCTCTCACACGTCGTCGCCTGACCCCTCGGGCGGCGCTATGTGAACTCTAGAGCTTCCGGGCCCATTCAGACTTGGGGTAGTAGTCGCTGAGATCCTTGGCGCGCGCTTTCTGCATCGCGGCGTCACCAAGCTTCTCCCAGCATTTCGACTGGTAGTAGAGCGAACGGGCGACCTCGCCCGCCACGCTGAAGTACTTCACTTCGGTGGTCTGGAAATGTCGCAGCGCACCGTATGCGTCGTCGGTGGCGAATTTGATGACGCCGAGAGCATTCTCGACGGCCGCCAGGACTTCCGGCTCCCGACCCAACTTTTGCGTCAATGACCGGAAGTACGTGCGGGCCTTATCAAACTCGGCCGGCTTGCGCGACGCGATCGCCGCGTCGAGGACGACCCAGCCGGCCTGTGCGGCGGCTTGCCGCTGCAACGACGCGAGGGCCTTCTTCGCGCTGGGCGACTTCTCGGTGCTCGCGTACTGTCCGGCAACGCGCGCGGCATCCTTGTACGCCGTTCCGGCACCGGCAGTGTTGCCGCTCGAGCGCATGGTCGTTGCGCGCAGGAAGAGGCCGTCGACTTCCCACAGCGGGCGGCGCGCCGAGCGACCGGCCGTGACGAGCGCGTCGGCGTGCTTCTGAGCCGCCGCTGCGTTGCCCTGTCCGAGCTCTGCTTCCGCGAGGCCGCGCAGGATCTGGTTGGCGTGGAGACTCTTCGCGTTGGCGTCGAGCGCAGCCTGGAAGGCGTTCTTGGCCTTGCCGTAGGCCGCGTCGTCCTTGAGCGCGAGAAGCAGATACGCCTCGCCGAGCCCGACCTGGGCGAGTTCATCGATCCAGGCGCGTTCGACGATTCCGGCCGCACGTGCGTTCATGCACCCTACGAAGGCATCCTTCGCTGCGCGGCCGTCGCGGGTGCGGAGGGCACGCAGGCCCTGCGCGTACTCGCGCGGTGCGTCGCCCCAGACGATGTCCACGACGGTGCTTCCGCCGATTGAGCCCGCCTTGAACTTCACGGCGTCCCAGTCCGCGCTGGAGACGACGACCTTGGCCCGCGTCTTCTGCTCGCCGCCCTGGACGTAGACGATGCTGTCCGTCTTCGGTCCGTCGGCCTTCTTGTCATCGGCCTTGGTCTTGCCGAGCGCGATGCCACACGTCATGGCCAGCGCGAGTGCCGGCAGGACGGCGGTACCGACGAGCGTGGGGATACGGGGTGCGTTCGTTCGCATGTTGAATTCGTTCCTCATGGCTCTACAGCTTTTCCTTGGCCTTCGCGAGGATCTCCTCGAACTGCTTCTTCGATCCGGGAACGGTCTCGTTGTAGGTGTCCAACAGGCCCGGAATGACGACCCGATTGGTGACCAGACTCGACGCTGCGCGGAACGCCTCGGGCTTGCCCGTGAGCAGTCCGTACCGGAGGTAGCCACCGGCTAGGCGCAACTGATAGCCGATGAAGGCCGCGTCGTGCCGATCGTCCTTCGGGTGCGCATAGATCATGATCGCGGCGATGTTGATGCAGCGCAGGTAGTCCTTCTCGTTGCGGCCCGCCTTCAGATACGCGCTCGACAGCAAGTCGAGGATGCGCCTGTTGTTCGACATGATCTTGAGTAGATCCTTCAACTCGTCGGTGTTGATCTGATCGTTCGCGCCGAGGCGCTCGAGCACCTTGGCCCGGTCGGCCTCCGCCGGAACGAGGAGCACCTCGAGTTGCGGGATGGCCTCGTCGAATTTGCCCTGGGCGATCAGCAGGCCGATCAGCTCGATGCGCAAGGCGCGCGCCTGCTCCGCTTGGCTCTTGGCCTCGTAGGCGGCGAGTGCTGCACGGTAGTACGCCTCGGCCTCGCCGAACGCCTCCGCCTTCTTGAAGGTGTCGCCCAAGAACTTGAGCGACGCGGGACTGGTCTTCCCGGTGCGCTCGCTCGTCTGGTTGATCGCGTACTCGCGCAGCTTCGCAGCGCGGATGTAGAGGTCGCGGGCACGGTCGAAGTCGGTCTTCTTCTCCCACTCGCGAGCCTCGGCTTCGCGCGCCTTGGCGACGAGTGCTGCGAGGTATGGCCCGTTCGGGAGCGCGGGGTTGTCCGCGATCAGCTTCGAGACGAGTTCGTCGGCGCGGTCGATATTGACGATGCCGATGAACGCCTCGGCGCGCCACTGGTCAACGAACGACTGGCCTCGGTTCGCGCTCTTGATGAACTCGTCCTCGTACTGCGTCAGCGCAGTGAGCAGACCTTCGTACGCCGCCGTCCTCCCTGCTGCGTCGGGTGTCACGTCGGCTGTCAGCGAGAGCGACGTCAGGATGTTGGTCAGCGAAATGTTGCGACCCGCGGCGCGTGCGCGGCGCACTTCAGAGCCTTCCGCCGGAGCGCGCTTCTCGGCGAGCCATGCCTTCGACTCCTGGATGGCTTTTTCGAGTCCGGCGAGCGCCTTCGCGTCGTCGCCGAGTCCCTGGTGGCAGAGAGCTTCCAGGCGCGTCATCTGAGCCAGTCGTGCCCCGATCTTGTCGATCGAAGGATTGGTCTTCTCGATCTTTGCGTAGAGCTGGCGGGCCTCGGCAAACGCCGCCAGCGCCGCGGCGTGGTCGCCCGCGCGGCGCAAGTTCTGTGCGTCTTGGCGCTTCTTCTCGGCGGATCGGTAGTCCAGGCTCTGGTTGCGCGGGCTGTCAGGGTGGTTCTTCGTGAAGTCCTCGTAGAGCTCGTCCTTCAGGTCGGTCAGACGCTTCTGCTCCGACTTGTCCTTGGTCTCGACGGCGAGTGCGTTGATCGCAGACGCAGCCGAGAAGCCGGTCTCGTTCGTGAGCTCGGCGAGAATGGCGTTCTGCTTGTCCTTGGACCACGACGTCTCGAGCGCTGCGAAGGCGAGGTACGCTTCGTAGTAGCGCCCTTCGACGCCGTAGCAACGACCGATGAAATCCCAAGCACGCCAGCCGAATTCATCCATCTGCTCCGGCGTGGAGCAGGCACCGATCACCGCCTGGAAGCCCTTGATCGCCCCGCGCATGTCGGAGTCCGCCCACTTGCTCATCGCGATGCGATTGAGCAGGGCGGGGTCGAGCGCGGCCCCGCCGCCGCCGCCAGCGGCCAGAAGGTCGCTCAGGACCTTGCCTGCGTCGTAGTTGACGCGGGTGCCCTTTTCTTCGGCCTTCCGAATGACGGTTTGCACAAGTTCCAAGGCGGCGGTCGCATTGCCGAGCGCCGCGAGAACGCGCGCATGCGAGAGCGCGGCCCGTTGTCCCGCGGCGTCCTCGAGGAACGTCGGCCATTTGGTCGGCAGCGTCTCGAACACACTTTCTGCCGTGTCGAGATATTCGTCGCCGTGGCGCGGCGCGATCGCGATCGCGATCTCGCCCAGCTTCTGGTACGAGAGCAGGGCGATGGCGCGCCCGACGAGATTGCCGTCGGCCTCTTCGACGTACGTTGCGGCATCGCGCATGTCGCGGATCGCGTCCTTCGGCTTGTCCAGGCGCCAGTTGCAAAGCGCGCTGTAGTGAAAGGCCCACAGTCCCTTCACCGTGCCGTCGAAGAGCCACATGAACTCGCCGATCTCGTCGACGGCAGTGGTGAGTGCCGCGACACCGGCCGTGTCGCCATCGGGGAGCGCCGCGCCCTTGCCGTAGAGCGCTACGATCTTATAGAGCCAGAGGGTGCCGAGCTTCTCCTCGGCGATGGAGTAGGACTCGGTGTTGGGCTGCTCTTTCTCCAGATCGGCGCGAGCGACGTCCTCGCCCGCCTTCAGCAGGCCGATCGCGGTGTCGTAACCCGAGGCGACTTGCGCCTTCAGTTCGGCGACGGTGACGTCCGCGGGGACCCAATCGTTCTCGATGGCGCGGTCGATGTAGTCCGCGCGGTCGGTGATGAGCTTCGCGCGGTCGAGTTTCGCCGCGAGCAGGCGCTCGTGGCCGGTGTTGCGGTCGATGAACTGCTTCAGCGCTGCCTCGGCCTCTTCGAAGAGTCCCAGCACCTCGGGCATCGGCTTGCGAAGACGTTCCCTGGTCTCTCCGGCGGCGATGCGTGCGTTGTAGCGCTTGATGAGAGCGAGGCCGTATTGGCCCTCGGCCTTCTCCTTGGCGCTCTTCTTCGAGTCGTTGAGTAACTCATTGAACTGCTCTTCGGCCAGGTCCTGGTAGCCGCGATCCGAGAGCGCCTGCGCGAATTCGAAGTCGTCGTCCGCGGCGCTCGCGAGGCGAGCGGGCCCGATGACAGCGGCCAGACCGACGATGACGAGAGCGAAGCGCAGTCCGCGGAAACGTGGAGTCATTCTGACCTCGATCGAGTGGGGGCGACGCGCGCGAAACCGAAGCGCAGCACAGGTTCGAACGGCCGCAGAGGGTGCGGAGATCGTTCGATCATGCGCTGGATCGCGTTGCCCAAATGCCCTAGTTCCGCGCCTTCCGGTGGAATCCGGACGGAACTGCCGCGGATCGTAGCCAGCGCGCAGGGTCCGCGCAACATCTGTCCAGAGGTGGCGAAGACGAGCGGAAAGCCTCGACAACACAGGGATTCCTGTGGTCGATTCGGCCGACATGGCGGCGTCAGCGCCGGCGGACCGGTCGGTGTGGGAGAGATCGTCGTAGAACATGCGCGGGGGCCCTTCCTGTGTAGGGGTTTCGAGCCCCGCGCGGGGACGAACAGGCGCTTGCCACTGTAGGGGAACGTGGCGAACCGTCAAGCAGTGCAGTTGGGAGTTCTCTGGTTCAGCGTCCCCTGATCTCCGGACCTGAGTCCCCATTCCTCGTCCCCTCGGGTCCCCGATTCCCGTCCCCAGGTTCCAAGATCGACCGAGGGGGTGGACGGCCCGAAATCGCGTGCCTGGCTCAATTTTCCCGTGCGCCGAGGAGCCTCGCCCTCGTCGGGCCGGGTGGCCGCGCGAAAAAATCTGAGCCTGGCACGGTATTTCGGGTCGCCGACAGCGTGCGCTCCTCGGTTCCCAGAAGAGACCGTTCCTCCCAGAAGAGCCCCCCGACCCCCTCGACGTGCGGGGCTTTCCAGAGGGTACCCGGGCATCGGCGCGACACCTGGCTCCGGCTGGCGATCGCCGTTGAGCGCCGCTGACCGGGGACCCGGAGCAACGCTCTTGGGCGTGGGCAGGCTCCGACGGATCGGCTCGGGCGGGGCCCTTCGGTGGACCCGTGGCGCGCGGCTGGGACCGTCCATGCGAAGAGGGGCCGTCCATGCGAAGAGGGGGAGGCCTCTCGGCCTCCCCCTCTTGTTTGTTCAGTCTGAACCGACTCCGCTAGCGCGAAGCAGCCGAGCCCGGTTCCTCTTCTTCCGGCCGCAGGATGCGGGCGCGGATGAGGACGAGAAGGTTGCTCTTCTCGAGGTACGTGCCCTTACGTGAGACGAAGAAGCTCACGATCGGGATGTCGGAGAGCCACGGGACCGAGGAGTCCAGGCGGCGCTCGGTGAAGAACTTCATGCCGCCGAGCATCAGCGTGCCGCCGTCCGGCATGGTGACCGTGGTGCGGACGCGCTGGATAGCCAGCTCAGGAAGCTGGATCGTGACCGGCGGGCCGTTGGCAAGTGTGGTCTGGAACGTCCGGATGGGACGCTGCAGGATCGCAACCGTCGGGCGCAACTCCATGGTGATGAAGCGGCGGTCCGCACTGACGACCGGGCGCAGGTCCAGGATGACACCGTCGCGCAGGGTCTGCACAATCGGGTCACCGATCTGGGCGGCCTGGGCGATCTCGACGTCGAAGTCAGCGATGTACGAGAGTTGGTTCAGAACCGTGACGTTCGCACGCTGACCGTTGTACGCCGTGAGGCGCGGTGCGACGACCGTCGTGGACCGATCACTCTTCTCGACGGCGCGCAGGATGACGGACAACTGCGTGTCGTCGATCAGCGTGCCCTGGAAGGAGAGGCCACCGAGGGCGGTGAGGGCTCCGGCGCGACCGAGGGCCACGTCGAAGAGGTTCTCGAAGCGGCCGCGGATGTCGCCGTCGCTGTTGAGGCTGTAGAAGATACCGGCGTCGTTGCCGGTGCCGATGCCCTGCGGGGCGCCGGCCGACCCGAAGAAGAGGTCGTCGAACGTGATCGGGGTGGAGATGCCACCGGGGCCGCCAATGCCGCCCTTGCCGGGGATACCGACGCCGCCCGACTGGTCGCCGAGGCCGCGCAGATCAACGCCGACCTCTTGCAGGAAGTTGTCCTCGACCGTGACGAAGCGCGTCTCGATGGCGACCTGGAGGCCACCAGCGCCGCGCAGGCCGTCGAGCAGGTTCTGGATCTTCTTGTGCGTTGCCGGCGGGGCCTTGACGACGAGAGTTCCAGGCTCAAGGCCTTCGATGGAGCCGCCTTCTTCCCAGACGATGGTGTCCACGTTCTGCTCGATCAACTCCGTGATGGAGTCGAGGAGGAACGGTGCTACTGGCTCGCGAACCTCTTCGTCGAAGAACGCTTCGCCGGTCGGGTCGAGGTTGACCTCTTCGCCCGGGAAGTTGTTGATCGGCGTCGCGAGGTCCTTGACGTCGTAGAGCTGCACGACGGACTCGCCGCGCGCGGCCTCGGGGGTCGTGATCTGCACGACACCGTCGGAGACGTTCCAGGCGAGGCCGCGGAACGTCGTGATCAGGTCGAGGATCTTGTCGATGGATTCGGCCGAGTCGAGCTTGAGCGCGATCGACAGTTCGTCGTCCGAGCGGCCCTCGCGAGCGTCTGGCAGAACCACGATGTTCGTGCCGGAGAGGCGACCGAGATACTCGACCGCGTCGTCGATGCTCGTGTCACTGAAGTTGACGGTGACGCGGGCGGCAGCCAAGCGGTTGCGCACCTCGCGCGTCTTGGCGTCGTCCTCGGCGTCTGCCACGCTGGACAGGCCCGGGGGCTTGCGCCGGCTCTGCACGTCGAGCCATGTGTCGGGGAAGGTGTAGTCCTCGACCTGCGGGGTGGATGCCTCGCGGAGGTCTGCGAAGACGTGCTTCCACTCGTCGAGGAGCGTCTTCTGGATGCGCTCGTCGGCTGCGTTGAAGCGCGCGTCGCGAGCGATCTCGCGGAGACGCTTCGCCTGGGCGTTCAGCGGGTCGCTGTCGAGAATCTCGCGAGCGAGGTTCTCAGCGTACTGATACGAGCCCTTCTCCATGGCCTGGTTGGCCTGCCGGAGGAGGTTGTCCACGCGGGACTGCTGCGCAGCGCGCTGTTTGACAGCCTCGAGCCGCTTCTGCTCGCGGGCCTCGGCCAGTTGACGACGACGCATGGAGTCCGCGGCGTCGGACGCATTGTCCTTGGCCTCGGCAAGCATGGCCGTCAGACCGTCAGCCGTCGGCTGGAAATCCACGGTCTTCGGGTAGAGCTGCACGATTACGAGCGCGCGCTCGTAACGCATGACAGCGCCGCTCGTATCACCCGTGGTTTCCTTCGCCTTGGCCTCGGCAACGAGGTTTGCGACCTCGGCCTTCGCCTGTTGGATCTGGACCTGGCGGATCTCGGTACTCGTTTCGAGTACCTCGGCGCCCGTGAGACCGCGCTCGCCGAGTGCTGCACCGATCTGCTGCATCCGGCGACGAGCGTGCTCGTTGGTCGTATTGAGGTCCAGCGCGTCCGAGTAGTGCTTCTTCGCGTCGTCGAAGCGCGAGGCCGCGAAGGCCTCGTCACCCAGCTTCACGAAGTGATGCACGAGCGTGGCGCGAGCCTGCTCTCGGACGTTTCGGTCCTTGCGCAGTTCGTCCATATTCGGCGCATCAGCGGTGTCCGTGGGAGCACCGGGCTTCTCAGCCACGGTCTCGTCCATGGACGTTGCGGGAGCCTTTGATGCCGGTTCGGCGTCCTTCTTGGACTCACCGCTCCTGCAAGCTCCCAGCGTCAGCGCGGCGCCAGCCAGCGCGAGCGCGGCGGCAACACGAGGCGTCTTCATTCCTAAGCCCCTCCCGTAATGGGGTATCCCAGCGAGCACGCCGTTCGCCTCGTGGCGGCGACCGGAGTGCACTAGC
Organism: Planctomycetota bacterium; assembly: GCA_024280885.1. Classification (GTDB taxonomy): domain Bacteria; phylum Planctomycetota; class JAJSAM01; order JAJSAM01; family JAJVHW01; genus JAJRPF01. The sequence continues at coordinate 349,143 of JAJRPF010000045.1, read as the reverse complement.
TACGTCTTCCTTGGCCGGAGGTTGTACTAGAACCGCCTCGTCACCTGTCTGTCATTTTTCGAACCCAAGTTCTGGCTTCAGCCGTTGGGTCTTTTGTTGGGTCTCTTGCGGTGTCTTCCGCGCTCACCTCGAAGACCCTGATGGAGCGCGTTCCAGGCCGCTCGATCAGGCGCGGCGCGCCATCCTCATCACGCTCGATCTTGCCGTCAGGCCGGAAGCGCGGGACGGTGATCGTGGACGCTTCCTCCTCGATGCGTGACACGATGGTCACGAGCCTGAATCCCGTCGCGAAGGTCAGGCTCGTCGCGTGATCCGTGCCTGCGATCGTCTCACCGACCACCACGCGCACCGACGTCGTGACCGTCTCTCCGCCAAATCGGCGGCGCAGGACGAAGTCGGCGGAGGGGGGATTGTCGCCCACCGCGACGAGCTCGATGTCGACTGCGATGGCGACGTCGGCTTCGAGAGTAGGCGACGCGTTCGTGTTCTTGCCGCGCAGGCGCCACGCATAGCGTCCCGATGCTCCGGGGACCTCGTCCGTGAACTCGGTCGCGCCGGCGTCAATGCGGCCGACTTCGATCCACTCTTCGCCAGGGAGTCCCTCGTCGTCAGGGATGCGCCGCCGCTCGATCTTGGTCGCCGCGTTGAGAGGGGCGGCGAACTGGAACGTCACGCTGCCGTCCGCCTGGGCGCCGAGACTCCAGGCGGCTGGTTGCTCGCGCCGGGGTAGGTAGTCGAGCAACTCCGTGAGGGCGGCGAAGCGCGACTCGGCGAACGCGTGCTCCGCCGCGGTCAATGCCACGGGAGGGCCGGAGTCGGCGTCACGCCCGAGGAGCACACGGGCGATCCGCTCTGGCACCGTCATCCCCGCGATCTGCTCTACGACAGTCTCTCCAGCGATGGGGCGCCTGAGTCGTGGCTCGACAACGCGATCTCCATCGCCGGCATCCGGGACCCCCGCAAGCGGGGACCGTCCTCGGATGCGGAGCGCGCCATCGACGACGTCGACACTGATCTGCTCCACGCCGGGAATGCGCTCCACCGCCGCGCGCGCGTCGCGCCGGACGCTTGCGGAGATGGGACCCTCCACCGTGGCGAACAACGTCCAGCGCAGGTACTCGGCGCCGCTGTCGATGCTGAATGCGCTGCTCTCGAGCGCGGGAGTGCCGGAGCCAAGTGCCGCGGAGGCGGCGACGGCGCAGCGGAGCGCGGTCTCGCGCAGGGCGAGATCGTCGAGAGCAGCGCGCGCGTCGTCTGCACCCGTGGCGGTGCCGGGTGACGCGTCCGCTTTGGTGGACGGGAGCATGCTCGTCTTGCCGCGCCGATCGTCGTGCTTCTCGGCTCCGCCCGAGAAGGCCATCCACCCGGCGGCCGCCAGTCCGCAGATGACGACAATCGCCGCCGCGCTGGTGAGCCACCCGCGCGACGTGGTTTCGCGGTACTCAGGGACCTCCGTTGGCGGGTGTCGGAGTACGAGGCGAGCTTCGGGCGGGCGAAACGCCTGGAGCGCTGCGCCGAGAGCGCCGACGCAGGCGAGCGCGGCGTCGTGGTCGAGGCGTGCTCCGTTGGCACCGGAGACTGTCTCTCCTGTGCCATGACGAAGCTCCACCGCAGCGAGTCTCCGGCCGAGAGCCGGACCGACCAACGCGCGCGCCTGCGCCGCTGTCGCTCCCACGAGAACAATGTCCGGCGTCTCGTCCGCGTGTTCGTCGAGTTCCTGGCGGCGCGCTTGCTCGACGTGGTACGCGGTGGTCCGAAGGATGTCGGTGGCGAGGAGCGCCGCGACGTCGGCACTCTCAGCGCACTGCTCGATCCCCACCGGCAGTAGATAGCGCCGCAGCCGCTCCCCGTCGATCGCGAGGACCGCCGTCAGCCGCGCCTGAACGTGGACGAGATAGCCCCGGTCGCCGACCAGCCCGAGCGCGAGAGCCCCCACAAACGTCACCGACGTCGCGAGTCCGATCCCGTGATACCGACCGTCGAGCGCCTGCGCGAGGTCCTCGATCTCCTCGTGGGCTGCGAAGGGGATTCCTGCCAGGAGAAAGCGGCGCGCGTCGGCCTTGCCCGTCGCGACGTACAGGAGATGTCCGGCGCCCGGCTCAAACGGCGCGAAATCGTGTAGCTGGTGGAAGATCTCCTCTTCGTTGAGGTAGAGCTCCTCGCTCGGGATCTGACAGGTCCGCACGGTGCACGAATGGTCGGCGGCGGCGACGAGGGCGGCGCGGCCTCGCACGCCCCGCCGCCCCAGCACGGCGACAGCGGCGGCCTGCAGCCCGGCGGCATCGGTGGGCGCCGCCGAGGTGAACGTCTCGACTACCTCGTAGCCCGAATCCGTACGCAGAACCAGCGCACCGGCGAGAGCGCCGGGCGCGAGATGGAGTCCCCAGATTGGATTCGGTTCGGCCACGTCGGTTGTCGCCCGCTGGTTGGCACGGCGCGCACGGATACTAGCAGCGCGCGCCCTCGCGCGTGCACTCGTCAGCGGAGGGGTTTGCCGAGGACCCGCATCACGGTCTGTAGATCCTGCCACGCATCGCGCTTCGCCGCCGGATTGCGCAGCAGATATGCGGGATGGAACGTGGGGATGACCTTCGTGCCGAGCGCGTCGATGATCTGCCCGCGGATCTTCGTGATCCCCATCTTCGCGACGTCGGAGCTCTCGCCGAGGACGGCGCGCACGGCATGATTACCGAGTGCCACGATCACCTTGGGTCGGAGGACCGCCAGTTGCTCTTCGAGATGCGGGCGGCAGGCCTTCACCTCGGCGGGGAGCGGCGCGCGATTGCGCGGGGGGCGACACTTCAACGTGTTCAGGATGAAGACGTCCTCGCGGCGCATGCGCAGCCCGCGCTCGATCATGGCGCTGAGCAATTCGCCCGCCGCACCCACGAACGGGCGGCCGCTACGGTCCTCGTCGTACCCCGGGGCCTCGCCGCAGAAGACCAGCTCGGCCGGAATCGCGCCCTCGCCGAAGACCGTCTGTGTGCGCGAGCCCCCCAGCACACAGTCGCGGCACGCCTCGATCCGCGCCGGAAGGTCGCCGAAAGCGGAGAGGCAGTCTGCGGGGAGGTCGAGGGGCCGCACGTTCGGCGTGAAGTGGGCGCCGGGCTCCGATTGCGGCCTTGCGACTGGTCGCGCAGGCGCCGCGCCGGGGGCCGGTGACGGCGTGGTCCCCACGGCGATCGCCCCAGCGGCCGCGGCCGCGGCGGCGCGTCCGGAGAGGCCGATCTGCCCCGTCTCGGGGGCCCGCGCAGCGCCGCTGCCCTGACTCGTAGGCACGGCGCCTCGCGATGGGGCAGGACGACCGCCGCCGCTCTCCCCTCGGCCCGAGTTGCCCGGACTGCCCGAGCCGCCGGACCTGTTCGCAGGGACCACATGCGAGCCGACCGAGTCCGGGCCGACGAGACGCGGCGCGGCGCCCGGCATCCCCGTGATGGCTACGATCCCGCCCTCGCGTTCTCCGGCGACGAGCAGGCGTGCAGCGCGCGCTATTCGGGCCAGTTCGCTTCGCGGGTCGTCGCTGCTGCTCACGTGCCTGGTTCTCCGCGGGATCGTTCTTCTTCGGACCGTGCTTCTTCGACTTCTTCGCGTTCTTTCTCCGGGCGCCTGCCACCCAGGCCCGCCACTACCGCCAACCCGAGGAGCGCGCCGCCGCCCAACTGCAATGGCGTCGCGCGTTCGTCGAGGAAGGCGACTCCGAGCAGGATGGCGATTGCGGGTTCGAGCACGATCAGAAGATTGATGGTGAAGAAGCGCACCCGCGGGATGGCCCAATTGAAACATGCGTGGCCGACGACGGTCGGGATCAGCACCAACGCCGCGAGGTAGCCCCAACTCGCGTCGGGGAAACCGATCAGCGGCGAGCCGATGGCGATGGAGACCGCGCCGAGTAGCAGCCCCGCCAATCCATAGCAGCTGGCCATGAAGGGGGCGAAGGGGTAACGCGCACGGAGCGGGCGTACGGCCAGATAGAAGAACGCGATGGTCAGGCAGGCTGCGACCGCGAGGCCGTCGCCGAATAATCCGCCCGGCTGGTCCAGATCGCCGCGCACGAGCAACGCCAGCCCGCCGGCCGACCCCGCCAGAGCGATCCACGTCCGTGCGCCGTGGCGTTCCCCCAGACAGAGCATCCCGAGCAGCGCGCCGAAGACCGGTTGCATGACGAGCAGCAGCACCGCCGACGCATACGACGTGTGATCGAACGCCGAGATCCAGAGCGCGAAGTGCGCCGCGAGCAGCACGCTGCCGAGCGCCAACCGCGCAGCGTCCCGGCGGCCCATCGTCCGTAGCGCGCGCAGTTCCTTCGGCCGGACCGCGGCGTAGATCAGACCGCAGAGCAGACATCGCCAACCGGCGACGGCCACCGCCGGCATCTGTGCCAGCTTGATCAGCGGCGCGGCCGTCGAGACAGCGAGAGTCCCGACGGCGAGAATGGCGATGGTCCGGGCGGGTGGGTTGGGCATGTGGCGAGCGACGGTAGCAGGCCTCCGCCGGGCGGCGTGCGTCTCGCGCTGCAGCGCCTACGCATTCAATCGCCCGCTCAAGCAGGTCCGGGGCCGCTTCCGTCAGTGCGACCGCACGTCGCGCGCGAGGGGCGCGAGGGGCGCGAAGTTGCACACTGTGCAATCTGAGGTCGGCCCGGATGCATAGACTTCATGGATGGGCAACACGACGCACGACGACTCCGCGCCCCCTACGTTCGATCTCCGAGACTCGGAACTGACCGCACGGCTGACGACCGCCATGTCCGAGCGTAGGGCAACAAACGCGAAGTTCCTGGAGGAGCTCAAGTTGTTGGTCGGCGCGTGGGGCGAAGGTTCTTCCTCGGAGAGCACCGAAGCGACGCGGCGCGTTCTCATTCGTTCCCAGTTCGCGAGTATGGAGTCCGACGTCGGGTGGCTCAAGAGGTTCACGCTCCTGTTCCCCGAGCGCCTAACAGCCGTCCAGGAGTTGGCTCTGCGCGGCGTGAACGTGAGCGTCAAGAACACTGGAGAGGTAGAGGAGAAGCCGCGTTCGCTTGATCGCTACACGTCGTTGCGGCTCGCGTTTCGCGCCGCTAGCGAGACGTGGGCGCCCGGGTTCAACCTCGACATCCACGGGGCAGGCTGGGAGGCGTTCAGGAAGGCCGCAGCCATCAGGAACCGACTCACCCACCCGGAGTCGCTCGAGGACTTCTCCATGTCCAGCGACGAAGCCGAAGTGGTGAGAATGGCGTTCAACTGGTTCCAGGGCTCATTACGACGGAATACAGATGCCTTCGGCGCGGAGTTACATCGGTCACACGCAGCGTTGATCGCCGAGGAGGCTGCTGCCAGAAACGACGGCGCTCGTTGACGCGCTACGCCGAGTGGTGCTTCTTCAGCTTCCGCCGGAGTCGCAAGAGCCCGACCATTCCGAGGCCCAGTCTGTCGGCGGGGCGGCTCACCTAGCCCGCGCCCGAAATTCGCGCGAGATCCTCTGCGCTTCGGCGATCTGGCCTGCCGTCATCTGCCGTTCGAGGATCTTCAGGTTGTCGCGTGCCGACTCGTTCCCGTGGGCCGCTGCGACGCTGAACCATGAGTGCGCCAGCACCGCGTCCTTCCGCACGCCCAAGCCGCGGGCGTAGTAGCAGCCGAGGTTGGTTTGGGCCCCGGCGTGGCCTTGCTCAGCGGCGAGGCGATTCCACTTGACGGCTTCCGCCGCGTTCTTCGGCACGCCATCGCCGTTGAAGTAGCTCCAGCCGAGGCTGGACTGGGCGTCGGCGTCGCCTTGCTCAGCGGCGAGGCGATACCACTTGACGGCCTCGGTCGCGTCCTCCGGCACGCCCTCGCCCTCGGCATAGCTGACGCCGAGGTTGAATTGGGCGTCGGCGTCGCCTTGCTCAGCAGCGAGGCGATACCACTTGACGGCTTCGACGAAGTCCTTCGGCACGCCCTCGCCGTTGAAGTAGCTCCAGCCGAGGTTGGACTGGGCGTCGGCGTCGCCTTGCTCAGCGGCGAGGCGATACCACTTGATGGCCTCCGCCGCGTCCTTCGGCACGCCCTCGCCCTCGGCATAGCTGACGCCGAGGTAGGACTGGGCTCGGGCGTTGCCTCGCTCAGCAGCGAGGCGGAACCATTTGACGGCTTCAACGAAGTCCTTCGGCGCGCCCGAGCCCTTGGCATAGCTGGTGCCGAGGTTGAACTGAGCTCGGTCGTTGCCTCGCTCAGCAGCGAGGCGAAGCCACTTGACGGCTTCGACCAAGTCCTTCGGCACGCCCTCGCCCTTGGCATAGCTGGCGCTGAGGTTGAACTGGGCTCGGTCGTTGCCTCGCTCAGCAGCGAGTCGGAACCACTTGACGGCTTCGACCAAGTCCTTCGGCACGCCATCGCCGTCGTGGTAGCTGACGCCGAGGTCGTTCTGGGCGTCGGCGTCGCCTTGTTCAGCAGCGAGGAGCAACAGTAGAACGCCCTGGGCGGGCTCCACGTCCGGTATCGGCTCCGCCGCGTCGTCAGGTGCGGCGGAGACCGAGACAGTCGGCGTTGCGGCGGAGTCATCCTCCGGAGCGTGTGAGCAAGCTCCGGCGACCAACATCAGCACGGCAGCACAGCACGCACGCGATGCTTGCCGAATTCGGTCTGCACTCATCATCCCCCCCTCAGGCGTGCGGGTGGACAGCCCGCACGTCCGGAGCCAGCCTACGGGGGTGCGCAGGGCGAATGCCAACGCGGCGTAACGTCAGCGGTCGACTGGGTGACGGATATCGCGCAGCCGAGAACACGTCTTCTTGAGATGCAAGTCCGTTCGGGCGAGGAACAACTCGAACGACGAGTCGAGCGGCCCTTCTACGCGCAGCGAGTAGCCGCAGCGGGGGCACGTCTAGCGCAGGTCGGCGAGGCTGCTCGGGTCCACGCCGAGATGGTCGCACGACGGACGTGGGCGGAGTTGCGCCTGATCGCACCAAGGGGGATGTGACACGGTTCTGTCACTACCGCTGCGGCCCGTGCGGCTATCGGAATGTGAACGTCCGGCGGTCCAGAGGCGCGAGGTCTAGCAGACGACGGACCCGCTGCGCCCTGTCGGGGTGCCCGCCTGATCGACGCACGCTCCGACACGCTGATCGCCCTCGCGGCGCGCAGAAACGGAAGAATTCTGCATACACGCGTCATGCGACCGCCATTCGCGGGCCGCCAACGCACGCGGCCCCGCAGTCGTAAGTGACTGCGGGGCCTTGATTTGCGGTGTGGTACCCCCTCCAGGACTTGAACCTGGGACCCACGGATTAAGAATCCGTTGCTCTACCGACTGAGCTAAGGAGGCACCGTCTTCGGACGAATCTCGGACGATCGTTCGGACGAGCGTCGTCTGCTCGATCTTCTACTCGCAGACGCGTTCGTCACGATGTCGAATGCGAGCGGAAATGCGCGCACGTCGTGGAATGGGGTGAGTGACGGGATTTGAACCCGCGGCCTCCGCAGTCACAGTGCGGCGCTCTAACCAACTGAGCTACACCCACCACCGTTTCACACGACGAGCGTCCCGCCGGAGCGAGGCCCCAACTGTGGGCGTTCCAGCGTGTGGACGTTCCAGTTGAGGACGCTTCAGCGGAAGACGTTCTTGCGAGAGCAGTCGGTCGCGACTCGAGTCCTGTGGGCGTTTGGCACGCCGAGCAGGACTTGAACCTGCGACCTGCGGATTAGAAATCCGCTGCTCTATCCAACTGAGCTATCGGCGCCCCTTACAGGCGACGCTTCGCAACGAGGTGAGTGGTCGGGGCGAGAGGATTCGAACCTCCGGCCTCCTGCTCCCAAAGCAGGCACTCTGCCAGGCTGAGCTACGCCCCGAATGCACCTCGTGCGGGTTGCCGCTCGCTGGGCCGAGTCGCCGTGGACTCGCATCCGCTGCGTTCTTGGCCCCCGATCATTGTCAAGTGAACGTGGACGGGTCGTGCCTACCACGCGGGGGCGGAGCGTAGGGCTGCCGCACAGCCGGGCGAAGGGAATTCGAGCGGATGCGATGAACGTCGATCGCCGCCCGGGACGGTTGGGCGGATCGCCGCAGATGGGCTTCAATGAGCCGCTCTGGTGAGTACCTTGGAGGAGTCATGCGAGTTCTGGTCGTCGGTGGTGGTGGACGCGAGCACGTGCTTGCGTGGAAGATCGGTCAGAGCCCCCTCGTCGAGCGTCTTCTCTGCGCTCCGGGCAACGCCGGCACGTCCGACGTGGCCGAGAACGTCGCGGTCAAGGACGGCGATCTCGAGGGGCTCGTCAAGCTGTGCAAGAAAGAGGCGATCGACCTCTGCGTGGTGGGGCCGGAAGTGCCTCTCGCCGCGGGACTCGCCGACCGATTGCGCGACGCGGGCGTCAGTGTCTTCGGTCCCGGAGCGGCCGGTGCGCAGCTCGAAGCGTCGAAGACGTACGCGAAGCGCCTGATGCAGCGTTACATCATCCCCTCGGGGTCGTCGCGCACGTTCGAGGACTTCGAGAGCGCCGCCGAGTTTCTGGACGCGCAGCAGAACTATCCGCTGGTGCTGAAGGCCGACGGCCTCGCGGCTGGCAAGGGCGTGGTGCTGCCCGAAACGCTGGACGAAGCGCTGACGGTTGCGCGCGACATGCTCGACGGTGGCCGATTCGGTGATGCCGGGCGCAAACTGCTCATCGAGGAGCACCTGCGCGGCGAAGAGGTGAGCGTGCTGGCGCTGACCGACGGCAAGACGCTCGCCGTCATGGAGCCGGCACAGGATCACAAGCGGATCTTCGATGGTGATCGCGGCGCGAATACCGGCGGGATGGGGGCGTATAGCCCGGCGCCGGTCGCGGACGAGGCGGTGCTCTCCGAGATCACTCGCGAGGTCCTCGTGCGGATCGTGCACGCACTTGCGCGCGAACGCGTCGACTACCGCGGCGTCGTGTACGCCGGAATGATGATCACGCGCGGCGGTCCGCGCGTCATCGAATTCAACTGCCGCTTCGGCGATCCCGAGACGCAGGTCATCCTCCCCCGGCTGAAGTCCGACCTCGTCCCCATCCTGAAGGCCTGTGCCGACGGGCGGTTGAACACCGTCCCGGATCTTGAGTGGGACCCGCGTCCCGCCGTTTGCGTGGTCATGGCGTCGGCCGGGTATCCGGCGACGTCGAGCAAAGGCGATGTCATCGAGGGTCTGGACGACGTGCGTGCGATGGATGACGTCTTCGTATTCCATGCAGGGACCGAACGCGTCGGCGGCGAGGTCGTGACGGCGGGCGGGCGCGTGCTGGGTGTGACGGCGCTCGGTGACACCGTGCAGGCGGCGCGGGATCGGGCGTACGAGGCGGTCGAGAAGATCCGCTTTGATGGGATGCAGTTTCGGGGGGATATCGCCGCTCGAGCGCTTGCGCGCTGAGGGGGCGATTCTTATTCTGTGGCGACTTCGTCGCCACCCCTCGCTTCGCTCGGGTGTTCGGCTCCGGGTGTGGCTCCGGCCGCTTCAACTGGGGCCGCGCTCGGGGTTCGACTGCCCGCATTGGGGCGGGGCCTCGACGCGGGGGCGTTCGCTCGTCGCATGGGCTGGTTTCGCGGGCGGAATCCACACCCTGCGCCTCACCGCGACTGTCACGCTGCGTGCTGCGCACACAGCCCGCCAGTCGCGCCACACGATTGGGGGTTGTTCGTGGAATCTGGGCAGCTTGACGAGGGCGCGGCGCTCTGTCGGTCTGGCGATGACGGCTGGGACGTCGATGTTCCCAGCGTGGCTCTTCGCATCGGGGCGGGACGTCGATGCTGGCAGTGGCGCGTCTGATGGGCGGGTATCGCGGACGGAGTCAAAGCCCTGCGTCGCGCCGCGAGTTGGTTGGTCGGCACGAACCACGAACGTAGGGTCTTCACCATGATCCGAGCGTCCCAGATGACCGCCGCAATCTTGGGGCTGTCGTCGATTGTTCTCGCGATCGCGTCGGGCGGATGTGGACCAGGCGGCGAGGCCGAGTCAGCTCTCGACGTGTGGACCACGCCCGGTCCTGCAACGGGGCGAGTGGACGTTGGTGGGATCGACTCGGTCGACCTGGACCGCGTCGCACGAATCGGGCCGCGTGTCGCACGAGTCGATGACCTCCGTGCGTGGGAGGATGCTGTTGTCGTAACGCTTCCTGCGGGCGGAACGGGAGGTCCGGCCTGGGCCGCTATCCAGCGCAATCGGGGTGCCCTGGCAGGTGCGCTGCGCGCTCGCGCAGATTCGCCAGAGGCCAGGCTTGATCCGCACGAGGTTCCGCTCGTCATCGTGGCGGACCGGGATACCGAATGGCGTGCGGTGACAGCGTTGTTCGACTGCGCTGCTGGAGCCGGGTTCAATCGCGCGGGCTTCGTCTGCTCAAGTGACGCGGGCGGCGAACCCGCCTTGTATCGATGGTGTTTTAACTCGCCGTGCGGCAGCAACGGTCGGAAGAGTCTTGAGCCACTTGTCGTTCGAGTCTCCATTAGGGGGGACATCAGCGAGACGATGCTACGAGCGCTCGGAGTTGCGATCGAGCAGCAGATGGAGTTTGGGGGCGACGTCGCTGTCGTGCTCGACTGCGATGGTGACCTGGGCCTCGGATTGGTCCTCTCCGTGGTCGATACGCTCAGCCGCGTCGGTGTGCTCGCAGTGATGCCTCGGTTTCCGAGTGATCGCATCGGCAAGCCGCTCGATCGTCTGGGTGGTCTCCCGATCTCGGTGTCGAACGAGTACGGAGACGACGTCCCCCTCGATCTGGAAGGCGCTAAGTCGCTCGGGACTCCTCATCGCGGCGCCTCGCCGACGGTCGGGTTCCCCATTCCGCCAGGGTCGCGGACGATCGATGCGTTGGATTCCCCGTATGCCTCCGCAGGCTGGGGAGAGCGGCCGCCACCGGCGTCCCGGGAGCGTTGAGGTTCTCGGGGACATGCCGCGCCACGGACACACCGTGCCAGGCTCGATTCGTCGGTTTGAACGCTCCACTTTGGACCAGGCTCGTCAGCCTGCCATCGACATCGTTGCGCCGCCGGACTCCGCGCCGATCTCTCGATCCACACTGATCGGCGCGCGGTGGTAGTCTGCTGTTCGGGTTCGCGGTCGGAGGTTGTATATATGCGCATCACGGTTGCTGTCATGCTTGGCTTGCTCGCCTGTTCGTTGCCCGCAACGGCGGACGAGGGTGGGGCGAAGGTTCCGAAGGTCGCTTCGGCGCTCAGCGTGCAGAAGGTGGCCGATGGCGTCGTTGCGAAGAGCGCTGCCACAAGCACTGCCAAGGCCGGTGCTGCCAAGCCCGCCAAGGCCAAGGCGAAGGATCCGCTTCGGGAGTCTGTGCGGCGCGTGCTGCAACGGCCCGCCCCGCGGAGTCTCTCCGAGGCGCGGCGACGTATGGCGGCGATCAAGGTTGATATCGACTTCCGTGGGATGGATGCGGCGGATGCGATCGAGTTCATCGGGCGCATGGCGGGGTTCAACGTCATTCTCGGGCCCGAGGTACAGCGCGAGGGACTGGATGCACTGCCGCAGATCACGCTGAAGCTGCGCAAGGCATCGCTGCGGACCGTCGCGGATCTGGTGGCGCGCTTCACCCGCACGAAGATGATGCTCACCGGCGGCATCGTCTCGTTTACGACGCCCGAAGCGGCGCGCGGCAAGCCGGTTCTGCGCATTTACGCGATTGGCGAACTGACGTTCGTCTTGCGTAACTTCCCTGGTCCCGACATGAACCTGCGGCCGTCCGGCGCGGAGTTCGAGATGGAGGAGCAGACCGACGTCGAGAACCCGTTCTCTGATCCCGAGCGCGTGGTGGACATGCTCAAGGAGTTCGTTGCGTCGAAGACGTGGGAGGACGAGAGCGTTTCCATCTGGGCTGACGAACGCAAGCTCGTCGTGCGTCAGTATCCTGAGGTCCAGCGCAAAATCGCGCGCTTCTTGATGCTCTTGAACGCCTCAAGGTAGTCACGCTCGACGCCAGACGGCGTCAGGATTGCACGCCTCACGGAATCGACTCTCTCTGGACAGCCGTGGCCCGGTAGAAATGGTCGCGATGTCCGAGGGAGTCGATCGCGTCATTCAGTTCCTACGCAGCCAAGGGCTGCGTAGTACGGACGCGCGTCGGAAGATCGTCGAGGTTGTGTTCGATACGGACGATCACTTCACCGTCGACGACTTGATCGATCGCATTCGGGAACGGGGCCATCGGGTCAGCCGAGCATCGGTGTATCGGACGCTAGCGCTGCTCTGCGAAGGCAGCTTCGTCGAGAGCCGCGAGTTCCACAGCGGGCAGCTCATGTACGAGCGGATGGACGGCGCGCACCATCACGATCACCTGATCTGTGACGAGTGCGCCAAGATCGTTGAATTCGAGAATGACGAGATCGAAGACCTGCAGGAGGCCGAGGCCAAGAAACACGGCTTCGTCCTGCTCCGCCACTCGTTGCGCCTCTACGGCGTCTGCTCTGACTGTCGCTGACGGCGCCGCGACGACTGTGAGCGCCAGCGCATGGGGCCGAGCGTGACCGAGCGTGATGGTGCGCGTCGATCTACGTGCGGATCAGGCAGGCTGATTTCTCACGACCGCTGGTCAGCATGCGCGACGTGTCCGTCAGTCCGTGCTTCTCTGCCAGGGCCGGGATGAGCTCGGTTGTCAACCGCTCGACAATGGCCGGGTCGGGTGCGCCGATGCGCTCTCCCGCCGTATAGATGTCGCGGTAGCGATCGAGGAGTGCCGGGGCGAAGTCTCCGAGGAAACGACGCATCTTGGCGCGTGCACTCCCGTGCAGGTTGAGGACCTCGGCCGTCACCCACGATGCTCCGGCATCGGCGGCGCACCGCAGCGTCTCGTCGAGCAGCGCCTCGTCGTCGGTGATCTCCGGCATGATCGGCGAGAGCAGGAGTCCGACGGGGACCGACTTGCTTGAGAGCATGCGCATCGTGCGCAGGCGTTCGGCGGTGGACGACGACCCCAGCTCAACCTTGTTGCGGATGCCGTCTACCGACGTCTGCATCGAGACGTAGACGTTCACCAGGTCGCCCATGGCGAGCAATTCGATAATGTCCAGGTCGCGTAGAACGAGCTGCTGGCGCGTCTGGATGATGACCGGGTGTTCCGCTGCCAGACACGCCTTCAGGATCTCGCGGGTCACCATCAACCGCTCTTCGGACGGCTGATAGGGGTCCGACGTGACGCCGAGGCAGATCGCGTTCTCGGAACGTGGCTGCATGTGCTCTTGCTTGAGTTCGAGAGCCAGAACCTCCGCAGCGTTCTGTACGCTTGTCACGCGCCGGACGAAGCCCCCCGGGCCATCGTCGCTCCATTCGCTGTTGGTGCGCGCGTTGCAGAACTCGCAGCGCAACTGACACCCGCGATAGGGGTCTGCGATCCACGCCCATGGCATGTGGTCACTCTGCTGTCGGATGAGAAACTCCGACGCGACCACCTGCATGTATTCGACCTGCCCGTCGCCGCGGCTGACGCGGGCGGCGGCGTCAGCCTCTGCGGCCTGGCGGATCTTGCGGACGCGCGTCTGTACGGACTTGAGGTCGAGACCGGCGCAGAGCGGACCATACGGCGTCTTCGCGATCGCGAGTACGAGTGCCAGGACCTTCGGGTCGTCCTGCTTCGCCCACCGGAGGACGTGGGGCGTGACAACATCGGGCGCCATGCAGCCCATCGCGTCCACGGCACGAGCGAGGGTCTGGACGACGGACGCCGAGGCGCCCGGCGTGACCTGATCGAGGATGCCGAGGCCACGCTCCATGAAGAGTCGTAGCAGGCTCGGGCGACCGATCTTCCCGCTGGTGGTGATCCGCGCGATCGTCGAGACGACGACCTGGACGATGCGATCGTTCTTTTCGCCGATCCAGTCCTCTGTCGTCACCCACATCGCATCCGTGTGCGCAAGCCAGAGTCGCTCGAGGGCGGCCTCCGCACCGTGCTCGCGGACGTCGTCGTCGGTGTCGTTTGCCAGGCGCTCGACGAAGGGCAGAATCTCGGCGAGAGCGTCGCGGTTGCGTTGCCCGATCACGCCGTAGGCAATGCCGGACGCGATGCGCACGTGGTTCTCAGGGTGCGCGCTCCACGAAGCGAGACTGGTCAGGGTCTCCTTCGGGTCGCGGTGATACGCGCCTCTGACGGCGGCACCAGCCATCTGGGCCTGTTGGAGACTGGGACGAGTGAGGAGCCTGTTGACGATATCCTGCATAGCTCCTACTCATCGGCACGGCAGGGGGGGGCGGTTGACACCTTCGCCGGGGGCTGTAGCTTCAAATGTGGATCGAGCGACTGTCGCCGGCGTTCTGCCGGTCCGGAGGTCAGAGCGTGCGCATGCATAAGTGGTTGGGGCTCTCTGCATATCCCGTGGTATGCGGAGTGGTCATGTTGTCCGGCATCCCAGCGATGGCGGACACCGTCAAGTTGCGTTCCGGCGAGGTCGTCGAAGGCAGCGTGGCAGATTTCGGTGATCGCGTCGTCGTCACGACGCCCGATCAAGTTCTCTCGCTTCGATGGCGCGACGTCGACGTCGTGCTGCGCGATCAATCCGTGAAGGACGTCTATCGCGAGCGGCGGGCGGCTGTCGCAGCCGACTCGGCGCCCGATCTGTACGCGTTGGCCCTCTGGGCGAAGCGGGCCGGGCTCCCCGACGCGGCGCGTGAGTGTGCCGCGGCTGCTGTCGCGCTCGATCCCGAGCACGAGGCTGCGCGCACCTTGCTCACGCAGCAGAAGGTCGATGGCGATTGGCTCAAGGGAGACGCGTTGCTGGCGGCCAAGGGCTTTGTCGCGCGCGGTGGCAAGTGGATCTTGAAGGAAGAGGCTGACGTCGCAGACAAGCGGCGCCCGGCTCGCAAGCTGAGCGACGACGAGACACGCGTGGCCGATCTCATCGCACGCGCCGCATCGGGCAAGGAGCGCGCGCAGAAATTCGCGCTCGAGGCGCTCGACGGGCTGTCTCCGGACGCACTGGCGCGACCGGCACTGCGGGCGTTGCGGCGTGGTACGCCAGCGGAGCGTCGCATCGCGGCCGGACTCCTGGCGCGCTGGGGCGACGTTGATGCGCTGCGACCTCTGATCTACACGGCCACGATGGACCGCGAGACGAGCGTTCGACGCGCTGCGGTCACGGCTCTGAAAGAGATCGATCACGAGGACACGCTGCGGCCGTTCGCGCGCGCCCTCTGGAGCGCTACGCCGATGATCCGCACGAATGCCGCCGAGGCTCTCGGGGCGTTCGGTGGCGGGCGGACTGTCGAGTGGTTGATCCGGCGCGTGAGCACCGGCGGCGGGCCGGGCGGGCGTAACAACCTCTTCGTCGGACGGCAGCTCTCGTACATCGCCGACTTCGACGTGGAGATCGCGCAGGCGGCTCAGATCGGGGATCCAATCGTCGGCGTCATCCGCGAGGGCGTCATCCTCGACACCCGCGTGATCGGCGTCCGCGAGGAGTTCACCATCGTCGAGAAGCGCGTGTTCTACACAGCGCTTCGCGACGCTTCGGGCCAGGAGATCGGCGACGATCTCGCGGCGTGGCAGAAGTGGTACAAGAAGGAGCGGTTGGCCTCGCGCTGACGCGAGCCACAAGCCTTCCTACCGAGCCTTCTCCTTCTGGAGGGGCCTCTCCTGGAGGGGTCTCTTCCGGGAGAGGCAGCGGGCCTTGCCCTCACGCACCGCACGCTGCGCCCTCGATCGCGAGGGCGGAATAGAGAGAGCCGGTCGCATCTGCGACCGGCTCTCTCTTGTTCTCGAACAGCGTGCTCTGAAGATGAACGCTCGGAGATGAGCGTTCAGAGGAGGGCGGAGCGACTACTCCTCGGCTTCCTTCTTCTTCTTCTTCTTGGTCCGCGACTTCAACGAGGTGCGGACCTTGGGCAGACCGAGGACCTCGTCGCCGTCGCTCCAGCGACGCGACTTGGTGAGTGCGGCCAGGCGCTCGGCGCGCGTCCACACATTGCGGTTCTTCAGTAGGCCGGCTTTGACCTTAAGGCTTCTGTCGATGGACACGGGAACCTCCCGGGGTTCTGCTCAGAGAAGCCCGCGATGATCGTGATCAGGCGAACGGGTGTGAAGGATTTCCCCGGCTGGATCTGGAGAGAGCCTTGGTCGCGAGCCTGAATGCCGCGATCATCGAACTCGGATCGGCCGTTCCGCGGCCCGCGATATCCCGCGCAGATCCATGATCGGGTGATGTGCGTGGCACCCGCAGCCCCAGGCTGAGGTTCACCGCGCGTCCGCCCTCGACGGCCTTGAGCGCCGCGAGGCCCTGATCGTGGTAGGCGGCGACGAACGCATCGAACTCGCGGCGTTTGCGCGGAGCGAACGTCCCATCGCCGGGAAGCGGCCCCACGCAGTCGATCCCGTCGTCGCGGCAGGCAGCGATCGCAGGGGCGATCTCGTCGAGATCCTCGTGCCCGAGGAGTCCGCCCTCGCCGGCGTGGGGATTGAGCCCCAGGACGGCGATGCGCGGCGCCGCGATGCCGTACCAGGCGATGAGGCCCGCATGCGTGCGGCGAATGGCGCGCTCGACGGCAGTCCGCGTGACCGCGTCCGGCACGTCTCGCAGAGGCAGGTGCGTCGTGACGAGTGCGACGCGCAGGTGATTGCCCGCAAGCATCATCGTCGGGCGTGGCACACCGAGCAGCCCACCGAGGAACTCGGTCTGCCCCCGGAACCCCGGCGAGAGCGCGGCGATGTCCGCTTTCGTGACGGGTGCTGTCACGATGGCGTCGGCGCGGCCCGCACGGACCATGGCGCACGCCTCTTCGAGGGCCCAGAGCGCAGCCGCCGCGCCGGGTTCGGGCGCGGGACGCACCTCGCAGGAGAGTGTGCCGCCTTCCGCGCGAACGGCCCGATCGAGCGCGTCGGAGTCGCCCAGCAGGACGATCTCGGCGCCGGCTGCCGCGTCCTGCAGCAACGCCTTGACGACGATCTCCGCACCGATACCGAGCGGATCGCCCAGCGTGACGGCCAGCGTCGGTCGCGGCGTGGGAGAGTCGCGCATAGCCTTCACCTGAGCGTGGCGCCCCTCAGGTCCGAAACTCAAAGCGGGGGCTGAGGCACGGAGCCCGCTCGGTATCGACCAGATCAACGTCGCGCGATCTCCTTGGATGGTGCCCGGTGACGCGCGGTCTTGACGGTTCAGGCTGCGGCGACGCCCTCGGTCGCGCGACGGCGATACGGAGCCAGGACAGTTTCGGCAGAGTTCGGAGGTTTGCATTCGCCGTGTCGAGCGGGGTGCGCCGAACTCCGCCGAAACTGTCCTGGCTCCGTATCTCCTCCCCCTCGGTACACTCACGCTCATGCAAGGGGAACGACTCGGTCCGTACCTGATCGACCGCGAGCTTGGCTCGGGTGGGATGGGGAAGGTGTATGCCGCGACGGTCGTCAGTCGTGCGCCTGGATTGAGCACGGGTGACCACGTCGCGCTGAAGGTCGTTCATCCGCATCTGCTGGAGACCGAGGGCTTCTTCATGCGCTTCATGCGCGAGGCGCAACTCGGGGCGTCGATCCAGCACGAGAACGTCGTCCGGACTTTGATGTGCGACCAACTCGTTGTCGGCGGGCAGGCGAGTGCATTCCTCGTGATGGAGTACGTCGAGGGCCAGACGCTCGCAGCGTTGCAGGCCGAACTCGACAAGGTCCCAGAGGAACTCTGCCGCCACGTCGCACGCGAAATCTGCCGTGGACTGACTGCCATCCACGCCGCGGGTGTCGTGCATCGGGACCTCAAACCAGAGAACGTCCTCATCACGCAGGACCACGTCGTCAAGGTGATGGATCTGGGAGTCGCGCGACTCACGGACGAGCAGATCCGTCTCAGCCAGTCGGGCGCCTTCGTTGGATCGGTGGAGTACGCAGCCCCCGAGCAATTTGACGGCGGCGTCGTGGACCACCGCACCGACTTGCACGCTCTCGGTCTCGTGCTCTACGAACTCTCGTGCGGCCAACACCCGTACCGCGGCGACAACTTCGCCGCCGTGATGAAACGTGTGCGCGAAGACGCGCCGCGCCGCCTCGGTGACATCAATCCGCAACTCAGCGCGTTCTTCGAAGAGGTCGTCCACACCCTCCTTGCCAAGAACCGCGACGACCGCTTCGCATCCGCCGACGAACTCCTCGCCGTCTTCGAAGAGGGCGAGGACTCCGCGTGGTGGCACGAGCGGGCGCGGCAGATCCAGGCGACGACGAAGCGCCCGATCCGCCGCGTCCGCATCCCGCGAGAGACGGCGGTGTACGGCCGGGAGAAGGAGATCGCAAAGTTGCGCGGTCTCTACGAACGGGCGAGATCAGGCGACGGTCAGGTCGTGCTGCTCGAAGGCGAAGCGGGCATCGGCAAGAGCCGTCTCGTGGACGAGCTCCTCGCGCGTCTGCAATCCGACGGCGAAGACCTCAACTTCCTCTTCGGGAGCTATCCGCCAGGCGGCGCAGCAACGGCGGACGGTGGCTTCTCGGCCGCGTACCGCGAGCACTTCGGCGAAGCCGGCAGCGCCGCGTACCTCCCCGACAACCAGATTCTGGTCCCGGCGTTTGACGCGCTCCTGCGCGGAGAAGGCGCGCCCGAGGACGCGCAAGCCCTGACATCCGGGTCGCTCCAGACGTGCTTCGTCCGCGCTACGCACTCACTGGCGGCCGACCGCATGACGATCGTCTTGATCGACGACCTGCACTTCGCGCCCGAGGAGGGCCGCGCGCTCTTCTCGTCGCTTGCGATGGCGATGCCCGGGCACCGCGTGCTGCTCATCGGGTCGACACGTCCGGGTGTGTCGGAGGAATGGCGCGCGGGGCTGACCCGGCTCGATCAGGTGACCCCGATCGACGTGCCGCGCCTGGGTCCGAAGGATCTGGTCGCTCTGCTGCGCGACTCGTTCAACTCGGAGGCACTCGCCGAGTCCATTGGTGTGCAGATCGCGGTCAAGTCAGACGGCAACCCGTTCTTCGCGTTCGAGATCATTCGCGGCTTGCGCGAAGGGCAATTCATCACGCAGAAGGACGACGGGACGTGGGTCTCGACGCAGATCATCAACGAGATCAAGATCCCGTCGTCGGTCTTGGATCTGGTGAATGCGCGCGTTTCGACGCTGACGCCAGAACAGCGAGACCTCTTGGACATCGCGTCGTGCTGGGGCTTCGAATTCGATCCAGGCCTGCTTGCAGACGTGCTCGAGATGAGGCGTATTCCTCTCTTGAAGCAGCTGGCCCAGATCGAGCGCGCGCACCGACTGGTCTGCGCGTCCGGGCGAGCCTTTGTTTTCGACCATCATCAGGTCCAAGAGGCGCTCTACTCGTCGTTGCCCGAGATGCTGCGGGAGGAATACCACGCCGCACTGGCCGAGGCTCTTGAGACGCGCACGAAGGCCACCGACAAGGACCCCGAGACGCTCGACGGCGCACTTTGCGTGAACCTCTGCGAGCACTATCTCAAGGGCGCACGCGGGGAGTACGCCCTGCGCTACCTCGACGCGGCGCAAACGCATCTGACGAAGGGCTACCTGCACGCGCAGGTGGTGGCGCTGACCGAGCGCGCGCTCGCGATCCCTGATCTGCTGACTAGTGTCGAACGCGCCAAGACGCTGCTGCATCTGGCGAACGCCCTCGACGCGCTGGGCCGTCGCGCGCGTCAGGAGGCGTGCGCGCACGAGGCGGAACGCCTGGCCGAAGAGGCGGACGACGAGGAGGTGCGTGGGCAAGCGGCGGCGGCGCTCGGTACGGTCTTCTACCGAACCTCGCGTCAAGAGGAGGCCGAGGCGGCGGATCGCCGCGCTCTGGAGCTTGCACAGGCGCGCGGGGACGAGAAGGCCGAGGCGAACGCCACGGGGAACCTGGGCACCGTGCTCAAATCCCTCGGCCGCCTGCCCGAGGCGCAGGAGCACTACGAGCGGGCTCTCGCGCTGAGCCGCGAGATCGGAGACCGTCAGGGCGAGGCCATCGCCACGGGGAACCTGGGCAACGTCTTCTGGTCCCTCGGCCGCCTGCCCGAGGCGCAGGAACACCACGAGCGGAATCTCGCGCTGAGTCGCGAGATTGGGGGCCGGCGGGGCGAGGCCCGCGCCACGGGGAACCTGGGCAACGTCTTCTACTCCCTCGGCCGCCTGTCCGAGGCGCAGGAGCACTACGAGCGGAATCTCGCGCTGAGCCGCGAGATCGGAGACCGTCAGGGCGAGGCCATCGCCACGGGGAACCTGGGCGTCGTCTTCAAGTCCCTCGGCTGCCTGCCCGAGGCGCTGGACCACTACGAGCGGGGTCTCGCACTGAGCCGCGAGATCGGCTCCCGGGAGGGCGAGGCGATCGCGCAGCACAACCTGGGAGGAGTGCTACGAGAGGGTGGAAAGAGAGCGGGCAGCGAGGAGCGCCTGCTCACGTGCATTGTGGTATGCGAGGAGATCGGGCACCGGCATCTGGCAGCGGCGACGCACCTTGCTCTCGGGTCTCTGCGCGCGGCGGCGGGAGACGAGGAGGGCGGGTGTGAGTCGCTCGCCGCGGCGCGCGACCTGGCGACGAACGTTGGCATTCCGGGCGTGGAGACACTGGCACGCTGCCAACTGGCGCTTCTTCCGGGCGGCGACAGCGGCGACGCGCTCGCGGTCTTCACCAAGAACGAAGAGCGACTCGATGCCGAAGAACGCCGCGAAGCGCGCTACCTCCTCTGGCGAGCAACGGGCGACCGCGCGCATCTGGAAGAAGCCAAGCGCCTCGTCGACGAGTCCCTCGCGACCGTCCCCTCCGAGTACGACGAGCCAATCCTCACGAACCTCCGTATCAACCGCGAGATCATGGCCGCGTGGAACGGCGAGAGCGGTGCCGACACGCCGCCCGCGTCTCCGGACGACGACGAACCCCACGGAACCGAGTCCGTCACGCGTGCCGGGTAGGATCGATACGGAGCCAGGACAACTTCGGCGTCGGACCGTCTCCTTGGATGGTACCCGGCGAGGGGTGGTCAAGCTGGCTCGACTTCCGTGACACCCTCGGTCCGCCGCTCGACGGGGACCGCGAGACGGCGCCGGGACTTCGGGGGAACTCGAGACAACGCTCTTCGCGCTTGGTCTCTGGCGGAACGATGAATTCTCTTCTCGATAGAGGATTGACCGCCCGTGACCGAGCACGATCCACGACCGGCTCAGACCATGCGGCGGAGCAACGCTTCGACAAGCACGAACGCGGCGGCGGCGCCCGCGAGCGGTGCGTCGAGGGGCTCGTGGCGTTCGTCGGTCGGGCCGCTGCGGCGCTCGGGAGGGGCGCTGACGATCGGCGCGCCAGAGCTCTCGGCCAGCGCGCTCAGCGCGTGGCGGGCCGGACGAGCGGGGCCCGGCGATACCAGTGCGACGCGTCGCGGAGACGCGCCCGCGATAGCGGGAACGAGGAGGCCGGTCAAGACCCCGACTGCGGGCGTCGAGTCCACGCGCCCGCCGGTCCAGCCCGCCTTCAGAGGCGTGCACTGCAGCGCGACAGCGGCTCCCGTGGCCTGGGACTTCAGCCGCAAGATGCCGTCGCCATCCACCGGGACGGCCACCTGCATCGAGCCGTCGAGTGCGGGTGACGCTGCTGCAACCACGCCGCGGCGCCCGGGTGTCGGGGCGGGGGCGAGAGAGCGGACGAGCTGCGAGAGGAACGCAGCGCCGTGCCCCCACTCCAGCAGGCCACGGCCCGCGTTCGTGCTGATGTCCGCTGCAAGTACGGCGACACGCGCCGTGCCGCTGCGGCCGAGCGTGAGTGTCGGCGTCTCGTCGCCGTCGACCCATGCGAGCACGACGTGGGCGACGCCTCGCGGCTGCACCTCTTCGGGGTGCGCGAGCGCGGGCCACTCCACGTCGGCAAGCCCTGCCAGGAACGCGGCATCGGCGACGACATGCGGAATGCGCGGTGTCGGGGCTGCGTCGGTCTCGGGCTCGACGGGCGCATCTGGCTCCGGTGTGTCGTCCGGATTGGCGGCCGTGGCGTCATCGCGTTCTGGATCGGTCTCCGGGTCGGTCTCCGGGTCGGTTGCGGGGGGCGTCGGCAACCCTTCGGGTCGTTCGGCATCGGCCAGTTCCTCGGCTCGCTTGCTACGCACCTCGGTCGCGATGCGACGGGTGTCGATCGTGACGACCTCGGGCAGCCGCCGCGCATCGGTCGCGAGGTAGAGTCGGCCCTTGCCCCAGCCCGCGAGGAGGCCGAGGAGGCGTGTGTCGGCGCCGTCGCCGATCGCGATCGTGCTGAGCGTGGTGCCGACACGCGTCGCCTCCTGGACGATCGGGCGGAAGACCGCCGCGCGCGTCGCGCCGTCGCTCAAGAGGATGACGTGCCGGATGCCGGTGCGCTGCCGAGCGATCTCCGCGAACCCGGCCTTCAGAGCGCCGTAGAAGTCGGTGCCACCGTTTGCGCGTAAGCCGCCCAATCGCCGCTGCAGAGTGGACGTATCCGCGGCATCCTGGAAAGGCGCGATCCACTGGAAGTGGTCGTCGAATGCGAGGACCGCGACGCGATCCTGGCCGTCGAGGTTGCGCGCTGCCGCCATCGAGGCCATCTGCGCGAGCTGCAACTTGGTGCCCGCCATACTTCCGGAGCGGTCGATGACCAGCAGCAGGGCCACACGCAAGGCCTGCTTCGGACCGTCGTCGAGGTCGACCTCAGGGTTGTCGCTGTCGGGTGGTGTCTCCGGCGGATCGGGAGGCGGGGGCTCGGGCGGGTCGGGTTCTGGTGGGGGAGGCGGCGGCTCCGGCGGAAGGGTCACGGGCAGTTGTCCTTCGACTAGTCCGCCTGCATGGCGTCGCAGCCCGCCCTCGCCGCTGCCGCCCAGCACGAGGAGCCCCGCGCCGAGCTGCAGGCGTCCGCTGATGCGCGCGTCGAGCGCCGCGCCGCGCGCGCCGGGCCCCAGGATGACGACGTCCGCCGTCCCGAATCCGTCACCGCCTGCCTGATCCGGAGTCATGACCGTCGCGACCAACTCCTGTGCACGTAGCACGTCGGAGAGAGCCTTCCCGGCGCTGGCGTCCGCCGTCACGATGACCACGGTCGGGGGCGGCGCAACGTCGATGAAGGCGACTGCGGGGCGCCGCCCTGCGATCTGGAGCACGACGAGATGCGTGCCCTCGGCGAGGTTCATCGGTGCGGCTTCGACGCGGCGCTGTCCGGGCGGGAGCACGAGTGTCGCGCTCGCGCCCTCGACGCTCAGCAGCGCCTCTTCGCCGCGAAACGGCGTTCCGCCACTCTCGATCGCGAGCACGATCGGAAGACCGGCGACTGCGCCGGCGGGGACGACTATTCGCGGTGCGTCACCGAGCGCGTCCGCGCCGCGTTCCTTCGCTGCAGCGGCCTCTGCCGCACCGCGTGTTCCGCGTGTTTCATCAGTGGCAAAAATCGCCGTGTGGGTCTTCTCGCCGCCGCGCAGCGAGCGCTCGATCGTGCTCCCTGACGGCGGTGTCACGCGCGCTGGCACGTGGAGTACAAGATCCGCGGGCATGCCCGGCGGCAGGGCGGCCCGCAGTGTCTCGAGTGCGCCGGCGGCGTCGGGCGCTTGCTCGGGCCACGTCACGACCGCATCGGCGTCGAGTGCGTCCACTCGCTCGTCGCTGTGCGCGGCGACCTGGCGGACGCTCTCGTCGGAACTCTTGCGCACCAGATGTGGGGCCGCTGCGGCCAGCACCGCGGCGGCGACGGCGAGTCCACGCGCGCCTGCCGCGCCGTACGCCGCAGTGCGCCGTGATCCGCCGCGTCGGAGAAGCCTGCGCACTGCGAAGAGCGCGGTCGCCAGCCCGAGAACGAGAGCCAGCCCGAAGACGGCGACCGAGCCCCCCGGAAAACTCCATTGCAGCAGATCCCATCGCAGCGGCCCGTCTGCGATGGAATTCACCGTACGAGCATCGCCCCGAGCCAGTCGGCCTCGTCTTGGATCGGATACGGCGCGCGGTCGGTACCGGGGAGAACGCGAAGAGTGAGCGTCTGCGCGCCCTTCACGTCGATGCTCGGCACCTGGATAGGACCGCTCTGGACCGTCTCATCTGCGCCGCCGTCCTCGCTGGCTGGAACGACGAGCGCGCTGCGCCAGCGCTCCTTGCCATCGACTTCGATCACAAAGACGACGCCGCCGAGCGGTCCTGCGCGGTCGTCGACAGCCACCTGCGTGCGGAAGGCGCTCCAATCGCCGTCGAGTGACCACGTCAGCGATGTGCCCGAGAAGACGCCGACGCCTCGCAGCCATGTGCGTCCGCCGGCCTTCAGGAGCCCGCCCGAGAACGCGCGGTTCATGCGCGGCGCGTAGATCTTGTCCGGGTCCCCGGCGACCGGCTTCCAGAACGGCTTCACCCTGACGTCTGGTCCAGGGAGTTCGTCCAGGTAGCGCAACGCGTCGCTGATCATCAGGACGGAGACCACGTCGCCGAGCGCGGCGCTCGCGGTGAACCCCGACAGGCTCTCGAGGTGGAGCTTGCCGTCGCGAATTGTGGGCGCGGAGCCCGAGAGCCGGCTGCCGTCGCGGAGCACCGCCAGAAGTGCTGCCCCCTCGGGCACCTTCGCTCCGGTCGGCATGAGCCGGACGGCCGTGACCTTCGTGTAGCTGACAGAGACCTCGTCCGAACTGGACGTCGAGCACGTGAGCGAGTTCACGCCGAAGGCCGCCAAGGTGCAATCAATACGATCGCCGCCAACGAGGTGCACGATGTCCGCGTCGTCGGCAGCGTCGAAGTCCGGGGGCTCGGCGAGCTGCGCGAGACGATGCGGGAAGCGCAGTCCCGCGACGGCGTCCACGTCAACGCGGACATCGCCCAGGATCGGGTTGCGGATCGTGAGCCCGAATTCGTCGCCCGCGACGACCTGCCCGCGGATCTCCTCGCCGCTCCAGAGATCCAGCGCGACGGACTCCGGCGCGCTGGCGTGCGGCGCATCCGGCTCGGTCCCGAGCGAGATTTCGACGACATCTGCGAGCGGCACCGAGACCGGCCCCTCGGCGGTCCGCAGGGTCAGCTTCCCGTCGCCGACGCCGATCCAGGCGTCGACCGTCAGTGCGTCTCCGGAGAGGCGCGTGACCGTGACCCGCGCGGCGCTCGCTGTCACGCCTTCGCTTGTGGCCGCGAGCCCCGCAGTCCCGAGGAACGCGGACCCAAGGAGCACAGTCGTGGCCACGAGCGCGGCGACAATCCTGGCGTGCGGAGCGCGATGAGGTGGCTTGCCAGCAGACGAAGGACGCATGCCATCGATGGTACCCGCCCCTGCGCGCGATCGATCCAATGCCGGACCGAGAGCGCTCGGAGCCGCCTTGCCCGGCGCCGCGCCGTTTCTGGCCGGACCCCTCGCTGCCGTGACAACGTGGCAGACGACCAGTGCGCCCGTCTTGGCCGCTGTCAGCGTGTCATCGGCGGAGAGCCTGCTCAGGCTCGTGCCCGCGCGGCACGGCGGCTGCGTCAGCGCCCCCTCAGCGGGGAGTCCATGTCCTCGCTGCGGTGCTGTGCGATCTGCCCGTCGATGGGTCCGTCAAAGTGGGCGGCCGACGCGATGGACGCGCACTCCGCTGCAGATTTGCAGAGAAGTCGGTTCAAAAGGAGACGTCTGGATGGCCAAGCAGATGGCATTCGATGCCGAGGCACGCGACGCGATCAGCGTCGGAGTGAGCAACCTCGCCCGCGCCGTGAAGGCGACTCTCGGCCCCCGTGGCCGCAACGCGATGCTCGACAAGGGCTGGGGCGCGCCGACCGTCACGAAGGACGGCGTTTCCGTGGCCGAGGAAATCGAGTTCGCGAACCCTTATGAAAATATGGGTGCGCGACTTCTCCGCGAGGTCGCCAGCCGCACGTCCGACGTCGCGGGCGACGGCACCACCACTGCGACCGTGCTCGCGGAGGCGCTCTACCGCGAGGGCCTGCGTCAGGTCGTCGCCGGTCATCACGCCACCGACGTGCAGCGCGGGATGCTCGAGGCCTGCGAGAAGGTCGTCGAGCGTCTGCACAAGATCTCGACGCCGGTCGTCTCGAAGAAGGAGATCGCGCAGGTCGCGACCATCTCGGCGAACGGCGACCGCGTGATCGGAAAGATCATCGCGGACGCACTCGACAAGGTCGGCAAGGACGGCGTTGTGACGGTCGAAGAGGGCAAGAGCCTCGACACGGAAGTGACCGTTGTCGAGGGCATGCAATTCGATCGCGGCTACCTCTCGCCGCACTTCGTCACCGATGTCGATCGCATGGAAGTGGTCTTCGAGAACCCGCTGATCCTGATCCACGAAGAGAAGATCAGCTCGGTCGCGAAGATCGTCCCGGTCCTCGAGAAGGTCATGCAGGAGAACCGTCCTCTGGTGATCATCGCCGAGGACGTCGAGGGCGAAGCGCTCGCGACGCTCGTCGTCAACAAGCTGCGCGGCGGATTGCGTGTTTGCGCGGTCAAGGCGCCGGGCTACGGCGATCGCCGCAAGGCCATGCTCCAGGATATCGCGGCTCTCACGGGTGCGCGTCCGGTCATGAAGGACCTCGGCATCGACCTCGAGACGTTCGAGCTCGCCGATCTCGGGTCGTGCCGCAAGTTCGTGGTCAACTCGGACTCGACGGTCATGGTCGATGGTGGCGGAGTCCGAGGCGAGGTGAAGTCGCGCATCGCACAGATCCGTCGCGAGATGGATGCGACGAGCTCCGACTACGACCGCGAGAAGCTCCAGGAGCGGCTCGCGAAGCTCGCAGGTGGCGTGGCCGAGGTCACCGTCGGCGCCGCGACCGAGACCGAGATGAAGGAGAAGAAGGCACGCGTCGAGGATGCACTGCACGCGACGCGCGCTGCGAACGAAGAGGGGATCGTCCCCGGAGGCGGCGTCGCACTCATCCGTGCGTCGCAGAACCTCGGTCGGATCAAGCTGTCCGAGAACCGTCAGATCGGCGCCGACATCCTGTTGAAGGCGCTCGACCTGCCGTTGCGGACGATCGCCGAGAACGCGGGCGTTGACGGCTCCGTCATCGTGCGCGACGTGCGTCGCGAGAAGGGCAGCATGGGCTACGACGCGAATGCCGACGAGTACGTCGACATGATCGAGGCGGGCATCGTCGATCCGACGAAGGTCGTTCGCACTGCGCTCGAGAACGCGGTCTCGGTGGCGGGGCTTCTGCTCACGACCGAGTGCCTGATCGCCAAGGCGCCCGACGACGAGGACGGAGACGACGAGGACTTCTAGTCGTCGTTCTCGAGTCCCACACCTTGTGGGGCGGGTCGCGCTCCGGCGCTGCCACCGTCCGCCGTTCCGATCCCACATCAACCACCAAATCATCAACGCAGCAAATCGGAGAGATCAACGTGAAGCTCAAGCCACTGGACGACCGGGTGATCGTGACGCCCCTGAGTGCAGACGAGACGACGACGGGCGGAATCATCCTGCCCGATAGCGCCAAGGAAAAGCCCAACAAGGGCAAAGTAGTGGCCGTCGGTCCGGGGAAGATGGGCGACGACGGAGAGCGCATGTCGCCGGCCGTCTCCGTGGGCGCCATCGTGTTGTACGGCAAGTACTCCGGCACCGAGGTCAAGGTCGCCGGTAACGAGTTCAAGATCCTGCGCGAGAGCGACATCCTCGCCGTCGAGGTGTAGGCGCGTCAGCGTCTCCTCTCACCGCCCGCCCCCACGTACCGACCCCCACCCCGCACCCACGACACCGACAGCGACGACACGGCTACCGACGAGACGGAGTGCTCAAGGTGCTCAAGGAGTAACGACAGATGGCGAAGCAACTTCTCTTCGATCAGGACGCCTGGCAGAAAGTCCAGGCGGGGGTCGATCACCTCGCGAATACCGTCAAGGTGACGCTCGGCCCGGCCGGGCGCACGGTGATCCTCGACAAGTCGTATGGCAGTCCGACCGTCACGAAGGACGGCGTCACGGTCTCGAAGGAGATCGAGCTGCCCGATCCCTTCGAGAACATGGGCGCCAAGCTCGTGAACGAGGTTGCCAGCAAGACGAGCGACGTCGCAGGTGACGGCACGACGACCGCCACGGTGCTTGCGCAGGCGATCCTCGGCGAGGGCGTGAAGGCGCTGTCAGCCGGTGTCGATCCGATGGCGCTGAAGCGCGGTCTCGACAAATGCCTCGCGGTGCTCCTCGAAGAGGTGCAGAAGCAGTCGAAGGAGGTCTCGACACCCGCGCAGATGGCGCAGGTCGCGACGATCTCGGCCAATCAGGACGCCGCCATCGGTGCGCTGATCTCCGAGGCCGTGGAGAAGGTCGGCAACGATGGCGTCATCACCGTCGAAGAGGCGAAGAGCATGGACACGAAGCTCGACTTCGTGGACGGCATGCAATTCGACAAGGGCTACGTCAGCCCGTACTTCGTCACCGATACCACGAAGATGCGCTGCGTCGTCGAGGACGCGCTCGTACTTGTGCACGAGAAGAAGATCTCGACGTTGCGCGAGTTGGTCCCGCTCCTCGAACAGGCCGCCCGGGCGAGCAAGCCGCTGCTCATCATCGCCGAAGACATCGAGAACGAGGCGCTCGCTGCGCTCGTCGTCAACCGTCTGCGCGGCATCCTGAACGTCTGTGCCGTCAAGGCTCCGGGCTTCGGGGATCGTCGCAAGCAGATGCTCGGCGATATCGCTACGCTCACCGGTGGCCTCTTCTTCTCCGCCGACCTCGGCCGCAACCTCGAGGACGTGCAGCTCTCCGAACTGGGCAGCGCGAAGAAGATCGAGATCACGAAGGGCGACACCACGATCATCGAGGGCGCTGGCGAGCGCTCCGCTGTGCGTGATCGCATCAACCAGATCCGGCGTCAAATCGAGGCGAGCAGCTCCGACTACGATAGCGAGAAGCTCCAGGAGCGGCTCGCGAAGCTCTCCGGCGGCGTGGCGATCATCAAGGTCGGTGCGTCCACCGAGATCGAGAGCAAGGAGAAGAAGGCGCGCGTCGAGGATGCACTCCACGCCACGCGCGCAGCTGTTGATGAGGGCATCGTCCCGGGTGGCGGCGCTGTGTTGTTGCGCGCCTGTGCGGCGCTCGACGCCATGACGGCGCGCCAACTCCCCGGCGACGAGCTCTTCGCGCAGAACATCCTGTCGCGTGCGCTCGAGGCGCCGACGCGCTGCATCGCAGCGAACGCTGGCGTTGATGGCGCTGTCGTCGTCGCAGACATCCTCGAAGACGAGAACTGGGCGCGCGGCTACGACGCGCGCGAGGGCCGCATGGTGGACATGTTCCGCGCGGGCATCGTGGACCCGACCAAGGTCACGAAGTCGGCGCTTACCCACGCGGTCAGTGTTGCGGGCACCATGCTCACGACGCGCGTGATGGTGACGGATCTCAAGGACAACGACGTGAGCAAGGCCGCCGTCGGCGCCATTGCGTAAGGGTTTGCGCAGGATCGTCGTGCGCGCCTGACGAACGAGCGTGACACGGCGGAGTGTGAGTGGATGGGGCGGCCGCTCCGGGGCAATGCCTCGGTGCGGCCGCACGAGTAGGAAGCGGAGCGGAAGTTCCCGCAGCGAAGTGACGGCCGGATCGAAGTCGGCCGGAGATGAACGCCGCCGAAGGTGAACGTAGCCCAGATGAACGCCGCACGGCTGAACGCAGCACAGAGCGAAGGTGACGATGTCTGACAAGCGCGACTACTACGAGGTGCTGGGTGTCGCGCGCGAAGCGTCGGGCGACGACGTCAAGAAGGCGTACCGCAAGCTCGCGTTGAAGTTTCACCCGGACCGAAATCCGGGCGATACCAGCGCGGAGGCGAGTTTCAAGGAGGCGGCCGAGGCGTACGAGGTCCTCAGCGATGCCGAGAAGCGTGCGCAATACGATCGCTTCGGACACTCCGCCCCACAGATGGGTGGCTTCGGCGGCGGTGGTGGCGGCGCGGGGGTGGACCCGCAGGATATCTTCGAACAGGTCTTCGGCGGTCGCGGCGGCGGCATCTTCGACGAACTCTTCGGCGGGCGGCGCGGCGCAGGTGGGGGTGGTGGTCGTCGCGGCAGTCATCTGCGCGTGGATGTGACGCTCGACTTCGAGGAGATGGCGAAGGGCGCACGCAAGACGATCACGTTGCGGCGTCACGAGGGTTGCGAGCCCTGCAAGGGCAGTGGCGCGGCTCCGGGCACCGGACGCAAGCGCTGCCCGCAGTGCGGGGGCGCGGGCCAGGTTCGCCAGGTCGCGTTCGGGTTCATGGCGGTCAACCAGACGTGCCCGGGTTGCTCCGGCGAGGGCTCGTTACTTGAGAAGCGCTGCAACTCGTGCTCCGGCTCTGGCCGCGAACTGAAGAAGCGTGAGATCACGGTTGGGTTCCCCGCCGGGATCGAGGACGGAACGCAGATGCGCCTGCGCGGCGAAGGCGAGTCCGGGACGCGCGGCGGTCCGTCCGGCGACCTCTTCGTCGTCGTGCGAATCGCACCACACAAGATCTTCAAGCGCCACGAGGACGACCTGCTCGTCGAGGTACCTGTGTCGTTCGCCGACGCCGCTCTTGGCGCGGATGTCGATATCCCGACGCTCGACGGCAAGGAGAGCGTGCGCATCAAGGCCGGAACCCAGAGTGGCGATCGCATTCGCGTGCGCGGCAAGGGTGTCGCGAATATGCATGGCGGACGCCGCGGCGATCTGGTTTCGACGATCGAGCTCGAAGTTCCGCGCAAGCTCTCGGCGCGTCAGAAGGAACTCCTGAAGGAGTTCCGCGCGATCGAGGAGAAGAACCCCGGTCCGAAGCGCAAGGGCTTCCTGGACCACCTCGGCGATCTATTCGACCTATGAGCAACACCGACAACCGTACCGACCAGAGTGACAGCGCGGCCGACGATGGCCCGGCAGACGACGCGATCAACAGCGCAGATCCTGCGCACACGGACGCGGGCGAAGGCAGCGACGACGCGGTCGAGGCCAAGGTCGTCACCGACGCCGAGGTTGCGGACGCGATCGACGGCGAATCCTCCGACAGCGACGAGCCCGAGCGGCTCTACACGAAAATCGAAGTGGATAAGCTCCTCGCCCAGGCCGCCGAGAGCCGCCTGCGGATCCAGGCCGAGTACGACAACTACCGGCGTCGCACGGCGCGCGAGAAGCAGCAGTGGATCGCCGACGCGCTCGAGGGCTTCGTCAAGGATCTGCTGCCGGTGTTCGACAGCTTTGACAAGGCCCGCGACATCGAGTCCGGCGCCGATGCGGTCGCCGATGCCGGTGCCGCGATGCGCGAGGGACTCGAAGTCACGCAGAAGCTCCTGCGCGGAGTCCTCGGCAACTACTCGATCGAGGTCATCGATCCGGTGGGGGAGCCCTTCGATCCGACGTTCCACGAAGCGCTGATGCGGCAGAGTTCTCCCGATCACGAAGCGGGAACTGTCATCACCGTCTTCGAGCGTGGATATACCATCAGCGGTCGCCTTGTCCGGCCAGCGCGCACCGTCGTCGCATCGGAATAGGCCCGGCGAAGACGCGCAGCGAGTAGAAGAGAGCGATGCCGACCTACGACTACGTGTGCGAAGCGTGTGGCGACACATTCGAGCACTTCCAATCGATGTCCTCGAACATCCTGCGCACCTGCCAGAAGTGCAAGAAGCGCAAGCTGCGCCGCCTGATCGGTTCCGGCGCCGGCGTGATCTTCAAGGGCTCCGGTTTCTACGAGACCGACTACAAGCGCAAGGGCAAGCCGCCATCGGAGTCCGAGAAGGGCGACGCGGCGAAGGCGGAATCGAACAAGGCCGATACCTCTGCCGAGAAGTCAGACTCCGCGAAGTCAGATTCCCAGAAGTCCGGCTCAACGTCGGACAAGGCATCGAAGTCCGGATCCGATTCGAATTCGAAGTCGGATAAGTAGCAGGAGCACGACATGGCCGATGTCTCCCTCACCTGTCGTCGCTGCGGCGAACCGATTGTCGTCAGCGACGCAACTCCGCTCCCGCCCGAGTTCCCGTTCTGCAGCATGCGCTGCCGCATGATCGACCTCGGCAAGTGGTTCGACGAGGACTACAAGATGTCCCGGGCGGCGCACGAGAAGGACATCGATACCGTCGATTAAGCGCGCTGGCGCGCGGATCGACGGGATCGATGCTGTTGCGTTGGGGTCGCCTCCGGCTCCCCGCTCGCTCGCGCTCGCATGTTCGGCTTTGGTCGGTGCTCCGGCTGCTTCAACCGGGGCCGCGCTCGGGGTCCGTTGCCGCGCATCGGGGTCGCCCCCCGTCGCGGAAGTGCGCGCGTTGCGAGTTCGGGTTTCGCAGGCGGAATCCCCTCCCTGCGCCTCACCGCGAGCGTCATGCCTTGTGCTGACGCACAAGCCCCGCCACTCGCTGTGTTGTATTTGTGCCGCCTCCGGCGGCACGCTCGCTCGCGCTCGCATGTTCGGCTTTGGTCGGTGCTCCGGCTGCTTCAACTAGGGCTGCGCTCGGGGTCCGTTGCCGCGCATCGGGGTCGCCCCCCGTCGCGGAAGTGCGCGCGTTGCGAGTTCGGGTTTCGCAGGCGGAATCCCCTCCCTGCGCCTCACCGCGAGTGTCATGCCTTGTGCTGACGCACAAGCCCCGCCACTCGCTTGCGTTCCGGGGACCCTCGTGTGGGTGGCGCCCTCGTGTGTGTGTGGGCCCTCGTCGCATTTCCTATCTGCTCAACGCTGGGCCGACGGGGCGTCCTGGCTGCGTATCGTCTCTGGGCTCGCCTACCGCCGGTCGGGGAAGTGTCGTAGTAGCCGCCGGGTCACGCGTTTTGCGAGGGCCTGTCGGTCTTGCAGCGTTTCCATGTCGCGCGGGATTCCGCTGGCGGTGCCGAGCCAACCGATGCGATCGCTCTTCGCGTCACGCATCTTGATCATCAGCGTGCCGTGGGTCGCGACGTCGAAGCCGCCGTCGCCATCCGGACGACCGATGCGCTGCACGTCGAGGGCGTAGTCGAGCCATGCGTCGGCCTGGCGTGAGGGCACCATCCGCAGGCCCTTCTCGGCGAGAACACTTGCCGTGGTGGTGCGGATTTGTCCGTCGATGAGTGCGATGCCGGAGGCGCGTTCGGAGGCGGGTAGCGCGTTGGGCGCCCACGACCACGTCTTCCACTGCGTGATGTTCACGTCGCGATTTCCGCCAAGTTGCACCTTGAGCGGTGGGGCGGCGCAGGACGTCAATCCGAGAGCGAACGTGGCGACGATGCTGAGCAGAGCGACGCGGGCGATGCGAGTTCTCATGCTGGGTGGTCTCAATTCGAACGATCTCATGTCAGATAGGGCCTTCCGTTCATCACCGCTCGGAACGCACGTAATGCGCGCCGGCGCTCCGTGTCGGAGACGCCGTTCTTCTCTGCGTTGTCGAGGAGCTGCGTGAACTGGGCACGCATCTCGCGGCGTCGATGGCCGAATTGTTCGAGCACTTCGATCGACGTCTGTCCGCGACAGCGACCGAGCGTCACGCCCGCATCGCCGGGACCGCGGACGACGACCTCGGCTTCGTCCGTCTCGCCGAGGAGGTTGTGGAAGCTGCCCATGACGTCCTGATACGCGCCGAGCAGGAACGCGCCGAGGTGATAGGGCCGACCGTCCAGCTTGTGCAAGCGGATCGCGTCGTGATCTTCGCGCACCCCTCCGAACTTATTCACCTTGCCATCGCTGTCGCACGTGATGTCGCAGATCGTCGCCCACTCGGTGGGGTACTCGTCCAGGCGGTGGATGGGGCAGATCGGGAAGAGCTGTCCGATGGCCCACGAGTCCGGCAGCGATTGGAAGATCGAGAAGTTGCAGACGTACTTGGTCGAGATGTCCTGCTCGAGTTGCTCGACGTCTTCGGGGACGCGTCGGCTCGACGTCTTGGCAAAGTAGACAACGTCCTGATAGATGCGGGCCGCGACGGCTTCGCCCGTTGCGCGCTCTTCCAGTGAGAGCTGTCCCAGCTTGAAGAGCATGTGTAGCTGTTCGACGAGCGCGAGCGTGTCGTGGAAGCACTCCATGAAGTTCTTCGCTGAGATCTCTTCGTGCGTCGCCAGGAGATCGACCACGGTGCGATCCGGAGTGGCTGGCAATTCGGGGAGCGGTACGTCGATGGGCGTCGTCTGCGCCTCGTCCACAGAGAAGATCGTCATGGCGTGATACGCGGAGATCGCGCGACCGCTCTCGGTGACGAGATCGGGCATCGGCACGCCGGTCTCGGCGCAGATCTCCATGACCGACCAGACCACGTCGTTGGCGTATTCCTGCAGCGAGTAGTTCACGCTGCTGTCCGACGCCGTGCGGCTGCCGTCGTAGTCCACGCCGAGCCCGCCGCCGACGTCGAGGAACTCGATCGGTACGCCCTGCTTGCGGAGCGAGGCGTAGAAACGCGCGCCCTCGCTGACGCCGCTCTTGATGCGTCGGATGTCGGTGACCTGACTGCCGATGTGGAAGTGCAGCAGAGTGAGTTGCTCGAGCCAGTCGTCGGCGCGCATCACGCGGACGGCTTCGAGCATCTCGGCGGTCGTCAGCCCGAACTTCGAGCCCTCGCCTCCGGAACGCGCCCACTTTCCCGTGCCGCGCGCATGCACCTTCAGGCGCAACCCAATCAGCGGACGTACCCCGATCTTCTTCGCGCGCTTCATGACGAGTCCAAGCTCGTGGAACTTCTCGACGACGATCACGACGCGATAACCAAGCGACACGCCGGCTAGAGCCAGGTCGATGTACGCATTGTCCTTGTAGCCGTTGCAGATGACGAGCGTGCCGGGCGGCTGGCCCGATGCGAGCACCAACCCCAGCTCCGGTTTCGTCCCGGCCTCCAGACTGTAGCCGTGCTTCTTACCGGCTTGTACAAGGCCGTCGATGAACGGCTGCATCTGGTTGACCTTCACCGGGAATACGCCGCGGTACGCGCCCGCGTACTCGAACTCCTCGATGGCGCGTGCGAACGCACCGTGGAGCTCGTCCAACTGCGTCGCGATCATCTGCGGGAAGCGCAGGACAAAGGGTGTGCGGACCCGACGCTGCTTCAGGCGATCGAGGACCGTCGGGAGGTCGATCCAGACCTCGGGTTCCTTCGTCGGGTGGACGCGCAGGTGTCCCTCGTCACCGACGGAGAAATACCCCGCACCCCAGCGATGGATCCCGTAGGTCTCCTCCGCTTCGCTGCGTTGCATCGGACGCTGCTTGCGCCTGCGTCGCGTCGGCTTTGCTGCCACGGTCACCCTTTCGTTGGCGCCTCATCGCCGGCTCTGCGCTTCGAGCGGCGTGTCCCGCCGCGCACGTTACTTCCGGCCCGCTCCGCGCGGAGCGTGAATCTCAGCGTCGGCGCGTGCGCGGGTCCAGCTCATCTTTCAGCCCGTCGCCGAGCAAGTTGAAGCCGAGCACGGTGACGAAGATCGCCAGTCCCGCGACCGCGACCTGGAGGTTGGCATCCGGGCGCTTGTTCCAGCCCTGCGTCAGGATGAGCCCCCACTCCGGAATGCGAAATGGATCGCCGCCCAGCCCGAGAAAGTTGAGTCCCGCGACGTCGAGGATCGCGCTGCCCATCCCGAGGGTTCCGAGCACGATGATCGGGCCGAGACTGTTGGGAATCACATGCGCCAGAAGTACGCGCGGTGCGGCGAGCCCGAGCGAGCGCGCGGCCATCACGTAGTCGGCAGCGACGACACGTAGAACTTCGGCGCGCACCTGTCGTGCGAACATCGGTGCGCCGACCAGACCGACGGCGACGATCACGTTCTCGAGTTCGGCGCCGAGGATCGCGACGGTGACCATCGCGAGCAGGAACCCCGGAAAACTCATCGCAACGTCGACGAGTCGCATGATGAACATGTCGGCGAACCCGCCCGCGAAGCCCGCGACGGCGCCGAGCAGCGTGCCCAGCAGGAGCGACATCGACATCGCAGCCAGCGAGATCGCGAGCGTCGTGCGCGCGCCGTGGACAAGGCGCGCGAGGATGTCGTAGCCCTGACTGTCGGTTCCGAGCCGATGTTCGGGGCTTCGAGGTGCGAAGCGCGCGAAGACGTCGTCCGGAGCATGCGCGAGGAGTGACGGTCCGAAGACCGCCGTCGCAACGACAGCCGAGACAAGCACGGTTCCGACGAACGCGGGACGGTGGTGGCGTAGGAATGTGAGCAACCACTTGACGAAGTTGTTCATCCGCGATCACCGTCGACACGGATGCGCGGATCGAGGAAGCCATAGCTGAGGTCGACGAAGAGATTGACGAATACAAACGCTACCGCGACGACGAGGACGCAGGCCTGCAACGGTTTCACATCTAGGTTGAGGATGGATTGCACGACGTACGTGCCCATGCCCGGCCATTGGAAGATCGTCTCGGTCAGGACCGCGCCGCCGAGTAGGTACCCGAGTTGCGTGCCGATCGACGTTGTCACCGGGATCGCTGCGTTGCGCAGCGCGTGTTTCAACACGACGACGCGCGTCGGAAGACCCTTTGAGCGCGCGGTCCGGATGTAGTCCTGGATGAGCGCCTCGCCCATGGACGCGCGCGTGATCCGTGCAATGACGGCGGTCGGTACGCTGGAGAGCACGACCGCGGGCAGCAATAGGTGCTTCACTACGTGCCAGAACGCGTCGGCATCGCGCGCGACGAAGAGCGTATCGAAGAGAAAGAAACCCGTTGCGGCGGGGGTGTCGGCCACGTACTGCCCGAGCTTGATCTCGGCGGCGGAGAAGCGACCTCCGAGCGGTAGTCCTGGGATGCCGGTGAAACTCGCCAGCGTGCCGCCTTCGCCGAAGAACTGGATCGCGAGGAATCCTAACCAGAAGATCGGCAGTGAGACGCCCGCGAGCGCCAGCGTCAGGCCGCCCACGTCCCACCACGTGCGTGGTCGCATGGCGGTGGCGATGCCGAGCGAGATTCCGACGAACGTTGCGAGGAGCAACGCGCACGCGCCGAGTTCGATGGTCGCAGGGAGCACGCGTTTCAGGTCATCGGTCACGAGCTCGTTCGAGACGTGGGAGCGCCCCAGGTCGCCCGATACGACGTCGCCCAGGTAGCGGACGAATTGCGTCGGAAGCGGATCGTTCAGGCCCAGTCGCTCGCGCATCTCGTCTGCGCCCGCTTCTGTGTACTGCTTGCCGAGTACCGCCGCGGCCGGGTCTCCGGGAAGTGCGTGGTGCAGGAAGAACGTGGCGAGGATCGCCACTCCGAGGAGCACCACAGAGAGGCCCAACCGGCGCACGATGTAGACGAGCACGACGCTGTGTTCCTGCTCCTACTCGAGCGTCGCTTCGTCGAAGCGATACTGTCCGAAGCCGTCGATCACGAAGCCCTTGATCGTCTTGGAATACGCGACTGCTTGCTTCGTGTTCACGAGCGGCACGTACCCATGGACCTCGTTCTGGAGCAGACGCTCGATGGCACGATACGCCGTGACGCGTTCGTCCGCGGCGTCGATCTGCCGCGCGGCAAGCAGTCGGTCGTGGACCTCCGGATTGATCGTGCGGCTGGTGTTGTTCGCGCCCGGCTTCCCGTCCGCGCCGTCGGCGAGCGGGCCGTAGAAGTTGTCTGGGTCTCCGTTGTCGGTCATCCACCCGATCAGGATCAGTTCGTATTTGCCCGTCACGACGCCAGGGAAGAGGACGTTCTTATCCTCGCCCTGGATACGCGCGTCCAGGCCGATCGCCTTCAACTGCTGGCGCACCGTGTCGGCGATGTCCTGTGGTCGCGGCAGATACGGGCGCGGTTGGTGCGGGAAGTAGATCCGAACCTCACGCCCTTTCGCTCCGGCTTCCTCGATCAGTCGTGCGGCGGTTGCCTGGCGCTCTGCGAGGTCGTCGCTCCATCCCTCGACACGGAGCGTCGGGTCGTACTCCGCCATGGGTTGCGCGACCAGACCGTACGTGGGGCGCGCTGTGCCCTCGTAGTGTTCGATGATCGCCTCGCGCGAGATCGCGAGCTGGATTGCGCGCCGTACGGCCGGCTCCTGCGTGGCCTCGTGCGTCGCGCTCACGCCGAGGTAGCAGACGTTGAGCGCCCACCACGAGTGCAACGTCATCGACGCACTCTTCTCCGTTGCGTCCCAGTTCTGGCGCGGGACGTCATCGACGAGAATGTGGCCCGCGCTCTTCGTGAGGTACTCCGTCCGCGTGCTCTCATCGGCGACCGACTTGAAGATGACGGTCTTCACCTCTGGGGCGCCGTTCCAGTAGTCCTCGAATGCGACGAGGCGCGTGACCTTCGCGGCCTGATCGAACGAGTCTTTCCGGAAAGGGCCCGTGCCGGCGGCGTTCTGCGTGACGTAGGCCGTCGCGGCGCCGGGCTCGAGGTCGCGTGTGGCTTCGAGGACGCGTGGGCTGACGATGCTCGCGCAGAACATCGAGAGGTTGCGCAATGCGACGCGCGCCACCGGTGCCTTTAGCCGCATGGTCAACGTCATCCCGTCGGCGTCGAAGCCGGCGACCTGCGCGAACTCCGACGCGTAGGGCGCCGCAGAGAGTTCGAAACCGTCTGTGCGCACGCGATCCAAACTCAGTTTCGCGGCGTTCGCGTCGAATGCTGCACCGTCGTGGAACGTGACGCCCTCGCGCAGCGTGAAGCGCATCGAGAGGCCGTCGTCGGCGGTGCTCCACTCCGTTGCCAGAGCGGGCTCAAGGAGAGCGACGTCGTCGGCGTTCACGCGGATCAGCGTCTCGTAGATCTGCCGGATCACCTTGGCGTTGCCGCCGTCGGACGTCGTGTGCGGATCGAGGACCTTTGCGTCATCGGCGGTGATGACCGTGATGAGCGCGGAACCATCGACGCGAGCGATGCCTCCGGACCCGCCGGACGCGTCGTCATCGCTGCCGCCGCAACTCACGGTCAGCGCACCGAGCACCAAGAGCGCAGGCACCATCAGAATTGATCGCCGCATGTCCGTCCTCCCGAGGCGGTGAAGTCACCGTCCCGCTGCGGATCGTAACGAACCCGTCCCGCCGAGGCTCGCTCTGTAGCGTCCGCCCCCCAACCCTGCCATTCCGTCACACAGACCGGGTCGGCCTTTGGGCCTTATAGCCTCAACGTGGGATCAGAATTCCACCATCACCGACGCGGTCACAGTGTCCTGCACGTCTTCGCGACCGCTACCGGAGTCCGAGAAGTACGGATTGCCGCTGGAACTCCAGTCGTGGCGGAACTCGAGCATGACCGTCAGGCCCTGCGCGAGGAGGTAGCGCACGGCGACGCTCGCATCCAGCATGCGGATCGTGCCGCTCTTGAACTGGCTGTCGGAGTAGTACCCGAGTCGCCCCGAGAGCTGTACGTCGTCGCCGAACTTGCGTGTGACGTACCCCGCCGCCCCGTGCCAGTCGCGATCCTCGACAAGTCCGCCGCGGGCCACACCGTCCTCGGTCGTCGCCCAGATCACGTCGAGAACCGTGCTCCAGCACTCGTCCGGTTCCGTCGTCCACAAGAACTCTGCGAAGGAAGTCTTGTCGCCGAGGTGGCCCGTGTCGCTGCCCTCGTGACCGTATGACGCGTTGAACGTGAATGCGGAGCCGTACCAGTCGGCGATGGGGGCCGAGGCGATCGAGAGGAGCGCCGTCTCACCGCCGTTCGCATTGATCTGATTGTCCCAGCCGTTGACGAGGTAGACGGTCGCCGTGAGGTCGGGGGCGATCGAGAACGCCGCGCGCGCGCCGGTGTGGGTGGTCGGCGTACCGAGTTGGTAGATCGGGTTGCGCGTGACCATCACGTTGCGGTTGTTCTCGTTCGACTCGAAGCCGAGCGGCGTCTGGAACCGACCGGCCTGATAATCGTCGGTCCCGCCGAAGAGACCCTTCGTCCGCCACGTGACGAACCACTCGCTCAGCGAGAACGCGTTGTCGCTGCCGCCGTCGAAGTTCTCGTCGGCGTCGATTAGCTCGGCGAGGCGGCCATACTCCGCCTGCAGCCGGAGTCCCCATGTGCCGGCCGTCGTCGCCTCTTTCTCCAGGACGAGTTGGACGGTCTGGAGCGCGAACGAATTCGCGTTGTTGTCGCCCGCGCGGAAGCGGTTCTTGTCGAGCGGATCTCCGCCCGCCCTCGGGTTGTACGAGTAGATCATCTCGGCGAGGCCCGAGAGGTGGAAGCCAGCCGGGCCTGTCAGAGCCGAACGCGAGACGGCTGATGGCGCGAGCCCGGTCGCGTCACGCAGGCGACCGATCTCGGCAGAGAGTTCGCTGACGTTGGCGCTGCCACGGACCTGCTCGCCTTCGAGTTCGTGCACGCGGCCGTTCAGGCGCTCCACCTCGCCTCGGAGCTCGCGGACCTCGCGCACGAGAGCGCGGACGTCCTCGGCGCTCTCGTCGGAGTCCTGGGCCACGGCCGGTGTCGCGATTGCGAGCGCCAGACCGAGACCGATCGAGAGATGTTGGAGCTTGCGCATGGCGAGGAAGGTATCGCATGCGGCCTCGGAGTGCAGCGCCCCGTCCGGAGCCCGCCCGAGAATTCCGTCCCAGT
Organism: Planctomycetota bacterium; assembly: GCA_024280885.1. GTDB lineage: Bacteria > Planctomycetota > JAJSAM01 > JAJSAM01 > JAJVHW01 > JAJRPF01. The sequence continues at coordinate 308,966 of JAJRPF010000045.1, read as the reverse complement.
CACGGGCTCCGCGCGGCTGGGCCGTGCTCTACAGGTCCTTCGGGCGCATCAAGCGAGTGAGGTCACCGGCGCCCGCGTGCAGGTGCTCCCAGCTCTCCGGCATCGCGAAGCAGGCGACCGCCGCGGTTGTCATCAGTTTGCCGTTCGCCGCGAGCTTCGGGCAGCGTCCGGCGAGGTGGGCGACCAGCGCATCGAGACCGGGGTTGTGCGCGACCAGGAGCACTCTGCGCGTCGTCGATGGGAGAGCCGCGAGTGCCGCGAGAAGGGCCGTCAAATCAGCGCCGTAGAGTTGCTCGTCGGTCTCGATCTCGGCCACATCGAAGCCCAGTCGTTGCGCGACGATTCTCGCCGTCTCGACGGCTCGATGCGCGGGCGAGCTGAGTATCCGATCCGGAAGCAGCCCTTCCCCGGCGAGCCAGTCAGCGATGCGCGGGCAGTCGCGCTGGCCTCGCGCGGCGAGGGGACGATCGAAGTCCGATCGTGCGGCGGTGTCCCACGCGGACTTGCCGTGTCGGAGCAGGAGCAACTCGCGGTGAGCCGCGCTCAACTCCCGCCCTTGAGGTCCGAGAGGCTCTTGCGCTCGCGGCGTCGGAAGTCAAAGCGCACCGGCACTTCCTGCACGGGGTATTTGTCCCGGAAGCGATTCTCGATAAAGCGCCTGAACGATGGGTCGAAGAGATCCGGATCGTTGACGAAGAGCGCGAACGTCGGCGGGTGCGTGGTGACCTGTGTGGAGTAGTACACGCGCGCCCGGCGGCTCGACTTGATGCGCGGCGGCCGGTATGCGAGCGCGTCCTCGACGAAGCGGTTGAGCTCGCCGGTTCCGAGCTCGAAGCCCGACTGCGCGTGCAACTCGGTGCAGACATCGAGCATGCGCTGGATGTTGTTGCGGTTCTTCGCGGAGATGAAGCCGAGCGGCGATCGACTGAGGCCCGGCAGTACGCCGCGGAAGTAGTCGTCGAACTTGCCGGTGGGGACGTCGTTCACGAGATCCCATTTGTTGGCGACGATGAAACACGGCTTGCCTGCCTTGAGGATCTCGTCCGCCAGGCGCTTCTCGAGGCCGCCCAGATTGCGCATGACGTCGAGGAGCAGGATCGCCACGTCGCAGTAGCGGATCGCACGCATGGCGCGGTGCTCGCTGTACCACTGGATCGGATCGCTGCCGTCGTGGGCGTGACGTGTGAAACCAGCTGTGTCGATCAGGACCCAATTCTGGCCGCCGCGCTCGATCCACACATCGATGGCATCGCGGGTCGTGCCGGCCTTCTCCGACACGATCACGCGATCCTCTTTCGCCAGCGCGTTGACCAGCGTGCTCTTGCCGGCGTTCTGTCGGCCGACGATGGCGATCTTGATGTACGCCTTCGGGATGTCCGCGCCCTCGGCGTCTGCCGGAAGGTGATCGCACGCGAGGCTCAGGGCCTCGGATGTGTTTTCCCGGTTCTGGGCCGAGAGGGGGATCGCTGCGCCGAAGCCGAGAACCCGGAACTCGTCGAGCGATTGCCGGATCTTCATCGACTCGGCCTTGTTGGCGACGAAGACGACGGGCTTCCCCATCTGATGCAATCGCTTGGCGATCGAGCGGTCGAGCGACGTCACGCCGCTGCGGGCGTCGGCCACGAAGATCACACATGCAGCCTCGGCGAGCGCGGTGCTGATCTGGAATTCGACGTCCTCGTCGAGATCCTGGCGATCAACGATGCCGATCCCGCCGGTATCCGTGAGCTCGAAAGCGCGGCCGTCGAACTCCAGGCGGATGCTGACGCGATCACGCGTCACGCCTGCGGTGGGGTCGACTACGGACACGCGGCGACCCACGAGCGCGTTCATGAGCGTACTCTTGCCCACGTTGGGCCGACCGACGATGGCGATGACGGGGAGTTGCATGGCGGAGCGCAGCGTACACGAGGTGCTGCGGAAGTCCCGCCGTCGTCGAGGGTGCGGGCGGTAGGCTTCTGCGGATGTTGAACCGACGAATGCTCCTACGAGCCGCTCTGGTGGCGTCGCTCTTCGCTCCCCTCTCCCTCACCGCATGCGAGGGGATGGACAATCCGTTCCTGGGCGACCCCAGCGATTGGGAGCCGGAGGACGCCGAGTACGTCGAGAGCCGTCCGATCGTTGTTCCGGAGTTTGACTTTCTCTGGGAGCGGGCGAAGTTCATGATCCAGACCGAGGGCTACTCGCTCGATCGCGTGCGGACGCTGCGGAGCGAGAAGACTCTCGTGTCCCGCTGGAAGACGCTGCTCGCGCCGGCTCGTTTCAAGGGTGTGCGCCGGCGGATCTGGATCTCGTTCGAGGAAAGCGGCCCGGACGCCTACCTCGTGAAGTGCTGTGTCCAGGCGCAGCGGAACGAGGATATCGAGGCTCCGACCGAGATTGCCGAAGCGGTCTGGAAAGCGCTCGAGGGCGGCGACTCCACGCGCGCGAACCTGATTATCTATCGGCTCGAGACCGGCTTCAAGGAGGAGGAGGAGGACAACGGCGTGAAAGAGAAGCGCCAGCGCAGGTAGTCGGCACCGCGTCACGTTCGCGCGCCGCGGACTCCCTCGCGCAACCCCGCTACCCGGCTACCACGCCTCGCCACCTGCTCAACTTCGCCACACAGGCTCTTCGCCACACAGGCTCGCCTCACGGCCGTGCGGCGCCAGCCTGAGTGCTACTTTTCCGAAGGCTCGTCGTCGGAACCGCTCTCCTGCTTCTTCGTCTCCGGGTCCTTCGTCTCCCCGTCCGTGCTTCCCGCGTCGCCGCTCTTGCTCGTATCCGCCGCGCCGCGCTCCTTCGTCACGATTGGCTGACCGTCGACCTTGTAGTCGTGGAAGCTCACCACGACCGGGTCCGGGACGAACGGCGTCTGCATTGAGAAGGACTTGAGCAGCGGCGCTCCGCCGGTGACCTCGTAGTACGTGTACGTCACCCCGAGTTCGCCCATGGGGGTCAGCATGCTCATGCGCTTCAGCACACTGCGCTTGCCGATCCTCTCGTAGCCGTAGGTGCTCTCGATCTCGGCGCCCACGAGCATCTGCTGCATCGGATCGTTCGGGTCGACGCGCGGGATCATCACCCGCCGCGTGAGTAGGCCGTCTTCGTCGAAGTAGAGGAGTTGCAACTCCGCGGCGGCCGTTTCGCTGTACGGCAGCAACTCAACCGCCGTCTCGTCGCCCTGCTTCTTCTCGGCGATGTGGTAGTCGGCGGCGTACTTCGCCGGAGCGATCAGCACCGGAGCGAGAGCCTCGCGCGCCCACGTTGTGAAGAGGCCCTTCAGCATCGAGAGTTGTTGCTCGGGCACGCTCTCGACCATCTCTGGCGGCACCGTGACGTCGAGGCCCAGATCGCCGTCGCGCTTCCACGTCGTCTTCACGGTGAGTTCACCGCCGCCGAAGAGCCCAGCGTTGGCCGCCGTCGCGTACGACGAGATTTCGTCGGCGCGCGTGTGGGTCGGCAGGTGCATGGCGTCACCCCACTTCTTCAGCGACGCGACGGCCGCCGCGTCCACCTTGCGCTCCTCCTTCGCCTGCTCCCCTGCCTTCGGTGCGTCGCCTGCCTTCGCCCCAGCGTCGCCTTTCGGCTTGTCGGCGCCGTCTGTCTCTTCGACGGGGGCCGGCGTCGGGTCTTCGCCAGCGGTGGCGAGACCGAGCGGCAGCACAGTGGCAAGCGCGAGCACGGATGCGAGAGGTAGTCGGAACGAACGCATGGGGGAGTCTCCTGAATGTCAGCGCTCATCATAGGGGAGAGAGCCGCACGCCCCCCGGTTGCGTGCGGGGAGAGGCGGATGAGCGTAGCTTTCTCGCATGTCGCACGTGTCCGCCGACGAGGCGCCGCTGCTCTCGATCGTCAGCGTGACGTGGAACGCTCCCGAGTGGGTGGAGCGTCTCTATCGATCGTTGGCCGCGCGCACCGCCGATCCCTATGAGTTGATCGTGGTGGACAACGCGTCGGACGAGCCGACACGCCGCCTGAATGTTGCCGAGCAGCAGGTCGGGCGCCTGCGCCTCGTTCAGAACGAGGAGAATAGGCTCTGGGCGCCGGCGTGTAACCAGGGGCTGGAACTCGTTGACGACCGTTCGCGCTACGTGCTCCTGCTCAACCCGGATTGCGAGGTCCTGCGCGACGATTGGGTGCAACGTCTGGCCGCGGTGCTCGACGCTGATCCGCGCGTCGCCGTGACGGGCACGGCCCTCAACTGGAAGCGTATTGGACCGGTCTTCGGCTGCGTGGATGGGTCCATGTTCTTCATGCGTCGCGAGGCGTTCGACGAAATCGGGCTGCTCGATGCCGAGCGCTACCCCTGGAACGGCTCGCCTTACGATTGGTGCGCGCGGGCCTGGGCTCGCGGCTGGATCTACCGTCGCTGTGCCGAGGACCCGCCCTTCCTGGTCCACCACCACCAGAAGAGCGTGATCGCGTCGGGCGAGGAGCACCCCTGGCGCAGGGTCAACGTCGAGGCGATGTATCTTCGCGCCGGGCTCGTCCCCACGCGCCCCCATCGATCGGGCGTCTGGCTCCGCAAGAAACTCGGTCGGCCGCGCTTCTTCGATCCGGACTTTCCCGCGGCCGATGCGCCGGACTCTTTGCCGAGTCGTGCACCCCGACCGCGCGCGCAGAATTCCTGATCGTCGCGGGCTCGATCGAGCGAGCCTGCCTCTCGGTTGGTGAGCGATCGGAACGACTGCTTTCCCGCCGGAGTTGTGACTGCGCTGCCGCCGATTGGACGCCTGTTGTAGGCTGGGCGGCGGTTGATGCACGATGCCCGACCGAGTGGGTTTCGCCGGGTTGCTTCCCGTGTGGGGGCATGCCGTGGAGGAGAGGTCCTTGGAGCCGGAGACGGACGAACCGGAGGCGGGCGAAACCGAGGTGGGCAAGCCAGAGGCGGGCGCGCGCGAGGACGAGACAGAGCCGGTTGCGCCGCTCTCGTTGCTGCTTCTCAATCCGATGGGCAGTGACGGCTGGGGAGGCGTGGAGCGCTGGCTCATGGACGTCGCGCTGGGACTGCGCGAGCGCGGCCATCACATCACGTCCACCGGACGGCCCGGAAGCGTCTGGCTGCAACGCTGTGACGACGCCGGCTTCCCGACGGTCGCCGTTCCCCTGCGCGCCGACTTCCACCTCGGACAAGCGCGCAAACTCTCGCGCTTCATGCTCGAACACGGCGTCGACGTCGTCGCGACGAAGCTCCACCGCGGCATCCGTGTCGCGGGGTTTGCCGCGAAGCTCGCCGGTGCGCCGCCCGTCACGGCCTTCATGGGGCTCGTCGAGACGCGCCCGGGACTTCGGTATCGTCTGACGTACGATCTCTTCCTCGACGGAGTGGTCACGCTCTCGGAGCGCATGCGCGCGGAGATCGTCGAGCGCGGGGCCCTCGACCCGTCGTCCGTGAAGGCCATTCCCTACGGCGTTCGACCGGAGAAGTACGCTCCCTCCGAGACGCGCCGCGCCGAGATGCGCACCACGCTCGGATTGCCTGCTGACGCACCGATGGCACTCGCGATCGGGCGCCTGAACGATCAGAAGCGCTTCGATCTTCTGCTCGAGTGCTTCCGCGACGTGCGCCGAGCCGTGCCCGATGCACAGCTTGTCATCGCGGGCACAGGCAAACTGCTGCCGCGTCTTCAGGACCTGCGCGCGCGGCTTGGTCTGGAGCAGTGTGCGCATCTGATCGGGTTCCGACGCGACGTGGCCGGGTTGCTCTCTGCGTGCGACTCACTCGTGATGAGTAGCGACATCGAGGGGCTCCCGATGGTGGTGCTCGAGACGATGGCCTCGGCGCGGCCCGTCGTCGCGACCGACGTGGGTTAGATCGACGAGCAGGTGGTGGAGGGCGAGACCGGTTTCCTTGTCCCGCGTCGCGACATGCAGGCACTTGCCAAGCGCTTGGCTCAGGTCCTCGGCGATGCCGCGCTGGCGCGTCGCATGGGCGCGGCGGGGCGCGAGCGCGTTCTCGAGCACTTCCCGCTCGATCTCTGCGTGCGGCGCACCGAGGCCTACCTCAGTGGGCTACGGGATGCGCATCCGGTCTCGACTTCCCACGCTCGATGAGCGCGTCGAGCCAGGCGATCGGCACGCGTAGCCGTCCGCGTCCACGACCGATCCTCACCGCCGGCTTGATCGAGCCGTGGAAATCGGAGCCGCCCGAGGGCAGGAGCCCGGCGCGCTCGGCGGACTGCGTGAAGAACGCCTCCTGCGTCTTGCTGTAGCTCCCGTAGCGAGCTTCCATCGCGTCCACGCCCTGCGCGGCGACGCCCCGGCACCAGGTCACGAACTCCTCTTCGGCGGGGACCTCGCCGGGAACCCGGAAACCGAGCGTGAAGGGGTGGCAGACGATCGTGACGCCGCCCGCCGCGCGCGTTGCCGTCACCGCTTCATCCAGCCGCACGCGGACGCGTTCGACATAGGCCTCGGCGCCGCGGCCAAGGTACCGGTCGAACGCCTCCTGGAACGTGGCGACCACCCGCTTCTTCATGAGCAGACTCGCGATGTGTGGGCGCGCGACGACCTGGTCCGCGCCGCCCGCCTCGGCCTCGACCTCTTCGATTGTGATGTCAACGCCCGACGCGCGCAGCTTGGCGACGATCCCGCGATTGCGCGGTCCGCGCGCGTCGCAGAGTCGATCCGCCACGTCGCGTATCTCCGCGTTCTCGGGATCGACGCCGAGCGCGATGAGATGGAAGCTCCCGGTGTCGTGGGGCAGACTCAACTCGGCGCCGACGATGACGCGAATGCCCTGCTTGCGCCCGGCATCGAGGGCCTCCTCGATGCCAGCGAACGTGTCGTGGTCCGTCAGCGCAACGGCGGCGAGTCCGGCGCGCCGTGCCAGGCGCACGACCTCGGTGGGGGTCTCCGTTCCGTCGGACGCCAGAGAGTGGGTGTGGAGGTCGCAGTACATGGCAGAGCAGTCTATGGCAGACCAGTCGACGCAGAGCGGAGCCGTTGCCCGTGTCTCACCGGTCCGACGCCGGAGACGCCGATGGGCAGGCGAGAGCGCGGGTCGCCGCTACTTGTCGCCGCTATTCCAGGTCCAACTCGATATCCATCTGGTACTCGGACTGCCCTTCGAGGATCTCGACCTCGTAGTCGTCGCTCCACGCGTCCTCGCCGAGTTCGGCCGAGATCCAGATCTCGCCGCGTGGGAGGTACGGGAAGTCGTATTGTCCCTTTTCGTTCGAGCGGATCTGAATGGCGAGATCCTCGATCGCCTCAGGATCATTGGGCTCGATCTCGAGGAGGATCAGGGCGTTCGGGATGGGGCGGCCGTCGGGTGTGCGCACGGTGCCGTGGACGCGCAGCGCCTTGCGCGCGACGAGTGTCAACGGGATGGCATCGTCGTGGGAGTCCGGGTAGGCGCGCACCATCGAGAAGCCCTGCTTGAAGCCGAAGAGCAGCGCGCGCGGTCCCTCGAATTCGAAGGGGAACGTGAAGCGTCCCTGCGTATCCGTTTCGCCGTCGAGCTTCGCTGAACGCAGTGCGTCGTATTCCTCGTCGGCGTTGCCCGTGTAGAAGACCATTCCGACGACCGGTTGGTTGTCCTCGTCCACCACGGTGACCTGCGTGTCGATGGCCGGCTCGAAGAGCAGCTCGGCCTCGACCTCGAGCTTGTCGCTGTCCACGTCAACGAGCTCTTCGCCGAACGACACGGAACGCTCGGCTTTGCCGTTGACGAGATAGCTCCCGGGCGGCATTCCGCGAAACTCCGCGATGCCGTTCAGGTCGGTGCGACCGCGTACGTACGAGAACGTATCTTGTTCCATGACGACGATTTCGACGTCGGCCAGCGGACGGTCGGGACCGTCCTCGGGCTCGTATGTCGCGATGACCTTGATCGTCGTGCCGCGCGGCAGGCGGACCGAGAGCTCCTCGCCCGACTTCACGACGCTGTTGGCGTTCAGCAATGGCGAGTGCCCCGCCGCCCCCGCGCTGACGGAGTAGCGCCCCGGAGTCACGCCCTCGATGCGGAACGAGCCGTCACCGCTGGTCGTGCCGAAGAAGCGTGTCTCGCCATCGTCCAGGACGATCGTGGCGTTCGGGACGCCGACGTTCTCGTTCCCGCTCAGAACGACGCCCGCCACCGCGGCGACCGGACCGACGGTGAGCTCGATCGCGACGTTCGGACGTACGCCTTGTGCCGCCGCCTTACCGACCGACGCGCTCGCGGTGACCCGGAACGGGCCGATGCCGAAGTGGCGCGGGATCGCGACCTTGAAGGCGCCGTCATCCGCGGAGACGCCGTCGGCGATCTGTTCCGCACCGGGCTGATCGGCCGTCTGGGCGCGGATGTTCTCGATCCACTTCGCCATCGGCCGCGGCTGATCCCACTCGAGCGAGTCGATGAAGAGCACGGAGTAGATGAAGCGGATGTCGTCCCAGTTAGCGGTCTCCTCGTTGGGAACCACGTTCACCGGCAGGCTGACGCGGACCTCGGCGCCGCCGACCGGCTCGCCGTCAGGGCCCAGGACGCGTCCGGTGATGAACTGCGCCGCATGTCGAGTCCCACGATCCGGTGGTGTGTCCGTGATCGTGTGATTGCGCGCGGGCGTCGTGCCCACACCCGGTGGAACGGTCGCGACCTTTCCCGGGCCGACGTCGTCCGGCGATCCGTTCTGGTCGCTCAGGATGACGCGCACGGCGAAGAACATCAGCACGCCGACGACGACGAGCCAGGCGGCCATGAGGAGTTTCGATGACTTCATGTTGTTCTCGTGGGGGTTGCGACCGACGCGGTGCGTGTCAAATGGCTGTCAGGTGGAATGTCGCGAGCACTGATTGTGACCAGAACTGCGCAGAACGGTGCGTTGTGGAATGGTGCGTTGCAGAGTGGTGCGTTGGGGAGTGGTGCGTTGGGGACGGAGAAACCTTGGAGTCGCGGAGCGTGGTCAATCCCTGATTGTATCGGCGGACGCGCGCGGCGCCGTGAAAGCCCCACTCGCTTCTCGATGAGGCTCTCCCGCGCGAGCCTCACTCTTGACCATCTCCGTGCAGCTTGGCCGCGCGTCGCAAAATAAGCTCGAGTGCGTCGTCCGGGAGTAAGCCCCCGAGTACGGGATCGGCACGAACGGCCTGCGGGTCGATCCCCCGGCCGGTCGCAGCGGCGGAGCCGACGGCCTCGACGGCGGCGTGGCCTTGATCAAGGCGGGCGAGAGCGCGTGCCATGACAAGGTAGTGCTCCGGGTCCGGATCGCGGGGTCCAGCCTTCTGCGCGAATCGCACGGCCCGTTCGTTCTCGCCGCGGTCATAGGCCGAACGCGCGCGGAGCCCGAGTGCGCGGCCCGTGAAGCGGCTTCCCGCGTCGGTCCAGCCAGCCTGCGTGAGCACGGCGCCCGCCTCTTCGAGGAAACCGACGTCAGCGCGCGCCACGGGGCTCTCGGCCGCCGCCGCGACGAGTACAGCCGCGTGCTCGGGCTGCGCGCTCACGAGCCTTCGAGCGGTCGCGACGAGTGCCGGTAGCAGTGACGGGTCGCGACGGAGCATCTTCGGCACCGAGCGCGCGACCTGCGCGCGGTCATCGCGCTCCAACAGATCCTTCAGGACGTCCAGCGCGAACTCATGGCCCGCTCCGCCGGGCTCGGCCAGGAGGCGTGCCTCGGCGATCAATGCGTCGATCCGTGGCTCGTGCGCAAGGTACTCGCGAGCTGCCGTGAAGTCGGTCACGGCGTCGGCGCCACGACCCTCGCTCAGTGCGAATTGCGCGCGGGTCGTGAGCAACTCGGGATGCCACGAGCAGGCGGCGAGCCCCGCTTCGAGGATCTGTCGCGCCTCGGCCGAGCGGTCCTGAGCCAGGAGGGTGCGGGCGAGGTTGGCCTGCGTGCGGGCACTGCCCGGGCGGATCAGAGCGGCCGAACGGAGCGCTTGCTCTGCCGCTTCGAATTCGTGTTCGTTGTGCAGGAGCGTGCCGAGTTCGTGGCGCGCGTCGTGGGCCCGCGCATCCGCTGCCGCCGCGACTTCGTAAGCGAGCAGCGCGCGCTGCAACTCGCCCTTCGCGAGGGCGGAACGCGCGTCGGCGACGAATGTGTCGGCCCGGACGATCCCGAGAGCCGGGATGATCGCGATGCCGAGCGCGATGGCAAGTCCCCAATCAACGAAGACTCGCTCAGGTGCCCAGATTGTGCGCGTGGTGGGGCGCAGGGCCAGCGCCGCTCCCCATGCGAGCGCTCCGAGGAGCGCCGTCGCTCCGTGCGTGAGCGGTGAAGATGCGAGCGCGGAGACGAAGAGCGCGGTCATGCAGCCGAGCGTCGCCGCAACGTACGGGGCATCAGAACTGCCGGGCGCGGCACGGATCAACCGGCGCACGAGGAGCAGCGCACAGGCGAGTGCGGTGAGCGCCCCGGCGACCCCGAGCGTGAGTGTCAGCCCCATCAGGTCGTTGTGCGGCGTGGTCACTGTGCGAGCGATCGAGAGCTTGAACTCGGCGGCATCGCGAAACGCCGGGTAGAGATCGACGAACGGCGCGCCCTGCGGCAACCACAGCGGAACCTCCGTGAGCATCGCGGCGAACGAGGACCAGATGTGCGTGCGGATGGCGACGGTGTCGCTGCGTCCGATGAACGGGATCTCCCCACCGCCGGCCGCGTGGGCGAAGAGCATCGCCAGGACGCCGCCACTGGCGAGAAGAGTGCTGCCGAGCCCGAGCGCGGCCTTCCGACGTCCGCGCGCTGCCAGCAGGTAGGTCGCTGCGATGGCGACGGCCGCGACAACGGCGACGAGGTCGATCCGCGACTGCGCCAACACGAGATGGATCGCCGCCAATGCTGCGGCCGTTCCACCCAGCATGCGGTCGCCACGGCCCCGACCGCCCCCGAACGCGAGGAGCAGCGCAAACGGAGTCGCCGCGGCCTGGAACTCGGCGGCAAACGAAGTGTTGCCAAACGTCGAGGTCACCTGACTGCGCGCGCCCCACGGCGTGGGGTCCAGACCCGCGCGCTGGACGATGGCATAGGTTCCAGCCCCGAGAGCCGCAATGGAGGCTCCGCGTGCCAGCGCGACGACCGCGGCCCGTCCGTCGGACGTCGAGGCCAGCAAGCGCGTCGCGGCGAGCGCTCCCAGCGCGAGAAACGGTCCCTCCAGGGATCCCCGCGGTCCCGCGCTGCCCGTGACGATGAGCGCGACCACTACCAACCCGAAGGGAACAAGGAGCAGCGGATCACCGTCCGGCGTCGCATTCTCGTGCACGGCGACGCCGCGCGTCAGAGCTGACGTGCGGCGGATCGCGGCGGCTGCGCTGAGCACGGTGACGCCGATGAGGAGCACGAGCGTCTTCAGGGTGTCGAACGTCGGGAGCTGATCGGCGGGAATGAACACCCACGCGACGGCCACGAGCAGGATCGCCGGACCCGCAGGAATGGCTCCGAGCGCGGAGTTCCGCGAACCGAGCGAACGTGGGTTCGAACTAGTGGCGGAGGCTGACGTCATGCGCCCCCTTGGACGCCCGACCGGCCGCGATCAGGCGGATGCATCTTCTCCGAAGAGCGCGGCGACGAACTCGCGCGCGTCGAAGGGGGCGAAGTCGTCGGCGCTCTCGCCCGTGCCAACGAATTTCACGGGCACGTCGAGTTGATCCTTGATGGAGAGCACGACGCCGCCCTTCGCTGTGCCGTCGAGCTTCGAGACGATGAGCCCCGTCACGTCGGCGTGCTCGCGGAAGCGCTGCGTCTGCGCCAATCCGTTCTGGCCGGCCGTGCCGTCGAGGACGAGCAGAGTCTCGTGCGGCGCGCCCGGGATCTTCCGCCCGAGCACGCGCGTGATCTTCGTCAGCTCTTCCATCAGGTTGCGCTGCGTGTGGAGCCGGCCCGCCGTATCGACGATCAGGACGTCCACACCCTTCGCCGCCGCGGACTCGGCAGCGTCGAACGCAACGGAGGCCGGGTCGGAGCCCTGCGGCTGCCGCACGATTTCGACGCCGAGGCGCTCGCTCCAGATGGTGAGTTGCTCGACGGCTGCGGCCCGGAATGTGTCGCAGGCCGCCACCATCACGCGCTTGTCCTGATCCAGGAGCCACTTCGTGAGCTTGGCGATGGATGTCGTCTTCCCGGAGCCGTTGACCCCGGCGATGAGAACGACGGTCGGACCCGAGTCTTGCAGACGCAGGCCCGTCTCGCGCGACGTCAGGCGCTGCGTCATCTCCGCGCGCATCCACGGGATCACGTCGTCGCCCGAGAGGATCTTCCCGTGCTTCGCCGCGTCGCGCGCGCCGTCGAGCAGCGCAGTGCTGGCCTCGACGCCGACGTCGGACGTGATGAGCACCTCCTCGATCTCGTCCCACAGCTCGGCGTCGATCTTGCGGCCTTTGACGAGCGCCTTGAGACGCCCGGTGAGGGCCGCCGAGGTCCGGCGGAGTGAGTCACGCAGCTTGCGAAAGGCCATCGAGGCGGCTCCGGCTTGAGTCGTCGTGGACGAGAGATTCAGAGAACGCGGAGAATCAGAGATTCAGGTTGCGGCGCACGCGGTCGAGTACGCCGTTCACGAAGGCGCCGCTCTGTTCGGTGCTGAAGCGCTTGGCCATCTCGATGGCCTCGTTGATCGCGACCTTGGCCGGGATGTCGTCGGTGCGCCAGGCCATCTCCCAGATCGCCATGCGGATGATATTGCGATCCACCAGCGCCATGCGGTGCAAGCTCCAGTGCTCGGCCGCCGCGGAGATGCGTTCGTCGATCTCCGCGTTCTCGGCGATTACACCATTGACCAGGAGCTTGACGTAGTCGGCGACCTCGGTGGAGCGGCGATCACGGATGAGGATCGTGTCCATCTCGGGGAGGATCTCCTCGCCGCGGACGTCCCACTGGTAGAGGAATGTCAGCGCGATCTCGCGGGCCTTGCGCCGCGCCTTCACGAGCCGAATCCCCCGGAGCGCGCCCCAGCGGTCGGAGATGCCGTTGTCGGAGATGTCGTCGTCGAAGGCGCAGCCGCCGAACGCGAGGTCAGCGCACCCTCGCGTGCCTGCGATGGCCGCACCTGTCGAAGTAGATCCACCATGCGCAGTGCGTCGAGCGCGACGTCGGCGCCCTTGTTCCCGCGCGAGCCTCCGGCCCGATCGAATGCCTGCTCGCTGTTCTCGCACGTCAGGACGCCGAACATCACGGGCAGCCGGTGCTGAAGCCCGACCGCGACCAGCCCTTGCTCGGCGGCCTCGCAGACGAAGTCATAGTGGCCGGTCTCGCCCCGGATGACGGCGCCGATCCCGATGATCGCGTCGAGCCCGCCGCGACTCGCCATGGCCTCGCACACGAGCGGCAACTCGAATGCACCGGGCACGCGCACGACGATCAGGTCATCCTCTGCGACACCCGCACCGCGCAGCGCGTCGAGGGCGCCTTGCAGGAGCTTCTCCGTCACCTCTTCGTTGAATCGCGCGACGGCGAGCCCGATACGGCGACCAGCGCCCAGCGGGCGCCCTTCGAACTCCTTCATGGCCAAACCTCCAGTGGAAGCCCCCGAAGTTAGGGGTGCGGCCAGAAACCCCCGTGGATAACCGGACGTGTCCGGGTGGGTCGGCTGTCGTGGGTGACAGGCGACTCGACTCCGGAGAGTCTCCGAGCCTGGCAGCCGCGTCAGACGGTCCGCCCGGGCGCGGTGGACGCGTCGCACGGCGACCGGCTACCGCAACGTCACCGGTGCCGCGGGGGATTCTGGCCGGGCGCCTGGGTCCGGGGTGTGCACTGCCGACGACTTCCCGGCGGTCGGAATCGACTATCCCCGCCGCACCGCGCACAGGACGATACGACCATGCCATCGCTTCCCCGTCCGCAGCAGAGCGGCCCGCGTCCCGACCTCGTGAGTGTCGACGACGCCCTTGCGCTCGTGCTTGAGCGTGTGCCGGAGCAGCGCACGGAGACCGTGCCACTCTCCGAGGCGACGGGCCGTGTGCTCGCGACGACGATCGTGGCCGATCGGGACTATCCCGACTTTCCGCGCAGTCGCGTCGACGGCTACGCCGTCCGTGCTGCCGAGGGCTGCCAGGGCAGCGTACTGCCGATCACGATGGAGATTCCCGCGGGCACGGAGCCTGCGGGCCCGCTGGAGCCGGGCAATGCCGCGCGGATCTTCACCGGAGCGCCCGTGCCGCAGGGGGCGGATACCGTCGTCATGCAGGAGGATTGCGAGGCGTCGGATGGGCACGTCGCGATCGGCACCACGCTCGCGAGCGGTAGCTTCATCGTGCCGCGCGGTCACGAGCTTTCGCGCGGCGAGACGGTCGCGACGGCTGGTGACGTGCTCCACCCAGCGCGGGTCGGTGGGCTCGCCTCGGTCGGAGCGAGTACGGTCTGCGTCTACCAGCCTCCGCTGGGGCGCGTGGTGGCCACGGGCGACGAACTGGTGGCGATCGACGCCGTGCCGGGGCCCGGGCAGATCCGCAATAGCAACGCGATCTCGCTGCTCGCCGCACTCACTCAGTTTGGTGCGACCGCCGATGGGTCAGTTGTTGCGCGCGATGACGAGGGCTCCCTCAAGTCGGCTGTGGAGTTCGGTCTGGGCGCCGACATCTGCCTGCTGACGGGCGGGGTCAGCGTGGGGGACTACGACCTCGTGCCCGCGGCGCTCGAAGCGGCCGGCGTCGACTGCGTCTTCCACGGCGTGTGTCTCCAACCTGGGAAACCGCTCTGGTTCGGCGTGCGCGGTCGGACCCTCGTCTTCGGCCTGCCGGGGAACCCGGTCTCATCGCTGGTCACCGCCACGCTCTTCGCGCGTCCCGCGATCCGGCGCCTGCTCGGGCTGCCGGTCATGCCGCCAGGACCGCGAAGCGCTGTCCTGCTCGACGATCTCCAGGCCGGGACATGGCGCCGTCGCTACGAGCCGGTGCGGACGGAGGTTCTCGACGACGGACGCGTCGGTGTCCGCACGCTCCGCTATCGCGGGTCGGGGGATATCTTCGGCTATGCGGGAGCCGATGCGCTGGCAATCGTGCCCGAGGGTGCCGAGGCTCCCGAGGTCGGGCAGGAGATCGTGATCGTCCCGCTCTCGCAGCGAGCCTCTTCGTGAGTGGGGAGCAGGACGTGCACGGGGGACGGCGATGAACACGACGTCCGAGCCACCCAGCGCAGAGCCAACCAGCGAAGAGCCGGACGCCGGGGCCGACACGGGCGGTCTGCTACGGCGTGCCCTCGCGTCGTTCTGGCCGGCGCCCCTCGCCGCGGGCGCGCTCTGGTGGGCGTCGTTTCCGCCACTTGACCAGTTCTGGGCCGCGCCTCTCGGTTGGGCATTGCTCTTCACGTCGTTCCGCCTGCGCCGTGGCGCGAAGGCTGGCCGCCAGGCGTACGTGGCCGGATTGGTGCTCTTCGTGCCGGGGCTGGGGTGGATCGCGCCCCTCGTCTCGGGAGGCTGGATCTTCACCGCGGCCTGGTGCGCGGGGTTCGAGGCGCTCTTCGCGTGGATGCTGGCGCGCTTCTGGCTCCGTCACGAGAGTCGTGGTGGCTGGATCGTGGGCGCCGCGCTCCTGCATCTGTTGGTGGACATGCTCCGTACGATCGCGCTCTCCGGCTTCCCCTGGTTGTTGGTCGGGTATGCGGGCTGGCAGAACCCGATCCTGATGGGCGGCGCCGGGCTCCTCGGCGTCCACGGTGCGACGGTGGCGATCCTCCTGCTCGCGGGTGGCGTGGCAGAAGTGGCAGCGCGCCTCCTGGAGGGGCGGCGTGACGTCCTGCGTCCGCTGATGCCCGCGGCCGTATTCTGGGGCGCACTGGCCGCATACGCTGGCCTCGCTGCTCCGCCGGTGACGGGGCGCGGGCCCTCGCTGGCGCTCCTGCAGGGCGCGATCCCGCAGAAGCTCAAGGAGCAGGTGATTGCGGACGGGGGCGACTGGCAGGAGTACGTCGCGAGCTACATCCCCGACTGGTGGGCAGTTCATCAGCGACTGATCGCGGAGGCGCTCGCGGGCGACGAGTCGGTCGACGTCGTTGTTTGGCCCGAAACCATGGTGCCGCCGATGCGTCCGCGCCCGCATCGCGATCCGCAGCGAACGCCTGAGGTCTGGAAGGCGCTCGCACGCATGTCCGGCGGCGCGTCGACGCTGGCCGGGGTGATGCTCTTCGATGACCTCGGACGCAAGTGGAACTCCGTCGTCCTGATCGATCCCGAAGGCGCCGTGCTCGGCGCGCAGGACAAGCGGCACCTCGCTCCCGGTGGAGAGTACATCCCGGGCATCGAATTTTTGCCGTTCCGCGAGGCCCTCGAGAAAGCACTGATAGAGAAGGCCGGCTTTGTACCGGGTGTGGAGCGCGGAGCGGGTCCGGAAGTGCTCACGCTGCGCTACGACGGCGGCGAGGCGCGCGTGGGAGTCCTCATCTGTTACGAGTCGATTTTCCCCGAGCTGGCACGGGAGATGGTGAACGACGGCGCCGAATTCCTCCTGAACGCCAGTAACTACGGGTGGTTCGAGGGCACCGCCGCGATGGACCAGACGCTCGCGATGGCGTGCTTCCGCGCCGCGGAACTCGGCGTGCCGGTCGTGATGAGCAGCAACAACGGACATTCGGTCGTGATCGGCGCCGACGGCGTCCCCGGCGCTGCTCTCGTTTCGAAAGACGGACGTCGAACCGATGTCGCCGGTGTGCTCGTAGCGCGCGTGCCGCTCGGGGGGCGGGCGACGCCATTCCGGATCTGGGGCGAGTGGGCGGCATGGCTCCTCGGCTGCCTCGGGCTCGTCTGGGGCATCTTCCGCGGCCGCTTCAGGCTCGCCGACCCGTCGCTCCCGGAGCCTCGAAGTGGGCGTAAAGAGTCCGCCGAAGAACAACTCTCTTCCGGCGCGTCCGGGTAGAGTCGGGAGGAGCGGAGGATCCCCGTTTCGAAGGCTTGTCGCCGCGAGGGGAATAACTCTTGACCCGTGTGCCGAGACAGACCTAGCATCCGCGGCGCGGTGGAAGTCGCTGTCAGACTCTCTGCAACAGCCGCTTGTATATCCGCGCTGAACTGTCAGCGCTGTATCGTCCGCATTGGGCACGAAGTAGGAAGGGCGCGTTCGCCTGGGCATAGAACGCGCTGTGGGAGGCCGGTAACCGATGAGTCTCTTTGCCAAGATCATGGTGGTCGTCAACTTGATCCTCGCGGTCGTCTTTCTGGCGGCGGCAGGCACGTTCCTGAACGCCACAGAGAGCTGGAAGGCCCGGCACAACAGCGCCGCTGCCAAGCACGTGCAGGAGTTGGACGACATCACGGCGCAGCGCGATGCGCGCGCGGCGGCTGGTGAGACAGCCAAGTCCGCAGCCAACGCGGCCGAAGTCGCCAAGGCCGGTGCTGAAGGAAAGCTGTTGGTGTTGCAGAACTCCAACGAAGCCCTCAGTGCCCACAACCAGAAGCTCGAAGAGTCGCTGAAGACCCTCGCCGGAACCCAGGCGGACCTCCAGACGAAGAACTCCGAGCTCCAGACGATCGTCGAGAACCTCCGCACAGAGGTTGCTCGCGTCGAGGGCGAAAAGCGGTCGCTCAAGGATCAGAATACGACCTTGACCGAGTCGCTGGGCCGCTCGCAGCAGGAGGCCAAGGACACGTCCGCCGCGCTCTCCGCCGCTGAGATCGCCAATGGCGAGCTCACGAAGAAGGTGGACGCGCAGGGCACGACGATCGCGATGTACAACAAGGAGTTCGGCGCGCTCTCCGGCGGTCCGATGATGACGCCGCTTGACGCCGTCGTCCAGGCTGTTGACAACGCGAACGACATCTGCATCCTCTCTGTCGGCTCTGCCGACAAGGTCAAGTTGGGCTGGGAGTTCACGATCTACCGCAACGGCGAGTACATCTCGACCGTCGTGGTCGACAAGGTCTTCAAGAACCACGCCTCGGCGCGCACGAAGAGCGGGCTGAAGAAGAAGGACGCACAGGCAGGCGACGGCGCCTCAACGGTCCTCTAACTCACGTCTTCACACATTTGCGTAGAACTCAAGGAGACGGCAGATGACCGACGAATATGAGGATGACCTCCCCGAGGACTCGGGAGTGAATATCGCGAACGGCATCGTGGTCGTGACGGGCCTCGTGCTGATCCTCGCCATCTACACGATGTCGAAGGTGTCGGCTGACCTCTACGGAGCGGGCTGGCTGGCCAACTAGATCGCACGTCGATCACGAGCAGACCGGAAGTTTCGGTCTGTGTGAAACGGGTCCGGTGCCGAATGGCGTCGGACCCGTTTTCTATGATGACGCGCGGGGGAGTTTGTGCTCCGGTACCGGCAGGCCGTGGTGCAAGAACTCCCTCGTACGTTTCTGCGTTCTCAGGCTCGGATCGTCCACGCTTGTGACGACCCCAGTTTGGAGCGCCTCTGTCCGGAGCGTTCCCGTCTCATCGATTTGTCGATCTTGTTCGTTGGCTCGGTTTCGCCCGCGTGGGCGAGAACGCGTTGCGCGCACGAGGTCGATGGGTGTGGATGTCTGGAGACCGACGCGTTGGATGACCATGTGACCGTTTCGGGTCACACGACGGAGGGTGTGCGTTGCTGAACCTCTGGGACCGCATGCTCGGGGCCGTCTCCGTTGACATGGGCATCGACCTCGGTACCGCGAATACGCTGGTGACAGTGCGCGGCGAGGGCATCGTGTTGAACGAGCCGTCGGTCGTTGCTGTCAAGAAGGGCACCAACGAGATCGCCGGTAACGGCAACGCAGTCGGCTGGGCGGCGAAGGAGATGCTCGGAAAGACTCCGGGCCACATCGAGGCGATCCGCCCCATGAAGGACGGCGTCATCGCCGACTTCGAGATCACCGAAGCGATGCTGCGTTATTTCATTCGCAAGGTGCACAACCAGCGGGCGCTCGTGCGTCCGCGCATGGTGATCGCGATCCCCAGCGGCATCACCCAGGTCGAACGACGCGCGGTCATCAACAGCGCCGAGCGCGCGGGTGCGCGCTCCGTCAGTCTGGTCACCGAACCGCTCGCCGCTGCCATGGGCGTTGGGCTGCCGATCACCGAGCCGACGGGCTGCATGATCTGTGACATCGGCGGGGGCACGACCGAGGTCGCCGTGATCTCGCTCGCCGGCATCGTGCGCTGCGAATCGATCCGGGTCGCTGGCGACGAGGCAGACCAGGCCATCATGGATCACATGCGCAATGCGTACAACCTGCTCATCGGTGAGCAGAGCGCCGAGCGCATCAAGATCGCGATCGGCAGCGCCTACCCGCTCCGCAAGGAGATGAGCATGGAGGTCAAGGGGCGCGACATCCAGCGCGGCCTGCCCCGCAAGGTGGTCGTGACCTCCGAGGAGATCCGCGGAGCGCTCGCCGAGCCCGTTGTGGCCATCATCGGCGCCATCACCGCCACGCTCGAGGACACGCCGCCCGAACTCTCGGCCGATCTCGTCGATCTGGGCATCGTCCTCGCCGGAGGCGGCTCCCTCATTCGGGGCATCGACCGCGTGATCTCCGAACAGACCGGTCTGCCTGTGCGGGTCGCGAAGGACCCGCTGACCGCAGTGGCGCGCGGCACGCAGATCTTCCTGGAGAACCTTACCGCGTTCCGTTCGATGCTGAGCGCCTCCGAAGACTAGCGAATGGAGGGCTGCGTGCTTTGCACGCAGTCCGCCACTCGCCGTGTTGCGTTTGTGGCGACTCCGTCGCCACGCTCGCTCTCGCTCGCATGTTCGACTTCGGTCGCGGCTCCGACTGCTCTTGATTTTGGGGCGCCTCCGGCTCCCCGCTCGCTGTCGCTCGCATGTTCGGCTTCGGTCGGTGCTCCGACTGCTTCAACCGGGTCCGCGCTCGGGGTTCGTCGCCGCGCCCTGGAGCGTGTCCCCGACGTGGAAGTGAGCGCGTCGGGACGGCGGGTTTCGCAGGCGGAATCCCCTTTCTACGCCTCACCGCGAATGTCACGCTGAGTGCTCCGCACACAGCCCGCCACTCGCTCGCGTTTCCGGCGTTGTCGCGGTGGGTGTCCGCTCTCGCGGCGGCTGTGCGCGCGTTGCCGCTCACGCTGGCCGCTCCGGACGTCTTACCCTTCCAACCACGCACAACGAGACGGGTGGCTTGGCCGAGAGAGCGTGCCTGGCTCAATTCTTCGGTCGGAGAGGACGCCGTCGCCCTTGACGAGCGGGTGGCCCGGCCGAGGAATTGAGCCTGGCACGGTATTTCGGTCAACGAATTTCGTCCCGGTCCCGCTCCAGACCCCCGTTCCAGACCGGGTCGGCCTTGGGGCCTTATAGCCTCAACGCGGAGGTGGCGAACCGGTGGTGTGACGCGTCGCTCCCAGATGCGTCCGCGGCCCGGGACACCCGATTCGCACCTAACACGCCCGCAACATTCCACAAGATGTTGGGGCGCTGGCCAACTAGGCTCACCAATCCTGGTGCTTTTCGTCTCGGCGTCTGACAATTGTTTGTCCTCCCCCCTCCCTTGGCGGCTTGCCGCTCCTGCCACTACAGCGATGCGCCTCGACTCTTCCCGCCGGGCTTTGCTCATGCTTCTGGGTTGTCTTCTGACGGCCCTGTTGTTCCCCGGTGCGTTCATGGCCGCGCGCGTCGGAGTGGGGGGGCTGCTGCCCGGTACCGCGGCTGTGACCGGCGAGGAGCAGCGCGCCGGGTGGGCGGACGCCGTCGCCGCTCTTGCACGGCAGAATCTCCAGATCCGGCAGATGCTGGCGGCGCGTCCGCCCGAGGGCTCGCCCGTTGCGCCGTTCGACGCTGGGAGCGCCATGCTGCAGCGGGACCCCGTCCGTGCGGTGCCTGCGAGAGTGCTGCACCGTGACGTCTCGCTGAAGCGGCACACGCTCCTGATCGACATGGGCTCGGAACGTGGGATCGAGACCGGATTTGCGGTCGTGCATGGGAACTCGCTGATCGGGCGCGTGCAGGCGGTCGCCGAGGGTGCGTCGCGCGTGATCCGGATCGATGATCCGTCGAGTAGCACCGTGCTCGCGGCAACTGTGCTCGCGATCGATGCCGGCGACGTTGATGGCGTTGATGGCGCAGTCCCCGCAAGTGTCGAGCAGCGCGGGAACGGTGTGGCTCGCGGCGTCGGCAAGAAGTACATCGTCGTGGGCAAGCTCGAGGCCGGCGAGGCGAGAATTGGCGACCTGGTCGTCACGGGTGCCGGTAGCTACGGCGTTCCCGCCGGGTTGCTGCTCGGGGAGGTCGTGGAGTTCGACGACGCGGATCGCGATGGCGAGTGGGAGGCGCTCGTCGAACCCCTGCGCAATCTGGATACGATCGTTGCCGTCTATGTCTGCGTGCGACGCAAGCTCGCACCGCACGTCGCGCCACGCGAGACTGGCAAGCGGTGAGAGCGGGCCGCACATTCGTCCTTCTCGCGATCGTCGCATTGCTGCCGTTGATCGCGCCTGCCGCGTGGCTCCATTCCGGCGGATTTCCCCATATCGCGGTGCTCGTCGTGACGTACATCGCGCTCGAATTCGGTCCGGCTCGTGCGGCGTGGTGCGGCGCTGCGATCGGGTTCTTGGCGTGCCCGTGGACCGTGACGCCGCTCGGCCAGCAGGCGTTTGTCCTCGGGCTCTTGGGGTTCACCATCGGTTCGTTGCGACAGTCGTTCAATCGAGAGTTGGCGTCTGTCCAGTTGGCCTTCGTTGCCGTTGGCGCGCTGGTCATTCATGTGACCGCCGGAGGGTTGGCCGGTGGCGTGGATGGAGCGTTGCACGCTGTCCCGAGTGCGTTCGTGACGGCGGCCACGACTTCGATCGCTGCACCACCCGTCTTCGGGCTCCTCGGCTGGGTGCGCCTCGTGAAGGGGCGGCGGCGGTTCGCGCGTGTATGAGATTCGCCTGCGTCGCCTCTACATCGCGTTCTGTGTGATTCTCTGCGTGATCGGGGCCCGAGCGTTTGCGCTACAGGTCCTCGAAGTGGGGCCGCCGGAGGACGAGGGCGGGAGTTGGAAGTCCCGCGCCGGGCGCCCGCAACCGTTCAGCGTGCATCCGCGACGCGGCGAGATCTTCTACGCCGACGGCACGCCGATGGCCTGGAACGTCCCGGGCTACGGTCTCGAGATCGAGTGGGACGCGATCGACGATCGCATCGTTCCGACGGTGGCGGAGTTCCGCGCATCGATCGCACGCCGGGCGCGCTACGAGGCGGAGCGCGACGCCGCACGCCTGGCGGAGCAACGTACGGATCGTGCGCGCACCAATCT
The DNA here is from genome assembly GCA_024280885.1 of Planctomycetota bacterium. Lineage (GTDB taxonomy): Bacteria > Planctomycetota > JAJSAM01 > JAJSAM01 > JAJVHW01 > JAJRPF01. The sequence continues at coordinate 286,919 of JAJRPF010000045.1, read as the reverse complement.
GAAGACGCAGCAGGACGCGCGGCGCGCTGAACTCGCTGCGTGGCGTGCCGAGCGCGTCGATGACCTTGGCCGGCTCTGGCCGGTGCAGATCGTTCGGAAGGACAAGCCGCTTGCGACGCGCTGGGAATGCACGATTTGCGCAACGCAGGTCAAGCGCCGAGGAGTACCCGATGCGGATTGCCGTGAGTGCGGCGCGCTGCCGTCGTTCGAGGAACTCCCGCCACCCTCGATCCGCGATCTCGCGATGCTCGTCTGGGCTGGTGGTGATGCTCCGATCGAGGTGCTCATCGCGCGCATCCAGGAGGCGCTCGTGCTCTCGATGCGGCGTCTCGAACGCCACCCCGATTGGAAGAGCCATGCGTTCCTCGTGGACATCTCGGCGATTGCGTCCGAGACGATCGAGTTACGACACGAGGAGTTCGGTGGTCTCACGCCGATGCCGCGCTCGTCCCGGCGCGTGGATCCGGATGCGCGCCAGATCGCGGGCGGAACTCGGTTCCCGAGCGCGGACGACGTGCGCCGACTCACGGACCCGGCGCGGCGGGACGCCGGGTGGCATGTCTTCGACGAGAGAGATGTGTTGCCCTCGCTTGTGGGGAACTCGCTCCTCGAAGCGGTTCTTGATGACGAACTGCGGGGCGTGCCCGGAGAGGGGAACTACGTCTATCGTCGCGAGCGGAACTTTGGTCGCGAGGCGATCATCACGCGGGAAGTCGCCGACGGCCCGGATCTCCACACGACCATTCGCCCGGAACTCCAACGACTAGCGATGCGTCTCGCGGCGAGTTCGCCAACCGGCGGCGCGGGTGCTGCTGTGGTGCTCGATGTCCGTGACGGTGCGCTGCTCGCGATGGGGTCGGCGTCACGCGACGGAATGAACCACGCTCGCACGCGTATCGCGCCGGGGTCGGTCTACAAACTCGTGACGGCGATCGCCGTGCTCGACTCCGGGATCGCGCCGGCCGAGACCGTGGACTGTCGTAAGAAGGGCCGGTTCCCGAATGGCGTCCGCTACACGTGCGCGCACGAGCATGGCGACGTGGGGCTGCACGATGCGTTCGTCGGTTCTTGCAACGGGTACTTCGCGCAGAGGGGCGCGACGGTGGGTGCGCAAGCCCTGACGGCCGCGGCGATTCGCTTGGGCTTCGACACCCGGCCTCTCGTCCCGGCGCTCGGCGAATTCGCGGCGTGGGAACCGAAGTCGCGTTCGAAGCACGTTCTGGGGAGAGACGGCAAACTTTGGGCGCCGGATCTCGCGCTCATGGGAATCGGGCAGTCGACGGTCCTGGCGTCGGCGGTCCAGGTCGCGACCGCGTACGCCCGGATCGCGGCCGACGGTCGGCTCGTGACCCCCTTTGTGCTGCAACGCGATCGTCCGCTCGTCGCCGCGATTCCGATTGATCCGGTTCTCGCACGCTGGGCCCCGCTCATCCGCGAGGCCGCACGCGGCGTCGTGGCCTATCCGGAGGGCTCGGCGTTCAAGATTCGCGAGTTGCGTGACGTGGGGGCTGCCGGGAAGACGGGCACCGCCGAGGTGGGGAGAGTTCGCAACGAGTTTCTGAACAACGCCCTCTTCGTAGGCTACGCGCCTCACGACACCCCTCGATACTGCGCTATTGTGGTCTACGAGCGTCTGCCGTCGGGACGCTATGGCGCCGGCGCCGCAGGGCCTCAGGTTGCGAAACTCCTCGCCGAGGCGATGCGTGAGTAGCCAGGCCGTCCGACCGTCGTTCCCGGCCGTGCCGCAGCGTTGGTCGCACGTGATCCGCGCGCTCGACCCGCGCGTCCTGGGACCGGCGCTCCTCCTCACAATTGTCGGATTGCTCGCGCTCTGGTCGGATCGACCGGCCGTCGTCTTCTCTCAAACGAAATGGTTGGTCGTCGGGTTGGCTGTCTGCGTCGGCACGGTGATCGTCCCGTACCGGCGTCTGCTGCAACTGATCTACCCGTTCTATGCGTTCGTGCTCCTCTCGTTGGTCCTCGTGATCGCAGGACTCGGGCGCGAGTCCCACCACGCAACGCGCTGGCTCCAGATCGGTCCGATCGGCTTTCAGCCGAGCGAACTCGCGAAGGTGGCGGTGATCGCCGTGCTGGCGAAGTACATCCGCTTTCGGCGCGATCACAAGACCGTGCGCGGGCTCGTCGTCCCGTTCCTGCTCGTGCTCGTTCCGCTGGCGCTGATCGTGAAACAACCGGATCTGGGCACGGCCCTCATGCTGGTGCCGGTGCTCTTCGTCATGCTGTGGGCAGCCGGTGCACAGACGCGGCATTTGGTCGCTGTCGTCGTCCTCGGGCTCGCCAGTCTCCCGTTGTTGTGGACGCTCGCTCTCGAGCCGTACCAGAAGGGACGCGTGCGAGCCTTCACGGCGCCGTTGGTCGAGGTGCTGCACGAGACGGGCGAGGGGCTCGGCATCCTCGATCCGCCGGGGAAAGAGGCGGGCCCGGGCGCCGAGTCGCGGGCCGCGACCCTGCTGAAGGAGGAGCGCGCTCGCAACGCGCGCGATCGCCGCTTCCATGTCGAGCGCTCGACGATCGCCGTGGCCGCCGGAGGCATGTTCGGTCTTGGGTTTCGCAACGGTGTCATGAACGGCACCGACGCTGTCCCGGAGTCGTGGACCGATTTCGTGTTCACGGTGCACGCGGAGGAGTGGGGCTTCGTCGGCGTTGTCGTGCTCCTGGGGCTCGAGGGGCTCCTCTTGCTCGGGTTGGCGCTCACCGCGAACGAGGTGCGCGAGCCTGCGGCAAAGCTGCTCGCCGTCGGTGCGCTGACGCTCCTCGGCACGCAGGCGTGCGTGAATCTGGCCATGACGGTGGGGCTCGCGCCCGTGACCGGGCTGCCCCTGCCCTTTCTCTCGTACGGTGGTTCGTCGATGCTCTCCTCATGGCTCATCCTCGGAATGGCGTTGAACGCCCGTGCCCACAAACCTCTGGTCTTTGCCGAACGCGCATTCGACTGAGTCGTTCGTTCTCGTGGCGAGTCGTCCGTCCATGGGGGAGCCGCGCTCTCGGTTCTGTGTCACCATCGGCTGAGACGCGGTCCCGTCTGCGCGTCGCCGACTTCGAAAATCAGCGGAACGCTGCGCCGGGAAGCGCATCCAACAGGGAGGTATGAGCTGGAAACGAGTCGCCAGGCCGACCTCGATGCTGTCGAACGCTGCCTCGCGGGCGATCGCGAGGCGTTCGGCGAGATCGTCGTGCGCTGGCAGGATCGGATCTACGGCGCGGTGTTGCGTATGGTGCGCGACCCGGAACTTGCCCGCGATCTCGCGCAGGAGACGTTTCTTCGAGCCTACGACCGGTTGGCATCGTTCCGCGGGGGCGCGGCGGTCGGCACGTGGCTCTATTCGATTGCGCTCAATCAGGTGAGGAGCGAGATGCGAAAGCGGTCGGCACAGAAGTACGGCTCCCCGGTGTCGCTCGACGCCATTTCGGGCGGTCCGGGAACGGACGGTCCGCGCTTCGAGCCTGCTGACCACGCAGCGGGCGCTGCCGAGCGCGTTGCGATGAAGGAGGACTGCGCGCTGCTCTTGGAAGAGGTCGCGCGGCTGGATCCGGAGCATCGCGACGTGATCGTGCTCCGCGAGTTCCAGGATCTCCCGTACGACGAGATCGCAGACGCGCTGGAGGTCCCGGTTGGCACCGTGCGGTCCCGATTGCACCGCGCGCGCGGCGAACTCCGGGACCGCCTTCGAGGACGCGTACTGTGACGGTCTCCGATGGCGCGACGCCCGACAGTCCCTATGCCGAGGGTGCGGATCTCGAAGAGGCACGTCGTCTGCTCGATGCCGACCTACACGGCGAGGCGTCGGATGACGAGCGCCAGCGTCTTGCGGCAGCCGAAGCCGCGAGCGCGGACTTTGCACGCGAGGCTGACGAACTGCGCAGGCTCCGTGCGCTCTTCGTCGCGGCGCCTGCGGTTGCCGTGCCGGAGGGCTTCGCGAATGACATCGCGGCGGCGTTGGCTGGCCGACCTGTCCCCAGCGCAGACTCGGCCGCATCCAACGACGCGGCTGCGGTCCGCGACGCCAATGCGCTGGCTGATACGACGTTGCCTCCGAACGCAACAGTGCCTCCCGACCGAGTCGGTGTGAACGCGCTGCCCAGCCGTCCGCGCTTCCGCCTCCTGCGGGCTCTTCCGTGGGTTGCAGGACTCGCGGCCGCAGGCCTTCTCGCGGTCATGCTCGGCCCGTGGAACGCGCGCAGTCCGTTCGCCGAGCGCGGTGACGCGAAGAGTGTGGCGAGGGTCGATCGCGTCGCTCGCACCGAGAGTTCGCCGACAGTGGCTCTCGCGGACTCTGAGACCACGAGCCGAGCGGCAGATTGGCGTCAATCGGGAGCGGATGCGGCGCGGGAGCCCGGTGCGTTGACGGCAGAGTCGCGCGCGCCGAGTTCCGAGAGCGGCGCGGCTCCCACCGTGCGCGAAGCGTTCGAGAAATCCAGCGCGGCGCCCATGCGCTCGAAGGAGACGCTCGGCAACGGCGCCGATGCGCGTGAATTCAAGGACAGGCGTTCGCCTGATTCTGGAAGTGATGATCTCGGGGCGGCGGGCTCAGCGGACGCGGATTCCGGGGCTGCAGCGTCCCGGCCTCGCAGGCGAACGCGAGCCCTCGGCAAGCGAGGCGCGCTCCCAGAGGACACGCCCGACGAGGGCGCGGCCAGCAAGGACGTACCGACTGCTGGCGGAGCCCCGGAGCTGAACTCGGAGCCGGAATCGGAGCCGAATGAACGGGTCGCGCGAACGCCGGGCGGAGAGAAGGCCGGCGCGGCGGAGACCGGCGCCAAGCCCGCAGCGGCGGACGACGCCCCCCGCAACGAGAGCGGCACAAGCGCGGGCCGTCGCGCAGCGGCTGGAGGCCCCGAGCCAGCGACTCGCGGGCGTGAGCAAACGCGATTCGGAGCGGTGATGAGCGTGCTCGTGCAGAAGCGTTACGTCGTGTTCGAAGACGAGGCGGCGGCGCAGCGGTTCCTCGCGGCGCTCGAGCCGAGCGAAGGGCGTGGCGACGGCGGTTTCTCTGAGGGCGATGAGCGCTCCAAGCGGAAGGCGGATCCGTCCCGCGGCGAGGGGGGCACCGGCGAGCCGACCCAGCCGAAGGCGCCAGCGGCGGGCGGAAAACGAGTCGCGCGTGGAGTGGCCGGTGGCGTTCCGGAGAGCGGTGGTGGTGGCGGTGGTGGCCCCACGGCTGGCCGCGGTTCCGCCGACGCCGAAGATGGGCCGCCCGTTGGCGACGGCGTCACGTCGTCGAGTGCAGACACGTCCGATGGCATGCGCTTCGCAGCGCGCATCGTGGGGCGTGTGACGATTGTCTCCGCGGATCCGCGGGTCACTCGAGTCCTCGCGCGTCGACCAGAAGGCGGGGGATTTGCAGGCGATGTGGATCCGCGCTTCCTGGTGGCTGCGGAACGATTGCTACGCGCGAAGTCCGAGCGCGCTTCCGGTGTGAAGAAGCCTCTGGAGGAGCCCGGCGGGAGTGCGCGGTCGAGTACCGGCTCGGAGTTCTCCGGACCCGCGGGAGACAGCCCGCCAAAGACGACTGCTCAGCCCGACGAAGATCGTCGTGTCCCACCACCGTCGGTCGATGAGCGTAGACCGGCCGCCACGGCGCCAGCGACACCGCCGAGCGGCTCTGGCGCACGGAACAAGAGCCGCGCGGAGCCCGCCAAGATCGAGATCGTTGTCGTGATCGTTCCGCGTGGCGCGCTCCGGAGGAAGGGCGCCGAGACCGACCGCTGAGTGCGTGCGGATGCCGGCGTCGTTCCGGAGTGGGGCTTCGCGCACGGATGGCAGCAGACGGTCAGCCTGGTCGCGCGGCGAGCGTTCGCGCCAGCGCATGGCCAAGGGCTGCACCCTCGCGACGCAGACCCGGATCGCGTTCGATCAGCTCGAATGCGTCGGCGCGCGCCTGTGTGAGAAGCGTCGCGTCGGTGATCAGATTGGCGAGGCGTAGCTCGGGCAGCCCGCTCTGACGCGTCCCGAGGAACTCGCCGGGCCCGCGAATGCGGAGGTCTTCCTCGGCGATCTTGAAGCCGTCGGTCGTGGCGGCGAGGGCCTGCAGTCGTGCGCGCGCGTCGGGAGTGTGCGCATTGTGAAAGCAGATCATCCGCGACGCGTCGCGACCGCGACCGATGCGTCCGCGAAGTTGATGCAGCTGCGCGAGACCGAAGCGTTCGGCGTGTTCGACGATCAGAACGGTCGCCTCGGGAACATCAACGCCGACCTCGACGACCGACGTGCAGACGAGCACAGGCGTCGCGCCCGACCGAAACGCCTCCATCGCAGCGTCCTTCTCGGCGCTCTTCATGCGTCCGTGCAGGAGCCCGACGCCGACGCTCCGAAACGGTCCGGCGCGGAGCTCGTCGGCGAAGTCAACCGCTGCGCGTAGCGGCAGCTCTTCGCTCCGTTCGACGAGCGGACACACGTGGAACGCGCGTCGTCCGCGACCGATCTCGCGGCGCACCCAGTCGTACGCCTGGCGTCGGTCACCCTCGCGGCAGAGGACCGTCTGCACCGGCTGTCGGCCGGGCGGCAACTCGTCGATGACGCTCACGTCAAGATCCCCGAAGAGGGTCATGGTGAGCGTGCGCGGAATGGGAGTCGCACTCATGACGAGCATGTCGGCGGCGATGCCCTTGTCCCGCAGGGCTGCGCGTTGCAGCACGCCGAATTTGTGCTGCTCGTCCACCACGACGAATGCGAGCTTCGCGAATTCCACGTCCTGCTGGAAGAGTGCGTGTGTTCCGATTGCGATGTCCACGTCGTGGGCGGCGATCCGCGCGAGCGTCTCGCGGCGCTTCTTCGAACGCTGATTGCCAGTCACCAATTCGATACGCACCTGCGAGCCGGCGAGGTACGTGGAGAGCGTCGTGAAATGCTGCTCTGCGAGAATCTCGGTCGGGGTCACGATCGCCGCCTGGAGCTTGTGGGCGACGGCGATCAGCATGCCGTACGCGGCGACGGCCGTCTTCCCGGAACCGACGTCCCCCTGGAGCAATCGGTTCATCGGACGCGGCGCCGTCAGATCGTCGGCGATCTCGCCCACGCAACGGTTCTGGGCATTCGTGAGCGCGAATGGGAAACGCGCTCGGATGCGTTCATCGAGACGCTGTGTAACCACGATCCGATGCGGCTTCTCCTCGGTCTCGTGCCGGAGGCGGCGCCGCGCGAGCGCGACCTGAAGGACGAGGAGCTCGTCGTACTTGAGCCGCTGCAACGCTGCGTCGCGCTCGGCCATGGTGTGCGGGAAGTGGATCCACCGCAGTGCATGGGCGAGCGAGGGGAATTCCCGCTGCGTTCGCAATGCATCCGGGAGGGGATCTTCCAGTGCATCGACGACATGTGGTAACGCGCGCCAGACGATCGCGCGCATGCGCGTGACGGGAATGCCCTGCGTGAGGTGGTGGATGGGCACGATGCGACCGGAGTGGAGCAGGTTCTCTTCGGCCGCCTCGGGGTCGTTGCCGTCGGCCAGCGTCTCGACCTCCGGACTCGTCATGCGCGGACCGTTGCGTTCCCAGGTGACACGCCCCGTCAGGATCACGTCGGTCCCGTCGCACAACTGATCCGCGCGCCACCGCTGGTTCCAGAACTCGGCTTCGACCCAGCCGCTGCCGTCGCCGATTGTGGCGGTGATGACGCTCTTGGCGCGCCCGCCGCCGAAGCGGCGCTGCCGCATGGAGACGACGCGCCCGCGGACCGTTGCCTTCATCTCGGCTTCCAGGCTGCCGATCGGCGTCGTTTGACTGCGATCGTCGTGTTCGCGGGGTACGTGGCGGACGAGGTCTTCGAGTGTCGCGATACCGAGCTTGGAGAGCTTCTTGGCACGCTCAAGCCCGACCCCGCGCAGGTACTGCACAGGGGTTTCCGGACCGAATTCACGGTCGGGCTCTCGGCGGGCGGCGCAGGGTGGGTCAGAGGCCACGAGGAACTCTCGAGCGAGGATGGGTAGGATAGGCGCCGACTCGGACGGTTTGCAGTCACCGTCGGTTTGCAGTCACCGTTCGCTCGGGAGGATTTGTGCGCCGCTTCGTGGTTCTTGCTCTGTTGTTGGGCCTCTGCGCGCCCTGGCGTGCCGCGGTGGCGCAAGACGCATCGGTCGCGGAGTCTCCCGTCGACGACGTCGCTGCCGCCCGCGCGCGCGTCGAGGAGTCCCGCGCGTCGATGGAAGTGCGCTACCGTGATATCGAGCGGCAGCACGAGCAGCTCAGACGTCTGGCGGAAGAGGTCCAGGTCGCAGAGCGAGCCGGCGGTCTCCCGGAGTGGCTGACCACTGACGCGGTGAGCCGTGCTGCAAACGCGCTTGCCGAGGATGCGCGCGCGGGCAAGGAGCCCGGCGCCGACGCCGTGTATGCGCCCGTCGCCCGCGTATTCCCCGAACGCGCGCAGAGGTGGCCGCTCTGGGGCTCGGTGTTGATGGCGCGGGCGCGGGCATTCGCGATCGTGGACAAGACGCTGTCGGGCGCCGAGATCGTGGCGAAGTCGATCCTCGTGATCGCGGCGACATCCACGCCGGAGGCCTGGGACGGCTGGTTCCAGGACGATCCGATCGTGATCGAGTGGCGGGCTCGCAATGCGCGACTCGACGCGCTGCAAGTCCGCGAGGCCGCCGCCGCGCCGTCGCAGCTCATCGCGCTCGCGGGCGGTCGCTTTGCGGTCGGGCCGTGGGAGGGCTGGACCAGCGATCTCGGGCCGAAGCGTAACAAGCGCACGAAGGTCTCGATCAAGCTGCTCCACGTCGATCGCGACGAGGTTACGTGCGCCCAGTATCGGGCGTATCTGCTGACGGTGGACGTTGAGGATCGCGTCGCGCTCTTGCCAAGTGGCTGGGAACTCGCGGGCGATGGAGCCCCGGTGCTCGTGCCGGGCAGCGCAGGCCGGCCTGTGACCGGTGTGACGTTTGCGCAGGCCCGCGACTACGCCGCGTCGCTCGGGAAGCGTCTCCCCACCGAGAACGAGTGGGAGCGCATCGCGGCTGGGGGCGACGAGGCGCGAATCTTCCCCTGGGGGAGCGAGGTCGGCGAGCGGCAGTGGGTGCATCGGAGCGTGGGCGACGCCGGAGCGGCGCAGATGCGGCCTGTGGGGGAGCAGCCCGACGACACGTCGCCCGAGGGCGTTCTGGGCCTGGCCGGCAACGCCAAGGAGATGGTTGCGACGTACGCGGATCGCAAACCCGTTCGAGGGCGCGTGAAGCCGGATGCTCGAATTGTGGTGCGCGGGGGCGGATTCCGGACGCGCGCGAGCGAGTGTCAGACGCGCTGGCGGTGGTTTGTCGAGGCTGGGTCGAGCTCCGACGACGTCGGATTCCGGTGCGTGATGGACGACGCTGATTTTCGACGCCGTGGTGGCCGGTGACGTCCGGGTGACCTGAGTCGGGACGATAGCCCTGCCCGATGGTGTGGCCACAAACGATCGCCCGGGTAGATTGCTGGGCTTCCCCGGGAACCTTGAGAGTTCTCGAGAGTTCCCGCGAATGTCCTCTGGAGTCCGCCGCATGAGGCGCTTGCCCCTTCTCTCGATTGCTTTCGCTCTTCTGGCCGTCGCCATGCCGGCGATGGCGCAGAATCGTCCGCCCGTTCCAGGCACCACGCGTGGTGGCACGAAGAGCGGCGGCAGCAAGAGCGGTAATCGTCCGCGCATTCGCTTTGGCGACGACCCGGTACCCGAGTCCGAGCAGCCGAAAAGGCCGGAGCCCGAGGCCGAGCAGCAGAAGAGCGAGATCGACGTCCTGCTCGAAGAGCTGGCGAGCTGGCCCTCGGCCGATGCGCGTCAGGCAAGCATTCGGCTGGCCGCGCGGCCGCAGGTCGCCACACTGCGCCTGCTAGGAGTGCTCGACGATCCGAGCGCCAATTGGCGGAGCGTGTGCGGCGCCGCCAGCACGCTGGGACGGATGGGGGACACGCGCTCCCTCGAGCCGATCCAGGCCAAGTTGCAGGATCGTAAGCTCTACCAGCACTCCGGCGACCTCCTCGACGCCCTGGCGCGCATCGACCCGATCGGCGCCAAGGCCCGGCTGCTGGCGCAGTTGCTCCACTCGTCGTCCGCCGTGGTTATCGAGGCTCGCAAGCGCCTTGAGCCGCGCGTCGGAGCTGGAGACTTGGACGCGCTGCGCGACATCTTTGAGATCGGCGGATCTGCGGCTCGGTTGAACGCGTTGCAGTTGATGGGCGTGGCCGATGCGGGGGGCGCTCGTGCGGATCTCGCGAAGGCCCTGCGCGATGACGTGCCGCGGATCTGCATCGCGGCGGCGCGGGCACTTGCGGCGAGCGACGACCCGGAGGCCCTCGAGGCGCTCCGCCAAGCGTCGCGCTCGCCGCTCGATCGTCAGATGGCCTACGGCTATCTCGGCCTCGGCATCGCGGGCGATGCATCCGGCCGCAATCTCCTCGATGGGGCAGACGTCCGCGCTCTGCTGGGTGGTCGCGGGTTGGATCACGTTGAGCGACTGAATCGTGCTGTCGCAGCGATCGTTCTCGCGGATCTCGGCTACTACCACGAGGTGGAGGAACTCGAGACCCCACTCGACCGGAAGATCGTGCCGCGACTCCTCGAGATCTGGATCAACCCGGAGTACTGGAAGGACATGAAAGTCGTGCGTCCGCTCGTGCTTCTGCGCTTGCGGCGGCTCACCGGACGCTACGAGCTGCGCGAGCCGCTCGAATGGCGATCGTGGTGGGAAGAGAATCGGTCCATCTTCAGAGCGCGACGCGTTCTCGCACGCGTCACACCGGCCTCGTTGCCCACGATGGTCGTGACAGTCGCTGGAGACGCCGCCCCTGGTGGCGAGACGACCGTGATGGGCAGTTCAGCGCTTGAACTGGGGCCGCCGCTTCTCGGCGAGTTGGCGATCCTCCTCCCGCCGAAGCGCCTGCAAGAGCTCGCTGACGTCATCAATAGCGCGGGAGTGTTGAAGCTCGGCGAAGGTGGTTCGCGGACGTATTCGACCCGCGGCATGGTCGAGATCACGGTCCGCGCCGGGAACCGCGACAAGCGTTTCTCGGTCGAGCCGGAGCGCGCTTCCGAGGGCGCGAAGACGCTACTCGCTGCGGTGGCCGAGGTGCGCGCGCAGTTTGCGTGGCAACGCTATCGCACCCTCGACCGCACGCTCGACTTCGAGTCGTTCGTGCGTGCGACCGAGCCGCTCTTCGCTCCCGAACGGACGCAGGAGTCACGGGATGCGACGCTGACGGCGTTGATCGTGGATGCTCTGGATCCGAAGCGTGGCGATGTCTGGCTCGTCGCGTCGTTGCAGGACATGCAGAAGATCGCCGACGTCGGCGCCTACGTGGACGACGCACGCGCTGACCGGATGTTGCAGTTGCTCGGGCTGCGCGAGTCCGCGGACGAAGTGGCCGTCGAACTGCTGCGCGTCCTCGCGTCGTTGCAGCGCCCGGAGGCTCAGCCGCTGCTGCTCGACTTCATCACGGAGCGCGGCGAGCGGGCGAAGGATCGCCTACTCGAGATGGTCTTCGACCGTGTGCCTGACTCTCTGGTGGCCGAGGGACTTGCCGACGAGCGTCCGATCGTGCGCGTGGCCGCACTGCGCACGCTGACCACGAAGTCGCTCGGCGGCGACGGCGCCGTCGCCGCCCGCGCGGCGATTGGTGACGAAGATCGCCACGTTCGCTCGGCTGCGATCCGCGCCATCGGCCGGCTGCACGACGAGGAGTCGCGAGTCGTACTCGACAAGCTTGCGTCCGAAAGCGGCGAGTTGCGTATCCCTGCGATCGAAGCGCTCGGGTTGTTGGGCGGTAAGCGCTCGTTGGCGATCTTGATGACTGCCTTCACAAGCGATGATCCCGCGCTGCGCGTCGCGTCCATCCAGGCCTTCGGTGACTGCGGCGAGCCCGAGGGCTACAGCGCCATTGTCTTTGCATCGACCGGCGATCCGTCGGGGCTCGTGCGCGAAGTGGCGGCGAAGACGATCCTGCGAGTCGGTTCGCGCCGTGCAGGTGACGAATTGCGCAAACTGGCCATCGATCCGGCCATGCCAGCCGGTCCGCGAGCGCGCGCGCTCTCCGGGCTCGCGCTCTTGCGAGGCAAGGAGGTCGCCAACGACCTGCACCGACTCGTCAAAGACGCGTCCGATATCGTCGCGGATGAGGCCGCGCTGTCGCTGGCCCGCTGGCGCGACCCCGCGGGTGTCGAGCAGTTGATTGACATGCTGGAATCAAATCGACGTCTGCGCCGTGCCCGTCGTGCGCTTGAGGCCGTCTCTCTCGAGTCGTTCGTCCAGGACGACTCGGAGACTCTGGCTGCGCTCTATGGTGGCTGGTGGGAGTTGACTGCCGAGCGTGGTCCGCGTGGCTGGCTCGTCGACGCGTTGCGACTCGGAGGCATCGAGGACGACGGCCTGGACGAGTGGGCAGCCGGGCGCGCGGGGCGCGAGGTGGCGCCGATGATGATGCGCGGATTGCGTGTCGAGCGCTGGTTCGTCCGCCGCGCGTGCGACCTGGCTCTCCGCGACATGCTCGGCCGCAACGTCGGCGATCAAGAGTCGTATACCACCAGCGGTGACGTCGAGCGGATGGCGTCCGCCTGGGAGAAAATCTGGGCGGAGATCATCGGTAAGTGATCCAGGCGTGAACGGCGCATGACCGATCCGGCAGCCGATGTGTCGCGGGAGACGTCACACGGACCGTCGGCAGGAGCGTCGGGCGTGGCTTCGGCACTACTGTGCTTCGTGGGACCGGCGTTCCTCCTCGGGCTCGCTGTCACGATGCGCGCCAGCGGACGACTCAACTCGGGGCACGGGGTCGCGGAGCGCATCACATCGCTCCTGGATGTTGCGCGGTCGACGGCCGCATCCGAGGGCGTTCCGCTCCCGTTGCTGCTCGCCGTCGCGTCAGCGGAGAGTGGTGGTCGGGCGGACGCGCGCTCTTCGAAGGACGCAGTCGGTCTCATGCAGTTGCTCCCCGGAACGGCGCGCGACATGGCGCGGGCAGGCGGCGAGCCGGAGCCCGACCGTTCCGATCCCGTCACCTCGCTGCGCCTCGGGGCCCGCTATCTCGCGGTGCAACTACGACGCTTCGAGGGCCGACCCCACTCCCAAGACCTCGCGCTTTGCGCGTACAACGCGGGCCCGCGCACCGTCCGGGAGTGGCTCGCGAAGCTGCCGGACGAACTCACCTCGCAACCACCGGTTGAATGGGTGCCATGGAAGGAGACACGCGACTATGTGCGCCGCGTGTCGCGGTGGGAGGAGCGCTGGAGCGATGAGCTCGCTCGCGGTGTTCCGCCCGAGTAGTTCGACTGGGTAGCTCGATCGAGCAATGCGACCGCCACCACGCATCGACTCGATCAGGCGCGTATTCTATTTTTCGCGACCTGAATACGCGTCGCGCGGCGTCTTCTTCGCAAGCAGCCCTGCGGGGCGCAAGATCGGCGCACGTCGCCACTCTGGAGGTCCTGTTCATGCTCTCTCGTACTCGCTTCTCATTGGTTGCACTCGCTCTTGCGGGCGCCCCGCTCCTCGCTGGCTGCAACACCGCCGAGCTCGAGCGTCTCCAGGCGTCGGAGTCGGAACTGCAGCAGCAAGTACGGGCGAACGAGAACAGCTTGGCGGAGATGCGCATCGTGAACGCGGCGCTTCAGACCGAGCTCAGCGCAACCTCCGCTGCGGCCGAGGAGGCCGCGAAGGAAGCGGAGACCGCCTACGAGGACCTTGACGACGACAAGCACGAGATCGCGTCGCATCGTGATGAGCTCGTGGAATGGGTGAACGAGCTTCTGCCCCTCGCCGAGAAGCAGGATCCGCGGCTGCAGAACCTCCGCGATATCACAGACGACATTGCGCAGCAGGTCGAGGAGTACCGCGGTCTCAAGTTCAAGCGGCCGTTCATGCGACGGCTCATCCATCGTGACCAGGTGAAGGACTTCATGCGGCGCGACATGGAACGCGAGATGCCGCCGGAGGAGATGGACAAAATGGTGCGCGTGATGTCCGAGTTCGGACTGTTGTCGCGCGACGCCGACATCCTGGAGATGTTCGAGGGCTTCATGGAGGCCGGCGCCGCCGCCTTCTACAAGCCGAACACGGGCACGTTCTATCTCATCGAGGGAAAGAACGATCGGGGTGACCGTCCCGTCGTCTTCCATGAGCTGACCCATGCGCTCGAGGACCAGTACTTCGACCTGACTGCGATGCAGACCGCGGTTGAGAAGGACTCGGATGCCAGCATGGGCGTCAAGGGGCTCGTCGAGGGTTCCGCGGAGCGCCTCACGACGCTCTACACGAACGACAATCCAGACGACCTGAAAGCGATGATGGCGGCGCAGATGTCCCCCGACCTCATTGCGAAGCAGGGACGGATGCTGCAAGCGGTGCCGACCTTCCTCATCGCCGCAATGGGACTCTATCCCTACAAGAACGGCGCTGCGTGGCTCGACGGCATCGGCGTCGCGAACAATGCCGATCTCGACGTGCTCTTCGCTTCGCCGCCTGTCTCGACCGAGCAGGTCTTGCATCCCGAGAAGCACGGCAAGGACTTCCCCCACAGCATCGCTGCCCCGGACATCGAGAACGCACTCGGTGACGGTTGGGAGATCCTCGACGACGACGTCATGGGCGAACTCTTCGTTGGTCTGACGCTTGCCACCAATCGCTACAACCCGACTCTCAAGACCAACATGCCCGTGCTCATGAGCGTGATGGATATGCGGACGCAGGGCATCGGCTTCAAGGGCAAGATCAAGAAGGCCGTCGAGGGTTGGGACGGCGATCGCTACACCGCGGCGGTCCACGACGACGGCGATAGCACATGCGTCGTGTGGACCAGCATGTGGGATAGCGACAAGGACGCGCTCGAGTTCGCGGAGTACTACGTCGCCCTCGTCGGTGCGCGCGTAGCCGGAGATACGAAGCCGTTGAAGGACGCCACTCTCCCCGCCCGCTTCACGCGCGCCGCCGATGGTGCCGTATCGGGAGTCGAGGTCGATGGCCGCAAGGTGGTCGTGGTGCTCTCCGCGCCGGGTGCGCAGGCCGACGCGGTCTTCGCGGCGGGCCACGCGGCGGAGATCAAGGCCGACCCGCGGGACGTCAACGACGGGTAGATTGGCATGCCTTGAGCGGAGCTCAAGGCATGCCAATCTCTTATTGCGTTTGTGCCGACTCCGTCGGCACGCTGTGTTGCGTTTGGGGTGCCTCCGGCACCCCGCTCGCTCGCGCTCGCATGTTCGACTTTGGTCGGTGCTCCGGCTGCTTCAACCGGGGCGGCGCTTGGCGTTCGTGGCTCTTCGGAGGGTACCCGGGCATCGGCGCGACACCTGGCTCCGGCTGTCCACCCCCTTGAGCGCCGCTGACCGGGGACCCGGAGCAACGTGCGAGAGCGGACTGTGCGTGGTGGATCGTCTCCCCGGCTCTCTCTGTTCTCTCCGGCTCCCCTCTCCCCCTCTGGTCCCCGATCAACCGACGGGGTGCGCGGCGTCGAAATCGCGTGCCTGGCTCAATTCTTGCGCGCGCAGACGATACTCGCCCTTGTCCGGCGGTGTGGTCGCGCGAAGGAATTGAGCCTGGCACGCGATTTCGACCGCTGACGAGTCGCGATCCAGCCAGATCTCCCATTCCCCACTCCCAACGCCCCGCAGTGGGTTCCGGAAAGACGCGGTCAGACTCTCCGGAATTCCCTCCCACACCCCTCGCCACCTCAGCGCCCTCTCCAGACAGAGCGGGTCTCCTTTCGCGCCTTTTCACTGACTCTCCTGATCGGAAGAGGCTCGCGACTGCGGACGCCTTCGCCGGGCTAAGAGGCGCGAAAGCAGAGTCGGTCTGGGCGATCTGGGCGAGCGATCGGAGCGAAACGTACCACCAGCCCAGTGAGGCGCAGGGAGTGGATTTCGCCTGCGAAACCCGCCCTCGCGACGTGCGCTCTTACACGTCGAGGTGCCGGCCCGAGGCGAGGCAACGACGGCCGAGCGCAGGCCCGGTTGAAGCAGTCGGAGCCGCGACCGCAGCCGAGCACCCGAGCGACAGCGAGGGGTGCCGACGGAGTCGGCACAAACGCAAAGAAACGGGCGGCCGAAGGCCGCCCGCCCCCTGGCCTTCCTAGGCCAGATTCAGCGCCATGAGGAACTCCGGATTCGACTTCGTCTTCTGGATCTTCTCCTTGAGGAGTTCCATCGCGTCGCCCGGGTTCATGTCGTTCAGCACCTTGCGCAGGATCCAGACGCGCTTCAATTCCTCGGGGTCGAGCAGCAGTTCTTCCTTGCGCGTGCCCGAGCGGGTGATGTCGATGGCCGGGAAGATGCGCTTGTCCGCGAGCATGCGATCGAGGATCAGCTCCATGTTGCCGGTGCCCTTGAACTCCTCGAAGATGACCTCGTCCATGCGGGAACCCGTATCGACGAGCGCCGTGCCGAGGATGGTCAGCGAGCCGCCTTCCTCGCAGTTGCGGGCTGCACCGAAGAAGCGCTTCGGGCGCTGCAGGGCGTTGGCGTCCACGCCGCCGGAGAGGATCTTCCCGGAGTGGGGGACCTCGGTGTTGTAGGCGCGAGCAAGGCGCGTGATCGAGTCGAGCAGGATCACGACGTCCTTGCCGTACTCGACGAGACGACGGGCGCGCGAGAGCACCATTTCGGTGACCGCGACGTGGCGCGATGCGGGCTCGTCGAACGTGGACGAGACGACCTCGCCCTTGACCGTGCGCACCATGTCCGTGACCTCTTCAGGTCGCTCGTCGATGAGCAGCACGATGAGGTGTACGTCCGGGTGGTTCTCGGCGATCGACTCGGCGATGCGTTGCAGGATCATCGTCTTGCCGGCGCGCGGCGGCGACACGATCAGGCCGCGCTGGCCCTTTCCGATCGGCGTCACGATGTCCATGATCCGCATCTCGAGGCCGGTCGACTTCGTCTCCATGATGAGACGCTCCTCGGGGTAGAGCGGCGTGAGGTCGTCGAAGACCGCGCGGTGCGGAATATCGTCTGCCGGGTAGCCGTCGATTTCCTCGATGCGGAGTAGCGCGAAGTAGCGCTCGCTCTCCTTCGGGGGGCGGATCGGGCCCTTCACCATCATGCCGGTACGCAGATGGAAGCGGCGGATCTGCGATGGCGAGACGTAGATGTCATCCGGCGCCGCGATGTAGCTGTACCAGGGGGAGCGCAGGAAGCCGAAGCCGTCGGGCAGGATCTCGATCACGCCTTCGCCGTAGACGAGGTCGCGCTGCGCGATCTTGTGCCGCAACAGGCGGAAGATGAGCTCCTGCTTCTTCATCCCCGAGAAGTCGGTGATGCCTTCGCGAATGGCCGTGCGATGGACCTCGGCCATCGGGAGCTTTTGCAGGTCGCCGATGTTGACCGGCGGACGGCCGGAGTCGGCGACGTAGTCTGCCCATTCCGACTCGTCGTCGTCGCTCGGCAACCCCTCGTAGCCGCCACGGCGGGTCCGGCGACCGCCACGGCGTCCCTTCGGTTGCTGGTTCTTCTGCTGCTTCTGTCGCCGGCCGCGGCGTCCACCGTCACCGTCGTGCTCGTGCGTGTTCGCGCCAGTGTTGGTGTTCGTATCGCCGCGCGTCTCGTCGCCGTCAGGAGAAGCGTCCGATCCTGCGTCGCCACGGTCGCTACCCCTGTCGCCGCGACGGTCGCGTCCACGATCGCCACGGTCACCACGTTCCCCTCGGCGTCCTCGCCCGTTCCCGCGATCGCGGCCGCGCCCACGTTCACCGTCGCGGCTAGCGTCGCGTTCACCGTTATCGCGTTCACCGTTGTCATTGTCCGCGTCGCGGTTGCCCTCGTTCCTGTCGCGTCCACGGCCGCGGCCGCGGCGGGCTCCACGATCATCGCGCCCCGCGTCGCCATCGCGGCCAGCATCGCGGTCGGCATGTTGGTCGGAGTGTTGGTCGGCATCCGCCGCGCGATTCCGGTCGCGCTCGCGGTCGGATGTGTCGTCGGACGCGCTGCCAGCGCTGCCAGCGCTGCCGCGCTCAGCGGGCGCTGCTTCGGCTCCAACGTCGTCGCTCTCCACGGTCTTGCGACGCGTGGTGCGCTTGGCCGTCGCCTTCTTCGCCGTCGCCTTCTTTCGCGCGGCCGCGGGCTTCTTCACCGTCGCCTCGAGGTCGAGCTCCGCACCGAAGTCGTCACCGGCGTCTGCCTTCGGTTTGGCCGCGGTCTTGCGACGCGTCGTGGTCTTGCGCGGCGCGCGCGTTCGCTTCGCCGGCTTCTTCTCGGCGCCGTCGTCCCCATCGTTCGGTGTCTCAGTCGTATCCGACATCTCGTTCATCCTCTCGGACTCAGCGTCTACCGCGAGCCGTACGTTCGTGGGGCGTGTTTGACTCAGCGTGACCCTGACGCTCGGTTGAAGCGTTCGGGTCGCGGCGAGCAGCCGTCTCAAGTGGGAGTCGATTCTGCTTCCGTGTGCGGCACGAGCTCATCGAGCAGTGCGAGTGTGCGTGCGCCGAGATCTTCCCGGCTGCCGTCGTTCTCCAGGATGCGATCTGCGCGCTGACGTTTCTGCGCCGGCGCGAGTTGTCGGGCCTGTCGCCGTTCCAACTCGCCGTCGCTCCAGCCGCGCGTGCTCTGCGCACGTTCGACGCGAACGCGCTCCGACGCGCTGACCACGACGGTCACATCGCAGAGTGCGTCGAGTCCGCTCTCGAAGAGCAGTGCTGCGTCGATCACGATCGCGCGCGGTGCGCAGGTGCGGGCGGCGGCGACATCCGCCGTCAAGCGTCGGCGAACCGCGGGGTGGACGAGTGCCTCGAGCCGTGCGATCGCGGCGTCGTCGCGAAATGCGATCCGCGCGAGCGCGGCGCGATCGAGTTGCTGATCGGCGCCTAGAACTGCGTTCCCGAACTCGGCGACGACGGCGCCGCGAAGCACGTCTGTCGCGAGGACCTGATGCCCCAGTGCATCCACGTCGATGATCGCGCACCCCGCGTCTGCGAACATCGCGGCGACCGTTGACTTGCCAGCTGCGGGGGCGCCGCTGAGGCCCACGACCCGTATGCGCTTAGCCCGCGTGTTGTCGGACAGCGTGCTGTCGCCGCGCTCGCCCTGGGCATGGCTGCGCGCGTCCGGTGGGGAACGGTCTCGGAGGGAGGGATCAGTCACGATAGAGAGAACTGTCACGTTGGGGAGGGGTCTCGCGGCGGGGGGCCGGCTTCCGCGGGTAACGACCGCGAAAGCACGGATGCGCGGGCTCGAATCTCTCGGGGTGGGCCGTCGGCTGGACGGGGCCGGCGGAGGGCCGGCGCGGATTGAGGCGGGGTAGACTCGAACTCACAGTTCGTGGGCTCGGTCGCGGCGGTGTGGGAGCGTGTCCCACGACCACGGAGAGAGTATTCTCGACTCAATCGGGTGTCAAAGTACTCAATCGGGTGTCAAAGAACAGGGGGCCTGCGACGCGTCTTTCGGGCGCGGCCGGTGACCTGACTCCGCATCCCGGACGGCGCCGAATCGCGCGCTTCACCGCCGTCTCTGGGAGCCGTGTGGTCGGTGTCGGTTGTGTGAAGGCGTCTCCGTGCGGGACAGAGTCGCTTTCAGGTTGACCTTTTTCGTTGACCGGTCGAAATCCACGGGGCTATCTTCCGGCCACGCATTCGCCGCTCTACGCGGTGCATGCCGTATGGTGTCAATGGACAAGAGGGCTTCTGGACGCGTGTCGCGTGCAGAGGCTGGGCTTGAGTCCAAACACGCAAAGATCAGGCATGAAGTGACCAGGTGGGCCGGCGGGAGGCTCCAGAGGGAGGACGTTGATGTTCAGGGCACGTGAGCGCGGAATGTCCTACTGGCCGTTCGTCGTCACCTTGGTGGCGCTCTTGTTCATGTCGTACATGTGGTACGAGGCGAGCAAGAATCAGGAGAACGACCGGTCGGCGGTCGTCAATCTGACGACCGAGCGAGATGCCGCAGTTGAGGCGAAACGAAAGATGGTGGAGCGCTTCCAGAAGGTCGGCTCCATCACAGGCTTCGCGAACGATCGCGACGAGCCGGACCCCGAGTTGTTGAAGCAGGGCATCGCCGACCTCATGAACGGTTTGCGCGCTTCGGTCGTGCTGAAGTTCCCGACCGACAAGTTCTCGGCCACCGCCGGCGGCGGCAAGCTCGAGAAGATCGGTCAGGGCGACTACCAGGTGCACTACCTGCCGCCGGCCAACGAGATCCCGACTGATCTGAAGTGGGACTCGATCACGCCTCTCCTCACGACCGCCGCCAAGGCGATGGCCGTTGACATGGCGCATCAGGTTGCAGTCAAGGCCGCGGCCGAGCAGGCCCGCGACGAGGCGGCGACTGCATCGGCGGCCACCATCTCGGCCAAGGACGAGATGATCGCCGACCTCACGCGTCAGATCCAGGCGATCCAGGCGAGCAAGGAAGAGCAGGGGTCCGAGTTGCGCGAGACAATCGCGACGCTCGAGTCGCAGCTCGACACCGCACGCGGCGAGACCGAAGAGATCCGCGGCAAGTACGAGACAGTCGTCGCGGATGCGGCCAACGCCGAAGGCCAGCTCAAGGGCGAGATCACGCGTCTCGTCGATCGTGAAAAGCCGTTCATCTCCGAAGGCCCCGATGGCGAGGTTCTCGCGGCAGGCGAGGGGCTCGTGATCGTCAACCGCGGCAAGGGCGACATGCTCATGCCGGGTACGGTCTTCACTGTTTGGAAGCGCGTCAAGGGTGGCGGCCTCGTGCAGACGGGCACCATCAAGGCGACCGTCGTGGACGACAACACCGCGCGTTGCGCCGTCCTCGAAGCGAGTGATGTCATCTCCGAGGGCGACCTCATCCAGAGCGGCACCTACTCGCCCAACCGTCAACTGCACTTCGTCCTCTTGGGCGAGTTCACGAAGATGGGCAAGTCGCAGGCGACTGCGCGGCTCGAGCAGCTCGGCGCCAAGGTCGATGACTCCGTCTCGACCATGACGCACTACCTCGTCATCGGCACGGGCGATGCGCTTGAGGGCTCTGCGACCTTCCTGGCCGCGAAGACCTACGGCACCGCGATCATCACCGAGGCGCAGCTCGCCTCGTTCACCCGCTACTAGGCCGCAAGCGTAGCGAACGGCAGAGAGCCGCGTGTCCGTGAGGACACGCGGCTCTTGCGATTCCTGCGTGACTCGGAGGCAGGTGGGGGAGAGACCCGGCGGCGAACTCTGCGCTTGCCCCGATCCGAGCCATTAGAACGTATGCGTGGCCGATGACACTTCCGCTGACGACGACCTGGACGAGGGACCCCAGGCCGACGCGCCGATGTCGCTCGGAGCGCATCTCGACGAGCTGCGCCGTCGGCTCATCCGGGCCATCCTCTGGCTCACGGTCGGGACGTTCATCTGCTACGGGTTCTCGACTGAGCTGCTGGCGCTGATCGCGCACCCGATCGTGCAGGCGCTGGAGAGCCTCCCGGAGGAGCAACGGGGCGAACTCGTGGCGACCGAGGTCGGCACGAAGTTCTTCACGGCGTTGAAGGCGTCCGTTGTCTTCGGTCTCTTCCTGACGGGGCCGATGGTGATGCACGAACTCTGGAAGTTTGTTTCACCGGGGCTCTACGGACGCGAGAAGCGCTGGATCGTGATCTCGGCGCCGCTCTCCTATCTGCTCTTCGCGGCGGGAGCGGTCTTCTTCTACGTCGTCGTGCAACCCTTCATGCTCGACTTCTTCATCGACTTCGGGCGCGATCGCGCGGACCTGATCTTCGGTACCGTCGTGCCGGTGAAGGAGATGATCGACATCGGTCGCTGGTTCACGCTCTGGCTTGGCATGGCGCTGATTATGGGCGGGATCTTTCAGCTTCCGCTGCTCATGGTCGGCGGTCAGATGACCGGATTGGTGGACGCGAAGACGTACGCCGCGTATCGACGACATTTCATCGTGGGAAGCGTGATCCTGGCGGCGTTTCTGACGCCGACCGGCGACGCACTGACGCTGGCGCTGACGATGGTGCCGATCGTCGTTCTCTACGAGTTCGGTCTCCTGCTCTGCCGGGCGCTCGGCGGCGGGAAGAAGAAGGAGCCTGCCACGTGAGACTTGCCATCGTCGGAGCACTCGGCTCGGGAAAGAGCACTCTGTACCGCGCATTCACCGGCGCCGAGCCGGGCTTCGGCCAGGGGCCTTCCGTGTCGGTCGTCCGTGTCCGCGACGAGCGTCTCGAGTGGTTGCGCGATCATTACACTCCACGCAAGTACACGCCTGTCGCGCTGGAGGTCTGTGACTTCCCCGGTCTGCCCGCTCCCGGCGAGACGAGTGGCGTGAAGCTCTCCGAACTCCTGGCGCAGGCACGCGAGGCCGAGGGGCTGATCATCTGCGTACGCGGGTTCACCGATCCGACGTATCCGTACCCGAAACCGGAACCAGACCCGGTCGCAGAAGCGGCGAACGTGGCGGCCGAGTTGGCGTTCGCGGACCTCGACGTGGCCTCGCGACGCGTCGAGAAGCTCGAGCGCAAGGGCGGCAATTGCCTCGACATCGAGAAGCAGGAGTTGGCGGCGCTGCGCAAGGTGCTGGCCGCGCTCGAGGAGGGCGAGCCCGTCAAGTCCGTCTCCCTCAATCCGGGCGAGAAGAAGCTGCTGCGCGGTTTCAGGTTCCTGACAGAGAAGTCGTGGACGTTGGTGGTCGCACTCCCCGACGAGGGCGGCGACGAGCTCGTGGAGGCACCGCAGGGCCCCTTCGAGGCGCGCATCGGTGTACGCGCCAAGCTCGAAGCGGAGGTTGCCGAACTCGACGATGAGGATCGTGCGATGTTCATGGAGGATCTCGGTCTCGAGTCTTTGGCGAGCGAGTCGGTGGTCGGCGCCGCGTTCCGGGCGATGGGCACGATCTCGTTCTTCACGACGGGCGAAGACGAAGTCCGCGCCTGGCCGCTCGAGAGCGGCTCCGACGCCGTGATCGCGGCGGGCAAGATCCACACGGACCTCGCGCGCGGCTTCATCCGCGCTGAGGTCTACTCCTACGACGACTTCCGCGAACTCGGCGGCGACGAGGCCGCCGTCAAGAGCGCCGGCAAGTTCCGTGTCGAGGGCAAGGACTACATCGTGATGGACGGCGACGTCATCAACGTCCGCTTCTCCGTGTAGCCGATGCCGTCCAACATACCGCGCCAGGCTCGGCGTGGCGCAGCGATCGGAATGAAGCGAGCGTTCATCCTCTCGACAGGCGACGAACTCGTGCGTGGGCGTACCCAGGATCGCAACGCCGCGGAGATCGCTCGTGCGCTCTCTGCCGAGGGATTGACCATTGTGGGGATTTCGGTCGTCGGCGATGACCTTGACGATCTGGTGGCGGTGCTTCGCCGGGCTGCCCAGGAGGCGGACGTCGTCGTGATGAGCGGAGGCCTCGGGCCGACCGAGGACGACTGCACGCGCGCCGCGGCGGCGCGTGCCGCTGGCGTGCGGGTTCGCCGCGACCCGGCATTGGAAGAGTGGCTGCGGGCCCGCTGGGCCGAGCGCAGCCTCCGGATGCCCGAGAGCAACGTGCGCCAGGCTGATCTGCCGGAGGGGGCAGAGGCCGTGCCGAACGCGTACGGGACTGCGCCGGGATTTCAGGTCACGGTCGACGGGTGCGAGGTCTTCGCGCTTCCGGGGCCGCCGCGCGAGATGCGCGGCGTGCTGGCCGACGAGGTCCTGCCGCGCATCCGAGAACTGATCGGGGCGACGGATCACGTCGTGCGTACCCGCACGCTGGAGACATTCGGAGCGCGCGAGTCCGATCTTGGAGAGCGGATCGCCGACCTGATGGGGCGCGACACCTGGCCGCGGGTCGGGACCACTGCGATGCGGGGCACCATCCGCGTCGTACTCCACTCCGAGGGCGCGGTGGACGAGGTCGAGGCTGGCCTGGACCGGGTCGAGGCCGACGTAAGACAGCGTCTCGGCGGCCTGATCTTCGGAAGAGACGGCGCTACACTCGCTCAGTTGGTGGGGGAGCGGCTGATCGCGACCCGGACGTCCATCGCGCTTGCCGAGAGCTGCACGGGCGGGCTCGTGGCAGGGGCGCTGACTTCCGTCCCGGGCGTGAGCGCCGTGTTCCCAGGCTCGTTCGTTACGTACTCGAACGCGCAGAAGGTGGCGCTCCTGGGGGTGCCTGCGGAACTGATCGAACGCGCCGGTGCCGTCAGCGAGGAGGTCGCCTGCGCGATGGCCGAGCGTGTGCGCGCACACTTCGGGACCGACATCGGGCTAGGTGTCACGGGGATCGCCGGTCCGGACGGTGGCTCGGCCGCGAACCCTGTCGGAACGGTCCATCTGGCGCTGGCGAGCGTGCGGGGAGTGACGCACAGGCGTGTCGTGCTGCCCGGTGACCGTGCTCTCGTGCGCGAGATCGCCGTCAAGTGTGCGCTCGACTTCGTGCGCCGGGCATTGCTACGTGTCGCGACCTGAGGCGTGTCCGCCGTTCCCCGACCAGGACTCGAACCTGGAATAGAGGAATCAAAATCCTCGGTGTTGCCAATTACACCATCGGGGAGACGGACAAGCGGAGGAGGGTAGCGCCAGGGCCCAATCGACCGAACGACTTCCGGGCTCGCGGTTCACCCCCGGCCCGCACCCCCGGAAAATCGGCGGTGCGGCCAGCGCAGGCTCGCTACCGTCGCCGCTTTCCGCAGGAGCTCCCGGCTCCCGCGGTCCCGGGCGATGGTCGTCCGGGCCCCCCGGTCTCCCCCAGCCCGGGTTCCGACAGTACAGCACGGCCGCCCCACGAGAGCGCGGCCCGACCGGCGTCCCGCGCCGCAAGAGATCGCACGCAAGCTATGGCTCGACGAGAAGTCGCCGCTGTGATTCTGGCTGCTGGCCAGGGAACGCGCATGAAGAGCGATCGCCCCAAGGTGGCGTTCGACGTCTGCGGTTGGCCCATGGTCCGCCACGTCGTCGAAGCCGCGCGCGGTGCTCGTGCGCAGCGGATCGTCGTCGTGGTCGGTCACGGTCGCGAGCAGATCGAACGCGCTCTCGCCGGTGTGCCGGGTGTCGAATTCGCCGTCCAGCGCGAGCAGAAGGGCACCGCCGACGCTGTGAAGGCCGGAATGCGACCGCTCAAGGGCTTCGAGGGCACCGTGCTCGTGCTCTGCGGCGACGTTCCGCTCGTGCGGGAGCAGACGCTGCGCGATCTCGTCACGACGCACCACCGCCGCAAGGCCACCGTCTCCGTCCTGAGCGTCACACTGCCTGACGGCGGAGCGTATGGCCGTGTGTTGCGCGATGCCGCTGGCGCGTTCACGTCGATCCGCGAGGCGCGCGATTGCGACGCGGAGCAGTTGGCCGTGCGCGAGATCAACTCCGGGCTCTACGCCTTCGACGCGAATGCCCTTCGCAGCGCCCTCCGCGCCGTGCGCGCGAGCAACGCGCAGGGCGAGTACTACCTAACCGACGTGCCCGCGATCCTGCTGCGACGCGGCGAGCGCGCGTTCGCCGTCGATTGCGGCACGCAAGACGAGGTGCTCGGCGTCAACACGCTCGCACAACTGGCCGAGGCCGCGTCGCGCATGCGCCTGCGCATCCTCGAAGAACTCATGGTCGCCGGCGTCGAGATCACCGACCCGTCCTCGACGTTCGTCGATCGCGATGTCCGCATTGGCCGCGGGACACGCATCCTGCCGTGCTCCGTCATCGAGCGCGGCGTGGTCGTCGGCGAACACTGCGAGGTCGGTCCGTTCACGCATCTGCGACCGGGCACCGTCATGCACGACCGCGCCGAGGTCGGTAACTTCGTCGAGACGAAGAAGGCGATCGTCGGCGCGGGTACGAAGGCCAAGCACCTGACGTATCTCGGCGACGTCGAGATCGGCGCCAGCACCAATATCGGGTGCGGGACCATCACGGCGAACTACGACGGCAAGAACAAGCATCGCACCGTGATCGAGGAAGATGTCCACATCGGTTCGGGCACGGTGCTCGTCGCTCCCGTGCGGATTGGCCGCGGCGCCACGACGGGTGCGGGCGCCATCGTCACGGCCGGAAACGACGTGGCGCCGGGCGATGTCGTCATCGGTGTCCCCGCGCGGAGTCTTCGCGAACGCGCGAAGAAGCGCGCAGCGGACTCAGAGGCGACACGCACGACTGGTCGGCGCACGAAGCGAACAACCCAACGGAGGCAGAGATGATCCTCGGACCGCTGCAGGTCTTCACGGGCAACGCGAACCGCGAACTGGCGGAGGGTGTCTGCGCGCGACTCGAGATCCCGGTGGGGGACGCGACAGTCGATCGCTTTCCCGACGGCGAGATCAACGTCAAGATCAACGAGGACGTGCGCGGTCGCGACGTCTTCGTCGTGCAGCCGACGTGCCCGCCGGTCAATGACAGCCTGTTCGAGTTGTTGATCCTGGTCGATACGTTGCGACGCGCGTCGGCGGCCCGTGTGACCGCGGTGATCCCGTACTACGGGTACGCGCGCAAGGATCGCAAGGACGAAGGCCGCGTGCCGATCACGGCGAAGCTCGTCGCCAATTTGATCGCACGCTCGGGTGTGGACCGCGTCGTCTGCCTCGACCTGCACGCACCGCAAATCCAGGGCTTCTTCGACATTCCCGTCGATCACCTCTACGCGTCGCGGATCTTCATCGACTACTGGCGTCAGCAGGGAATGGCGAATATCGAAGATGGCTGCGTCGTGGCGCCGGACGTCGGCGGAATCAAGCAGGCCCGCGCCTATGCGAAGCTGCTCGGGATCGGGCTTGCGATCGTGGACAAGCGCCGCGTCTCGTCCGAGAAGACCGAGGTGGCACACGTCATCGGCACGGTCGAGGGGAAGCGCTGCATCCTCGTCGACGACATGATCTCCACCGCTGGGACGATCACAGAGGCGGCGCGCGCGCTGCGCAAGAACGGTGCGAAGGAGGTCCACGTGTGCGCGACACACGCGGTCCTCTGCGGACCGGCGAAGGAGCGGCTGGACGCGGCGCCCATCGACTCGGTGGTCGTCACGGACACCATTCCGCTGGGTGACATGAGGCCTGAAGGAGTGCGCGTCCTCTCGAGTAGCGACCTTCTGGGCGATGCCATTCTGCGCATCCACCAGGGCCGCTCAGTGTCGAAGCTCTTCCCCGTCTGATGCGAATTCCCAGAACGAGCAGTCCCAGAACAAGCAACCCCAAGACAACCAACCAACGTACAGAGATCCTGGGGAAGCGGGCGCCCCGAGTTATCGCCCGCATGGAGGCAACGAGATGAAGGTCCTGACATTGACAGCGCAGGAGAGAGAGTCACTGGGCTCCTCTGACTCGCGCCGTGCACGCCGCGATGGCCGCTTGCCCGTCGCTGTGTACAGCGAGGGTGCCGCCGCTGCGCACATCACCGTCGACATGCGGACGTTCCGCCGCGCGCTCGACGAGGGTGCCCGCGTGATCGATCTGGACGAGGCGGGGAGCACGTCCCGCGTCCTGCTGAAGGACGTCCAATTCGACGCTCTTGGTCGCAAGCTGCTGCACGCGGACTTTCTGCGTCTGCGTGCTGACAAGGAGATCGAACTCGCGGTCCCGCTCACGCTCGAGGGGACGCCGAAGGGTGTCATTGCTGGCGGTACGCTCACGATCCTGCGGGCAACCGTCGACGTGCGGTGTCTGCCGGCGAGTATCCCCGAGGCGATCGAATTGGACGTCTCCGAGATCGCATTGGGCGCGTCCGTCACGGCACGTGAAATCACGCTGCCGGAGTCGGTGGCCCTGGCGACCGACCCGGGCGCAGTCATGATCACTGTTGCCATCCCGCGCGGCCTGTCGGACGACGACGAGGACGGCGACGACGAAACGGCCGAGGGCGACGACGCTGCCGCAGGCGACGCAAGCTAGAGATGAAGCTCGTCGTGGGCATCGGTAACCCCGGAAAGAAGTACCTCGGTACCCGTCATAACGTCGGGTTCGAGGTCGTCGAACGCGTCGCTTCGCGCAACGCCATGACGTTCGAGCGCGACAAGCGCCTCGACGCGGGCATCGCGAAGGGACGCGTCGGCGGCGAGGACGTGTGGCTCGTGGAGCCACATTCCTACGTCAATCTCTCGGGACCGGTGGTGGCCAAGATCGTGCGCGAGCGCGACGTGGCCCACGACGACGTTCTGGTCGTCATCGACGACTACAACCTGCCGCTGGGTGCACTGCGACTTCGGTCGAGTGGGTCCGCCGGCGGACACAACGGGATGCGGTCCATGATCGCCAGTTTCGGGAGCCCGGAGTTTCCGCGGTTGCGCATCGGTATCGGTTCGGCCCCTCCGGGGCTCGCAATCGATTTCGTACTGACGCGCTTCCGCCCCTCCGAACGTGACCGGATGGATGAGGCGTTCGATCGCGCCGTCGATTGTGTCGAGGACTGGACAGTCCAGGGCACGGTTGACGCCATGAATAAGCACAACGGATGAGGGGAGCCGGGCGGCGCGTACGCGTCGCTCCGAGACTATCCCCGCGGAGGCTCAGTTGAGAACGTATGAAGGCATGTTCCTGCTCGACAGCGCAGAAGCTGTGAAGGATTGGGACGCAACGGTTGGCGTCGTGACCGGCATCCTCGAGCGCTATGGCGCCGAGCTGCAGCTCAACGGCAAATGGGACGAGCGCAAGCTCGCGTACCCGGTCAAGAAGCACAAGCGCGGTTCGTACTACCTGGCGTACTTCAATGCGCCGACCGACTCGATCGTCAAGATGCGGGACGATCTCCAGTTGAAGGAGGAGATCCTGCGCTTCCTCATTCTGGCGATGCCCGAGGACATCCCGATCCCCGCGACTCTCGACTACAAGGTCGTGATCGAGGACGACGACGATGATCGTCGTGGTGGTGGCGGCGGTGGCGGCGGTGGGCGCGGCGGCTTCCGTCGCGAACGACGTCCGGAGCGGTCGGATCGTCCGGAGCGCTCGGCGCCGAGTTCGGGCGACGCGCCGGCGCCGGCTGCTGACGCGGCGCCGGCTGCTGATGCGGCGCCAGCTGCTGATGCGGCGCCAGCTGCTGATGCGGCCAAGAGTGACGCGCCCGCGCCGGCGGCCGCGAACGAAGGGGAGAGTGCCTGATGGCCTACGAGAAACGTGGCTTCAAGAAGTATGGCAAGGGCCGTTGCCGGTTCTGCCGCGCCAAGGTGAAGATGGTGGACTGGAAGGACGTCCAGACCCTCTCTCGTCTCTCGACGGGCCAGGGCAAGATGTTCTCCCGCAAGCGTTCGGGCAACTGCGCCCGCCACCAGCGCCAGTTCAAGGTCGCCATCAAGTACGCGCGCTTCATGGCTCTCATGCCGTACGTGGCGCGCTAGGGAGGCCCGGAAGATGATGCTCAAGCTCATGCTGCTGAAAGAGGTCAAGGGCCTCGGTGAGGCGGGCGAGGTCGTCCGTGTCAAGTCGGGCTATGCCCGCAACTTCCTGCTGCCGCGGCGCCTGGCCGCACCGGTGTCCGCGGACGCCGAGCGTCAGGCCGAGGCGCACAAGCGTCGCCGTGCCGGCGAGGTCGCCAAGCAGAAGGAAGCGGCGAAGGCTCAGATCGATGCGCTGAACAACATGTCAGTGAGTGTCGAGGCCCGCGCCCAGGAAGACAGCTCGCTCTACGGCAGCGTCACGTCCGGGATGATTGCCGACGCAATCGTCAAGGAAGGTGTGGCGGTCGAAGAGAAGCACATCCACCTCGAGGAGCCGATCAAGGCGCTCGGGATCTATGACGTCACGGTGCGCCTCTTCGAGGGCGTCGAGGCCAAGGTGAAGCTCTACGTTGTGGAGCCGCCGCCGCCGGCTGGCTCGTAACGAACCAGCTTCGCGACCAGCGTGCCCCGTCCGCAGCAGCGGGCGGGGCCGTCTGATTCCCACGCCCGCCGGAGATGGGGAGTCAGGACAGTTTCGGCAGAGTTCGGAGGTCGACTCCCGCGGTGTCGAAGTCGTCGATCCGAACTCCGCCGAAACTGTCCTGACTCCGTATCGGTCCCCGATCCCGTATCCTCTCCGCTCACGGAAGGAGCCAGCAATGACACATGCAGAGGTCGAGTTCCTGCGCAAGCAACTCCTGGCGAAATGCGAGGGCGAGCACGCGCTCACGATGCACGTGATCGACGCGTTGCCCGAGGACAAGGTCACGTGGAAGCCTGACCACGAGAAGTGCATGACCGCCGGCGAACTGGCCGCCCATTCCGTCACCGGCGCGTCGTTCTTCGTCGGTCAGGTCACGGGCAAGCACCCGACCGCTGCGCCACCGCCCCCTCCGACGACCAAGGAGGACGTGGTCTCCCGCGTCACTCAGGCAGCGGACGCGTACATGACGACGCTCGCGGAGATGCCGATTGAGAAGCTCGCCGCGGACCTGGATTTCGGCGGTGCGTCGTATACAGCGATCGACGTCATGAGCTGGCATCCGTGGCACATGGTCCATCACCGCGGTCAGCTCCAGCTCTATCTGCGACTCATGGGAGCGGTTGTCCCGGCGACGTACGGACCATCGGGCGACACGCCGCACCCCGACTCGTGATCGCTGCGATTATTCGTGGAAGCAGAGGCATCCGGATTCGTGCATGAATATCCCGCAGGCACATCCGCGCCAGGTCTGCACGACGCGGATGACGTTCTCGACCACGCCGTCTCGGAGGTGGTACGTGGACGTCTCGTAGCCAACCGGGATGGCGAGCGGGATGGGGATGATGACGAAGACGACCAGCCCGTTCCAGCGTAGGCGGTTGTCGTACGTCCACAACTCGCGCGAGTCGGAGAGCAACTCGCGTTCATCGGGTTCGCCGAAGCGCATGAGCAGGGCCTCGGCCGTGTCCATTCCGGGTCGCCGTACGGGCCGGAACGGCTCTTCGCCCGCGGGATGGGCTTCGTCAATGGTTGTCGTGCCGAGATAGCTGATCCCGACACAGCCGGAGAGGAGCGTTGCGAGTGCGAGCAGGAGCGCCGCCCGCGTCCAGATCCTGCACCACGGTGCTTGCATGCCGGCCTCCACGCGAGATGCTACAGTCAGCTTGGTCGCGGCGGAGAGATGGAGTCAGGATAATTTCGGCAGAGTTCGGAGAGAAGCGTCGCTGCTTCGAAGGGGTGAACCGAACTCCGCCGAAACTGTCCTGACTCCGTATCGGAGAAGTCTGATCCGATGGCTCGTTTCCAACACCCGCTGCCCCCCGCCCGCTGGCCGAGTGCCGCCGAGGCCGCTTCGTCACGACTCTTCTCGCCGATCGCACTGCGCGGGAACTGTGTTGCCGAGACGCGTACGTGGGTGCCAGCGATGGTTCCGTGGCGGGCTTCTGACGCGGGCGATGTCACCGACGCAGTCATCGATTGGTATGGGCGATTTGCCGAGGGCCGGCCCGGCGTGCTGGTGGTCGAGGCCACGGGTATTCGTGACATCCCGAGTGGGCCGCTCCTGCGCATCGGTCACGATCGTTGCGTGCCGGGACTCCAGCGGTTGGTGGACGAGGTGCGTCGTCGGTCGGGCGGTCACACGCGGCTGCTGATCCAGATCATCGACTTCCTCTCGATCCGGCGCCGTCCTCCGCGGGAGAAGTTTTTCCGGCGCTTCCTGATGGTGACGGACGCGCATCGCGCGGCGATCGCGGCGCGGACCGGAGATGACGAGTGGCTGTCCCGCGACGCGGGCGATGTGTGCGAGTGGCTACTTGCAGAGAGTGACGACGTGCATCGCGCGGTCCTCGATGCGCGCGAGTACGAGTCGTTGTCGATGGGCGCGCGCGAGCGCGTGACGGACACACATCTGCCGCATGTTGCCGAGTTGCCGCGCGTCTTGCCGGGGCTCTTCGCGGATGCCGCGCGACGCGCCGAGGAGGCGGGCTTCGATGGTGTCGAATTGCACTACGCCCACGCGTACACGATGGCGTCCTTTCTCTCGCGCACGAATGCGCGCACCGACGGCTACGGCGGATCGATCGAAGGGCGCGCGCGACTCCCGCTTGAGGTATTCCACGCCGCACGCGGCGCCGTGTCGGAGGACTTCGTCGTCGGGTGTCGCTTCCTCGGCGACGACGTGATCGAGGGCGGTTCGCGCATTGACGATGCGTGCGACTTCGCGCGCCTCTTCGCCGAGGCAGGGATGGACTTCCTCTCGGTGTCCAAAGGCGGCCGTTTCGAAGATGCGAAGCAACCGCGTGTCGGGGCCGCCGCGTATCCCTACACCGGGAAGAGCGGTCACGAGTGCATGCCGACCGTGTTCATGGAAGACGCGCCCCCGTTCGGGCGCAACGTGCCTCTCTCGGCGGCGATCCGGGCGGCCGTGCGTGATGCCGGGCATACGACTCCAGTCGTCGCGGCGGGCGGCATCAACGGCTTCGATCTCGCCGAGGGCATTCTGCAACGCGAAGAAGCCGATCTCGTCGCGGCGGCGCGGCAGTCGCTCGCCGATCCGGACTGGTGGGAGAAGATGCGCACCGGTCGTGGGGCGGACGTGCGGCGCTGTCTCTACACGAACTACTGCGAAGCGCTGGATCAGCGGCATCAGGCCGTCACCTGCCAGCTCTGGGATCGCCTGCCGGTCGCGGATGGCGAGCCGGAACCCGCGAGGTCCGCCGACGGACGGCGGCGCCTGCTCCCGCCGAGAAGTCGCGCGCCCGGTAGCGGCGATTCGTAGGCTCAAAAGGCGCGAAAACAGACCCGGTATGGGGTCTTCACGGTATGGGGTCTTCAGGCGCGGTCAGTAGGTTTCGCGGGAGGAGCTTTCGAAGCGCATGAAGCTGGCGATGAACTGCAGATTGACGGTGCCGGTCGGGCCGTTGCGTTGCTTGCCGATGATGAGTTCGGTTTGGCCGGCGATCTCCGCGCGCAGGTCCGGGTCGAGCTCGTAGTACTCGGGCCGGTAGAGGAACATGATCACGTCGGCGTCCTGCTCGATGGCACCCGACTCGCGTAGGTCGGACATGCGCGGGCGGTGATCCTCGCGGGCGTCCACACCGCGGTTGAGCTGACTCAGCGCGATGATCGGGACTTTCAGTTCGCGCGCGAGGCTCTTGATCGAGCGGGAGATATACGAGATCTCGGCCTGGCGATTCGCATCGCCCTTGCCGCGGCTCGGTACCTCCATGAGTTGGAGATAGTCGATGACGATCATGCCGATATTGCGCTGCTTCTTCAAACGGCGGGCCTTCGCGCGCAGGAGCAGCGGCGAGAGGCCGGGAGTGTCGTCGATGTAGATGGGCGCTTCGCCGAGCTTGCCGAGGGCCTGCGAGATGCGGCCCCAATCTTCGTCCTCGAGGAAGCCCCGTCGCAGCTTGTGTGCATCGACCCGAGCCCGCGAGCAGAGCATGTTCTGGACGAGGTTCTCCTTCGACATTTCGAGACTGAAGAGTGCCACGCCGATGCCCTCGGCTGCCGCGGCGTGCTCCGCAACGTTCAGGCAGAGCGTCGTCTTCCCCATCGACGGACGCGCCGCGACAATGATCAACTCGCCGGGCTGCAGGCCGGAGGTCATGTCGTCGAGGTCGTAGAAGCCGGTCGGGACGCCGGACATGCTCCCGTCCTGGCCCTGCATCGCGTCGATCCGGCGGAACGTCTCGTTCAGGATGTCCTTGATGTGCGTGGCCTCGCCACCGTCGGTCTTCTTGTCGATCTCGAAGAGGAGACTCTCGGCGAAGTCGACCAGCTCGCGGCCGGCGCGCCCGCCGTCGTAGGCCTCTTTCTCGATCTCGTTCGAGACGCTGATGATCGAGCGCCGCAATGCGTTCTCGTGCACGATCCGGGCGTAGTGCTCGGCGTTCGCGGCGGTCGGGACCGAGGCCACGAGCCGCGACAGAAACGCCGCGCCGCCGATCTTGTCGAGCAGACCGCGCTTCTGGAGTTCCTCGCGCAGCAGCACGACGTCGATCGCGCGGTTGGCGTCAAAGATCTCGCACAGCACGCCGAAGACGTCGCCGTGTGGGCCGCGGTAGAAGTCGTCGGGCCGCAGGAGGCCAGCGACTTGCCCCGCAGCCTCGGGGTCGAGGAGCATCGAGCCGAGAACCGCGATCTCGGCTTCTGTGTCGTGGGGGGGGACGCGTTCCATGGGGGAGGCGAATCTACCCGGCGTGAGCTCTCTGTCACGCGCTTCCGTACTCCGGTTTCGAAGTCGAGGCTTCTTCCCTCCAGCACCGTCGCGCAACTACTCTGTGCCGCTCGGATCGCGGGCCGACGCGGCGCGCGGATCCGAGCCTCCTGGGAGGGGAGAACTTCATGCGCCGACAACTTCAGCTGCTGATCGTTCGGGTTGCCCTCGTGGCGGCCCTGCTCGCGTTCGTGCCCGGCCTCGTGTCGCAGGCGTTCGCGCAGGCCGGTGTGACGGTCGAGAAGGTCGAATTCGAGGGCAATCGTCGCTACGACGAGGACACGCTCCGGCTGGCGCTGCGCACGAAGGAGGGCCAGACCCTCGACCGCGCGCTGCTGCAGGAGGATATCAACACCCTCTACGGCTTCTTCGACACGGTAGAGCTCGAAGAGGAGCAGTCGCCCGCTGGTGTGACCCTGCGCTTCGTGGTCACCGAGAACCCGCTGGTCCGCTCGGTGAAGTTCAGCGGATTGTCCGGGCTGACAGAGACCGAGATCAAGGCTGTCATGGAGACGTCCAAGGGGCGCCCGCTCGCGACCTTCCGACTCGAGAACGACACCCGGAAGGTGGCTCGGCTCTACCGTCAGAAGGGCCATCATTTCGTCGAGATCGAGACACAGATCTCCGACGCCATCGACGGCAAGGATGTGCTCTTCATCGTCCGCGAAGGGCCGAGTGTCGATGTTGACGACATCCTCTTCGAGGGCCATGAGAAGCGCTCACGCGATGAGCTCCTCGATCACATGGCGACGCAGGTGCCGGGCTTCCTCGGCTTCGGCGGCTCCGACTTCGTCGAGGAGACACTGCGTCTCGATCTTCTGACGCTGCGCAGCTACTACCGCTACGAGGGTTGGCTCGACGCGCAGGTGGACCTACTCGATCTCGACTTCTCCGACGATCGCGAGGACGTGGTCATCAAGATTGCCGTCACCGAGGGCCGCGCCTATCACGTCGGCAGCGTTGCGATCGAGGGCGCAGAGAATTACCCGGGCGGCGCGGACGCGCTGATGGAGCTCGTGCGCGTCGAGGAAGGCCGGCGACGCCGACAAGAAGACATCTCCAACACGATCAATGCCCTTGAGACGGCGTACCGCGAAGAGGGCTACTTCGCTGTGCGCGTACTGGCGAGTGAGGAGCTTCCCGCCGAGGGGCAGAACGTCGCCCTGCTGTTCCGGGTCGAAGAGCAGGCGAAGGTGCGGGTCCGCAAGCTGGACCTACTCGGGAATACGATCACGCAGGACAAGGTGTTGCGGCGCGAGATCTCGATCGTCCCAGGCGGCATTCTCAATCAGAACGAGATCGACAAGAGCCTCAACCGGCTGCGTTCGCTGCGCTTCTTCAACGGCGTGCGCGCAACGGTGAGGAAAGTCCCCGAGGGCGAGGACCCGAACGAGCGGGATGTTGTCATCGAGGTCGACGATGGCGCGCGCACCGGCCAGCTCCGTTTCGCGGCGGGCGCGTCGTCGGATCTCGGTCTGATCGGTAGCGTCACGATCACGAAGCGCA
This sequence comes from Planctomycetota bacterium, assembly GCA_024280885.1. Taxonomy (GTDB): domain Bacteria; phylum Planctomycetota; class JAJSAM01; order JAJSAM01; family JAJVHW01; genus JAJRPF01. Next base: position 251,534 of record JAJRPF010000045.1, on the reverse strand, counting down.
ACTTCGACTGGCGGGATACGCCGAAGCGCTTCGGTGACATCTTCAGCGGCAAGGCGTTCACCGGCGCCGGCCAGAACCTGTCGCTGGAGCTTGCTCCCGGTTCGAACTACTCGGCGTACCGCCTGGCGTTCACGGAGCCGTGGCTCTTCGACAAGCCGATCTCGTTCGGCTGGGACGTCTTCTATCGCAAGTTCTCGCGCTTCAATTACGACTCGGTCTCGAAGGGGATCAATTTCAGCCTGGGACGCCGGTGGCGCTTCGCGGGCAAGAAACTCGACACCGATCTCTCCGTGACGGGGACGACGCGCATCGAGAGCCAAGAGGTCAACGGCATCGATCGCGACGCGGCGTCCACGGCTTTCCTGGCGGAGGACAGTCTCTCGCTCATCGCCGAGCGACTCACGGTGCGCCTGGACAGGACCGATAACTCCAGTCTGCCGACGTTCGGCTGGTACGCGCAGGGCAGTACGGAACTCGGCTTCGCCGGCGACGTCCAGCTCTGGAAGAGCACCATCGACGGCAAGCGCTTCTGGGTCGTCCACCGCGATGATGAAGAGCGCGAGCACGTGTTCTCGATCGGCGCCATCTTCTCCTACGCCGCCGCGCTTGGCAGTTCCGAGGATGCCGACGCCAACCTCTTCGACGAAGAGTTCGTGCCGATCTACGAGCGGTATCGCGCGGGCGGTGCTTCGTCCGTACGTGGTTTCAGCTTCGGCGGGGCGGGACCTCATGGCGAGGGCGACCCGCGCTTTGCGCCGCGCAATAAGGAGATCGGCAAGCCACGCAAGCGCAATATCCGCCTAGCAGAGACGGCTCTCTCCGTCCTCGACAACGACGGCGATCCGCTCGGCGGGAACGTGCTCTTGACGTCGACTGCGGAGTATCGCTTCCCGATGTACCAAGAGCTCCTGAGCGGCGTGCTCTTCGTGGATGCCGGAATGGTGCGCGATGGCTTCGGGTCGTCCCACGGTCTGGAGCGGTCCTCGGTCGCCGAGTTGCAGCGACGGCTCGCATCGGGCGGGTCGAAGCGTGAGCGGCGCCTGGCCCGACAGATCAATTTCGACGAGGGCGAGTCGTTCTTCTCCGACATGCGCGTCTCGATCGGGATCGGCTTCCGAATCAAGCTGCCGATCTTCGGCCAACAACCCATCGCCCTCGACCTCGGCTTCCCGATCATTGCCCAGTCTGGCGACGAGAAGCAGGTGCTCTCGTTCTCGATCGCGCGCGACTTCTGATCACCAGAGTCCCGGCCCGCACTGATTTCCGTATTCTCGTTCCCGGAGTTCTCCCATGAAGCGCGCAATTGCGTTCTCTCTTGCGGCCGTCATCGGCGTCACCGCAGCTCAACCCGTTTTCTCTCAAGACGATCCCGCGCCCGCCGCTGCGCCGGCTGTCACAAAGATCGGCTTCCTCGACATCCGGACGACGTTCAAGGACTACTGGAAGCGCGAGAACATCGAGAAGGGGCTGCGCGCCCGCACGGATGCTCTCGAGGAGAGTGTGGGCAAGCAGAAAAACCAGCTTGAGGAACTCGGCGAAGAGCTACAGACGCTGAACGAGGGCTCGCCGGAGTATCAGCAGCGCCGCCGCGACTTGGAGATGATCCGTTTCCAGATCAAATTCGATCAGGAAGACGAGATGCGGCGCATCCAGACCGACGCGCGTCGCAAGGAAGCGCTGCTCTACAAAGACATCGTTCGCGAGTGCCAGGCATTTGGCGAGGAGAACGGGTACACGGCGATCTTCCTCTCGTCGCCGTTGTCGCCGAACTTCGAGAAAGAGGCCGATCTCGACCTCGTGGTCGCGACGCGCGCCGTCCTGTGGCACGACGACCGCGCGGATGTGACGCCTGCCGTGCTGGAGTTTCTGAACGCCGGGCGCCCGAAATAGCCTCGAGGCGGCATCACGCTATCCACGCCATCTCCTCCCTAACTCGTCGACGGATGCACGAGAGCGGGGGCGGTCAGGCGTAGGATACGTCCGTGTACGGATGGGCCCGCCGCTCGCTCGCTGGACTCGCAGCCTGGCTTCTTGGACAATGACACGTCAGGTACGGATCTCGGATCGTGTTCGGCGACGAATGGCCGGGCCGCTGGCGGTGCGCGAGTGACTTGGCGTACTGGACGGCCGCGGTAGGCAGACAGCAGAGCCCAGAGAGACACGTCTAGACAGTTCCGATCGGCTTCTCACGGTGCCTCGCAAACAGAGATCGATCAGTCAGCCCTATGAGCTTTCCGGCGTGGGACTCCACACCGGGAAAGCCACGACGATTCGTATCCTGCCCGCGCCTGCTGGCCACGGCGTCGTGTTCGTGCGGACCGACTTGCCGGATCAGCCGCGCATCCCGGCCGACGCGGACTATGTCGATACCTCCGGACGGCGGACGTCGCTTCGCTTCGAGGGTGCCGACGTACACACCATCGAGCACCTGCTCTCGGCGTGTCTCTCACTCCAGATCGACAACGCGGTCATCGAGATCGACGGACCGGAACTGCCGGGGCTTGATGGGAGCGCGCTGCCCTTCGTGGACGCCTTACGCGCGGCCCGCCCGGTGGATCTCGACGAACCCCGCAAGGAGTTCTCGCTCCTTACGCCGGTTGCCGTCAGTTCGCCTGGCGGCGAAGCGTCGATCGTCGCACTGCCGGCCGAACGCGGCTTGACGTTCAGCTACACGCTTGACTACGCGGACAATCCGTTCGTCGGCGCGCAGTACTACTGGCTGCGGATGTCGGAGAACGCGTACGTCAACGAGATCGCGCCCGCGCGCACGTTCTGCATGGAGGCCGAAGCGGCAGCGCTGCGGCAGGCGGGGCTCGGAAAGGGCGCGACGTACGAGAACACGCTCGTATTCGGTGAGCAGGGTCCGATCGAGAACCGCATGCGCTTTCCGGACGAGCCGGTGCGCCACAAGATGCTCGATCTGATCGGCGACTTCTTCCTCATGAACCTCGATCTGCATGCGCGGATCGTGGCGACGAAGGCCGGGCACGATCTCAACAACCGGATGGTGCACGCGCTGTTGAAGCACGTCCGGGACACGGAGATCGCCGACGGATTGCGCCGCGATTCCACGATCGAGATCCGCGAGATCCTGCGCATTCTGCCGCACCGTTACCCGTTCCTGTTGATCGACCGGGTGATCGAGATCGAGGGCTTGAAACGCGCTGTCGGCATCAAGAACGTCACGATCAACGAGCCGTTCTTCCAGGGCCACTGGCCGCAGGCCCCGATCATGCCCGGCGTGCTCATCATCGAGGCGATGGCGCAGCTTGCGGGCGTGCTCCTCTTCCGCAAACTCGACAACACGAACAAGCTCGCCGTGTTGCTTTCGATCGACCGCGTCAAGCTGCGTCGATCGGTCGTGCCCGGAGATCAGCTCAGGATCGAGGCCGAGGCGCTCAAGGTTCGTTCGCGGTCGGCACGCGTGCACTGTCGGGCAACGGTCGAGGGGAAGTTGGCCTGCGAAGCGCAGATCAATTTCATGCTGACCGACGCATGAGCGGCGTCCATCCACTTGCCCATGTGGATCCGTCCGCGGAGATCGATGAAGGTACGACCATCGGCCCGTTCGCCGTCGTCGGCCCCGGCGTTCGGCTCGGACGCGACAACGAGATCCGCGCACACGCGATCGTGCAGGGGCCGGGCACCACATTTTGCGATGAGAACGTGGTCTTCGAGGGAGCCGTGCTCGGCAGCGAGCCACAGGACAAGAAGCATGCGGGCCAGATCACGCGCCTCGAGGTCGGATCGCGCAACCTGTTTCGCGAGCACGTTACCGTGCACCGCGGCACCGTTTCCGGTGGGGGACTGACCCGCATCGGCGACGACAACATGCTGCTGGTCGGCTCGCACGTCGCCCACGACTGTGATGTGCGCAACGGGATTGTCCTCAGTAACCACGTTCTCCTCGCCGGACATGTGCTGGTCGAAGATGGGGCGATCCTGAACGGCGCGGCAGCGATGCACCACTTCGGCACGATCGGCACGCTGGCGTATGTCGGCGGCCTGTCGCGCCTGGTCCGCGACGCACCGCCGTACATGGTGGTCGAGGGCCATCCCGCGCGCACCGTGAAGGTGAACTCGGTCGGGCTTGCGCGCAACGGCATCCCCGCCGAGCGCGTGAAACTGCTGAAAGTGGCGTTCCGACATCTCTTTCGACGTCGGCACGCGACGTGGCAGAACTCGTTCGAGGCACTCGACAACGACGGTGTCACGTCGCCAGAGATCGAGACTTTGCGACGGCATTTCGAGGGCATGGCCGCGGGGCACCACGGCCGGGCGCGCGAGGCGCTCCGCGACTGACGGAAGTTCGGGCTGCGGTGGTGACCCGTGCAGCGATGACCAGAGCGCGAGGAGGCACGCATGAGCGACACGGCCGACACCCCCGTTTCCGAGGCGGCATCTCGTCCCGTTCGCACTGCCGTGATCGGTGCCGGTGCGTTCGGTCGACATCACGTGCGCATTCACCACGAACTCCCAGGATCGGATCTGGTGTGCGTGGTGGACCAGAGCCCGGAGATCCGAGCGCAGGCTGAAGATACGTATGGTGTCCGCGCCGTGGCGACGGTCGACGAATTGCCCGACGATCTCGAAGCGGTGTCGATCGCCGTCCCCACGCCCCTGCATCACCAGGTCGCTCTTCCGCTCCTTGAGCGCGGTATCTCCACGTTGATCGAGAAGCCGATGGTACGCACCCTCGAGGAGGGCCGCGATCTCATCGCCGCCGCCGAGAAGTCAGGCGCGATCCTACAGGTCGGTCACGTCGAGCGCTTCAACCCTGCCGTGCGGGCGCTCCACGAGCACGACATCTCGCCGCGCTTCATCGAGGCCGCGCGTGTGGCTCCGTTCTCGTTCCGATCGGCGGACGTCGGCGTGGTGATGGACCTGATGATTCACGACATCGACATCGTGTTGCACCTCGCGGGTAGCAAGCCCGTGCGGGTCGACGCCGTCGGTGTCCCGGTGCTGACACACCACGAGGACATCGCGAACGCACGCGTCACGTTCGAGAACGGCTGTGTCGCCACGCTCACGGCGAGCCGCGTCGCGACGAAGACCGAGCGCAAGATCCGCGTCTTCAGCCCGGCTGCGTACCTCGTCGTCGACTTCGGGGAGCGCGAGGGTTTCCTCTATCGCAAGAGCCCCGATCTGACCGTCGAGAAGGTGCTGGAGTTGAAGCGTGGAGCGAAGTCGCTGGCCGACCTGAAGGGCGCCGTCTTCGGTGAACTCCTCTCGGCCGAGCGGCTGACCGTACCGCCCGGCGACGCGCTCACCGCCGAGATCGAGCACTTCCTCGGCTGTGTTCGAGATCGAGCCCAACCCGAGGTCAGTGGTCACGAGGGTCTCGCCGCCGTCTCGCTCGCCCTCCAGATCCTCGAAGCCATCCGCACAAGCCCCGCCGCGCTCTGACCGCTCCAAGACCGGGTCGGCCTTGGGGCCTTATAGGCTCAACTCAAGTCGGCTCGGGTTTCGCTCCACCGAGCCCGGACGCACCGATAGCCTCCTGGGATTCACCAGATCAATCACCCGGACCTGCGGGCGGTTGGGCTCGGCGCGACGTGGTGTCGCGCAGCGTAAGCCCGGCCATTCTGCCTGCGGGGATCGGAATTCGGAGGACGCATGTCTCAAGTCAACGTTCAGGAACTGCTCGACTCGGGCGTTCACTTCGGTCACCGCACCAGCCGGTGGAACCCGAAGATGAAGCCTTTTCTGCGCGGCAAGCGCAACACGATCCACATCATCGATCTGAAGGCGACCGTGCGCGGTCTCGTGCGCGCCACGCACTTCCTGCGCGCCGTCACGGGCGAGGGCTACGACGTCCTCTTCGTCGGCACCAAGCGCAGCGCGAAGAACGTGATCCGCGAAGAGGCGATGCGGGCTGATATGCCCTTCGTCACTGAGCGCTGGCTGGGCGGCACGCTCACCAACTTCGAGACCATTCGCGGTCGCCTGAACCGGCTCGAAGAGCTCGAGGGCGTCGAGACCTCCGGCGAGATCGCTGGCTACACGAAGAAGGCTCTCTCACGCCACAATCGCGAGAAGCGCAAGTTGCTCAAGAACCTCTCCGGCATCCGGCACATGAATAATCTGCCGGGCGCCGTGGTGATCGTCGATCCGCGCCGTGAGCACATCGCCACGCGCGAGGCGAACCGTTGCAACATCCCGATCATCGCGCTCGTGGACTCGGATTGCGATCCCGACCCGATCGACATCCCGATCCCGGCCAACGACGATGCGATGCGCAGCGTCTCGACTCTCGTCAACAAGCTCTCGGAGGCCTGCCTCACTGGCAAGCGTGCCGCGAGTTCGCGTGCCGCCGAGGTGCGTCGTGGATTGGATGTCGATCAGCGGACGCAGGATGCGATCGCCGATGCGACGGGCGAGAGCGGTCGTCGCGGTCCGGCGAAGGCCGTCGTCGTGCGTCGTGCCGCGGAGGCACCTGTTGCGGCGCCGGAGGCCACTGAGGCGGCTCCCGCGCCCGCGGCGGAGACGCCTGCTGCTGAGACGCCGACTGAGGCACCCGCAGCGGATGCGCCCAGCGCGGACGCACCGAAGCCCGCGGGCGACGACGCGGCCAAGTAAGTCCCACCAAGTAGGTCCCACCCCGAGTCCGGATGCGCCGGACTCGAGATACCGGGGCCCGCGTACAACGGGCAAGACGCGAGCTGGCTTCGTCCGCGGGATACTCCCGCGGCGGGGCCGTCTGCGCCGCACGCGAAACGTCGATCCTGTCCGACACGATCCTGCGAAACCCGATCCTCCCAACGTGAAGAACGAGAGATAGCCATGAGCGTCGACGCCAAGACCGTGATGAAGCTGCGCCGCGAGACGAGCGCAGGAATGATGGACTGCAAGAAGGCCCTGTTGGAAACGGATGGAGACTTCGAGAAGGCCAAGGACGTGATCCGTGCCCAACTCGGAAAGCAGGCCCAGAAGAAGGGCGGCCGCAGGGTCTCCGAGGGCGTGATGGGCGTCTACGTTCACCACGACAAGAAGCTCGCTGCGATGGTCGAGTTGCTGTGCGAGACCGACTTCGTCGCCATGAACGACAAGTTCCAGGAACTCGCCCGCAACCTCGCGATGCACTGCGCGGCCGCCAGCCCGACACCGAAATATCTCACGCGCGATGAGGTGCCGGCGGACGTCGTCGAGCGCGAGACCGCGATCTTCCGCGAGCAGGTCAAGGACAAGCCCGAGCAGATCCAGGACAAGATCATCGCCGGCAAGCTCAACAGCTTCTACGCCGAGTGCGTGCTCCTCGATCAGGAGTACGCCATGGACAAGTCCATGGGCTCAGTTGCCGACGTGCTCACGCGTGCGAAGTCGAAGGCCGGGTTCGGCGAGAACACGGTCATCCGCCGTTTCTCCCGCTGGTCGATCGGCGACGACATCGCGACGCCGGGCGCGTCTGACGACGCCTCGGACGAGTAATCGTTGCTTGCTGGGCTGCCGATGACGGGACTGCCGATGACGGATTGGCGCTGATGGGCTCGTCTCATGAGTGAGCGGCGACCGCGCGTTCTGCTGAAGCTCTCCGGCGAGGCACTCTGTGCTCCCGGCGGGCGCGGCTTCGACGTCGCTGTCGCCACTCCGCTCGTATCCGAGATCGTGGCGACGGTCGCCGCGGGCGTCGAGGTCGCCGTGGTGGTGGGCGCAGGCAATCTCTTCCGAGGGGCCGAACTGGCGGGTTCGACCGTCCCCCGGGCCAGCGCCGACCGCATGGGCATGCTCGCCACGCTCATGAACGGTGTGTTCCTCCGCGACCTCCTCGTCGGAAGCGGTACCCCAGCCGAACTCTTGACCGGGATCCGCTCCCCCGAGACCGCCGACACGTTCACACGTCGGCGGGCCGTCGCTGCGCTGGAAGCGGGGAACGTCGTGATCTGCGCGGGCGGGACGGGCCACCCGTTCTTCACGACCGACACCGCCGCGGCGCTGCGGGCCCTCGAGATCGGCGCCGATCGCATGCTGAAGGCCACCAAGGTCGATGGCGTCTACAGCGCCGACCCGAACACCGACCCGAGCGCCACGCGCTACGACGAGATCACGTTCGACGAGTGTCTGCGACAGAATCTACGTATCCTGGATCAGGCCGCGTTCGCTCTCTGCCGCGACAATGATCTCGAGATCGTCGTGTTCGACATGCGTGCCCCGGGAGCGATTGCCCGCGCTGCGCAGGGACAGATCAACGTTGGCGCGACCGTCGGCACCCGCGTCCACGGTTGACAACTCGCGCGGCCGCGGAAGTCCACGATCCGCATCCCGAGGCCGAATCCGAAGCTCAGTGGAAGATCGGAACGCGAGCACGCTCCGGCTACCATCTCCGCCTTCGGACGGAGAGCGCGTTCTTCGGAGAGTGAGAGCCATGTACGACGACATCCTTCTCGAGGCCGACGACAAGATGGAGAAGGCGGTGGAGCATCTGCTCCATTCCTTCCGCGGCGTGCGCACGGGCCGGGCCTCGCCTGCACTCGTTGAGGATATCCGCGTCGAGGTCTACGGCTCGATGACGCCGCTCAAGCACACGGCGTCGATCTCCGTGCCCGAGCCGCGGATGATCGTGATCAAGCCCTTTGATCAGTCCACCGTCAGCGACGTAGTGAAGGGCCTGCAGAAGTCGGAGCTCGGCATCACGCCGCAATCCGATGGCAAGCTCATCCGGCTCGCGATCCCGGCCCTTTCGGAGGAGCGTCGCAAGCAGATGGTCTCTCTCTGCAAGGAGAAGAGCGAGGAGTCGCGCGTGGCCCTTCGCAACGTCCGCCGCGAAGCGAATCGCAGCGGTGACGCCGGCAAGAACAACGGCGATATCTCCGAGGATGACCTCAAACGCCTGAAGTCCGAGATCGACGACATGATCAAGAAGTACGAGAAGAAGGTCGACGTCGCCTTCGAGAAGAAGACCAAGGAAGTGCTGGAGGTCTAATAGCCTCCCGCTCGCTTCCCCGCACCGTCGTTCAATCCGTCGATCCTCAACATCGAAGAACTCGGTGCCCCTATCGTCTAGCTAGGTCTAGGACACCAGCCTTTCAAGCTGGGTACGCGGGTTCAAATCCCGCTGGGGGTACCACCCGTAACCAACGCTGCCGCAAGGGCTTACGCTCTTGCGGCAGTTCTCGTTGGTGGGGGTGGCGGTTATCAGAACGTCGGTCGGCGTAGGCTCGTGTTTTTCTGCGTTTGTCCACGTAGATAACCGTGGTGATAACCACGCTGGGCCTCGAATCCGAGCGACCCCGCGTCGCGATGCACGCCCGATTCTGGGTCTGGATTTGGTTATCATCGCGGCCCGATCTGCATAACCGCGCCACGCCCCACCGCGAGATCCGCCTTGCCCCGTGTGCGAGCATCTCCCGCATGGACCGCGACCCCGCCCCGCCGAGACGACCGAGGCGCGCTACCGCGGACCGACTCCTAAGGGTCACCTCTGCGGTCTGCATCCTCTGGGCGATGGCGATGGTCGTCGTGCCGGTTGTGTCGCCTTCAGCGCGCGCTGCCCTCCCCTCCGGCTGGTACGAGCTCGCCTTGGGGCTCCAGTTCACATCGACCTTCCTTCTGTTCGTCATGCTCGCGCTGAGACGACGCCAGCGGTAGACGCGCCACCGAACCGCGCCATGCCCCGCACCGCGCCGGACGACGCTATTGCGCGTGCATCCGTCGCCCCGTATCTCGCACCATGACGAGCGAACTGGAGGAAACGATGTGGACAGGGATTCTTCGTGTGACGTTGACGGCGCTCACAATTACGAGTTGGTTCCTCCCAAGGGGGGCACGGGACTCCAGTCGCACAGGCGCAGTGGAGGGGAACCTAATGCAACTTGCAGCCATCGCCGCTTGCCTCGGAATCGTGACACTGGGAGCAGGATGTGGGGAAGACCCGACTGCGGAACTCGGACGCTTGCAGCGGCAGGTGGGGGCGCTGGAAGCGGGACTGCGAGGCGCCGAATCGGCGATCGACGATGCGGCAGCCGCGAACGCCACATCGGTGCGAGCGCAGCAGGTCCTCATCAGCGAGGCACGTGCCTGGAAAGAAGATGCTGATCGGCAGCTCGCCGCGCTGGCCGCCGCGCTCGACACGAGTCGGGACCAGATCGCGAGACTGACGGCGCAGAGCGCATCTGCGCGGGAGACTCCACCGACTGGAGCAAACCCCTTCGCAGGGGTGCCCGAGAGCGAGCGTGGCCCAGTCGCGTTCCTCTTCGTTGCAAGATGTGTCGGGCGACGCGCCTCACTGAGCGAACTCGATCCGCGCGTTGTCGCAGCGGCGTCGGCGTATGCGGAGTGGGAAGGTCTCGATATCGCGACTGTTGAGGACATATGCACGGCGCGTATCGAGAGTCGCGAGACTCTCACCACACGTGGCGAGATCGTGCTAGCTGCGCGACTGGCGTTTCTACGAGCTGGCTTTGTCAGCGCACTCAAGGGCCGCGAGCTGGACTCGCTTGAGAGCTACCGTATGGTTTGGAACATCTGCAACGACAGCGGCCTCAGGGAGTTTGCCGCAACCCTTGACCATGACGATGCCGAGACGCTGGGCAAGCTTATCGCCGCCTGTCTGGCGAACGGTGGTCGCGACAGCGGTGGAGAACTGGTGCAGGGGTACATGGCGAGAGCGTTCGGCGCACTCTCAACGATATGGCAGCGCACGCTGTTTGGTTCGGATGCGCCCCTGGATGCTCTGAGAGCGTGGGGAGAGGACCCCACGGGCGAGGACGCTCCACCGACCAAGCGGTAGCTCCTCGCTCGCATCTCGGCACCGCACGGTCGCCGTCTCGCGCCACGCCCCCCTGGCGCGATCCGGCGCAGTCCCGCCCGTGTCGCCCGTGCGGTTCCGACACTCTACGTTGGTCACCCTGCCGAGGGGGCCAGCGCCGGTTATGGTCACCCGCAGCGCGCCTCGGAGCAGTCCGGAGTCTCTCCTCGGCACGACGCGGGGTCCGAGCGGCTAGAACCCGCCCAGGGCTGCGAAGATCCGGACGATTTCCTCTGCCAGTGCGCTCGCGCTCCGTCTCCGCGACTCCTCAGTGTCTTGCTCTGTCGGGTGCTCCAGACGCAGGAGCCCGGCCATCACATGTTCATGACGGACATGCAGCAGACTCGGGAAGTCAGGCCCGAGAAGCGCGCCAAGCGTCGTGAGGGTGGATGAGACGCGCAGGACAACGTCGCCTTCGAGACTCGAGATCTGCATCGCTGCCACCCGATACCGCTCCGTTGCGCCGTGTTCGCTCATGAACGCCACGCTACGGGAATGCAGCAGTGGGCGTGCCTCCCCGTTGGGAATCCGGGCCGTGCGGCCACGGATGCGTCGTGGCGGCGCGCCACGCCCCACTGGCGCACTCTGGCACAAATCACCCGACGACGCCATGCGACCATTCCCGCATGAGCGACGACGACAAGACGACGCGGCAGTGCATCGGCTGCTTCCTGACGATCGCAGCGCCCGTCGAGGACATCGTGGCCGCGATCGCGGAGCACATGGACCAGTGCGACGGCTGCGAGTGGCTGCGGGAACTGAGTTCGTAGCTGAGTGACGGGGGTCACACTGCCGACGTCTCCCGAGTTTTCCTCACAAGCCGCGGGCGGCTCACCCAATAGCAATAGGACGGCTCACCGTCGAGCCGCTAGAGGGGGGACGGGATGAAGTTCGCAGGTGCGGTCGCTTTGGTCGTGATCGCGGTGCTGGCATCTGTCGCGAATGCGGGGACGATCACCGTCGACTTCGAGTCGCTGGCTGTAGACGACAGCAACTTCCACTTCGTGGACTCGCCCTACACAGCGAGCGGTTTCACGTTCACTCGTGACGCGCTGTCGCCAACAGACAACTTCTTCACGCGAGGCACTCAGTCCTCGAACTTCCTCGGCTCGACAGCCATGGTCATCAACGGAAACGTCTTCAACGGGCAGCCGTCCGCAACGGTTAGCCGAGCGGACGGTCAGGCGTTCTCGCTGTTGTCGATCGACCTCGGTCCAATCGCCACCTTTGCGGAGTTCACCGTCTCGTTCACGGGCGCGAAGTCCAGCGGGGGCTCCGTCAGCCAGTCATTCTCGACCCTGAGTTGGTCGGCGTACGAGACGCAGACCTTCAACTTCACGGGCTTCACGGACCTGTCGTCCGTCTCGTGGGGGCAATCGAACCCTGGACACCAGTTCGACAACTTGGTCCTCGCAGTCGTCCCCCTCCCGCCCGCCGCGTGGATGGGTCTCGGGATGCTCGGTGGGCTCGGCCTGATCCGTCGGCTGCGCAGGGGCGCGCGATGAGCAGAGACCCGAACGCGCCGGACTGGGGAGGGCTTGGGTTCGGCTTGTTGAAGGCGGGCGGCTGGCTGCTGAAGTGGACCTTCGTCACCGTGCCCAGTTGGATGCTCAACAAGGCGCCCTTCGGCACAACTGTCGGGGCAGTGCTCGCCCTGATCTGGCTGCTGACGATGGGTGGCGTCGGGATCGCTGCCGGAGGAGGGGCGGTCGGTATCGGAATCCTGCTCATACCGATCTGCATGGTGCTCGGCATGGTCGTCGAACTGGCAACGCGCGCGTCCAGAGGGTAGTCGGCGCAGATCGTCGGGAGCCGGCTTGTCGCCAGCGAGACTTGGGTCGAGATCGTGCTCGAGGACTGGGGCGAGGCGGGGGGTAGACTCTCCTCCTGCGAGAAGAGGTGACCATGGACTACACAGATGAGAATCGCAATCACGCGGACATGGGAGTCCGTAGTCGTGCCGCCGCGGCAGACGCCGCAGCCGGCCGAGACATCCAGTGGGCTCGCGAGGACGAGGACGAGTTCGTTCGCGCGCAGGCAGCCGGGCTCGACACCTTGTCCGGCCGAGACACCCAGTGGGCTCGCGAGGACACGCATTTTGTCCGCGCGCGTGTCATCGGGGTGATCGCCGGCGGCTGCGACGACCGTTCTTCGATTGCAGAGGTGACTTGGGGGGTAACCCGGAGGACCGCCGCCGAGCTCGCCCTCTGGCGAGGCCGAGACATCCAGTGGGCTCGTGAGGACGAGGCCCCGTCCGTTCGTAACCGGGCTCTCGCGGCAGACGCCGCAGCCGGCCGAGACATCCAGTGGGCTCGTGGGGATGAGGACGTATCGATTCGCCTAACGGCCGTCCGCTTGGACGCCGACGCCGGCCGAGACATCCTGTGGGCTTGTGAGGACGCGCACCCTCTGGTCCGCCAAGATGCCCAACGCCGCGTAGCTAACGCCGCAGCTCTCGCGAAACACGCGCGCCCATTCGACGGGAACACGTACGACCTCAGCCCGGAGGATGAAGAGGGCTACGAGGACTTTTCACACAGGTGACGCTTGGCGCGTTCGTCTCGTACGACAAGGACGGCAACGTGCTCTGGATGGAGCCGCGGTGAGCGCGCCCGAAGCTCCCCACGCCGATACCTGCTGACCTCGGGGTCGCATGGCGTCGGAACTCGCGCTCATCGGCTCATCCCTCCCCGTCTCGTGCGCATCCTCCGCGGGGCGCTGACGGTCGGCTGCGCGGCGGGCGGCTTCTGGGGGGCCAAGATGTCGATCCACTCCACGCGCTCGGTCGGCACGCGGCGCGCGTACCCGAACCCGCCCTTCACGTGCGCATCTCCGGCGCAGGGAGATGGCCGCCTCGTGCTGAACTTCGGCGGGATCGCGACCGCGGTCACTCCACCTCGAGGCGCCGGATCTCGCCGCTCGCCGTGCTCGTGCTCACGAGGGCGTCGAGGGCCATCTGCGCACTGGGCGCATCCGCCATCCCCGATCTCCTCTCAGCGATGCCATCCCCGCACGGCGCAGATCGCGTCGGGACTGTCCAGCCACTCCTCGTGCAAGGCGCGACGCTGCGCGGCCCGCAGAGACGTCGTCACGGCCACGAGGCGCTTGCCGAGTTCGACCAGATGCTCGATCCGGGCGAGATCCGCTTCGGTTCGGGCGAGACGTTCCTCGCATCGGGCTAGACGTTCAGCGGCGGTTGCGGTGTTCATCTGCTCACTCCTCGTGCGTCGCGAGCGAGGTCGCGGCCCGATACACGGTGTTCGCCTGCTCGCGCAGGGGCCGCAGGGCGTCGATCTGCTCGCGCAGGTCCGCTTCCGTGGCGTCGACGTCGGCCAGTGCGCCCATCGCGGCGCGGCGGACCTGCTCGGCGCCTTGGCTGGCGTGACGAGCGAGCCGAACGGCCTTCGCCGTCTGGCGATCCGGGGCCACGTCGTGCAGCGCGCAGGCATCGTGCACGTCCGAGCACTTGTCGGTGATCGCGTGCAGGTCGGCGGTTGTCTTCGGTAGGTCGGCGGTCTTCGTTGCGGTCATGGTCGTCCTCCAGAGGCGGCGATGCGCGCCCGCCGGTTAGATATCGCGGTCCGTCACAGCGCCCACGTACTCGACGCGACGGGTTCCAGCACGGCGGTCAGCGACTTGCGATTCGCGCCCGCCCGCCCTTCACTGGCGCGACGCCTCGTCTCGCCCGCGAAGACGTCGAGCGCCTCACGCGCACCGACAACGGCACGACCGGCGAGGTTGAACTTCCACACGCCGTTCTTCGGGTTCAACGTGCAGCGACAACTCTTCGCGTCCACACGCACGCGCTCGAAGAGCGTCTCGAGTGCGGCGAGATCCGTCGCGATCGTCGCGTAATCGAAGAACTCACGCGGACCCGGCGCCAGTATCCGCGCGCGGATCTCGTCGATCGTGCCGACCAGGTCTTCGCGGTCCGTCAGACGAACACCATGGTGCAACGCCGTATCCGCCGCGACGTCGAACGCCCGTTCTGCCTCACGCCACAGCCGCGCCTGCGTCTCGATCTGCGCGGCCACGGCACCGACGTCACGCGCCTCCGCTTCCAAGATCGCAGCGACGTGTGGACCCGCGGCTTCTGCGGCGAGACGGTACGCCTCCGCAGCCGTCGCCAACTCGTCACCGACCGGACCGGCGACCGCACGTCGCAGCGCACTCGCCTCGTCACGCGCCGCCTGGATCTCACGTGCAAGCTCACCGTCGCGGCGGACCGCAGCGGCTTCGCCTTGTGCGACCTGCACGAGACCACCGCGGCGATCCTCGTCGAGCGCGTCGGCCTGGGCGGTCAGCGTCGCAGCGCGTTCTGTTGCGTTGCGGATCGTCTTCGCGGCCTCGGTGTGGCGCGTGAACGCGGTCAGCACGTCGGGCGCTCCGTCCACAAGTGCCTTCGCGTCGGACGGCTTCGGCGGGTCGGGGAACTTCGGGAGCGGCTTCATGTGGGCCTCCTTCTTGGCTGCGGTGTGTGGGTTGGCTTGGGGCCGACTGCCCGAAGACAGCCGAACCCCGCCACGACACCGGGCCAAGGCCCGACAACTCGCCGATTGCGTCAGAAGCGGCGAGATGGACGCAGCGCCAGGCATCGCCTATGCCTAGCGACGTACAGTATACGCGCGGGGGTGACAGGTTTTTGCGACGCTACCGGTTGTGGTCGTGCGTGCGCGGGCTGGGCTATGCGACGTGGGCGCGAGGGACATCGCTGCTGTCTCTGTCTGTTCGTACGATCCGTGCATGAGCACCGCCCAGACGCCGGAAGAGATCGACCGAGGGATTCGTACGATCGACTACCGGCGGAGCGTCATGACGGCGTTTCAGCGTTCCAACGAACGGGGCGCCGTCCCGCTTCGCGACGTCCGACGCGAGTACGCCACGTTCCTCCGATGGGCGGCGTCGATCGAAGCCGCATCCGTCCCGCTGATCCTCGCGAATACCAAATTGCTGACCGCAGTCTCGGACCCTCAACTCGTTGCGGCTGCGGCATTGCTCCTCCTGGCCGGGGTGGCGGCGTGCGGCTACACGATGTGGCGCGGCGTGCAACTCATGGAGGCGGAGGTCGGGCTCTGGGTCCGCACCATGGGTTCCATCGACGCGGCCCTTGTCAACGAGCCCGCGAAGCCGGAAGAGATCGCTGCGGTGCTCAAGGACATGAACCGGACGTTCAAGGGCGATCACCCGGAGATCAGGGAGCTCGCCCAGCAAGTGGACAAGCGGGGGTCTCAGTTCGGGACCGGGTTCCGTCTCGCGCTCCTGACGTTCTTCCTGAGCATCCTCGGTGTCGCGGTGCTCGGCGTCGCAGCTTCGGCGGCTCTCTAGGCTGGCGAGCGGAGATCATCCACAACGTCCCCCGAGCGATACGACGTCGGCGCCGTTGACTCGCCGAGTGGTGGCGGCGTAGGCTGGGCGCGGAGGTGGAGATGGCGAGCGACAACCTGTGGGCCTGCACGCGCTGCCACGAACTCGGCGTGCCGGAACACGTCGATCACAGCTGTCCGGTCTGTGGCGCGGTTGATGCGATGGTCCCGACTTCGTCTCGGCGAGGCCGAGAGATCCAAGGGGTGGCCGAGCCAGAGTCCGCGCCCTCCATCGCGAGGCAGGCCGGGCGGAAAGCCGGGAAGAGCAGCGGCAGACTGGCGCGCATCCTGCTGATCTTCGGCATCGGGTGGATCGTCGGAGTGGCTTGCGGCGGGTACCGAGCGAAGACCCTCGGCGACGAGAAGATCGACGGGTACCTCGCGACGATCAAGAGTCTCCACACGCAGAACTGGAGCGTCGAGCAGAAGCTGATGACCGCGCACGACGAGCTGGCTGAACTTGCTGGCGGTGACGCGCGCAGCAAGGGGCGATGGGAGACGCGGAGCGGCATGAAGGTGCCGCGTGTCGGCACGAAGTGGTACTCGCGCTTGGACGGCTCCGAGATCGTCATCGAGCGCCACGAAGTGGAGCGCATCGGCAATCGCACGCAGATCGTGTGGGTCCACTACCGCGAGAACTCGGCGCGCGACTCGATCGGTTCCACCGGCTTCGATACGCTCTTCGCGGCGACGCTTGAGGGTACCGGCCTCGACATGAGCGCCGAGGCCGTCGCGAAGCGCGTCGACCTAGACAAGGCGAACCGCGAGTCGGGCGCGGCGATCGACCGCGAGAACAACCTGTATCTGCGCCTCGAGGTCGGCGGGACCTACACGTACGGGAGCGGCGCAAATCTCATGGTCCGGACGAGTGTCGACGGCCTCGCGTACGAAGAGGCCGCGCTCGTCATGGCGCAGACGGTCACGATGCCAGCTCGGACCAAGTTCCGCGTGATCGAACGCTCCGCTGTGGACGGGCGGGACCGCTGGTATCGCATCGAAGCCACGATCCCGGAGAGCGGTCGCGTCACGCGGTGGCTCCGATCGCGTGCGATAACCAACGGGTCGATACGGCGAGAGGACTGACTTGACGTCCACCGCCCCCGCGCTCACCTGGACAGCGGTCTTCTCGGAGGAGTCCAGAAGCCAACGGGTGGGGCTGGTGACTACAATCGGGGTGAAGACGGGTCCCCCTTGACAGGACCCCGCGCCGCCCCGACCTCGGACCGCCCCCCGCCCCCCGCCGCCCCGCCCCGCCCCCAGGCTGCGCCCAGGCTCGCGGATCGCGGGTGCCGATGAGTGGTGAGTCGCGCGCGGGGCGGCCTCGATTAGCGGGGCGGCTATACGGTCTGCGCGAGGGCTCGACGCATCGCGCGCTCTGACGGCACGACGGCCTTGGCGCCCGCCGTCGTCGTGAACACGCGGAGCCGCTTCTCCCGGCGGATCGTCGGCAGCGAATGCCCCGCGGCGCGGAGCCCGCGCAGGCGCTCGACGTCGTCGTCCGTCCAGATGAGCGATGGGCGCCCGAGCGTCGCGCCTCGAGCGCGAGCAGCGGCGAGCCCCGCCCGCGTACGTTCGCGCATCGCCTCGCGTTCCATCTCGGCAACGTGGGCGAGGACCGATGCGACGAGCTGCCCGGCGACCGTGCCGAAGTCGAGGCCCTCGCGCAGGGATACCACGCGGACGCCCGCCTCGCGGAGAGACTCCAACGTGAGGATCGTACGGACTGCTCGACGTCCGAGGCGGTCAAGAGCGGGCACGACCAACGTGCCGATGCGTCCCTTCCGCGCGGCGACGAGCATCTCCTCGAGCACCGGGCGTGAGTCGGCGGCACCACTGACGCCATCCTCGACGTACCAGTGCGCGACCTGCACGTCGTGAGCGCGCGCCCACCGCTCGATCGAAACCCGTTGTGGGTCAGTGGTCTGCTCGTCGGTCGAGACGCGGATCAGGGCGCAGGTGCGAGTGCTCGGCATTGGTTGTTCCTCTCGGTTGCTCAGGCTAACCGGAGGCGGCCACAATGGTTCGGTTGTGGCCGGGTGAGGGACCGTCCCCGTATCCCAGCGTGCAGGCGGGTCGAGGACGCCTGGAACGTGGGACGTTTGTGGCCGGGTCAGTCCCCGTCGAGCATCCTGTCGAGCTCCGACTTGCCGCTGTGCGCCGGTGATCCAGAGGCGATATCGCGCTCGATCTCTTCCAGCTTCTCGTGGGCACGGTCCACGTCGGCGTGCAGCCGCATCTGCTCTTCGGCGGGACGCTGGCGCACGTTGCGCAGGAACCGCTCGAGGTCTAGCGCACGTGCAGCTCGTCGTCGAGCAGCCTCGGCGCCCATGCCCGCCTCGCGCAGGCGGCGAGCGAGAGCGCCTCGACGCGCGACCTCGGACTTCGTGAACCCACAGCGGCGCCACGGTTCTCGATTGGATGAGTTGGCGACGGCGGCCTTGTTGCCCGGTAGGAAGCGGCCCCCGGTGTCCCTGTGCTTCGACCTCGGTGCATCGGCTTCCGGTGGCGTCGTTTCGGTGCTCATGTGCGGCTCCTCGCGAGTAGCAGACATATGTCTGTATTGTACGGGAAGGCACGACGGCAGGTACGTCACCGAGGCGGTCATCGGCGGAAGAGAGCAAGAGTCTCCGCGGACCGGAGGGCGACGCGGCGGCGGGGAGATGGACGCCGGGTGGTACTCCCGCCCAAACCTGTTGTGTTGTTGGGGCCCTAGGAGCAGGTACGAGGACAGGCCCACCAGCCTCGTGAGCCTAGACGTGTCCTCATGTGTCCTAGAATCATCCAACATCCCCAACATCTTCTCTGAATCGGCCATTACTGAGCCCAACAGGTTCTCATCTGTCCACAGATAGGCTCTAGGGCCCCCAACAAGCCAACAGGCATCGCGCCGTTTCCATGCACTGCGCGCTGTCCCTGTCGTCGTCTACCGTTTTCGCGCTGCGGGCTGATCCCTCGCTAGAAGTCCTGCGACGTCGCCCTGCTGGGTTGGTGCATCTCCCTGGCGGGCGCGTCCTGGGCGGAGAGATGTGCATGA
Organism: Planctomycetota bacterium; assembly: GCA_024280885.1. Lineage (GTDB taxonomy): Bacteria > Planctomycetota > JAJSAM01 > JAJSAM01 > JAJVHW01 > JAJRPF01. The sequence continues at coordinate 232,390 of JAJRPF010000045.1, read as the reverse complement.
CGACACGACCGATCCGCCAGAGCGGCCTAGCGTGGGACGACCACTTGGGCGACGACGAGCTCACGCTGGCACGGAAGCTCGGCGACAGCGCCAAGCACTACTTCCGGAACCCGAAGTTGCTCGAGCGGGCGACGGCGTATCTCGATGCCGTGGCATCGCTTCGCCGACCACCTGACGTATCTGAGGACGGCGAGTGGCGCGATCGTGTCGCGCGATCCTTCATCGGCTTCTGCGCGCTCGAGGGCATTCCGATCGAGTACTGCCGGTGGATCTTCGAGTCGGTCGTGGCGAAGAGGTGGATAACCCCGTGGCCGTGGAACCCGCGCGGACCTGTGATCCGCCCGGACCTCGGGTTCGGAGACGAATTCCGTTGCGGCGATGCGGTCACGATTCGGATTGGTCCACGCACACTGCCCGCTGACCTGAAGTTCTTGCGTCCAGCCGCCGTGGAGGCCGCCGAACTGAGTGCGTCTTGGGGAACGACGCGCATGACGCAGTCTGTGGAGCGATGCGAGCTCTGGGATGCTCTCGGTCGCGTGCTCGCCGACAACGCAGGTCAGATCAGGAGCCAGCACCATGCCGTCATGCTCTGGCACAACGAAGCGTGCCCGCGCCCCGACGGCTTGCATCGGATCCCGGGTCAGCCGTACAGCGGCCCCGCGCATCTCGGCGAATGCGATATTGCGCGGATCGACGCTCTGCGCGGCCTGCTCAAGCGTGACAAGGCGTGGCGAGATGCCGTAAGGAGCGCCTCGGTCACGATTTGACGCAGCGACCGATGACAGCGCCACCTGTGGTGCGCACCCTGCATGCAGACGCGAGGAAACGCCTCGCGAATGGAGCAGGAGTTAGGCCATGGGACGCGACGACACCTCCACCCTAGTCAGCCGCAGGCGAGCCGCTGACCTCGTCGGAAAGACGCCGCGCACGATCCGCTCATGGGTCGAGAAGGGGCGCCTGCTCGAGTTTCGCGACGACAACGGGTGCAGGTTCTACCGACTCGATGACGTCCTGAAGCTGCGACCACAACCAGTCGCCGTGACGTCGTGAGCCGTGCCCTGCGAGCCGCCGCCGCCCACTTCGATGCGGACAACGCTGCCCAGGCGCGCGAGCTCTTCCGCGCCGCGGTCGCGGCTCTTGGCGACGAGGTTGGCGAGACCGCCGGATCCCTGCACGCTGCATGCCCGCACTGTCGGCGCACAGAGAGTCGTCTTGTGCTGGCGGACGCGAAGCACCGTCGCGGGCCGCCCGTGGCGCGCTGCACGTCGTGCCGCCTGGAACTTCGACTTGCCGAACTCTCGGCGATCGCAGTGCTCGGTCGGCGACCTCGACCCGGCGAGCTGGGGCGCCACCTGGCGGCAATCGGCAGGTCGAGCGCCCGCACCACCTGACCAGGAAACGAAGTCGGCCCCGCCAGCGCGTGTGTATGACGCCAACGGGGCCTGAAAGGAACTGCCATGAGAATACCACGCCCACAGCCCGACCGTACGCGAACCCGTGAGCCACGCGCTGTTCAGCACAGCCGTGACCGATGCGCCGTCTGCCGACGCACTGAGTTCGATCTCGGTGGCCGACAGTGCGATCGGTGCGCACTCTGCCGGACCTGCGCCGACGAGATGGACCTGCAACGCGGCTCCGGCGCGTCACCGACCACCCTCTTCGCGAGTTGCCGCTGCGTCGCGTGCGCTGGGCGGAGGATCGCGTTGTGACCACGGACCTCCGCACAGCGATAGACGACTTCAATTCGTCGAACGGGATACTGCCCGCCGCGAGTGCGGCGGTCGCATCCATCGGCGGTTCGCTGCGTGGCAAGAATGGCCCATGCCCTCTGGGGTGCGGCGGCGCCGGGAAAGACCGGATGTACGTCGTCACGGCGCCGACTCGGGCCGTGCATCCGCTCGTCAAGTGCCGACGATGTGGTCGATCGGCGGACGCTCTCACGCTGTCGTTCATCGGGGAGCACGGTCGTCCGCCGGAACGCGGCGAGGTCGCTGAATTCCTGATCCAGCGCGGCTATCTCAAGGGATCAACCGAAACGAACTCGTCGAGGCATTCGCGACCGCAGCGCGGACCAAAGCTGCAACCCGTCGTACCAGAAGAGGTGCCCGCCGTCGATCACGAGCGATGGACGACCCGCATCCGGTCCGCGCAGGAGTTCCTCGCCGACTGGTCGCTCGCCGATCCGCGGGGTACTCGGTCGGCAGCCGCCGACGTGGGCCTCGACATCACCGGGCTACTACTCTGCGGTGGTGGAGTCGAGGTGGCCGGGTTCGGTCCTGACGGGCGCGACCCGTGCGGAACGGATTTCCTGGTCCCGATCGAGGACGCCCCCGGTCGATGGTGTGGTGCGAAGTTTCGACGCGCTGGCGGATACCGTCGCGGTGGCGGTCCGCTCAAGAGTGTGTCGCCTGCCAGCTCCGGACCGTGGCGCGCGGGACCGGGCCTCTTCGGACTCGAACGTCTGCAACGCGCCCGGCTCGAAGGCCGCACGGTCCTGCTCGTGGAGGGCGAGAGCGATCTCTGCGAGACATCCGCCGCGCGCGTTGACGAGGACATACGCGACCTCACGATCCTCGGCTTGGCCTATGGCGCGTGCCAGCCGATCTCGCGGTGGGCGCCCCTCTTCGCCGGTCTCGACGTGATTGTGGCGATGGACAACGACGTCGGCGGCGCCAATCGCCGTGAGTCCGCACGTCGTTGTCTCGAATTGCTGGACGCTGGTTGCCGCGTCCGTGGCGCCGTGCCGCCCTCGGGAATGGACCTGCGTGCCCTGCTCGAACGAGGTGTGCGTCTGCGCGACTTCGTCACCGGCGGACTCGGGCTGTGCGTGCTGAAGGAAACCGACCGCCCGAAGCTGATGGAGTTGATCCGATGACCGAGCGACTTGTCACTCCTCTTGTCCAGTCCGACGATCCCGAGCCCGATGCCGACACGATCAATCGACGGCTTGCGGTGGACGCGGAAGAGGTGCGGTCCCTCGATGACGTGCGCGTCGTCGCCGCTGCGAAGTCCGAACGCGAAGCCCGTAGCGCCCTCGCGGAGTCGGCGGAAGGGCTGAGGGAGGCGGCGGATGGCGGAACAGGAGCGGAACTGCTCGACGCGCTGGATGGCACCGGCGCCGAGATCGAACGCTTCCGCACTCTGCGCCGGTCAGGCCAAGAGTGGAGCGATCCCGTGCCGTTACTCGTGAACGAAGGCCCGGCATCGGTGAAGGTGGAGGCGGTCCTGCCGTTCGATCTCGCGAGCTTGGTCGAGGATATCGCCCGCACCGTTCAGGTCCCGCTCGAGGCCGTGCTTGTCCTGCTCCCGACGGCGCTCTCCGCGGCGTCCGGTAACGCATGGATCGTCGATGTTGACGGAACACCGGGTGGTTGGATCGAGAAGACGCCCGCGCGCTACGCCGTGACGTTCGAGCGCCCCGGTTCACGCAAGAGCGCGACGAGCGATGCGCTGGTCGAGCCGTTGCTCGAATGGTGCGCCGAGGCTCAGCGTGCGACCGACGCCGAGGTGGCCGAGAACAAGCGCCGGAACGCCGCGCTGCGTAAGCGCGCCGAGCGCCTGTGGATGGAGGCCGCGGAGGCGAGCGACGATGAGGCGCGCAAGGTCGCGGAGAGCCGCGCCAGGGATGCGGAGACGGACATCTATCATCCGCCGCCTTCCAGACTCTTCACGGTGACGAGCACGACACCCGAGGCGCTTGCCCGGAAGCTCAGTCGATGCGCCGGACGTGCGGGGGTCCTAACCGGAGAGGGCCGCGAGATCCTCGAGATCGTCCTCGGCAAATACAACGATCGCGGCGTGAACGCCGGTGTGCTGCTCAGCGGCCACGCAGGTGAGACGTACGTTCACGAGCGCGCCCACGACAATATCGAGTTCTCGATACCGCGCCCGGCGATTGCGCTCGGGCTTGCCGTGCAGACCGACATGCTGCCGCGACTGGTCGGCGCCTCCGGCGCGGAGTCGAGCGGACTCCTGGCCCGCATGAACCTCTGCTGGCCGCGGTCTCGCGTCGGCACGCGCATCCGCGGCACGACGCGACCGCTGCCGAATACCACGGCTCGCGGGCGGTGGCGTAACGCGCTGCACGGGATCGTCTCTGCGTCCGTCGCCATTGGCGCAAGCGGCTTCTCGGGCGATGAGAAGCCGTGGCGCGTTCTTCGGTTCTCCGGCGAGGCGCTGGCGGCGCTCGACGCTGCGTCCGACGCGCTCGAATGCACCATGGCGGACGGGCGCGAGAACTCTGGAGACCTCGAGCGCATGGTCGTCTCCAAGGCGATCGGCGAGGCGATCCGGCTGTCCGCTCTCTTCCACCTGTTCGGCTTCACCGCCCAGGTCGTGGCGACGGAAGTCGCGGAACCCGTGACGGATGCCGATCGCAATCCGGTGCTGCGCGCCCATGAAACGCCGATCAGCTTGGCGACGTGGACACGGGCCGCGCGGCACCAGGCATGGCAGATGGCGGAGACGCTGCGCTGTATCCGGCTCGGGCGACGCAGCTCTGTGCAGTCTTTCGCCGAGGCGCTCTTCCGGTGGGCGCGCAACGCAGGCCGAACGGTCGTCACGGTTCGCGACATTCAACAGGTCAGGGGCGCGTGGGCGCCGGAGACGGCGAAGGAAATCGACGTGCTTCTCGGTGATCTGGCGGGCATGGGATGGCTGCGGAGCGTTTCGGTTCCGACATCGAAGACGGCGGCACGGTGGGAGTTCCACCCGATCGCCCTGGAGGCGACAGCATGAACACCAAGACGCTGCGCGCCCACGATGCCGCAAAGAGCGGCGTCGCGTGGCAACTCACGAGGGCAGACCGGTGACCTCCGACGACGCCCCCGAGGTCTTCACGCCCGACGAGGTCGCCGCCTACCTGCGTCTGCCGGTCGGCACGATCCGCGAGATGCTGCGCCGAGGCGAGTTACCAGCGGCGAAGGTGGCGAACCGGTGGCGCGTCCTGCGCTCGGACGTCGAGGCGCTGTTCAGCCGGTCTCTGCCACGCGGCGAGCCTCTGCCCGACGGGCCGCGTCAAGGCGCGTCTCCGCCCGGTGGCTCTGGAGGCGCTCCATCCCCATCTCCGCGGCGTTCGACGGCTGGTGATGGCCGTACGTCGCAAACACGAGCTGACCGTTGTCGCGATGCCCGAGGATCGTCGCAATCGTCGGAGCTGGTACGCCCGCGCGCATTAGCGCGCTGGCGCAAACGTGACGACAGTCGTGGAACGTAAACCCCTTGTGTCCGAGCGACGCGGCGGCGGACTTCACGAGGCGCGTGACCGATCGACGTTGAAGGTGGTGGGGGAGGACGAGGTCCGGCTCATCCATCGGCACGGCAGATCGCGCCCTGTGCATCTTGCCTAGAAGATCGGCAGCGCGCGACGTCAGCGGGATCGTGCGCGGCTCCCCGTTCTTCGTCTTTCTCGCGGTGACCGTGGGGCGACCTTCGAGTCGGACGTCGTACCACTCCAACCGCTCGAGCTCCCCGAGGCGCATTCCCGTCTCGAGTGCCATCGTCAACCACGGACGCACGTCTCGACGGCACGCCCGACGCAGCCGCGCCTGCTGCATCTCGTCGAGGTAGGGCACGACCTTCTTTGTGAGCTTCGATAGCTCGCTGCGCACCACCGAGCACGGGTTGAAGTCTGCGAACCCCTTGCGAATGGCGATCTTGAAGCACCCGGAGAGTGCGTTGACGTAGTGCCGCTCCGTCCATGCGCTGATCTCGCGTTTCCGCGTCTTGCCCTCCGCGTCGGTCCTGCGGATCGCCTGCATCGCGGTCATGATCTCGTCGGCGGTGATCGCGCGCATCGGCTTCGTACCGATGATCCCTGCGAAACGCTCCAACTGGCGCGACACGTCCTCGACGTGCAGCTCCGCCTGCCCCTTCGATTCCATCGCGGGGAGCAGGTACCGATCCGCGACGGTGGCGATGTCGAGATCTCCCGCCCGGACCTGCTCGAGTTCGGCCTGGATGCGCCCGAGGTGCGCGGCGGCATGCTTGCGCGTCGTGCCGTCGGCCTTCCGCTGGTGGTACTTCTTGCCGTCGTACCAACGCAGGTAGAGACCCGGCATCGGCGTGCCGTTCTTGCGCTTGCGCGTGATGATCGACCCGAAACCGCTCTTGCTCATCGCTCTCTCCCGCTGGTCACAGGGGCCGGGATTGACCCCAGCCGTGATAACCGCCATGATAACCAACGGTTCCGACGACCCTTATGGCGTAAGGGTTTAGAGCGATGTCATTTAGCCTTTGAAGCTGGGTACGCGGGTTCAAATCCCGCTGGGGGTACCACTCGCAACCAACGCTGCCGCAAGGGCTTACGCTCTTGCGGCAGTTCTCGTTGGTGGTGGGTGCGGCTCAGACCGGGCGGCCGACGAGTTCGCTGGCGACTGTGATCAGGCGCTCCATCGAGAATGGCTTCTCAAGGAAACGCGTGTTCCCGAACTCTTCGGGGTGCGCGGCGAGTTCGGGATTGCCGCTGATCAGGAGCGCCGGCTGGTGTCCACCGGACTCGCGGATTGCGCGCAGGCAGTTGGTGCCGCTCATGCCTGGCAGATCCACGTCGAGGACGAGGAGGTCGAGATCGTGGCTCTGATGCTTGTACGCGGCGAGCGCGGCGAGACCGTCGCTCTCGATGTGAACCCCGTAACCGTTTGCTGCGAAGACGCTCGCGAGCAACTTGCTGACGTGGCGGTTGTCCTCGACGAGAAGGACGCGTGAGAGTAGCGGTGCGATGCCGGAAGCGGAGTCGGGCGTCGCCGTGATCACCGCCTCGCGCGGCGGGGCGCCCGCCGGGAGACGCACATGGATCGACGTGCCTTCGCCGAGCACGGACTCGATCTCGAGGGTGCCGTGGTGGTCCGTGACGATTCCATGGACGACGGACATCCCCAGCCCCGTTCCGCGCTCGCGAGTCTTCGTCGTGAAGAAGGGCTCCGTGATGCGGCGCTTGACGCGCTCGCTCATGCCTGTGCCCGTGTCGGAGACTTGCAGAACGATTGTGTTCGCGTCGTGCGCATCGCGGTGCGCACCGACCTCCAATGCGCCGCCGTCGGGCATCGCATCGCGCGCGTTCAAGGTGAGATTGAGGAGGATCTGCTGGAGTTGTGCTGCGTCACCTTGAATCCAGAGCGGGTGTTTCGGATCGATCTCCGCGCTCACGAGGACAGCGGCGGGCAGCAAGGGGCGCAGCAGGACGAGCGTGTCGCGCACGACTTGCACGAGGTCCACGGCGGAGCGATGGGGAGTCGAACGTCGGCTGAACGTGAGGAGCGAGCGCGTCAGACCGGTTGCCTGGCGGCACGCGGAGAGTATGCCATCGATCGAGCGCCGTTCCGCTGTGTGGGCAGAGATCGTCATGCCCGCCAACTCGGCGTGGCCGGAGATGGCGGTCAGGATGTTGTTGAAATCGTGCGCAATGCCGCCAGCGAGGGTTCCCATTGCCTCCATCTTCTGGGCCTGCCGGAGTTGTTCCTCCAACTGTTGTCGCTCGGAGACGTCGCGCACGACGGCGACCACGCTTGTCTCGCCGGCGATCGCTATCATGACGAATTCGATCTCTGCGCACCAAGCGGAGCCGTCGGCGCGCTGCAGGTGCCATTGCGCCGAGGACGCGTCGGACTCCCGCGAGGCGCGCTCGACACGCTGGCCGAGAAGCTCCGCGTCGATGCCCTGCAACGCGGCGAGATCGCCATCGCGAAGTGCGTCGCGTTCCGTACGAAAGAGCGCGCAGGCGCGATCGTTAGCGTCGAGGATCGTGCCGTCGCGGGCGAAGACGAGGATGCCGTCCTCGACGGCGTTGAAGATGGTCCGGAAACGCTCGTCGCTGTCGCGCCGCTCCTCCTGCTGCCGCACGACGCGCAACGACGTCAATGCGAGTCCGAAGGCCATGAAGATCCCGAAGGCGAGCGTCGCCTCGTCGGACCATGCCCGATGCTGCGCAACGAGAGCGCCCGTGGGCCAGATGCTGAGTCGCCAGACGCGATCACCCACCTCCACGGCTCTGTGCTGAACAAAGTCGATGCCCGCCCGATCCGTGTCGCGCGTCCACGCGTAGAGGGGCACGTCTGCGTCGGAGATGGCGTAGTAGAAGTTCTCTCGAACTCCTTGCGCGAGGCAGCCGTTGACGAGTGGAGCAATGCGAAATGCGGCATTGACGAAACCCGCATTCCGACCGTCTTGCTCCAGAGGGATGTACGCAGCGAAACCCCTCCCGCCTTGGTAGAGGTCGAGCGGGCGCGTCAGGCGCGCTTCGCCCGAGAGGCGGGCGCTCTCCAGCGCCGGAGCCGCGACGGCGTTCAGCGTGAGGTCACGATTGATCGCGGACTCGTTTCCGGTAGGGGGGGCGACCCATCGGATGACGCCGTCGCCGTCCACCCAGTTGATCGCGACGATCCCATCGAAGTACGCCTGGACCTCGGCTGCGTGCTCGCGGAAGGCGCCCTCGTCCTGGACGCGACCGGCACGCCACTCGTCGCGAATGTGCTCCAGCAGATGGAGCCGGACTCGGAGGTGATCTTCGAGCCGGATGGCGACCTGGTCGGCGGAGACCGATGTGCGCATGCGCATCGTTTCCGTCTCGTGGTGCTCCGAGTTTCGCCAGAACAGCGCAAACGCGGTGACGATCAGCACGAAGACCGTCGTCGGAACGGCGCCCCTCCGCACCGTCGCAATGAGGGTGGCGCGACGCATCGCTGCCGGTCCCACTCGCGGTCTAATCGCGGAGGGCGGGGCGCTGTCGTCCTCCGCTGTCGCCGTCACGGTGCGTGATCCCCGATGCGCGGCCGGCGCGCTATTCCACGCCCGTGAGGACGTCGAGATCGAGGGCCTCGTCGAACGCGATCGCGTACGTCACCAAATCCGATACCTCATCGACGAAGTCCTCGGCACGTACGATTCGGGCCGTGCAGTGGACCTCTTCGGAGATCGCGTTCGGGGGCGAGGTCAGGATGAGGACGACCTCTGCGCCGTCGGGAACCACCGGGTCCAGCGTGCTCGTCACGAAGCTCGCGCCGCTCGATGAGATGTTCTCGAGGTGGCCGAAAATATTGCCCAGGGGATGGGCGAGGCGTGCGACCAGGCGCAGGCTGAGGCGCGCGTCGACACGCCTGTCCTCTGCGTAGAGCTTGGTCGTCCTCACTCGTGTCTCGTTGTCCACGATTGGCCCTCCGGATTCCCCGTCCCATCGATCCCTCACGATCCTGCGGAACCTCTCTTGATTCACGCATGGACTGTTCGTCCCCATCGGCTCCGCGTGGGGGCGCGCTGAAGAAGAGTGGGTACGGTGCGGCCCGCGAGCCGGACTCGGGGGCAGTCACGGTCTTGAGGTACGGGGTTGACGTGGCGTGCGGATCAGCGAGCGACGAGCGTCGCCGTGAGCTCGAGTGTCTCGTCGCCGCGCTGTACACGCACAGTGATGACGTCGCCTGGCGATCGTGTGCGCAGCGCCGCGCCGTAGCCGCGTAGATCGGTCATCTCGACGCCATTGACGGCGAGGATCACGTCGTTCGCGACGATTCCGGCCTTCTCGGCAGGCGAGCCTGCAATCACAGAGCCGACCCGCACGCCGCCGCCCTGGTACGCGAAGTCGGGGACCGTCCCGAGGGAGACGCGGCGCCCGGCGGGCGGGCGTTTCGCTGGCCGCTCCGCGCCCCCGGGAGTTGCTGCGAGGGCCGAGGTGAACGGTTCCGTGCGCCCCGAGAGGTAGACCAGCGTTTCGCGCAGCCACGTGGCGACTTTCACCAATCCGTCGAAGTCGACCCTGTCGGCTGTATCGGTCGAGCGGTGGTAGTCCTCGTGCGGGCCGGTGAAGAGTTGCACCGCCGGCACGCCGTGCTCGTGGAACACGACCTGGTCGCTTCCACCCGGATCGTCCGCGACACACGTTGACTCGACGCCCGTCGTGAATCCGACGCCCATCGCGACATGCGGCCACTCGGTCGCCGTGCCGGAGCCGAGCACCAGCAGCTTATTCGCTCCGAGTCTTCCCACCGAGTCGAGGTTCACCATCGAGTGCACGCGACTGATCGGCCACTGCTTCATCGACTCCACGTAGCGGCGTGCCCCCTTGAGACCCCATTCCTCACCGTCGAATGCGACGAAGATGATGGTGCGCGCTGGCTTCAACTCTCGCCCGAGGATGCGGGCGACATCCAGCAACACCGCCACACCCGACGCGTTGTCGTCGGCACCGTTGTGGATCTTCCCGGCCTGCCCTTCGCGCGCGTCCGGCCAGCCGCGACCGAGGTGGTCGTAGTGTGCGGCGACGACGACGGACTGCCCTGCGAGTTCCGGGTCCGTGCCGGGGATCATGCCGATCACGTTGCGGAGCGTGACGCGTTCTCCGCGCGGACCCTCGGCTTCGGTCCACGTATCGAACCAGCGTCCTGCGGGATGCGTGGATCGGAGGCCTGCTGCCTTGAACGCCTTTGCGATGTACTCGGCGGCGCGATCGTGGCCGGGAGTCCCGACGCCACGGCCTTCTTGCGCGTCATCTGCAAGGAACGTGACGTCGGCGCGGAGTTGCGACGGATCGAAGACTGGCGCGAGGCTCGCGAGGGGCGCTCTCTTCGCGACACGCCCCATCGGAGGGCGGGACTCGCGCCCGTCGCCGACGAATGCGGTGAGCGGAGAGCCGGTTGGTGGCCACGTGCCCTTCACGACGTTGTCGGGGGCGTCGCCCGCGAATGCCAGGAAGCTGTACTTGCCGTAGTGGGGGAGCTTGCGCGCGAGACCGGGGACGGCGGCGGCGGAGTCCGTTCCGACCCAGCCGATGGCGAGCGACGGATCTGTCGGGTGACGCGCGACCCAGACGGCCGAGTGCCCGGTCAGCGGCACGGACTCTGCACCGAACCGAATGGAGTCGCGATCGACGCGAGCGCCATGCGCGGCGAGGCTCTCGCCGACGACGCTGCGCCAGGGGTTCTCGGTGCCGAGTATCCAGACCGCACGATCGGCGGGGAGTTTCGTCAAGGCGCTCGCGGTGACGATGGCGACGTCGGTTTCGTTGCCCGCAGACCAGGCGTCCGCGAGTCCGCTCCAGGCCGCTGCCAGCGGTGTTTCCTCGTCCGGCACGACCAGTGTGACCTTCGCGGCCCCGAACATCTCGGCGAGCGTCGGAGGTGTCTCGGCGGTGTCGAGTCGTCGAAACACATCGAAGCGCGGGTCGACGTCGATCCGCACGGCTTTAGCGTCGTTGATGAGCACCTCGGTGTCACGCCCCTCAAGGCGGGGCGTCACGGTGATCGTATCTCCCGTCGAACGCGTGACGACCAATGGCACCAGCAACTCGAATGCGTCGCCGTCCTGTGTCTGGCGCAGGCTCACGCGGAGCGTGCCGTCATCGTCCAAGGTCGCAGCGACGGCGAGTTCGGGCGCGCCGGGCCGTCCGACCCACTGCGCGAAGAAGCTCCGCAAGTCCTCGCCGGTGATGCTCGAGAAGGTTGCCTCGATGTCCGTCCACGACGCCGTACGGAACCGCTGCTCACGATAGAAGCGATGCAGTGCTCGGGCGAAGATGTCGTCGCCGAAGCGGCGCCGCAACATGTGAAAGACCATCAGGCACTTCCCGTAGCCGATGGCCTGTGTCGCGCCAGAGTGACGGCTCGTGAACTCGGTCAGTGGGAAGTCGCGGCCCTCGCCGACGAAGCTGCCATAGCCCTTCAGTGTGTCGCGGCGGTACTCGACGCCGCGTCCCTGCCCCTCCTTGATCAAATGGTCAGCAAGGTAGGCCGTGAGGCCCTCGCACCAGTTGCCGCTGCGCCAATCGACGTAGACTGAATTGCCCCACCAGTTGTGCAGGATCTCGTGCGGATACGACGAGTGGAGGATGAACGGGAAGCGGATGATTTTCGGGCCGAGGAGCGTGAATGACGGCATCCCGTAGCCCGTCTCCCAGAAGTTCTCGACGAGCGCGAACTTCTCGAAGGGATAGGGGCCGAGCAGTCGCCCATACATGTCGATGTACTGGGCCGTCGCCTCCAGGTACTTGTTCGCGAGATTCGCGTCCGGCGTCCGGAGAAACGCCATCGCGGTGACGCTGCCGGCCTGTCGCTCGTACTCGGTGAAGCGGGCGGCGATGATGTAGGCGTCATCCATCGGATCGCGACAGTCCCATGTGACGATGCGACGGCCCTGCACGTCGTTGTGCTGCGTGCGTGTGCCCTGACTGACGGCGTCCCAACCCTTGGGGAGATCGAGTGTCAGCCGGTACGTGAAGAGTTCGTCACCAACGCGCGGTAGCCAGTACGAAGCACCGGAGAGCACGACGCCCTCATCCGAGATGATTCCCGGCGAGCGCGAGAACGAGCGGGCGTACTCGGCGCCCTCGGTCACGAGCGGGTGGTGGATCGTCCCGATTAAACTGACGTAGATTGGCGTGTCACCCGGGTCGGTGCCGTCCTTCGGAGTGGCCTCGTAGGTCCTGACCGAGACGCCCGACGCGTGCTCGCCGACGTCTGCTCCGGAGCCAGTCGCCTTGATCTCCCGGATCTGCCATGCCGGCTCTTCGTTCGTCAGTTCGAGATCGGAGTGGAATTGGAGTCGAATCGGTGTGGACCGCATGGCGGCCGGAAGGTGGATCCGATCGCGCACCGAGATTCCGTGACCGGCGGGATCGAGCCTGACGGTGACGTCGTGATGAATGCGCTCGCGTTCCTCCGCTGCGCTTGCGAGCGCCGCGGTGCAGAGGACGATCGGAAGGGCGAAGGACGTGAAGGCACGATGGCGCATGGGGAGTCTCCGTTGATCGAGATCCTAGTATGGATGCTGTCGATCTCGCGGAGAGATGACGTCGTGGGTGCCGGAGCGTTCCGCGGACCAGCGGCGAAAAGACCGGTCGTCGCGCGAACCAGGAATCCGCGGTCGGCGGGCTTCGCAGTAGTCTCGCCGCGCGATCGCGTTGGGAGGCGGGCTCTCAGTCGCGGTGACAGGCTCACAGGAGGCCACTTGCGAACCTGATGACAGCCGGGAAGTCCACCGACAAGAAGCGGGTCCTGATCCCCGTCGCCACCGGTCTCGCGTTGCGCAATGTGATGCGCACCGGGTTGCCGGGCGCCCTTGCGGCGCGTGGACTACGCCCGATCTATGCGGTGCCGGAGACCGTTCGGGATGCACTCGCTGCCGACGCCCCGGACTGCGCGGCGGATCTCGACGTCTTGCCACACGCTCCCCTACGTAGGTGGGACGTAGTCCTGCGCGATCTTGCGATGGACGTCGTGACGCGTAACCACCGCATCGCGACGATGGAGACGAAGCGCAGATATCTCGCATCGCGACGCGATCGGACGCCGTGGAAGGTCCGGATCTCGCCGTTGTTCGGCAAGTCCAAGCTCGTGCACGACTCACTCAATCGCGTGCGAGAAGCACTCTTCACAGCGCCCGAGATGGAAGAACTCCTGCGGAAGTGGGAGCCCGCCGTTGTCTTCTCCAACAACGTCTTCGACCGGAGCGAATCCGCAGTCCTGCGGCGCGCTGGCGCGCTCGGCGTGCCGACGGTTGGCATGGTCCACTCGTGGGACAACCCGACCAACAAGGGCGTGCTGCCCGCCGCCTGCGACGTCTTGTTGGTTTGGAGCGCCGTGATGCGAGACGAGATGACCACCTATTTCGGCGTACCGGCGGAGCGGACCATCCCTGTCGGGTCGCCGCAATTCGACATCTATGCGCAGGCACTCAGCACATCGCGCGCGGATCTCTTGCGGGAGTACGACTTGCACCCGGATTGCCGCATCGTGATGTACGGAACCAGTGCGCCGGGACACTCAGCGCACGAACCGGGATATGCGGCCGAGATCGCTGCTGTCGTGGCGCGTCTGAATCGCGAGGGCCGCGGCCCGGTGGCGCTCGTCGTTCGATTGCACCCGCGCGATCACATCGAGCGCTACGCCGCGATCGCCGGAGCGGAGTTTGTGCGGATCGAGGTAGCTGGCCGCGCAAACGCGGGCATCACGGATCGCTGGAATCCCACCGACGAGGACCATCAGCACTTTGCCGCCCTGATGCGCTACGCCGATGTGGTGGGAAACCAATTCTCGACGATCGCCCTCGATGCCGCGTGCAACGACCGGCCGACGTTTCACGTTCGCTACGACCCCGACCCCGTCGCAGACTTCCTGGAGTCGGTGGAGCGCCTCTTCTCGTACACGCACACACAGCGATTGCTCGACTGCGGTGCAAGCTACGTGGCGACGTCGCCCGCCGAGATCGCCGACGTGGTCGTTCGCGCACTCTCGTCGCCCGACGAGTTGCGCACGCAGCGAGCCACCCTGGCGGCGCAGGAAGGCTACGACGGCAGGGGACTTTCCGCCGAGCGGATCGCCGCAATCTTGGCGTCGGTCGCCGACGGTCGTTGGGAGGGCACGCCGCCGAATGACGACGTGCTGTGCGAGGAGCGTGCCGTCCGTGCTCGCCCACCGACAACTGACGTGGGGCGTGCGTGCTGAGCGACTTCGACTCCAGAGCTGTGCCCTCCGTCGTGCTCGTGACACTTGCCGACGCCGAAGGCTCAGGAGGTGTGCCACGGATGATGCGTGCCTTGCGCGACGGTCTATCGACGCGTGGTCACCCCGTATCCGTCCTCTCGTTGCAGCTTGCGACGGGTATTCGGAACACACTCGCGCGGCGCGTGTGGCGGCGCGTGGATCGATCCTCCGAAGAGGTGCGCCGCATCCGGCGCGCGCTGCGCCGACTCGCGGACGAACTGCGAACCGTTCCAGAAGACGCTGTGTGCGTCGCGTTCGAGGCATGGACGGCGGCGATCTGCGCGGAATCGGGCCGGCGGACGATCTATCGCGTCGCCGGACTCGGCTCCATCACCGACGAGTGGATTCGTAACGGTTTCGTCGACGCGAAGTCGCGTCATATTCCCTGGCTACGGGCGACAGAACGGCGCGGTTTCCAGAGCGCAGCGCGCGTCGTCACACTCTCGCCTGCCGGACGCGCGGCGATCGCTGGCTTGGGGGCGGCAGCAGAGAACGTCGTCGTGATCGCGAACGGCATCGATCCCGGCCCGCCCCCGGAGCCGCGTTCCGTCTCGGGTGATGGTGGTGATCGCGATCGTAGCGACGACGCCGAGGTGCGACTCCTCTGTGTCGCCAATCTCCGTCCGGTCAAAGGAGTGGACGTGCTTGCGATCGCGCTTGCAGGACTCGAGGACGACGTTCGACGGCGTGTGCGGTTCGTCCACCTGGGCGATGGCAACGCGCCGGGAAATCCAACTTTCGAGCACGCGCGCGACACATTGACGCGGGCCGGTGTTGCGCATGAGTTCTGCGGTGCTGTGCCGCCGCGGCGCGTGGATGCGGAACTCCGCGCCGCCGATCTCTTCGTTCTGCCGTCGCGTGTCGAGATGTTCTCGAACGCTCTTCTGGAAGCGATGGCTGCGGCCCTGCCGATCGTCGCCACCGACGCTGGAGCGAGTGCGGCAGTACTTGGTGAGCGCGCGCACACGGACGGCCTCGTCGTGCCACCAGGAGATGCGGCTGCGCTGGCCGCAGCGCTCGCCCGCGCAATCGGCGATCTGGCGTTGCGGCGTGCACAGGGAACCGCCAATCGAGCACGCGTCCAAGCAGAATTCTCCCTCGAGCGCACGATCGAGAGTTACGCAGCGCTCGTCTGCGAGGTCGCTCGATGAGGTCTCCCCGCCATGAAGTGTCCCCGCGATGAGTGACACGCTCTTGGCACGCGCTCCCGTCGTCGTCAGGAGGAACGTCCGCGTCCGCCTTGCTTCGTCACAAGGCGTGGGGCAGCCCGCACTCGTGCGCACTCACTGCGTCTGTTGACGCCAGACTCGCCGTGCTCTTCAACTCCTTCGCATTCGCCGTGTTCCTACCCATCGTGTTCACCCTCTACTGGGCGATGCGACGGTTCGGAGTTCGTGCGCAGAACGTCATCGTGCTCGTCGCGAGCTACGTGTTCTACGGTTGGTGGGACTGGCGATTCTTGACTCTGATCGTCGCGAGTTCGGCGGTCGATTTCGTCGTGGCGCTGCGGTTGGATGCTGCGACCGACTCGCGCGTTCGTCGGGCGTGGCTCGGCGTGAGTCTTGCCGCCAACCTGGGCGCGCTAGGACTCTTCAAGTACTACGACTTTTTCGCTGTGTCTCTCGTCGATGCGATGGCGAGCATCGGCTGGGAACTTGAGGCCCGCACACTTGGGCTTATCCTGCCCGTTGGGATCAGCTTCTACACGTTCCAGACGCTGAGCTACACGCTTGACGTCTACCGGGGACACGCGACGACAACCCGCGATCCCGTTGCGTTCTTTGCGTTCGTGAGTTTCTTTCCGCAGCTGGTGGCGGGCCCGATCGAGCGAGCTCGCGAGCTCCTTCCGCAGTTTCTGACGGACCGTCGCTTCGATCGGAGCGCCGCGAGCGACGGGGTGCGGCAGGCGCTCTGGGGACTATTCAAGAAGGCCGTGATCGCGGATAATTTGGCGCCGTACGTAAACGGAGTCTTCGCCGCTCCGGACTCGCATGGCTCGGTAACCGTCGTCCTCGGTGTCGCGTACTTCGCGATCCAGATCTACTGCGACTTCTCGGGGTACTCGGACATCGCGATCGGGGTTGCACGTCTCTTCGGTTTCCGACTTTCGCGCAACTTCGCGTTTCCCTACTTCAGTCGAGACATCGCCGAGTTCTGGCGACGTTGGCATATCTCGCTCTCGACTTGGTTTCGTGACTACCTCTACGTCCCACTAGGGGGGAGCCGCGCGGGCCGTGCCGCGCGCGTGCGCAACGTGATGATCACATTCGCCGCGAGCGGTCTGTGGCACGGTGCGAATTGGACCTTTCTGGTGTGGGGGGTGCTCCACGGCGTCTGCTTTCTCCCCGGAATACTGCTGAAACGCATTCCGAGCCGCGGCATTGTGGCCGAGAGCCGGTCGTTCCCAAGGATCGGGGAGTGCAGGCAGATGGTGCTCACGTTCACCGTCGTCTGCGTCGGCTGGGTGTTCTTTCGAAGCGACTCGGTCTCGGACGCAGTCGCTCTGATCGAACGGGTTCTGGCATTGGATGTCGACGGTCCGATCCGGGGACGCGGGGGCCTTCCGTATTGCGCCGCAGTGCTCGGCATCGAGTGGGTACAACGACGTGAGCAGCACGGGCTGCAGGTTGCCCGCCTTCCGGTACTAGTGCGCTGGTTGGTCTACTGGATGATCGCGTCGGCCATCCTTCTCTTGGGGAGCACGGGGCATGTCCCGTTCATCTATTTCCAGTTCTGAAGCCGACTCGCCATGGCGCTTCTTGGCCCGAGTCGCGGTCTGCGGAGCACCGTTCCTGGCTCTCGCGCTAGGGCTGGAGTCCGTTCTGTGGAGAACTGGCGAATCATGGCCAGTCGCGCGCGTTGCCGCACTGCAGCGGAACGCTAGCGAGTCTCTCTTTGCGCGCGGGGTGTTGTCGCAGCAACTGGGTCTGTACAAGCACGCGCGACTCCGAGACGTGAGGGCCGAGATCGTTGTCGTGGGAAGTTCGCGTGTCATGCAGATTCCCGCACGTCTCTTCGAGACGACAGGAATGACGTTGTTCAATGCAGGCGGGATGATCCAGGGTGTCGGGGATCTTGAGCGCTACGCGGCAGACATTGCCGTCGGTCGACTCCCGAGTCCACGTGTAGTCATCCTCGGCGTCGATCCCTGGTGGCTCTTTGGAGACCGCGCGCGGACGATTTCTGCGCCGACTTCAGAAGACGTCGCCCTGAATGGTGCTGCGCACGTCGTGGCGCTGCGGCGCTGGATGTACGGCCGCGAATTCCCCTTCCGCGCGATCCGTGTCGGAGCCCTTGGCCCGGGACCATCCGGCACCCGCGGCGCGATCGGCATCGGTGCTCTGCAGTACGGGACCGGCTTTCGTGTCGATGGGAGCCGCCAGTATCCGCCCGCGTACTACGACGAACTGCGGAGAACCGGGCGCTATCGCGACCGCGAGGATCCGCCCGTGATCGAGAGGATACGGAGCTTCAGAGGACAATTCGTCCGCAACGCGGGGATCCGCGGAGAAGCCGTCGATCGACTCATCGCGGCGTGTGCTCGAATCCGAAACGCTGGAGTGGAGGTGATTGTCTACCTCCCGCCATTCGCGGATGAATGTCGCGTCGCGCTCGATACGTCGACTGGCCATGCTGCTTGGTGGGGTACATACCAGCGTGACGTACCCGTCGCGCTGTCTCGCGCTGGCTTCCCGTGTCGCGCCTCGGAGTCTCCGCGCGACTATGACTTGGATGACCGTTGGATGTTCGATGGATTTCACCCCGGAGAGGTGTTGAACGCATACGTTCTCGCGCGTTCGTTGGCGTTCACGGGCGGTCTCCTGTCGGACCAGACCGACCTCGAAGCGGTCAGGGCGCTCGCGGGACGCGCGACGCTTCAGGTCACGCTCCCGTTCCCGAAGAGAGAGCGATAGTCCGCACCCCGGAGTCGTCATTTCGAGTGGGCACTTCGATGCCCTGGATCTCGCCGAACGGGAGAACGCTCAGTCGTAGGACCCACGCGCGCGGAAGCTGCGGATGCGCCACAGGTCCTTCAGCATCGAGAACGAGTCGGTGAGCGGGTTGACCTTCGAGGCGTGGTCGTCCGTCCAGGTGACCGGGACCTCGATGACGCGCAACTTGTGATGCGCGGCGATCGCGAGGAGTTCCACGTCGAAGCAGAAGCGATCGAGATGGGCGCGAGAGAAAATCGTCTCCGCGGCATCCGCAGTGAACAGCTTGAACCCGCACTGCGAGTCGATGAAACCCTCGACGACAAAGATGTCGCGCAGCAGGCGGAAGACGTTGCCCATCTGGCGCCTGTGCCAGCGATCGCGAACGCGCTTCGCGCCGGTGATCTCACGGCTTGCGATCGCGACGTCGTGGCCGGCTTCCAGAGCGTCACGCAATCGCTCCCACTCGGCGATGGGCGTGCTCTGATCGACATCCGCGAAGAGACGGTAGCGCCCGCGAGCTTCCGCCATTCCGGCACGCACCGCTGCGCCCTTTCCTGCGTTGTGTGCCAGCGTCAGCCCGCGAACCACGGGAAACCTGGTCTCAAGGCCCGCGAGCAACGTTGGTGTCGCATCCGTCGATCCGTCGTCGACCACGATGACCTCGGTGTCGATGGAGTGGGCGTCCACGTACTCCATCAGCGTCTCGATGCCTGTGACGATCCGCGCCGCCTCGTCGTAGACGGGCACGACGATACTGAGATGCGGGACGTCGGGCAGAGGATCAGGTTTCGGCGTCATCCGCGGCTTGCGTCTGGGCGAGTGGTGGAGTGATGCGGCGGCACGCGAAGAAGTGTAGGACGAGCGCTGCAGCAGCAAGACGACGAACGCCCGGTTGTCCCTTCCGTTCGCGTCGAGGCTCCGAGGCGCTCGGGGTAGACTCCCTGCCGTCTGCGCGAGGCGCGCGAGGTCGCCCGGGCGGGAGGAGGTCGGAAACAGCGTGAGAGACGGTGAGTACCGTGGGCTGGGGCGACGTGGGCTTGCGGGTGTACTCCTGCTGGCGCTGGTCGTCCGCGTCGCCGTCGGCGTATATCGGGGCGAGGCTCTTCTGCAGGCCGGGAACGGGCTCTACTTCATGCACGATCTTGCGCAGTCGTTGCTCGCAGGTGATGGCTACGTGCTCGACGGCGTGCCCAGCGTGTTTCACCAACCAGGGTATGTATTCGCACTCGCGGCGGGATATGCAGTGCTCGGCCCGACCTGGAAGGGGGCGCTCGTCGTCGGCACCGTGATTGGCGTGGCGCTCGTCTGGGCGACGGTGCGCGTCGCGGAGCGCCTTGACCCGCGCGCCGCGCTGCCCGCGGGTCTCCTCATGGCGCTGCATCCCGTCCTCGTCTGGCACGGCGTGAGCGTGGCGGACACCAGTCTGTTTTCGCTCACCCTGCTCGGCTGGACAGGGGCGACGCTCGCGGCGATGCGCTCTCCCGCGTGGCGGCACGGCGTCGCGGCGGGAGTGTGGTTCGGGCTGGCGCTCCTCACGCGACCGTCGCTCATTCCGCTGGTTCCTATCGGCGTGCTCGCCGTGGGGTGGGCGAGTCGCTCCTGGTCACGGGTGCTGCGCTACGCCGCGATCTCGCTCGCGTTGGGTGCGGTCATCGCGCTTCCGTGGGCCATCCGAAACGAGGGGCTCACGGGCAAGTTTCCCATGTTGGCGACGCACGGCCCCGAGTCGGTCTGGGCCGCCAACACGACGGAGTCTCCGCGCGCCACGGAACTCGACTCCACCTATGACGCCGTGTCCGCGCGCTATCGCGACACCGACTTCGACGTCATCGCGTTTCAGGGCGACGTCACGCCCATGGAGGCGATGCGTAGAGAGCAGGTCTTTCGCGAGGCGACCGTGGAGTGGGTGAGTGACAACGTCGGCACGTTTCTGTGGATGTGCACCGTGCGCTTCGGCCGCATCTGGGACGTTCGCTACCACCCCACGCACCGCTGGGACGATCCGCTGCCGGGAGTTCGTGCTCGGACGACCGTCCACATGCTCATCCAGATCCCTGTTCTCCTGCTCGCACTCGCCGCGATGGTCTCGCTCCTCCGCGCTCCCGCTCAGCGCGCTGAAGCGCTCTTCCTACTTGCGCTGCTCGCGGCTTACACGGCATCCCACGCGGTAGGTGCTGGCTACACCCGCGTGCGTGTTCCGATCGACCCCATCCTCGTAGCGTTGGCGGGCTATTCGCTCTGGCGGCTGCGCGACCGATTGCGCCCGCCGAGGCGCGAAGCTACGGCGTGACGCTACGGCGCGAAGCTACGGCGTGAGTGCGTCGATAGCACGCGGACCGAGCATTGCCAGCGTGTCGACGATGGAGACTCGGGGATCAAACGCGCCATGCAATTGGGTGTACGGACCGTAGTCGTACTCGACGAACTCGACGGTGATTCCCGCGCGATCGAATGCGTCGCGATCCAGGTAGTCACGCGCTGACGGACCGGAAAGGTAATGATCTGCACGCAGGTGACGACAGATCTCCACCAGTCGTTCGGTGCGCTCGCCGGCGACGCCGAGAGTTGACGAGCGTACGAATTCGGTATCCGATAGCCCCAGTGCCGTTGCGCAGGCTTCTTGCAGAGGGATCGTGAACTCCGCGAGTGTCTCCGTCTCGCGTTCGTAGTGGGGGCGCAACCATTCGGCGAGCGCGTCGAAGAATGGCGCGCGGCGATACGAGCCGCGGATCGCCGCCCAGTGTTTTTCGCGCCACTTCTGCTTGGCGTCGATGCGTGCATCAAGGAGCGCCGTATCGCAATTCCCGTCAGGGAGCGTGACGGGGATGGTGATCCAGAACGAGCCGTTGGCGCCCTTGATCCGGTTGCGATTGCGCCATCCGTTCTTGTCGTATTGAACGTCGTCGTAGTGCACGAACACGTCGGCACGCCGGATCTGATCGAAGACCCCGCGCCACGGAACGTACGACGGCTGCAGGATGACGCACGTGCGCGACATGGTCTCAGAGTTCTCCGATGATCGACGCGCGCAGTTCTGGCTCCGGTGCAATCGGCCACGTGCCATAACGCGCGTCGCAGACCCACAGACAGTCGTCCGCGTCGCGGACGACGCGACCCGCGGCGTACCACGCGAGCACCTGCAGATACGTCGCGCGCAAGAGGGGCCAGATCCGCGCGCCGGCGCTCCGCTCGTCGTCGCCCGGCAGCGTCCCGATCCCGCACTGCGCGATGAGCGGGCCGTGATCCATCTCCTCGTCCACCTCGTGGAGAGTCGCCCCTCCAAAGCGCGCTCCGCCCGTGAGTGTCTGGCGAATTCCGTGCATGCCGGCGAACGCGGGAAGGAGCGCCATATGGACGTTGATGATGCGTCCGCGTCGCGGTGTGACGACCGATGCGGGCAGGAGTTTGTCGAACGTCAGTGCCCACAGGTCCGCGTCCGCGGCATCGAAGAATGCAGTCATCTCGTCGTCGAGTTGCGGTCGCCGAGGCGACTTCAGTCGATGAACGGAAACCGCATGGGCTGCCGCGAACGTCTCGAGATCCGTCGCCGCGCCTCGGTCGAGAAGCACGTGCGTTGCGTTGATCCCGAGTGATACTGCGTGCTCGACCGCGGCGCGGAAAAGGTGTCCGCCACCGGAAACGCAGAAGCCGACGCGCAGCGGTGGTCCCCCGGCGTCTCGCGGGAGGACCGGCTCCGTGGCGAAGGGGAACGGGTCACTCATGTGGGGACTCTCGTTCGTCTGCGCGGCGGACGAAATACGTCGGTCGCCGCATCGACCGGGAGTGTACGCGCCCGAGGTACTCACCGATGATCCCGAGCGCGAGCAGTTGCACACCGGAGAAGATCGCGATCGAACTCGCGAGGAACGCGAAGCCGGGTACGTCGCGCCCAACGAATACGAGCAATCCGACGACGTACGCGAGGATCAATGCTCCGAGCCCTGCGAAGACGACCCCGACGAGGCTGGCGACGCGAAGTGGTCGGTCGCTGAAGCCAGTGATCAACTCCAGTGCGATTCGGATGAGCATGCGGAACGTGTAGTTCGATGCCCCAATTGTGCGCTCGTCGTGGGGGACCTTCACGACAGCGAAGCGGTGTGTCGCCCAGGTCAGCAGGACATCGAGCGATACCGTGGCGCCCTCGTACGTGGCGAACCCGCCGCGGAGATCCGTACGCAACGCACGAAACGCGGAGACGTTGCGTGCCACGTCCACGCCCATGCTGGCCTGCAGCGCCCACTTGGTGAGCTGTGACGCGAGGTCGCGAAAGAGGCCGTGCTGTTCCACCGTGGGCGCGCCGTAGACGACGTCCACGCCCTTGGTCAGGCTGTCGAGTAATTCACGAATGCGCTCCGGTGGATGCTGCAGGTCATCGTCCATCGTGACGGTGACGTCGAAGCGCGCTGAACGCAATCCACAGAGAATGGCGTTGTGCTGACCGAAGTTGCGCCGCAGTTCGATCCAGCGCAGCCAAGGCCGATCCGCCGCCAATTCCTCGATGCGCGCCTGGCTTCCATCCTTGCTTCCGTCGTTGACAAGCAGCACCTCGAACGCCGGGAGGCCCAACGACGGGAGTTGCAGTGCCGGGAGAACGGTCTCCAGACGCGCGATCAGCGGCGCCAGCCCGTCTGCGTTGTTGTAGACAGGGATCAGGACCGTGAGGCCTGGAGCGAGGGACGGGCGTTCGGGTGCGGGTGGCATGCTTGTCTCAGGATGCCCTTTTCTGCCCGTCAGATCTCGAACTCGCAGATCGCGTCGATGACGCGTGTCTGCTCGTCTTGCGTGAGACCTGTGTGGAACGGCAGCCGTGCAAGGCGGATAGCCACGTCTTCGCTGACCTGACACTGACCGTCATGGCCACCCAGTTGACGGCCCATGTCGGAGAGGTGGAGCGGGACGTAGTGGAACACCGACTGGATGCGTCGAGCCTTGAGGTGCTGAATGAAGCGCGTGCGCGTCTCGACGTCCGGCAGCAATACGTAGAAGAGGTGGAAGGCCTGTTCGCAATCGGTCGGAACATGGGGTAGCGCCACGCCACACGACTCGGCCCACGCGCGCAATTCGGACTCGTAACGCTGCCAGATCTCCGCGCGCCGCTGCTGGATGTCCTCGCGGGCCTCGAGCTGCGCTTGGAGGAAGGCCGCTGTGAGGTCCGACGGCAGGTACGACGAGCCGAGGTCCACCCACGAGTACTTGTCGACCTGGCCGCGCAGGAAGCGCGCGCGGTCGGTGCCCTTGTCGCGGATGATCTCCGCTCGTTCAACGAGTTCCGGGTTGTTGACGACGAGCGCGCCGCCCTCGCCGCAGGTGATGTTCTTCGTCTCGTGGAAGCTCTGGGTGGCAAGGGCGCCGAGGGTGCCGAGTTGGCGGCCCTTGTACGTGGCCAAGAGGCCGTGGGCGTTGTCCTCGATCACCGTCACACCGTGGTGCTCAGCGATCGCTGAGATGGTGTCCATCTCGCATGCCACGCCGCCGTAGTGCACCACGACGATCGCTCTGGTGCGTTGCGTGATCAGGCTCTCGACGCGAGTCTCGTCGATGTTCAGCGTGTCCGGGCGCACGTCCGCGAATACCGGGCGCGCGCCGAAGATCGCAAACGCATTCGCCGTCGACACGAATGTGAACGAGGGCACGATGACTTCGTCACCCGGCTGCAGGCGGAGGAGCAAGGCGCACATCTCAAGCGCGTCGGTACACGACGTCGTCAGGAGGACCCGCGGCGCGCCGAGTACGTCTTCGAGGATAGCCTCGCAGCGCTTCGTGAAGGGGCCATTGCCCGACGTGTGCCACGACGTGGCGCACGCCTGCACGTATTCGACCTCGCGTCCGGAAGACCAGGGGCGGTTGAAGGGTATTTCGTAGGACATCAGTGGGTGCCGTGCGGCGTGGACCGAGAACGCTCGGGGGCGCTGGGAAGGTAGAGCGGACTGCCCGGGGCCGTCAAGGTCGCCAGAGCCGACTCGTGCGTCGCTGTGGGGTTCCCATCGGGCGGGCGCCGCCTCTCGGGGACGAACGGAGGTTGAGGACACCGCGGCGCGTGCGCTCCTCGCTGCTACGATCCCCGCGAATCATGGCCCTTTCGCTGAGACGGAGCCCTCCTTCGTGACCACTTCCTCGTTCCGCTGTCCCCACTGTGAAGTTCGTGTGCGCGGCGATGCGGCGGTCTGCAGCGGGTGCGGGAATTCTCTTTCGGTGATGTGTGTGTGTGGCGAGACCAGCCACGCTCGCGTGGAGACGTGTCCAGCGTGCCACGCGACGCTGGCCGAGGCACGCGTGCGGCGCCCGTTCCCAGTCAAGCGCGTGTTCGCGGCGGCCGTGCTTCTCGTCGTCGTGGGAGCGGCGGGGTTCGCGCTGTGGAACGCTGCGCAGACCCGGGAGTCGAAGGCCGAGGTCTGGCGCACGCGCGATGCTGCGTTCGAGGCGGGCAAGGCGGGCGAGTTCGACTTGGCATTGCCGCTTCTCAAGAAGTTGCTCGTCCGCCGGCCGCGTGACGTGCAGATGTGGTACTTGCGCGCCGTCGCGGAGCGCGAAATGGGGCTGCCGGCGGAGACGTACTTGGCCTCGGCGCAACGGGTCCTGGAGATCGATTCGTCGTTTTCTGAGGCCGCGGGAATGATCTCGGCCGCGTACTTGGCCCAGGGCGACGCCGATACCGCGTATGAGTACGCCTTGCAGTGCGTCGCAGGGGCGCGTCCGGCTGCGAGTGGTTTTCGTCTGCTCGCAGAGACCGAAATTCGGCGCTCCCGTCCGGACGTGGCGGCGGCGATCGGCGCGCTGCTGAGGGCGCGACAGCTCGGTGATGATGATCCGCTCGTCCGCATCTCCCTGGCGCTCCTCGAATTGCGCAGACTCGAGAATGTGCCTATCGACCTCTACCCACCGCGTGTCGCGCGTCTTGTGGACGTCGCCGAGCAACTGATTCAGCAACAGGAGTCCGAGGGGGGCTCCGGTCTGGACATGCGCGTCGCCGCCGCAGAGTTCGCGCTGGCGCGCGGCGATCTCCAGCGCGCGCTGCCCCTCGCCGAGGAATTGGTCACGGATCCGGAGGTTTCGCGGGCACCGATTTGGCGCGCGCGCACCCTCATGCTGCTCGGCCGTGCGCAGTTCCGCGCGGGTGATGTCGCGGCGGGACTCGCGAGCCTCTCGGCCGCGCTCGTGGCACGGCCGACGCGGGCGACGGCGGGTGAGATCGCCGGTTTCCTCGCCGCAGAGGGGCAGTCCCGCCTCGCTGTCACGCTGCTGAACGAGGCCGTCGCGAACGGTGCGTCCGCAGGCGAGATCGCGGTGCCACTCGCGTCGCTGGAGCTCTCTCGCGGTCGCGGCGACGCGGCCGAAGTCGCCTTGTCAGCGGCAGGAGAGGGCGCTGACACCGATCTCCTGCGCGGCGACGTCGCGCGCCTGCGTGGCGACATCGACGCCGCAGAAGCCGCGTACGCTCGCGCGATTTTGCGAGCGCCGGACGACATGGCCGCACATCTTCGACGTGCGCAGCTGGTTCTCGCTCGCAACGACACCGGCGGGGACGTTCGCGCCGCCGCTGATCGGGCGATCGAGAGTGTGGACGCGGCGCGCGGCACCGCAGCTCGGAGTCAAATCCCGGGTTGCCTGGAGACGATCGGTGCGTTGCAGGTGGCCGCAGAGAGACTGGACGAGGCGGAGCGGACCTTGCGAACGGCCGTCTCGGTGCGACCGTATTCTGCGCGGGCATCGCTCGCGCTGGCTACGCTTCTCATGCGGCCGGATCGCGCTGGCGACAGAGGCGAGATCCTGCGCCTTGCGGAGTACGCGAGCGCGGTCGCCCCGCATGACGACGCCCTCACTTTGGACGCCGCTCGGATCTGCCTCTCGATCGGCGCCCCGCGCGAGGCGGTCGCGATTTGCAGCCGCCTGACCCGCCGCCACGGCGATCGCCCGGCCGTGCTAAAGTTGGAGGCCGAGGCGCTACGTTCGATGGGACGGTGGCAGGAGTCGGCGCAGAGGCTCGATGCCGCGGTTGCACTCGCCCCTGACGACGCGGGGGTCTGGCTGGCGTACGTGGATTCGCTGCTTCGTCAGGGGGCGACCGCCGCCGCGCGCATCACAGTGCAGCGCGCTGCCGAGGCGGGGGTTGCGCGCGAACGCCTGGATCTCTTGGTCGCCATTCGCGGCGGTGTCGATGAGGACGAGATCGTCCGCCTCGCGCGCGAAGGGCCGAGTGATCAACTTGCCGCCCTGCTGCTGGCGCTGGGGAGGGTGGACGAAGCGATCGACGCATTGGACCAGGTCTTGGATGGTGTGCCCCGCGACGTCGCCGCGCGGCGGCGACTCGTCCTTGCGCTCCTGGACAGTGAGCCGGACGGCGAGCGGATAGACCGCGCGCGTGCAGCCATTGACGCGGCACCGCCCGAATTCCCGAAGGACCAGCGCCGCCTGCTCGATGGTGCCCTCCTGTTGGCCGAGCGCGAGTACGCGGACGCGATCGCGTCGTTGGAGGCTGCGACACGCGCGCGGCCCTTCGACCCTCACGCGCACTTCCTCCTTGGACAGGCGCGTTATCGATCAGGGCAGCGGATCGAGGGCGTGCGCGTCCTGCGACGCGCGGTGGTCTTGCCGGGTGCGGATGCCGCATTCGCGGCAGCGCTCTCGAATTGCCTCCTGGAAATGGCAGAAGGCACGGACGACGAGTCGCAGCGTGTCATGCTGCTCCGCGAGTCCATACAGCACAACCCGCATGGCGTCCGTGCGACCGCTGTCCTGGTCGAGTTGCTCTACCGACGTGCGAACTTCAGCGACGTTTCGTCGCTGGCGGCGCGCATCGCGGATGTCCCAGGCATCGAACCCGCCGATGCAGCGCAGTTTCGTCGCCTCGCACTCTCGGCAGACCTACAGCTACTCGGTCTCGGCGCGTTGTCGCAGCGCTTCGATGAGATCGCGCGGAAGCAGGACCCGGCGTGGGTGGAGCGCGTCGTCGATGGACTTGTCCTGCTGCGCGCCGGTCACGCAGGAGATGCGGCGTCCGTCTTCGAGCGCCTGCTCGGTGGGGCCAGCGGCGACGACGATGGCGTCGTGGTCGTCGGCTACCTCGAATCTGTGCTGCGCGGTGCGGGACCGGAGCGAGCGCTGGATCGCCTGCGCGAGTTGGTCGGAGCAGCGCGAGTCCCCGCATGGGCCCAACTGGCGATTGCCGGGTCGATGGTGCGCGTCGGGCGGCCCGAACTTGCCTCGGCCGTGATCGACGTTCTGCTTGCGGAGCGTCCCACAGATCTCGCCGCACTTCGCGCAGGAGTGGCCGCGGAATTGCGCGGATCGGATCCCGCGCGCGCTCTGGGGCTGGTCGAGCGCGCCGAGGGTGCCGCAGCCGACGCTGCAATCCGCGCGGCGATTCGCACGCTGAAGGCGTCGGTTCTGCGTTCGATCGGGCGCTTCGAAGAGGCGCTGACTCTCGTGCGCTCTTTGCAAGAGTCCGCGCTCCGGACCGGGCTGGCAGCAGAGGTGCGCCTCATCGTGGCCGAGGTCTTGATCGAACGCGGAGACGTCGCGGCGGGGAGCGCGGCGCTCTCCGTCGCTCGTTCCGCAATCATGGCCCTGGGCTCCGTTCCATCGGAACTGCTGGCGCGACTGCGCTTCGCCGAGGCTGCCCTCGGTCTGCGGGAGGGGCGTTTCGAGGACGCCGAGCGCGCCCTGACGGCCTGTGTCGCCCTCAATCCACTCGATCACGCCGCGACGAACAACCTCGCGTATCTCCTTTCGAGTCGCCCCTCCGAGGCTCGTCGAGCCCTGGGGCTTGCCGAGGCTGCGACTCTGGCGATGCCCGAGGTCGCCGAGTACTGGGACACGCGTGCGCTGTGTGAGCGCAACGCGGGAAAGAGCGACGCAGCCGAGACGAGTTGGCGTGAAGCCCTGCGACTCTACGGGGAGCGGAGTCCGCCGCCGCCGGTGGCGCAATTCGCCGAGTCCGAGATCGCGCTCGCGGAACTCCTGGCGAGTGAAGAGCGTTGGGCCGAGAGCCGAACGCTCGCCCGGACCGTTCTCGAGCGTGAGCCGGTGGCGGACGTCGCTCGCCGTGCCCGCGACCTCTTGCGACCGCGCTGAGCCGAGGGGCGCGAAGTGCGCCGGTAGGAATGGCGGCAGTAGGACGCAGCATGCATGTCTGTGGTGCCGTTGATCTTGTGCCGTCCCCAAACTTCGCTGTTGCGTCGTTTCCGGTAGAAACGCCACGTGCAGGACGCGCATCAACAGCCGACCGTGGGAGCCGTTATTCCGGTGCGTTCCACGTCGTCGCGGCTGCCCCGGAAACCGCTCCTCGATGTCGCCGGTCGGACGGCATTGCAGCGCGTCGCGGAACGGGCCGCCGCGGCGGCATCGGTCGGCGTCGTCGTCATCGCGACGACATCGGAAGCCTCCGACGATGCACTCGCTGAACATGCCCGGGAATGCGGGCTGACCGTCCATCGCGGACCGCTTCACGATGTCCTGCGGCGACTCGCCGAGGCTGCCGCTGCGTACGATCTGGACGTGGTGGTCGAGGTCGATGGCGACGATCTGCTCGCGTCCACCGAGTACATGGACGCGGGAGTCGACGAACTCCTCACAACGGGTGCCGACTTCGTGTCGTACCGCGGGCTGCCACTCGGTGCCACGCCGAATATCGCACTGCGTTCGGCGCTAGAGAACGCGGTGCGCTGGAAGCGCTACACCGACACCGAGACCGGGATCTTCCGATTCCTGCTGGAGAGCGGTCGCTTCGATACACGTCTTGTGGAAATCCACGAGGAACGGCATCGTCACGACAGCGTCCGCATGACATTGGACTATGCCGAAGATCTCGCGTTCTTCCGCGCGGTCTACGAACGATTGGATCGCGTCCCTGGGTGGACGCTTGCTGACCTCGTGCAGATGTTGCGCGACGACCCGGGTCTCGTCGCCCTGAACGCAGGCCTCGATGAGATCTATCGTGCGCACTTTCAGGCCGGGCTCTCCGATATGGAGCCGGCGAATGACGGAGACTCTTGATGAAGTTCCTGCAGATCGGCCTGGGCTCGATGGGGAAACGCCGTATCCGTTGCCTGAAAGCGCTCGGCGAGACGGAGATCGTCGCGTTCGATCCGCGTGCGGACCGGCGCGAAGAGGCGGAACGACTCTACGGTGTGCGAACGGTCGCGGACCTCGACGAGGGCTTTGCGACGGAGGGCCTCTCGGGTGTTCTCGTCTCGACGCCCCCCGATATGCATTACCCGTTCGTGAAGCGCGCGCTTGACGCCGGTCTGCACTCGTTCTGCGAGGCGAACGTGGTCACCGAAGGCGGCGAGGAGTTTCTCGAACTTGCGCGCGAGAAGGGAATCGTCGCGGCGCCTTCCGCCACGATGCGCTTTCACCCGCTCTATCATCATCTGCGCCGCATCGTGCTGGAGGAGCAGGAGTTCGGGAAGCCACTCGTGATGACGTTCCACCTCGGCAACTACATCCTCGATTGGCATCCATGGGAGGGGCTCGATTTCTACGCGGGCCGCAAGGCGACCGGTGCGTGTCGCGAGATGGTGCCGTTCGAGTTCGAGTGGATGCAGTGGATCTTCGGGCCAGTTGCATCGGTGCAGTGCACATACGCTAAGCAGCTCGATCTGCCGACCGATATCGACGATACGTACGCGATCGTGGCGACGTTCGAGAACGGTCTGATCGCGACCATCGTTGTCGAGGTTGTCGCGCGCCACGCGCTGCGCGAGGGCCGTCTCGTCTCGCAGCAAGGGTCCATCGACTGGAGCTTCGAACGCGGCGAACTGCGTCACTTTGACGCGGCGACCGGAGCGTGGCGCATGCACAAGGCGGCCGGTCGCGGATTCAATATCGAGGAGATGTACGTCGCCGAAATTGACGCCTGGCTCGCGGCGTGTCGTGGCGAGCAGGAGTGGGAACACTCCTACGCCCATGACAACGCGATCTCGCGTATCCTGCTGGCGTGCGAGCGCAGCGGCAGCGAAGGAGTCCGCGTTCGCATCGACGAGATCGAGTTGTGACCGCGGGCCGGACCGACGCGTTGCACGCGCGTGCGCGCAGACTCATTCCGGGCGGCGCTCACACGTACAGCAAGGGCGACGATCAATTCCCCGCGAACGCGCCGTCCCTGATCGAGCGCGGCGAGGGCTGTTGGTGCTGGGATACCGACGGCCGCAAGTGGTTGGACTTCGGGATGGGACTCCGTTCGGTCCTTCTCGGGCACGCTTTCGAGCCCGTCCTCACGGCGGTCCGCAACGAACTCACACGTGGCAGCAATTTCACCCGCCCCTCGCCGCTGGAGGGGGATCTCGCAGAGCGATTCTGCGATCTCCTGCCGCATGCGGAAATGGTCAAGTTCGCGAAGAACGGCTCCGACACCACTTCGGCCGCCGTGCGGTTGGCGCGCGCGCACACCGGGCGCGATCTCGTCGCCGCATGCCGGACGAACCCCTTTTACAGCTTCGATGATTGGTGGATCGGAACCACTGCGTGTGACGCCGGAATTCCACAGGCGGTCAAAGACCTGACCCTGACGTGGACCTACAACGACCTCGATGAACTGCGCGCGCTCTTCGATGCACGAGGGAGCGAGATCGCGTGCGTGATCCTGGAGCCCGTCGCGATGGAGCAGCCGCTGCCCGGCTTCCTCGAGAGCGTGATCGAGATCGCGCATGCGCACGGCGCGCTCGTGATCTTCGACGAGATGATCTCGGGTTTTCGGTACGACCTGCGTGGCGTGTACGGGCTCTACGGAGTCGAGCCGGATCTCGCGACGTACGGCAAGGCGGTGGCGAACGGTTTCTCGGTTGCGGCCCTCTGTGGCAAGCGCGAGGTCATGCGTCTCGGAGGGTTGGATCACGACAAACCGCGCGTCTTCCTGATGTCCGCGACACACGGCGCCGAGACACCGGCGCTCGCGGCGGGCATCGCGTCGATCGACTTCATGCGTGCGAACGACGTCGCCGGTCACGTCGGGCGACTCGGACGTCGGTTGAAGGACGGTCTGCACGCTGCCGCCGCCGATGCGGGCATCGCCGGACTCGTTGAGTGCATCGGGTATGACCAGAGCCCCGCGATCGTCTGTCGCGACGCCGAGAAGCGACCCTCGATGGCGCTCCGCACTCTCTACCTGCAGGAGATGTTCGCGCGCGGGGTGATGATCCCGTGGGTGGCGATCAGTTGGTCCCACGGTGACGCGGAGATCGACCGCGCCATTGCGGCATCGCGCGAGGCGTTCGACATCTACGCCCGGGCGCTCGAGGACGGTACAGACGCGTTGGTGCAAGGCGACATCGTGAAGCCCGTCTTCCGCAGGTTCAACCGCGAAGCGTGAGTTTGCGGCGCATCTCCCGCGGCATTGCCTATCGGTTCGGACTCGTCAGCGAACGGTTGCGCGAGGCCATCGCCCCGGTGCCCGGAGTTCCACTGGGAGAAGGGGGGCGAACGGTCCTCTTGCACGTGGGAGCGCACAAGACGGGCTCGACGACGATCCAATTCCTGCTGCGGCAGATGACGGACGAGCTCGCGCGACGCGGCATCGCATACGACCGCGAGGCGTACGCGTTGGGTGCGGAACTTTCGCGCGGCTCTCCGCTCTCCGCGGCGGACCGGTTGGGGCACGCCGTCGCGATCGGCGCGCGACTCGATGCTGGCCGCGCACCGGTCGCCATTCTCAGTAGCGAATCGTTCTTCGGCGATGCGTTCTCCGGCTACGCCAACCTCAGCGCGGTCGTCGACGATCTCGCGCACCTCCTGAGCGGCAGACACGTGACAGTGATCGCACTGGTGCGACGGCAGGATACGTATCTGGCGTCGCTCTACGGGCAGCACGTCAAGGAGGGCGGGACGCAGTCGATGGCGGAGTTCCGCGCGGCGTTCCCTGCCGGCGCTCTCGATTGGGACCGCCGCCTGCAAGTGTTCGATGCGTCATTCGGAGCCGTGAACGTCCGCGCCATGGCCTACGAGACCGCGTTCAGTGAGCCGGAGCGTGTGCTCGATCGCACGTTCGGGACGCCGGAGCGCCGCCTCGACTTCCCGGCACCGCCTGCTCCACGCCGCAATCCGAGCCTTTCGGCCGAGGGATTGCGGCTCATGTCGGAGGGCAACGCCAGGCTCGGCGACGAGGCGCGACGCGCGTTACGCCAGCGGCTGCAGACGACGCATCCGCGCGCGCCAGGCGAGCCGGACGCGCTCCTGGCAGACGGTGTCGGTGCTACGATCGTCGCATCGTATCGTGAAGCCAACGAGCGACTCTTCGACTCGCGTCTGCACGACGACCCGGCCCGCGCGTACTATCTCCCGACATGACACTCCCTTTCATCCTCCAGCATGAACTGAGCTTCGATCCGCGAGCACGCTTCGTGCTTTTCGGTGGCGGCCGATTGCTCCTCGAGATGGCACGCCGTGCCAGCGCGAACGGTCACAACGTCGTGGTGGTGTGCGGTCCGGTTCACGCGGCGGCGTCGATCTCAGGTGTGCCCCTGCGTGATGCATTGGCAGGACTGGGCGTGGCAGTCATCGAGACCTCGTCGCTCGCGGTCGAGACGCTCTCGGGTCTCGTCGAGAGCACGGCAATCGGTGTATCGCTCTCCGCGCCCTGGATCTTTCGGCCCGACGTCATCAGTCTCTTCGGTGGACGATTGCTGAACGTCCATGGCACCGATCTGCCGCACAATCGCGGTGGTGGTGGCTTCACGTGGCAGATCCTGCGTGGTGACCGCCGCGGGGGACTCTCGCTACACGTTCTGACCGCCGAGGTGGACGTCGGCGAACTCGTCCTGCAGCGGACGTTCACGTACCCGGAGTCATGCCGCACACCGGCCGACTTCCTGGCTCACCGCGAGGAGCACGAGCACGCCTTCCTCGACACCTTTCTGGATGCCATCGCTCGCGGGGAGGCGCTCTCGGTCGTCGAGCAGGGCGAGTCCCGCGCCGTCTACTGGCCGCGGATCAACACCGCCGTCAACGGCTTCGTCGACTGGTCCTGGACCGCCGTCGAGATCGTCCGCTTCTGCGACGCGTTCGGTGCTCCCCACGCGGGCGCGGGCACGTTCCTGCGCGACGCCGAGGTCCGGATCGCGCGGTGTGACGTGGGCGCTTCCGATGGCGAGTTCCATCCGTTCCAGGCGGGACTCGTCTTTCGCGCGCACGAAGGAGAACTTCACGTCGCCGCGCGCGGCGGGAGCGTCATCATCCGCGTCGTGACGGACGCCGACGGGGCGGACTGCGCGGCGCGCTTGCGTTGCGGATCGCGCTTTCACACGCCACCGGCTGTGCTGGATCGGGCCCGCCGCGCACGTCCCGTGATCACCGCCGACGGCACGCGCGTTCGCGAGTAGCGGGCTCACCGATCCGTCGACCTACCGACCTACCCGGTGCGCTCACTCCACGGTGATCGCGAACGGGCTCCCGCCATGGCCCGCGACCCGGATGAACCCGATCGGATCTTCGTCGTGCAACTCGCGTGACAGTACGAGTGGAGGTGCTACGACGAGGCGCCGGTCCCAGTGCAGCTTCAACACGACATCGCCATTGCCGGTCGGACGTACGTCGATGCGATCCGTGGCGTACTCGACCTCGCCAGTTCCTTCGAGCATGGGCTGCGCGTCGCGCAGCACGCGAAAGAGGACGTAGGGTTCGACGGTCACAGCTTCCTCGAGCACGCCCTCGGCGCGCCGCAGGCGTTCGATGGTTGCCGGCTGAACCGCGGCGACTCCGGTCACGTCGTAGCGCTCGAAGCGCGACATGATCTCCTCGTCCGAGAGGTCCGATAGTGGAGCGTCACAGAGCTTGCCGTTGACGAAGGCAGCGATCTTGTGCCCGGTCCAGCCGCGGTAGTACGGCCCGCCGATCCAGGCGCGGCCCGTTCGCGACGGGCCGAACGCGGCGATGTACGTCTTGAATGGCGGAGAGCCGCCGTCGAGCGGTCCGATCTCTTCGAGCGCGATCCGACCACGCTCGTCGCCCAGCGTCTGGAGGGCCGTGAGGAGTTCGGAGGCCCGTGGGTCGAGTTCGTTGCGCAGGCGTGCCGTCCCGAATGCACGCGTTGCGACGGGGCGCAAGACGGCCGTGTGGAACGCCGTCGCGATCACGACCACGGCGGCAAGTGCCCACTTCCAACGTCCGTTCTGTATCACGCGGTGTGCGCCGTACTCCAGGGCGATCGCTGCCGGGAATGCGAGCGCGAACGGAAAGGCCACCTTGAGGCGCGGCGGCTCGACCATCGTCTGGATCGCCGCGATATGGTGGCCCTCGAAAGCAGTCAGGAAGAGCAGCGCGCTCCCGAGCCCGAACGTGGCGGCGACGGAGCGGCGCCCCGATCGCCACAGCAGTGCTATTCCCGCCGCGCCGGCGATCGCGGGGAGCACGAGCCCATAGACGCGTCCGCTCAGCACGTACTCCGACATTTCGGTGAAGAGCGGCACCGGTGCCTGGACGCGACCCGGCGTGGGAACGATGGTGTGCCAGTCCGCGAGCATCGGTCCGATCCACGGCAGGTTGATCACGATGATTGCGGCAATTGCTGCGGCGGTGCCGGTGAGTGCACGTAGTCCGGAGCGAAGGGCCAACGGGACGAGAGCTGCGCCCAGGACGGCGACCAGCATAGGAGTCAGCGCGTGCGTGAAGAAGAACGGCCCCGTGGCGGCGAGCCAGAGCGCCGCCCGTCGTGACGGGCTCTCAACCTGGTGCGCGAGTACAGCGACGATAACCGGCGCAACGACGGACGCATGGATGAACGCGTAACCGCCGAAGAGCGTCCAATTCGCGATGTAGGGATCGAAGTGGAACGCCGCGGATGCGAGGGCTGCTGCGGCGACGCCTGCCCATGGGCGCAAGCGCAGCACCCGCGCACCGGCGAGGTACGCGACCGGGATGAGCACGAACGAGAGCAACAGGAAGAGATTGAACGCGCGCGCATGCCCGGCCAGCGGGCCGACAAACCCGACGAAGACCTCGGCGGCCTTGTTGTCAAGGTCGGTGACCGTGCCCGCGACCTGTCCCGCGGCGTGGAACGGGTCGTAGCCCCACAGCCGACCGTGCGGGAGAAAGTGCTCGCCCGCCTCAATCGCCCGTGTCGAGTGCAGCGCGTAGTCGGTCCCGACCACCGGGTCGCCCGAGAACGCGATCCCGAGCGGCACAATGCGTGTGACGAGGAATGCGTGCAGCGCCACGATCGCGGCGCTCGCCCAACGCGTCGCGCTAGTGCGTGGGTTCGCCGCGGCAACTGTCTCTTCAGTTGCCGCGTGGTGGTCGTTCAACTCGTCTGCCTGCATGTGCATGTGGATGGAGAGTGTATAGGTCGCCGTGGAATCTCATTCTTCCCGTGACCCGTGGGCGGCGACCGGAGACCCTGCGACCTGCCCGATTTGCGAACTGCCGCGCGAGATGTCCGACTCCGACGACCCACCCGAAGTGCCCACGCGGCGCCGGATCCTGCTCCTCCCGACCCAGGAGGCGGCGCTCCGAACGTTACAACTTGCAGCTACCGCGCTCTCACGCGCTCAGTACTCGCCGGTCTTTGGGATCACGCCGCGTCTGGAAGATGCCGCGCAGAGCGCGGAACTGAAGTGCATCTCGCTCGCGCTTCCAGAGGGCGCACCGATCCATGAGCATCGTCCGCCACGCGGTCGACTCGCCGCCCTGCGACACTGGACCGAGCCCGCGCTCAAGAGTCGCGTGGTCTCGCGCGTGGCCGAACTCCGTGCGTGGCGCACCGCTGCAGCGCGCGTGCTCGGCGAGGTCCGGCCCGTGGCAGTGCTGGCGTCCGACGATCGCCTCGCCGGGCCGTATGCCGCGCTGCTCGCCGAAGCCGGCGCCCGCGCCATCCCGCGCGTTGTCCTACCCTATGCGCTGTCCAGGGCGGAAGGCTCCGTCCTCACGCGCTCGAAGCGACGACCTCATCGGCTCGGGATCCGACCGCTGCGCAGAACGAAGAAATGGATCGCGGAAAAGCTACCCGGGCAGATCCACTCGCAGGGCGGGACCGACTATCTCTTCTTCTCGCCCGAGGTGACGTTGGCTCACCAGCGAGCCGACATGCTCCCGGAGCGACCCTGGGCACTCGGCGGGGGCCTCTCAGATTTCGCGGCTCTCGCGAATTCCGACGATCGTGACTACATCGCGAACCTCGGCGTGATGCGGGAGCGTCTGCGCGTGATCGGCGACTTGTCGCATGATGCACTCCACCGCGCGCATGCCGAGCGCGACGCGACGCGGCAACTCCTGCGGGAACTGCACTTCTCAGCGGAGCACAACGATCGAGTTGCCGACGAGCGACCACTCGTGATCGTTGCCGTTCCACAACTCGCCGAGCAGGGGCTCTTCGATCGGGTTGCGTGCGACGACGCGGCGCGCGCACTCGTCGCGCCGGCTGCAGCGGGAGCCGACGTACTGCTCTCTCTGCATCCGAAGTCAGCGCCCGACGACTACGCATTTCTCGAACGCGAATTCGGCGCCCGCATCGTAGATCGTCCGCTTCACAGTATCCTGCCGTCTGCCGACCTCTTCGTCGCCGGCTTCTCCAGCACGGTTCGCTGGGCAGTCGCCACAGGCGTCCCGGTGGTGGTGGCCGACCTCGGCTGGTGGGGCTATGACATGTTCGACGACTTCGAGGGCGTCGTGACGGTCCGCGATCGCGACGCGTATGCGCAATCAGTCAGCGATCTCATTCGCGATCCAGCGCGGCGATCCGAACTCGCACGTGCCCATGGGCGGGCAGCCGCACGAATGGGAGCGATCGACGGGAATGCTGGCGCGCGACTCGTTGCGCTGCTCGACGAAGTCGTATAGCCGAGCAACCGGGTACGCAGTCAGTCGTCGAGTCCGCGCGCATCCACGCGGGCCTGTTCCAGATCGGGGTGGCGACCGATGTCGAGCCAGTACTCGCGAATCGGGAACACAGCGACATCACGCTTGGCGTCACCCAGGTGCTGGAGCGCGTCGGTCATGTCGTAGACCCCGTGGTTCGGCACCAGGTCTACGACGTCCGGCTCCAGCACGTAGATGCCGGCGTTCACGTAGTCGCGTCGGACCGGCTTCTCTTCGAGGCGCCGAAGGCGATGTCCGTCCAACTCCACAACGCCATACGGGACGACGTGCGTGTACTCGCGGATGCACATCGTGGCTGCGGCCGCGTGCTCGTGGTGGAAATCGAGGAGGCGCTTCAGGTGGACCGTCGTCAAGAGATCGCCGTTCATCACGAAGAAGGGAGCCGTCGGTCGATCGCGCAACAGCGCCAGGCATCCCGCGGTGCCGCGCGGCTCATCCTCTTCGAGATAGTTGATCTCCACTCCGAAGCGGGAGCCGTCCCCGAAGTGGGCGCGGATCATCTCGGCCTTGTAGTTCACGGCGATGTGAATGCGTGTGAAGCCGTGCTCGCGGCAGCTCTCTAGAATGCGCTGCAGAATGGGGCGGTCGCCAACGTGGAGCAACGGCTTCGGCGTGTCGTCAGTGAGTGGCATCAGTCGCGTTCCGCGACCGCCGGCCAAGAGTACGACCTCGTTCGCACGTTGCGGTGCGTTGAGCAACTCGTCCAACGTTCGCAGCCGGACAAGCCTGTTCTCGGCATCCACGATCGGGATCTGATGGATTGTGCGCTCTCGCATCAGCCGGAGGATCTCGTCGCGAGGGACATCCTCGCCGAGCAGAAGCGGCGCGGCGTTCATGATGGCGGTGACCGGCTCGGACAGGTCGCGCCCGGCAAGCAGTCCGCGACGTACGTCGCCGTCGGTGACCAGCCCTTGAACGCGTCCATCCGAATCGGCGATGACGGCTACCTGGGCGGCACCTGCATCAATGCGTGCGACGGCGTCGCGAATACTCGCCGAGGGGCCGATCACCACTCTCTCCAACTCGGTCATACGGTCCTCTCTCGCGCGGGAACGCCGCGAACGCATGTTCCGGACTCGACGTCATCAACCACGACGGCGCCTGCCATGACCAGGACATTAGCTCCGATCGAGATGCCCTGAACGACCACGGCTCCTGCACCGATGTGAGCGCCGCGACCGATGTCCACGCCGCCGCAGATGACCGCTCCAGGTGCGACGTGCGCGTGATCTCCCACGATGCTGTCGTGATCGACTGACGCGCGCGTGTTGACGATCGCATTCAACCCGATCCGCGCGCCGGTCTGGACGATCGCGCCGGCCATGATCTGTGCCCCGGCGCCGATGCTCGCGTCATCGGCGATCACACTGGCGGGGTGGACCACGGCGGCGTGTCGAAATCCCGCCGTCGCGAAACGTTCATGGAGAGCCCGTCGAGCGGCCGTGGAACGGATCGAGCCCAGGCCGTTCACCAGCAATACGTCGTTCGGGTCCATCGCGAGTACAGCGTCGTCGTCTCCGAGCAGCGGGATATCTCCGAGCGTCGCGTTCGCGTCTCGGTCCGCGAACCCATGGACCTCCGAACCAGCAGCGCGGATGGCGTCGAGAATGACGCGCGCGTGTCCGCCCCCGCCCAGAACGATGATGTGGGGAGCGCCCAGCGTTGACGTCATTCGGGGACCTCCTCGTCGATGCCCAGGTCGGCGGGTGCGGTCCGCCCCAGAATCTCCCACAGCCGCATTGGCGAGATGCCGCGTCCGGGCCGTTTCCCCGTGAGATCCGCAGCCGCGTAGCGCGTGCCCGCTGGGATCGCGCGCGCTGCCACCAGACTACGTCGCGCCACGGCCCGATTGGACGCTTCGGAAGACTGAGGCATCTTTTCGCCCGAACCCAGCGCTTGCTCCACGGCGCGGATGCCGATCACCATCGCGCGGAGCTCGTCCGGCTCCAACGACGCGGCGTGATCCGGCCCCGGCAGCGACCGGTCGAGCGTGAAGTGTTTCTCGATCAGTTCCGCTCCGCATGCGGCAGCGGCGATGGGTATCGCGATCCCCTGCGTGTGATCGGAGAGGCCGACGGCGGTCTCGAACTCCGCGCGGAACGTGTCCATGACGCGCAGGTTCACGTCTCCATAGGGCGTCGGGTACTCGGTTGTGCACTGGAGCACAGTGACGCGCTCTCGCACGCATGCCCGTCCTTCGGACGAGGCGAGCGCGGCGGAGAAGTCGGCACGAGAAGTTGGCGCTCGCTCGTGTGTCCAACCGAACGCAAGCACGCCCAGTGCTTCGGAGACCTCTTCGAGTGTTGCCATGCCGGTTGAGACAATGACGGGTCGGTTCTTGGACGCGGCGTGCAGGATAAGCGGCCCGTTCGTGATCTCCCCTGACGGGATCTTGATGCGTCCGATCCCGAGTTCGTCCACCAGCATGTCGAGGCTGGTCGTATCGAATGCTGTCGAGAGAAACTCGATGCAGCGTTCCTGGCATCGTGCCGCGATCGTGTGGTGGTCGGCTGGCGCCAATTCGAGGCGTCGAAGCATCTCGAGTTGGCTCTCGTCCGTGCCGGTCGCAGCCTGTTGATAGCGCGCTTTCTCCGCCGACGCCGACGCTACCTCGTCGGCGCGAAACGTCTGGAACTTCACTGCGTCGGCCCCGGCATCGGCCGCAGCGTCCACCATCCGGAGGGCACGCTCCACGTCGCCGTTGTGGTTCACCCCGGCTTCCGCGATGACGAAAGTGTGCCGGACGCTCACGCGTGCGCCGCCGTGTCGTGGAAGCCCTTTCGGAGCAGCCCCGGGAAGTCGTCGACTGCTGCCAGCGCGGCGATGATGCGTCCAGTGGCATGTCCGTCGCCGTACGGACTGATCGCCGCGCTGCAATCGAGTGCAAGGGCCTTGTCCAGCGCTCGTGCGATGGCGTCTCTCGTCGCGGAGACCGAGATCACAGACGACGCACGCGGACGTCCGTCTTGTCGCCCGCCGACGTTCACGGTGGCGGTCCTGAGCGACGGCGCTTCATAGAGTCCGCTCGAACTATTCCCGACGACTACGTCCACTTCACGCATGAGCGAGAGGTAGCGCGTCTGACCGAGCGACGTCCACGCGCCAGCGTTTGAATTGCGCGCGACGAATTCCTCGATGCGCCGACGGATCGTGCTGCCGCCTGAGTCTGCGTTCGGGAACGTGAAGAGCATGCCGATGTCATCGTCGCGGGCGTTGATCGAATCCAGTGCCGCGAGGAACTCGTCGAGATCGTCCTTGGCGCTGTCCATGGCGAGCGTCTCAGGATGATACGTGATCAAGAGATTCCTGGCTCGTAGGGAGATTCCGAGATCCTGTTCGAGTTCCGCGCGCGGCATTGGTTCTGCGGCGAGTAACGCGTCGATCCCTGTGCTTCCGACAGCAAAGACGCGTTCCGGAGCCTCGCCCATCGCGACTATTCTCTGCGCGGCAGCGTCGTGCGTCGGGAAGTGCAGATGAGACATCTTGGTGATTGCGTGGCGAATGCCCTCGTCCCACGCGCCCGCAGTCACGTCGCCGCCGCAGAGGTGCGCGACCGGGATACGGCAGACCAGTGCTGCCGATGCCGCGGCGAGGATCTCGAAGCGATCACCGAGGAGGAGGACGATGTCCGGGGCCAACTGCTGGTAGGCGCGTGCGCAGCCCTCGATGCCACGGCCGGTTGCGGAGGCGATGGTCACTTCGCTGTCGTCCGTCAGATTGGTGTGCACGCGCGCGTTGATCGTGAATTCGTCATCTTCGATCGCGCGGGACGTCCCACCGAAGCGTTTCTCGAGGTGCATGCCGGTGACGAGGACCAGCAGATCGAACGCCGCGTGCTCCTTCAACGCCTGCATGACCGGTCTCAACAACCCGTAGTCTGCACGCGATCCCGAGACGACGAGGACGCGGCGTCGAGTCGCTGTCCCGCTCATAGCGATGCGCTCGATGGGAGATTGATGAGTCGCGCGGCCAGGTCCTCGGTGACCGGCAGCGGTGCACGCGGACACGCCGTGTACATCGGCAACTCATGCAGCGGTCGCCACACAGGGCGCAGGTGGATACCTGAATCATGTGCGGTATCGAGGATCTCGTCACGCCGCGCGACGTGCTCTCGATCGAGGAGGATGGCATTCAGCCAGTGGTTGCTCGTCGAGCCCTCGGGAGTGCGAATGAGCGACGCACCGGCGCGTCCTTTGAATGCGTCGATGTAGCGTTCGTGGAGCGCACGCTTGCGATCGAGGAACTCCGGGAGCCGTTCGAGCTGGGCGCACCCCAGCGCCGCGTTCAGATTCGGCATGCGGTAGTTGAAGCCGAACTCGTCGTGGGCATAGTCCCAGCGATGGGGCAACTTGGCGGTCGTCGTGACGTGCTTGGCGCGCGCGGCGAGTTCTTCGTCGTCGAAGAGCAGGGCTCCGCCGCCGCCGGTTGTCACGATCTTATTCCCGTTGAAACTCAGGACGGCGATGCGGCCGTGGTGGCCGACGTGGCGTCCGCCGTACGTGCTGCCGAGAGCCTCCGCCGCATCCTCGACCATGGTCAGGTTGGCATTTGCGCAGACAGCGGAGAGCGGGTCGAGGGCAGTCGGGATGCCGAACGTGTGCATCGGCATCACGGCCTGAATTCGGCGGCCTGTCGTGCGATTGATGCAGGCGTCCCCGCGGCGTTCGGAGACGTCGGCGAGGTGTTGGGCCAACGCCGCTGAGTCGAGCCCGAGCGTACTCTCTTCGATATCCACGAAGTGCGGGACGGCTCCACACATGGTGACCGCGTTCGCGGTTGCCACAAACGTGAGAGCGGGGACGATGACCTCGTCTCCGGGCTCGACTCCTACCAGGTGGAGTGCCGCGTGGAGACCGGCTGTGCCGTTGACGACGGCGACCGCGTGCGCGTGACCCGTGATCGCGGCCAGATCGCGCTCGATCCGATCGACGAACGAACCGGCGGAGGAAACCCATCCCGTCGAGACGCACTCGCGGACGTACTCCTCTTCGTTGCCGGGGAACCACGGCTCGTGGAGGTGCAGAGCGCCGTCTCGACCAGCCGCTTTGCGGATGGCGCCGACGAGATCACGGACGTCGAATTCGCGGCTCACAGGTTGTATTCGTGCGGCTTGTACGAGCGCAGGTTCTCGGGGTCGGCAAACCACTTCGCCGTCTCCGCGAGTCCGCGACGCAGCCCGGTGCGTCCGGCGTACTCCGGTGCCCAACCGAAGAGTGTGCGCGCCTTCGCGTCGTCGCACCACAGGCGGTCCACTTCGCTCTTCGCCGGGCGCAGGCGACGCTCGTCCAGGGTGATCTCAACCTCGGTCTCCATCGCCTCGGCGATGATCGCGGCCAGGTCGCCGATCGAAACCTCGAAGTTGCTGCCGACATTGACCACGTCGCCGAGAGCGGCATCGCATTCGGCCACGCCGATGAACCCGCGCACAGTGTCCATGACGTACGTGAAGTCGCGTGTCGGCGTCAGCGCGCCGAGTTCGATCTTCGTGCGGCCTGCCGCGATCTGGGAGATGACGGTCGGGATGACAGCGCGTGCGGACTGCCGCGGTCCGTATGTATTGAACGGCCGGATGATCGAGACCGGCGTCTCGAAAGAGCGGTGGAAAGAGAGTGCGAGTTGGTCAGCGCCGATCTTCGTCGCGGAATAGGGCGATTGCCCCTGCAGTGGGTGGTCCTCGTCAATCGGGACACGCAGCGCCGTGCCGTAGACTTCGCTGGTCGAAGTGTGAACGACGCGCTCGACGCCGAGATCGCGTGCGGCTTGCAGGATGTTCAGCGTGCCCTTGATGTTGGTGTCCACGTACGCGTCGGGCGAGTGGTACGAGTAGGGGATCGCGATCAGCGCCGCGAGGTGCAGCACGACATCGCAGCCCTCCATGCTGCGCCGCATGCCATTCGGATCGCGCACGTCGCCGGCCACCACCTCGATGGCATCTGCGATCTCCGGTGGCGACCGATCCAACCAACCGCGTGAGTTGAACGAATTGTAGATAACGAGCGCGCGG
This sequence comes from Planctomycetota bacterium, assembly GCA_024280885.1. Lineage (GTDB taxonomy): Bacteria > Planctomycetota > JAJSAM01 > JAJSAM01 > JAJVHW01 > JAJRPF01. The sequence goes on along the minus strand of JAJRPF010000045.1, from coordinate 189,185 downwards.
ACCTCATGTCCGCGTCGCACCAACTCCTCGGTCAGGTGCGAGCCGATGAAGCCGTCCGCGCCGGTGACCAGAATGCGTTTGCCGGTGAGGTTCATGTCGTTTCCGCGTTGTCGAGGCGCCGGATCACTGCGAGAAGGTGCTTTCCGTTCGTCGCGTCGGCGTGGCGCGTGATCTCCCTGGCATGGCTCCAGATCCTGCGCCGCAGCGGCCAGATCTCGGCGAACCAGAAGCGATTGAATGTGAGCGTGTTGTAGAGCCGAAGGCGGTGCGTCGAACGCAAGATCCACTCGAACCTGAGGACTTCAGCGGGGCCCCCGACTCCTGCAACTGGCTGCGAAGGAGCGCCTCATCGTCGTGGCGGTAGTGCTTGGGCGGAACCGGAGCATTCGTGATCGGGACTACGAGAAGGAGCGTGCCGCCTGGCTCCGTCCGATCCGCGAGCGTGTTGAGAAAGTGCGGCACCACGTCGTCGGGGACATGTTCGAGGACCTCCATGGCCGTGACGACCTCGAATGTCTCGTCCGTGTCGTCAGCGTCCCGGGCGTGGAACTCGATCTCGGGATGGAACGCCCGCGCAAACGAGATGGCGCGTTCGGATGCGTCCATCCCTACGCGGCGCGGGATCGATGCTGGCACCAAGCCGAGAAAGCGTCCGTCGCCACACCCGACGTCGAGAAGCGACGCCGGCGCGTGCTCCGCGACGACATCCGCGACCCGCTTTGTGTAGACGAGGTACTCGACCGCCCACTGCAGGATGCGTGCCCGGCTCGCCGATCCGGCGCCGTCGAAGTGCGCGATGTGGTGATACGGAAACTCGTACTCCGACTCCTGGGCGGCAGCCCGTGCGTCCATCGTGCAACTCCCTGTGCCCTTCGATCGTCGCGGCGGCGAATTCGCGTGTTCACCTCACCGACCGCGGCACTCTATCCAATCCCGCGTGTGGAGCGAGACCAAGCCGAGACCGGGTGACCGTCGTTCGTCGATTGTGCGCGTCCGCTCCCGGTGCGGGTTGCCGCGTTCGTGTTGATAGAGTGACGCTCCGCCGTTCCTGGCGCTCTCCATCTCATGCGCATCCTCCTCGCTTCCGACTCGTTCGATCCCGCCGTTGGCGGTGTGCAGCGCGTGGTGCGTGACCTCGGTGATGGGCTCGCCGCCGCCGGACACGAGATTCGTGTCCTGGTTCCGTGGAGCGAGGGGCTCGCCGAGAAGGAGACGCTCGACGGGTTGCTCGTCGAGCGCGTGCGGCTGGGGCGTCCGGCGTTGCGCCCGCGCGCGATTGCTGGGTTCGCGCGCCGCGTCGGTGCGGCGCGCCAGCAGGTCGACGAATTGCTCGCATCGTTCCGTCCCCAGGTCGTTCACCTCCATTTTCTGCAATCCGCGCTCGCGTACCTGCTGCCGGGGGCCTGTGCGACCCGCGGCGTGCCGCTGGTCGCGACCGCGCACGGACGGGACGTGGTCGGGGACATGGTCGAACAGGATGCCCTCGGGCGCCGCGCTGTCCGCACCGTCCTCGGTGCCGCCGCTGTGGTGACGGCTCCGTCGGAGGCGACGCTCCGTTCCGCGCGGGACCTGGCGTCGGAGCCCCAGCGTGCCCACTTCGAGGCCGTCCCCAACGCGCTTCCGGCGGATATGGAGCGTGAGTTGGTGCGTGACGATGAGCCGGGTCACGAGCGAGCCGGCGTGGCCGCGGTCGGGGAACTCCATCCGAAGAAGGGCTTCGACGTCCTGATCCGGGCGGTCGCGGCGATCCCCGGGCTGCACCTGAAGATCGCCGGTCGTGGGGAGCAGCGCGACGCACTGGCGCAGCTTGTTGTGGATCTCGGCGTCGCGGATCGGGTCGAGCTCCTCGGCTTCGTCGAGCGCCGCGCCCTTGTCGAGCTTCTGCGCTCGGCCGCGGTTCAGGCGGTCCCCTCGCGCCGAGAACCGTTCGGCCTCGTGATTCTCGAGGGCATGGCCTGCGGTACGCCCGTCGTGGCGTCTCGGACCGACGGTATCCCCGAGGTGGTGGGGGAGGCGGCCGTGCTGGTCCCTCCCGACGACGCGGGGGCGCTCGAGACCGCCTTGCGGCAACTTCTGGAAGACGAGGGCGAGCGTGCGCGGCTCGTGGCGGCGGGGCGCGAGCGCGCCCGCCTCCACACAGTCGAGCGGACAGTGGAAGCCTATCTCGACGTCTATCGGCGGGCCATCACGACGAAGGAGAGATCGGCATGAGCACGGAACCTCGGGTCCTGGGCGTCATCCCGGCGCGCGGCGGGTCACGTGGCATCCTTCGCAAGAACCTGGCCCTGGTCGATGGCGTGCCGCTGGTCGTGCACGCTATTCGTCAGGCCGCCGCCGCATCGACGCTGACCCGCACCGTCGTCTCGACCGAGGACGAGGAGATTGCACAGGTTGCGCGAGATGCGGGCGGGGATGTGCCGTTCCTGCGACCGACGGACCTCGCGGAGGACGCGACGCCGACACTGCCGGTACTCCTGCACGCTCTCACAACGATCGAAGCAGCCGGAGACGCTCGCTACGAGTGGGTCTGCATCCTGCAGCCGACAGCGCCCCTGCGCCGCGCGGACGACATCGACCGCGCTGTCAGAAAAGCCATCGCGACAGGCGCCGATTCGGTCGTGACGGTGTGTCGTACGCACCACCCTGCCAAGACCAAGCGGATCGAGGACGACCAACTTCTGCCCTACGTCGTCGTGGAAGCCGAAGGGACGCGCCGCCAGGACTTGGGCGAAACGGCCTGGCGCCGCAACGGCGCGGTCTATGTCATGCGTCGCGACGTCCTCGACTCGGGCCGCCTCTACGGCGACACCTGTCGGCCTGTGGAGATGCCCGCTGAGCGGTCGGTGGACGTGGATCTGCCAGCAGACCTCATCCTGGTGAACGCGCTCTGGCAGACGCTCGACTGTTGAGCTGAGTCCGACCCGCCAACCCGCCGACCCGGGGGCGACTACGGCACGCGGCGTGACACCGCCGGACGCGACTTGGCTCTGCATTCACATCTGGGATGCTCCGCGCTCCCATGGCTTCCACTCCGAAGGCCCGCTCGCCCCTCGGCGCCCTGTTCCTGGCCGTCATGATCGATCTGCTCGGATTCGGCATCGTCCTGCCGCTCCTGCCGCAGCACGCCGACGACTACGGCGCGAGCCCGGTCATGCTCGCGCTGTTGATGTCGTCGTTCAGCGCGATGCAGTTCGTCTTCGCGCCGCTGTGGGGTCGCCTCTCCGACCGCCACGGTCGCCGCCCGATCATGATGATCGGTCTCGCCGGTTCGACGATCTCCTACGTGTGCTTCGGGTTAGCCGAGGTCGACGGCGTCCACTAGGCGCTCGGGTCTACCGATCCCGTTCCTGTCCTGCTCATCTCGCGCACGCTCGCGGGCCTCTTCGGGGCGACGATCGGCACCGCGTACGCGTACATCGCCGATGTCACGGACGCGCAGACCCGCGGCAAGGGCATGGCGCTGATCGGCCCGGCGATCGGCGGTCTCGCCAACGATTACGTCGGTCGGCCCGCGCCCGGGTTCTTCGCGGCAGGACTCTCAGCTCTCGCTCTGTTCACCGCGTTTCGCTCGCTCGTCGAGCCGGAGAACCGCGTTCGCTCCGGACGCCGCGGATGGGCAGGCTTCCAGGCCCTCGGCAAGGCTCTGGCACTTCCGACGGTCACGTCGATCATCCTGCTCCAATTCTTCGCCACGTTCTGCTTCGCAAACCTGGAAGGCACGCTCGCCCTGTTCGCCCGCGCCCGACTCGGCTACGACGTCTCGGTCAACGCAGCGCTCTTCATGTACCTCGGGTTCGCCCTGCTGGTCGCGCAGGGTTTCGTGGTGCGCCGCTATCTCCCGAAGGTCGGTGAACTGCGCTTCAACGTCCTGGGCTGCGCGCTCCTCTCGGTCGGTCTCCTGGGCGTCGCGCTCTCCACCGAGCAGTGGCACGCGTGGGCTGCCCTCCCCGTGGGAGTCTTCGGCTTCGCCATGGTCACGACCTCGATGGCCAACCTACTGAGCCTGCGCACGCTCGAGAACATGCAGGGCGAGATCCTCGGCGTCAACCAGGCCAGCCTCTCGATGGCGCGCATCCTGGGCCCCGCCGTCGGCATGCTGCTCCTGCCCGCCTCCCTCGAAGCCACCGACCCCGCCCACCCTCGCCCCTTCTGGGTCGCCGGCACCCTGATGGCACTCGCCCTGACCTGGGCGGTCGTGCTGTTGGAGTTCCCCCGGTTCCGTTCCACTTCTTGGAGTCGGGCCGGCCACGGTCGCGAAGAGGGGGGCCGGCGGCGCTCTCAGTCCGACACCGCCGCCGCTCCCGAGTGGCGAATTCCCCAAAGCGTCAGGCCCGTCACGGCATAAAGCTGAACGTGCCTTCCCGCACCCCCTCTGAGGAGAGAAGACTATGAAAACGATCATGGGCATCGCCGCAGCCGCACTCCTGGCCGCGCTCGGATCTGTCGCGAGTGCGGGGATTATCTCGATTCAGGAGGTCGGTAGCGACGTTGTGGTGACCGGGAGCGGGAGCTTCGACACGACGGGCTTGATGACCCCCTCCATCGACTTTCCGGCCCCGGCGCACTTGATTCCCGACGCCGCAGTCGTCGTTCTGGGCGGTCCGTCAGCCCTTGGCTTGGAAGCCTATGCCGACGTCACCGGGCCCGCCGCCTGGGGCCCCGCCTCTGAACTCTTCTTCGCGTCGTCGGGAACCGGGCTCCGCTTCGGCGTGCAGGGGTTCCGTGCGCCGGGGGGCGGTCGCGCGTTTCTCTTCGTGCCCCAAGATTACGTCTCCGGCGACTTCCTCTCTGGGACATCGACGTACTCCGGCCAGTCTTTCGCGACGCTCTCTCTGACGGAAGGCACGTACGTCTACACCTGGGGCACGGGCGCAAATGCGGACTCGCTCACGGTGCAGATCGGCGACGTCCAAGTCGTGCCACTGCCTCCCGCCGCCTTCATGGGGCTCGGACTGCTCGGTCTCATCGGTCTTGGGCGGAAGCTGAAGCGGCGGCGCTCGGCGTAGCGCGGCAGAGCGTGCAAGCACGCGAGGGCGTCGATCTCACGGGATCGGCACCCGCGTCTCGTGTGACCTGACGCTCGGAACGCCGCTCCCCGGCCGCGTACACTGGCGCCGTGGCGTCGTTCAGGCGTCAGCGTCCGGCTCGAAGTAATCGAGGTCGGTGCGCTTGAGTTCGACTGATCGCGCCGAGCGTGTGCCGACGCCGTGCTGGATCATGAGACGCACCAATGCGTCGCCGTCGATCAGTACCACCCGCTGCGAGATGCGCTCGGCGTAGGTCTTCGCCTGACCCGAGAAGTAGCTCGTGGTGACGAACACACCCTTGTTCGATCCTCGTCCGACGAGCGACCCGACAAATTCCCGGATCGCCGGCTCGCCGACGCCGCGATCCGTGGCATAGCGTTTGGCCTGCACGTAGATCTGATCCAGTCCGAGCGCGTCCTGATCGATGACACCGTCCACGCCACCATCCGCGGTCTGGCCGAGGTGGCGTCCCGCGGTATCCGGGGCCCCGCCGTAGTCCATCGCAATCAGGAGATCGACGACGAGCCGCTCAGGGAAGTTCGGCGGAGCGTCGAGAATGCGCTGGAGTAGGTCGTCTCTCAGTTGCGAGTGGATCTCCTCGGCCGCCGCGTCGATCCGCTCCTCGGGCGTGTGCGTAGCGTCGCCCTCGTGACCGGCCGTTGGGGCGGTGACGACCGCGTCGTCGGCGTCATCCGCCGCGCCGGACTTGCGGGACCGGAAGTCCAAGTACTCCGGGAAGCGTGCCAAGTACGCCATGTTGATGGCCTCGCCGGGCGCGAGTACTTCCCGGCCTGTGGCCGTGAGCTCGAAGTAACCCCGACGCGTCGCGCGCACGAGACCGGCCTGCTTCAGGTACGTCTTGGCCCATGCGACGCGGTTGTAGAAGAGCCCGGACGTGCCGCTCGGCAACCGCTTCTTGAGTTCCGAGTTCCTCGTCGGTGAGTTGGAATTCGCCAGCACGGGCCTGCACGCAGTCGCGGAGACGGACCTCGCCGCTCTCGGCGAAACGTAGAACCGGACGCATGAGCGTCTGGAAGTCGGGGATGGGCATGGTGCGGGAGTGTAGCCCCCAAGACCGTGTGACGTGACGCTCGGAACGGAGATCCCTGGCCGCGTCCACTCGCGCGGAGTTCGCCAGATCGGCCCGGAACGAGAAAGGCGCGACCGGCGTAAGTGCCGCTCGCGCCTCGCCTTGCGGTGGTAGGGGCGTAGGGACTCGAACCCTAGACCCGCGGATTAAAAGTCCGCTGCTCTACCAACTGAGCTACGCCCCCACCGGTGCGGGAAGACGTCCCCGGCCGGAGCCAAGAACGTCCCGGGACGAAAGGTACGCTGACGTCTCGGTTGGCGTCTCGGAATCCGGGGCTGGATGCGCGTCCGATGGCGTCGGTGCGCTGCGCGTTGCAACGCCGCTTCGGGTGCGGCGGCCGCCCGGGCCCCGAGGGCTGGGTGCCGCCGCGTGGGAGAGGGAGAGATCTGATCTGCTTTGCGGTGCCGCGGCTGTCTCAGGCTGTCTCGACGAGTGGGGCTGTCTCGAAGAGCATTCGCTGCCGACGCAGGGGAACGACTTCGGGCCGGCGCTGTCGGCGTCCGGCGGGCTCCGCGCGGCGCCACAGCACTTTGTTGCAGTACTGGCAGATCGATCGGTCGCGGAGGTTCAGGAACTTCCGCGAACGCAGGCAGTCAGAGCAGTAACGGTTGACGAGTCGGCGCATTTCGAACCTCCTTTCGGGTCTTTGGCTGGCCTCCCGGCACGAGCCGGAAGGTCCGCTGAACGATCATTCACTTCTCTCTAAGCACGAGCAGTGCCAATCGGACAGAGAGCTTGGAGCGCCGCGTGAAGTCACGTTCTGACATGAAAGGGAGTCGGCGAGTGTCCTAGGGCTGAGAACCACGCTTGTCAGCCGGGATGGCGAGCCAGTGGCGTTGTCGGCGCTCGCGGCGTCCCGATGCGAAGCGGCCTGCGAGCCGGGGCCCGCAGAATGGCTGTGCCGCCGCGCATCGGGGATGGCGTGCGATCTATCCGTAGCGGCCCTCGATGTAGTCCGCGGTCTCCGTGTGCGTCGGCGTCACGAACATCCGGCCCGTGTCGCTGTGTTCGATAACGCGTCCCATGAGCATGAAGATGCACTCGTCGCTCGCGCGCCGGGCCTGCGCCATGTTGTGGGTGACGAGGACGACCGTGTACTCGCCGCGCAGGTCCCAGATCAGTTCTTCGATCGCCGACGTCGCTTGCGGGTCCAGCGCGGAGCAGGGTTCGTCCATGAGCAATAGCTGCGGACGCATGGGCAGCAGACGCGCGATGCAGAGCTTCTGTTGCTCTTCGAGTGAGAGTTCGATCGCCGGCTGATCGAGTTTGTCCTTGACCGCATCCCAGAGCAGCACCTTCGTCAGAGACTCCTCCACGATCCGGTCCCGTTCGGCGCGCGCGAGTCGTCCCCGTTCTTCGCGATGGAGGCGGTACCCGAAGGTCACGTTGTCGCGGATCGAGAGCGGCAGTGGGTTCGGGCGCTGAAAGACCATGCCGTTCTGACGCCGGACCTGGAGCAGCTCGACGTCGGGGTCGAGGATGTTCTTCCCGTGAACGTGGATGCTGCCCCCGGTGCGCACGTAGCCGAGTCGCTCCGTGATGCGATTCACACTGCGCAGGAGCGTCGACTTTCCACAGCCCGAGGGGCCGATCAGTGCCGTGATGATCCCGCTCTTGATGTCGAGATCCACGTCGAAGAGCGCCTGGAAATCTCCGTACCAGAGGTTCAGGTCGCGGGTCATGATGGCAAGCGACGTTGCGGTCGCGAGCGGAGTGTTTGCACTACCCAAAGCGTCCCTCCACGTAGTCGCGCGTGCGCTGCTCGCGCACCTCTCCGGTGAAGAGAGCCTCGGTCTCGGCGACCTCGACGCACTCGCCCATCAGGAAGAACGCTGTGCGATCGGCGAGCCGTCGCGCTTGCTGGACGAGGTTCGTCACGAGCACGATCGTGAGCTCGTCGCGCAGCTCTTTCAGCACATCTTCGATGCGCATCGTCGTGACAGGATCGACCGCGATCGAGAACTCGTCCAAGAGTAGGAGATCCGGTTCCTGGGAGAGGGCGCGCGCGATCGTCAGACGCTGCTGCTGTCCGCCGGAGAGCAGACTGCCGAGCGCATGCAGGCGGTCCTTCACCTCGTCCCACAGGGCCGCGCGCGTGAGGCAGCGTTCGACGATCTCGTCGAGCTCCGCCTTCTTGCGTACGCCGGAGAGCCGCGGTGAGAGCGCGACGTTGTCGTAGACCGTCATCGGTAACCCGACCGGCAGTGGGAAGACGACACCGATGCGGCGTCGCAGCGCGTAGAGATTGCGCATGTGCCGCACGTCGTGGCCATCGAATTCGATGCGTCCGTCGAACTCCATCGCTGGCGTGAACTCATCCATCCGATTGAGGGCGCGTAGGAACGACGTCTTGCCGCTCCCGGCCGGGCCGATGATGCCGAAGATCTCGTGTTCGTGGATGTCGAACGTGACGTTGGCGAGTGCCGGCTCGTCGTCGTAACGGATCGTGAGATCGCGTACGCGCACCAGTGGTCGCACTCCGTACTCGGGCGCCTCGGAACGCGTCGGACGTACGTCGGTTGCGCTGCTTACCATTTCTTCCTCCCACGCAGCCACGTGCGGAAACCGATCGAGACGGCGTTCAGTGCGAGCACCATCAGGATGAGCACGAGTGCTACGCCGTACGGCAGGTGCTCCGGGACGTTCGGCACCTGCGTCGTGACGACGTAGAGATGGAGCGAGAGCGCCATCGTCTGGTCGTAGACAGACTCCGGCAGGAAAGGCAGGAAGAAGGCCGCCCCGGTGAACATGATCGGTGCGGTCTCGCCCGCGGTGCGCGACACCTCGAGGATGACGCCGGTCAGGATGCCGCTGATCGAGTTCGGGAGGACGACTTTGCGGATCGTCTGCCAGCGCGTCGCACCCATGTTCCAGCACGCTTCGCGAAATGCTTGCGGAACCGCTTGCAGGGACTCGCGCGTGGCGACGATCACGACCGGCAGCGTCATCACGGCGAGCGTCAGACTGGCCGCCAGGATGCTGGTCCCGAACTTGAAGAAGAGGACGAACGCGCCGACACCGAAGAGCGCGTGCACGATCGACGGCACACCCGCGAGGTTGATCACAGCGAGATTGATCGCACGCGTCAGCCAGTTGTCCTTCGCGTACTCAGAGAGATAGAGCGCCGCCGCGACACCGATCGGTACGGAGGCGATGAGCGCGACTGCGACGAGCCAGACGGTGCCGACGAGTGCAGGCATGATCCCGCCGGCCGTCATGCCGTTGCTCGGCTCGTCGAAGAGGAACTCCATCGAGAGCGCCGGACCACCGCGGTGAATCAGCAACCCGAGGATGATGAGTACCGGCAGCACGAGCAGAGCGGTCATCATGCCGAAGAGGAGACGGACGAGCATCTGCACGCGCGTGTTGCGTTCGTTCACGGCGGTGCGTTGGAACATGGGACTCACCTCTTCTTCCGTGACCGGCCGCGTACGACGATGTCGGCGGTGAGGTTGATCACGAACGTGACTGCGAAGAGCAGGATGCCGAGCGTGAAGAGCGCCTTGTAGTGCTCCGATCCGTGTGCGGTCTCGCCGAGTTCTGCGGCGATGGTGGCCGTGATCGCGCGCACCGAGTCGAAGGGGCTCGTCGGCAGGTTGATTGCGTGCCCGCTGGCCATCAGGACGGCCATCGTCTCGCCGAAACCGCGTCCGACACCGAGGAGCACGGCTGCGACGAGGCCCTTCTTCGCGGCGGGAAGCACGACCTGGAAAATCACCTGCCAGCGTGTCGCGCCCATGGCCTCCGCCGCTTCGCGGTAGCCGTCCGGGACGGCCTTCAACGCGTCCTCCGCGATGGTGGTCATGATCGGAGCGGCCATCAGGCCGAGAATGACGCCGGCGTTCAGGACGGAGAGTCCCACCGGTACATCGAAGACGTCGATGATGAGCGGGTTCAGGATGGTCATCCCGATGAAGCCCCAGACGACGGAGGGGATCGCGGCGAGCAGTTCGACGAGGACCTTCAACGCCTCGCGCGTCTTGCCCTCGGCGAACTCCCCGATGTAGATCGCGGCACCGAGGGAGAAGGGCACTGCGATCAGCATCGCCAGACCCGTCACACTCGCGGTCCCCGCAGCCAGGGCGAGGATGCCGTACGTGGGGCGTGTCTCGGATGTGGGACGCCACGCGATCGACCCGAAGAACTCTGCCGGGATGAGGCTCTCGCTGATGAAGCCGAAGCCCTCTTTCGTGATGAAGACGAAGATTCCAATCACCGCCACGATGCCGGAAAGACCCGCCACCAAGATGAGCACTTGCGCGAGTTTGTCCCAGTACCACGCGGCGTCACGACGGTCGAGGTCGCTCAGCGGCGAAGTCCGGGGAGCGACGTCCGATGTCACGTCAGCGCGCCTCGTCGCCGCGGAGTGTCTCCATGAGCGTTGTGACACGCGCGGAGACGTCGCGGTAGAGCTCGGTCAACCACGCGTCACCACTGATGACGGTGGCGTCCGGATCGCACGGGCCGACATCCCAGGACGCGACCGTCGTGTGGAACGGAAGGTCGGGGATGCGCGTCGTCGCCCCGCCGTCGAGATCCACGATGACGTGGAACGTCTCCAGCGCGTCGAAGGACGGCTCGAAGCGGCTCGGGACGAACTCGGTGAGATCGTGGCCACGCTGCGTGAGGAACGTGCGGACCGGCGGCAGAATCTCGGCTGCCGGTTGCCACCCGGAACTCGAGTAGGCACCGCTCTCGGGGTAGCTGCTACGCGCGATGACTTCGGCCATCACACTCGCTGCGTCGTTGGCTCGGTCGACGAACTGGACGCGGTAGACCTTGGGCTGTTTCATCTCGCCCGTCACCGCGAAGAGCGCGTCTTCGCAGATGTTCTTCGCCTGGTCGCCGATACGCTCCATGCGGTTGATACAGAGTAACAGGGCGTAGAGATCCGCAATCGACGGAGCGCTCTCGGCACCGGCGTGCTCATCGGGGTGCTCCCTGCCGAGTCGGACAAGGTCCCGGAACACGCGATGCGAGGTCCGACGTCCTTCTCGCGCGAGATCCTTCGTGCTGCGCGCCAGATCCGCGTCGCGCGAGTTGAATGCCTCCATCGCGCGATGCAGCGTGCGCAGCGAGTGCTCCGAGACTTCCTGAGCGTCGGCGACGATCGTCGTCGGCACGTCGCCTTCCAATTGCACGGTCTCGCGCGCGATCGTGACGGCGTAGTCGCCGATGCGTTCCAGACCGATCGTGAGCCGCAGCACGGCGGAGATCGTGCGGAGCACTCCCGCGCTCGGTAGATGCCGGGCCACGAACACGTGACACAGCCGATCCACGTCGCGCGTGGCGCGGTTGATCGGATGATCCGCGAGGACCACGTCGGCCGCCGCCGCAGTGTCCCGCTGCAAGAGGCAGCGAACCGACTTGCGGACCGCCGTCTCGACGTCGGTGCCGATCGTGGCGACGCGATCTCTGATCTCGTCGAGGTCGTGCTGTAGCCGCTCTTCGTAGTGACTCATGGGCGTCTCCTCAGGGTTGGGGCGGGCGGCGACGCCTCCGCATGTGCGTGCCAGCGTCCGCCGTCGTGCAGGTGATCCGTGACAGCGCGCTCACTCGCCCGCCTGTCGAGCGGCAGGCGCATAGCCCTTCGCGACGATGATCTCCTGTCCCGCTGGACTGAGGATCCAGTCGAGGTACTCCTTGACGTTTCCCGTGGGCACTCCGCGGCTGTACATCATCAACGGACGCGCGATCGGGTACGTCCCATCGACTGCCGACGTGATGCTCGGGACGACGGCTGCTGCGCCCTTCTCGACGGCGACCGGCACGAGCTTGACGTGCTCCGTCGCGTACGCCAGACCGCTGTACCCGATCCCACCGGGCGTCTTTTCGGCGGCTTCTACTACGTCTTTCGAGCCGTGCAAGTCGCGGGTGCCGAGCTTGTACTCGCGCTGTTTGCCGAGTACGGCGGACTTGAAGTACGCGTACGTGCCGGAGTTGTTCTGACGACTGAAGAGGATGATCTCGTCGCTCTTCTCATCCGGCATCGTGATGCCGAGCTGGGACCACTTCGTGATCTGGCCGCCTTCACCGTAGATTTCGGCGAGTTGGGCGAGTGTGATGCTCTCGATGGGGTTGTCCTCGTGGACGTACACGGCGAGCGCGTCGAAGCCGACGACGAACTCCACGGCCTCGATGCCGTTCTTCGCGGCGGCGTCGATCTCGCTCTGCTTCATCTTGCGGCTGGCGTTCGCCAGGTCGACCGTGCCGTTGATGAGAGCGGCGATGCCGGTTCCGGAGCCGCCTCCGGTCACCGCGATTGCGAGCTCTGGGTTGACGTCCTTGTAGGCTTCTGCCCAGGCCTGCGCTACGTTGACCAATGTGTCCGAACCCTTGTTCTGCAGTACCTGGCGCTTGCCGGCGCGGCCGCCGCAGGCGGTTGCCGCAACGATGACGAGGGGAACTGCGAGCCACCCTGCGAGCCACTTCTTTGTGAGCCACTTCATGGGGTCCATACCTCTCTTCGATCGGGGTGTTCCGTCGTGGAGTCCCGAGACGTCGTGCCGCCGCCCCCAGACTTGGGAGCGCGCGTACTCGATGGGCAGAACGTATGCGCTCGATCCGCTTGCGCACGTTTCCGCGGCGGTCTTTACACTGTCTTCACACATGCTGAACACAACGCTCAGATCGGCCGCTCTTCGTATCTCTTCCATGTGTCGGAAGTGGCGTTGTGGCTAGGCTTTACGTCATCGATTCGCGCGATGGTGCACGCGTGCCGTTTCTGCGTGGAATCCTCACGCGATCGCTGCAGCGGGTCGGGCTTTCGTTCGATCAGTCGTATGGCGTAGCGTCGGAAGTACGTGATGCGCTCGACGCTCACGGCGACGTCAGCGTGGCCGAATTGCGCGCCCACGTCGTGACGCACCTGGACAACCTCGACGGTGAAATCGCGCAGCGGTATCGCAATCGCATTTCCGATACGCCGCAGGTCTTCGTGCGCTTGCCGGAGGGGCAGTTGCGCGCGTTCTCGCGCGGGCGGCATCGTTCCAGCTTGCATGCGTGCGGAGTCCACCCGGACGCCGCGATTCAGATCTCGGTCGGGCTCTACGCTGACCTCGTGAACGCCGGTGTGGTGGAGGTCTCGATCGCCGATGTGCGGTTGATGACGCATCAACGCCTGCAGCGCGATGTCGGCGAAGAGGCCGCTCGGCGCTACCTCGTGTGGGAGCAGTTCCGCCACGGTGACCGTCCGCTGGTCGTTCTCATCGGCGGCGCGACCGGGACCGGCAAGAGCACCGTCGCGACACAGCTTGCCAACTCCCTCGACATCGTCCGCACGCAGTCCACTGACATGCTGCGCGAGGTGATGCGCATGATGGTGCCCGAGCGTCTTGCCCCGGCTCTGCATGTCTCGTCGTTCCTGGCGTGGCAGACTCTGCCGGAGCCCGCCCGCAGCTCCGACGACGCGCTCGTCGAGGGGTATCTGCAGCAGGCGCAACTGCTCTCCGTCGCGGCCGAGGCGGTCATCCGGCGTGCGACGACGGAACGCGTCTCCGTGGTGGTCGAAGGCGTGCACGCGCATCCCTCGTTTGCCACCGACCTGGCAGACTCGGACGCCATTGTCGTGCGGGCCATGCTCGCCGTCCTGCAGCCAATGGAACTCAAGCGTCGCATTCGCGGTCGGGGCAAGGAAGCGAGTGCGCGGCGCGCCAAGCGCTACCTGAACCAGTTTGACGAGATCTGGAAGTTGCAGTCCTTCCTGCTCTCCGAAGCTGATCAGGAGGGTGTTCCGATCGTCGTGAATGCCGACCTTGAGGACGCGTCACGGGAGCTGCTCGAGATCGTACTCACGGAGTTGTCGAAGCACTTCACGGACGATCCGGAAGCAGCGTTCGGCCACGCTTCCTGAGCCACGCTGGCCACACGCCGTCGCTGGGCCATGCTGCTCCTATTCCGTTGCGCCGTCCCTCGCCGTGAGCGAGGGAGACCGATGTCTCGGCGCTACAATGAAGCACTTGAATGAAGGATCTGCCAAGTTGCCGCCGCGATCGTCGCGCCGGAGAGCGTCTAGCGGGAGCACAAGATCATGAGCCACCGAATCGAGAACGACAGCATGGGCCCAGTCGAGGTGCCTGCAGATCGCTACTGGGGCGCGCAGACGCAACGCTCTTTGGAGAACTTCAGGATCGGCGGCGAGCGTTTTCCGCGCGAGTTGATCCGAGCTCTCGGCATCGTGAAGAAGGGCGCCGCACAGGCCAATCGTGAACTCGGTGAGTTGCCTGACGAGATCGCGGATCTCGTGGAGCGCGCCGCCGACGAAGTGATCGAAGGCACACTGGACGATCACTTCCCGCTCGTCGTGTGGCAAACGGGTAGCGGCACGCAGTCCAACATGAACGCCAACGAGGTGATCAGCAACCGCGCCATCGAGATGGCGGGTGGCGAGATGGGGTCGAAATCCCCGGTGCACCCCAACGACCACGTCAACCGCGCGCAGTCGAGCAACGACACGTTCCCGACGGCGATGCATATCTCGGCGGCGGCGCGCGTCGAGGAGCGCTTGCTGCCCGCGATCAAGGCGCTGCGTGATGGTCTCGACGCGAAGGCGCAGGCATTCGGCGAGATCGTGAAGATCGGCCGCACGCATCTCCAGGACGCGACGCCGCTCACGCTCGGTCAGGAGTTCTCCGGTTACGTCGCGCAACTCGACGCTGCGATGGCTGGCGTCCGGGCGGCTCTGCCCGGGGTCTACGAGCTCGCACTCGGCGGCACGGCGGTCGGTACCGGGCTGAATACGCATCCGCGCTACTCGGTGCTGGTGGCGTCGAAGATCGCTGGCATCACCGGCCTGCCCTTCGTCACCGCGCCCAACAAGTTTGCGGCGCTCGCGGGCCACGACGCGCTCGTCCAACTTCACGGCACGCTGGCGACACTCGCAGCAGCGCTCAACAAGATTGCCAACGACGTGCGCTGGCTCGCGAGTGGTCCGCGTTGCGGGATCGGCGAGATCACAATCCCGGCCAACGAGCCGGGCAGTTCGATCATGCCGGGCAAGGTCAACCCGACGCAGTGCGAGGCCCTCACGATGGTGTGTGCGCAGGTCATGGGGAACCAGACCGCCGTGGCGATCGGCGGCATGAACGGCAACTTCGAGTTGAACGTCTACAAGCCGCTGATGATCTTCAACGTCCTGAACTCGATCCGACTCCTCGCCGACGGCGCCGAGTCGTTCTTCGAGAAGTGCGTCGCGGGGATCGAGCCAAACGCCGAGCGCATTGGCGAGAATCTGCGCAACAGTCTGATGCTCGTCACCGCGCTCAATCCGCACATCGGCTACGACAAGGCCGCGAAGGTGGCGAAGAAGGCCTACGTCGATGGATCGACGCTGACCGAGGCTGCTGTGTCACTCGGCTATCTCACAGCAGACGACTTCGCGAAGTGGGTGAAGCCGGAGAAAATGGTCGGCCCGCGCGACGCATGACGGGCGGCGCGTAGGGAACTGACGGTGGCGTTGGACGTCCAGTCGTTCTGACGCTGCGGACTCCGAGAATGTCGTCTACTTGGTCGGCGGCGTCTTCCCGAGCAGGAGCTTCTCGAAGTGCTCGCGCACCTTCGGAAGTGCTGCACGCAGGCCCTCAGCCGCGCGGTGGGGGGCCTTCGGCATGACGATCAACTCGGCACCGCCGTAGCGCTCCTGCAGATCCTCGACCGTGTACATCGGCACAATCTCATCCAGTTCCGCGGCGACGAGGAGCACGCCCTCCTTGCGCTTCGGGTCCGCCCATGTCCCTGGGTTCATGCCCGCGATGCGCTTGCGGACCTCCCGCTCCGTCAGTCCCTTCTCTCGCAACTGGGATTGAATGTGCCGGGTGAGCCAGTTGCCGTTGAAGAGCACCTTGGCGACGTCGGCGCCCGCCAGTTGGACGACGGTCGCCTGGAAGCGCTCGGGCTTCATTCCGTAGAGCGTGGCTGCCGCGAACCCGCCGAGACTGGTCCCGAGCACGCCGACCTTCTTCGGGTCGACGTTCCGCTCTCGCACCAACCAATCGACCATGCGATCCACGTCTAGCGCGAGCTGGATGAACGTCTTCTCGTTCTGGATCAGGTCGGCCGAAAGCGTGAGTTCTCCGGATTTCCGCCCCTTCGGAACGCGCTGCCGCTGGAACGGAATGTCGATGTGGACGACCTGAATGCCGGACTTCGCGAGTTTCTGCGCGAGTTCGGGCATGAGTGGGTCGAAGCGCCAGCCGCCGAGGGCGATGACCGCGGCAGGTTGCGGCTTCTCGACCCGGAAGAGGCGCGCGCGGACGACGTCGTTGCGCTCCGGATACCCGCTCTTGTAGGGCGACGGATACCGCAATCCCTCGACGAAGACACCGTCGCCGACGTTGATCGGCGGCCGCACCGTCATCTCGAATGGTGTCGGCTTGTAGGTCGCGAGAGCTTTGAACTCCTCCGGCGTCGAGTTCTTGGTCTGGACGGGCTTCTTGAGCGCCGGAGCGTCGGCGACCGGCACGGACGGCTTCGTGTCCTGCGCCACTGCCCTGCCCGCGGAGAGCAGTGTTCCGAGCACGAGCGCCAGAGAGAAACCGACGAGCGTCGCGCGGAGTCCGAACTGTCGAGGAGGAACGCGTGACTGCGGAGACCGTGAGTGGGGAAGCAAGGCGGACACTCCTACGATGCGAGACGGATGATGCGGTGTGATGCGATGCGAGATGAACCATGAACCTTCAGCGGGAGCAGAGACTTCCCAGCTACGATACCCGCACACCAAGAGATCGTCATGCCACAGGAGAACGTCCATGGCCGCGCAAGCGCTGACAGCCGCACTCGACCCCGTCTTCGCCGCGCTCACCGACGCGGACCCCGCCGATGCCACACTGGCCGCGACCCTGAACGCGGCATTGCCGCTTGACGGAGAGGCCTGCAACGCCGTGCGCGCGGCGGCCGAGGCTGGCGTCGAGGCCGGCTGGCTCTGCAATCGCGAGGCCGGCGGCATCCAGTTCAGCCGGCCGGTGAAGCCCGGCGAGGCCTCGGCCGGATTCTCGGTGGATGCCGTCGTCATGGAGAACGTCGTCGGTCCGAAGCACACGCATACGAACGGCGAGATCAACCTGTGCTTCGCGCAGTCCGGTGACCCGAAGTTCGACGGCAACCCCGCCGGATGGGTCGTCTTCCCGCCCGGCAGCACCCACCGTCCGCGCGTCGAGGGTGGCCGGATGCTGATCCTCTACTTCCTCCCCGGCGGGGCTGTGGAATTCCACAGGTAGATTGGGACGCCGAGCGCGGAGCGCTCGGAGGTCCAATCTGTGTTGCGTCTGTGCCGACTCCGTCGGCACGCTCGCTCTCGCTCGCATGTTCGGCTTTGGTCGCGGCTCCGGCTGCTTCAACCGGGTCGGCGCTCGGGGTTCGTGACCGCGCATCGAGTTGCAACCTCGACGCGGGAAAGCGCTCGTCTTGAAGTCGGGTTTCGCAGGCGGAATCCGCTCTCGTCGCCTCACCACGAGTGTCACGGTTTGTGCTGACGCACAAACCCCGCCACTCGCTCGCGTTCCCGGCTCTGTCGTGGTGGGTGGGCTCTTGATCCCCTCCCCCCTCCAATTCCCCGATCAACCGACCGGGTGCGCGGCGTCGAAATCGCGTGCCTGGCTCAATTTTTGCGCGCGCCGACGATCTTCGCCCTCGTCCATCCGGGTGGCCGCGCGAAGGAATTGAGCCTGGCACGGTATTTCGACCCCTCGACGAGTCGCGATCCATCCAGATCTCCCACTCCCCATTCCCAATCCGCGTGTCCCCATCTCCGCCCCCCCCGCCTCCTCACGTCCCTCTCCCTGACTCATCGACAGGGCCCCGTTCTCCATCCCGATCCCGCGTGGGTACGATCCCTCATCATGTTTCCGCGCGCAGCGGACCCGACACAGGGCGTCGGCGTCTCTTTCTTCGATTTCACGCAGCAGCAGGCAGAGCGGGTGGCACTGGTGGGTAGAGAGCCATGACACACCGTCCCACCGTGACCGACCTCGACCGCCTTGCCGAATTCGCGCCTTCGGTGCGTGCTCTGGCGCGTGCCATCGTTGATGACGGGCACATCGCCGAGGATGTCGTGCAGGACGCACTCCTCGTGGCGTTGCAGGGGGGCGTGGACGCGGCTCGTGAGCGGCGTGGGTGGTTCGCGGGTGTCGTGCGCAACCTCGCGCGGCGGCATGTGCGGGGGGATGTTGCGCGCAGGCGACGGGAGCAGGTCGTCGCGCGGCCCGAGGCTCTCCCGGCGACGTCGGAGACGGTCGCGCGCACAGAGGTGCACCGGCGTGTCGTCGCGGCCGTTCTCGGTCTTCCGGAGCCCTACCGCGAAACGCTCTTGATGCGCTACTTCGACGAGTTGCCGCCGCGTGAGATCGCGGTGCGACTCGGCGTTCCCGGGGGCACGGTGCGAAGCCGCGTCACGCGGGGTGTCGAGCTCCTCCGTCAGCGCTTCGATCACGAGGAGAGCGGAGACCGTCGCGCGTGGGCGTCGGCCTTCGTGCCGCTTCTCGCCGCAGACGCATCCGTCGCGATGGGGGGCTCAGGTGCCGACGGCGCCCTCGTCGGCGACGGCGCGGCAAGGTCACCGGCTGGCCGGAGTGGCGCTGGGCGGATCGGAGCAACGACGGCAAGGACCGGCGCGGCCGGTGGATGGGGAGCGCTACTCATGGCTGTCAGTTCGCAGAAGATCGCCGCGGGCGCGATTGTGGCGTTCCTGCTCGCGCTTCTCGCGGGGGCCGCGTTCCTCGTGTCGGACACGCCCGAGAGCGTGCCGTCGATCCATCTCATCGGGCGAGGCGACGGACCGACCGTCCGAGAGCATGTCACGTCGACCGGCGATCCGTCGTCGGCTGCCGCCATCGCGGGCGCGGAGACTGCCGACGAAGTAGACCCGCGAACGGAGCTGGAGATCTTCGGTCTCGTCCTGCGTCCGGATCGCACTCCGGCCGGTGGTGCGCATGTGCGCTGTATCGATGACACGGGGACGGTGACCGAGACCCGGGCCGACGTAGCCGGGCGCTTCGAACTTCGCCCACGCGAGCCAGGCGGGCTCCGCGGCCAGTTCACGGTGCAAGCGTGGGACGATGCCGGGAACGCAGCGACCGAGCGCATGCCGCTCATGAGCGCCAGCGTGACAGCGTTCGCGCCGACTCTTCTGCTCCGTCCGGCCTACGGTGTCGTCGTGCGTGTCCTGGACGACGAGGCGCAGCCCGTGCGTGGGGTGCGCGTCGTGTGTCGCGAGTACGACAACCTGTTGATGGGGGTCGGCGAAACGGACGCCGTCGGCATCGTGCGCTTCGATCACCTGCCGGACTGCGACGTCGTGGTGCGCGCCTACAAGGAAGGCGCGGGGCGTGCAATGGCGATGGACGTTGTCGCCGGGCGACCGGTCGCCGCGATCGAGTTGCGCCTCACGAAGCGTGACGTGCGAGTCCGCGTGGTGGATTTCGACGGAGCGCCGGTCTCCGGCATCCGGTTCTTCGCCCAGCAGTTCTGGAGCGGGAAGCGCGGGACGTACGGGAACTTCGATCCGGCTGTTCTTGCGACGCCCACGGACGCCGACGGCCGGACGACGGTCCGGGACGTCGCGGAGGAGGATGGGTTCGGCCTGCGTGTGCTTGCTCCACGAGCGGTGGCGCCTCACTTCGGACGCGTTGGCGCGTTCACCGGCGGCGGTGCGTCGGTCGAATCGGGGATGACCGAGGTCGAAGTCGTGCTGCCGAACGCGCGGCGTTTGCGCTGGCCGATCGTCGCAGGCACCGATCCCCCGGCGGACGGCGCGCGTCTACGGCTCACACGCAAGCGCGGCGCTCCCTTCATGCCCGCGCACCTGTCCGCGACGGCGTGGGTCGAGGAAGGACAGGTTGTCGCCGATGTTGATTACTTCCCGCTCGACAACTTCGGTGTGAAGGCGATCGGTCCCGAGGGGCAGTGGTGCGTGCTCGATGCGAACGCCGCCGGTCAGCCGGTCGCGTTCGTCTCGCCCCAGCCGGTGATGTCGCACCCCGTGATACTGCACGTCGTCGACTCGGCTGGTCGGCCGGTCGCGGGGCTCCGCACGAAGGCGTGGGGAGTGGAATTCTCACAGAGTATCGAGACCGACGATCAGGGAAGCGTGCTCCTCGAGCACGTTCCTGACGGTGGTTTCGACCTTCGGATCGGGGGCAGCCTCTTCAATCGCGACATGCACGGACCGGACCCGATCTCCGGGCTCGTTCGGATCGCGCCGGGAACTGCGGAGGTCACGCTGAAGCTCCCCGAAGTCGTTGAGTTGGTGCTGCACCTGCAGATCGACGGCAAGCCCGGGATCCCTCCGACCCTGACCGAGATCGGTACCGCGGGGGCGCGCGCCTTCGGTGCCGTGGAAGACCCCGCGACCGGAGTCGTTCGCGTCCGCGTTCGAGGGGAGATGAACAACGCCGTGCTCGTCGTGGCGCGGGCTTACGGATTCCAGGAAGCGCGTGCGACGGCACGCCGCTCCGCGTCAGGTGCGATGGAGCCGGTTACGCTGAACCTCCGCACCGGAGCCGTCTTTCGTGGGCGCGTGATTGCCGACCCGGCCCGCATGACCGCACTGGAACTTCAGGTGTTCGAGGCTGGCACGAAGAAGTGGAAGCGGCTGGACACGTCGCGATACGTTCGAGCCGTCCGGCTCATGGGACTGCGCGCGCGGGGCGACGGCTCCGTCGAAGTGCGTGGTCTTCTCGCGGGGCGTTATCGCCTGCTCGCGACCGAGGCGTCCATCGCGAGCGAGCCCGTGGACATCGCACCTGGGATCATCTCGCCGGTGTGCGTTCTCCAGGTGACGGAGACCGTGACCGTGACAGGCCACATCGAATTCCCCGACGGCGTCCCGATGGACGGGGAGTTCGCGCTCTTCGTCGAGGCAAACGGCACACGGCGCGGCGCCAAACCGGGGCGTCCGGGCAACGGCATCGTCCTCACGCCGGACGGCCATTTCTCCGTGACGATCCCGGACGGACAGGCGACGACACTGCGCGTCCTACACCCGACGTATCCCACGGACTCGGAGTACGGCAGCGCGACGGTTTCGGGCACCGAGAGCGGCGTCGTCCTGCGGCTCGCGAGAGGAGGGGTGACGACACTGCGCATTCCGGGCGACGCGCAGGTCGATGCCCTTCCGGCAACGCTCCCCGTCGTGTTCTTCGCGACCGAGGAGTTGGGAGAGCCGGTCGATATGAAGCTCGCGACGCGCAACGGCCATGAACTCCGGATCGGTGGGCACCCGATCGGCACGTTCACGCTGTGGGTGGACCTGCGGTCCCGCTACGCACCGGTGGTCCTGCGCGATGTGGAGTTGCCCGACGGAGGCGGGGGAGTGATCGATCTCGATCTGACGGAGGGCGCGTCTGTTGCCGTTCGGATTACCGACGACGACGTGCGTGCGCAATCGGTGCGCGAAGGGGCGCTGCTGCGCGCGACGTGGGCCTCTCCCGGCGGGTTCAAGCACTCTCGGACGAGTCGGGTGAGCGACGACGCGCCGCTCGTGGTGACGGGACTCCTACCCGGCACGTACGAGATTCAGTTGCGTGTCATGGGCGCTGCGTCGAAGACCGCCAAGCAGACGGTGACGATCGAGTCGCCCGATCAGCGGCTCGAACTCGACCTCGATCCGCGCTGAGCGCCCCGTCTTTCCACCGACTTCCGTCTACGCGCAGCCGATATCGACCACGCTCCGGCAACCTACCCCCGCCGCAACAACAGCGCCCAGCCAGCCAGGAGCGCGAGCCCGCCGAAGGGCGTTACCGCGCCGAACCACGTTGGGGCGCCGAGTGACATCGCGTAGAGCGAGCCGCAGAAGATGGCGATGCCGGCGGTGAAGGACCAATCGCTTGCGCTCGGGGCGCGGTCGGCGTCGGACCCTGTCGTGGCCAGGATCGCCAGTGCGTGGGCCAGGTGGTAGATGGTCGCCGTTCGCCACCACTCCAGGGCGCGCACAGCGAAGTCGGGATCTCCGTTGGCGAGGTGGCTCTTCAGTCCGTGCGCACCGAAGGCGCCGAGGGCGACTCCGAGGAAGCCGAGGATGGCTGCAAGTCGGCGAGCTGTCATGATGCTTGGTTCCCTCTGCCGGGCTAGGCCCGCGGGTGGGCCTTCTCGTACGCCTCGCGCAAGAGGCGCGGTGTGACGTGCGTGTAGATTTGGGTCGTCGCGGGGTCGGCGTGGCCGAGAAGCTCCTGCACGGTGCGGAGATCGGCGCCCGCATCGAGTAGGTGCGTCGCGAATGAGTGGCGCAACGTGTGGGGCGTGCCGCGGCCTGCGAGTCCGGCGCGGGCCAGATCGCGTTCCACGATGCGCTCGACGCTGCGTGTCGTCAGACGCCCGCCGCGTCCGTTCACGAAGACGGCGTCCGTGGTGGCGCCACCAAGCGATCGCCGCGCGAGGTAGCGCTCGAATGCGCGCGTCGCTGGTTGACCAAGAAACGCGAGGCGCTCCTTCTTGCCCTTGCCGCGCACGCGCAGGACACCGCCGTTCAGGTCGATATCCGCGAGATCGAGGCCGACGAGCTCGCTGACGCGGAGTCCCGCCGAATAGAGCACTTCGAGCATGGCGGCATCCCGCGTTCCGGCGAGGTCGTCCTTGCGCGAGAGCGACAGGAACTCGCCGACCTCGGCCTGCGTCAGTGGCTCGGGCAGGTGGCGGTGCTTGCGCGGCGAGCGCAGCGCGCCAGCGGGGTTGACCGTCGTGATCCTCTCTCTCTGGAGCCATTTGAAGAGGCTGCGGAGCGTGGCGATCACACGCGAGAGACTGGACGCGGCCAGTCCGCGCTCGCTCTCGGTCACGACGAACGAGCGCAGGAGCGTGGCGTCGACAGTCGTGACATCGCGGATCTTCTCTGCGTCGAGAAACGCGCAAAGGCGCCCGAGGTCGGCGCCGTACGCCTCGAGCGTGTGCGGACTCCAGCGCTTCACGTGACGTCCCATCGCCAGAAATCCGTCCACAGCTTCGTCAGGATGCACGCGTGGAGCCTCCCCGCGGGGCCCCGCGACGCCAAGGATTCGGAGGTCGGGCGCTCGCACGGTGCAATGGCAAGCATGACCGGTACCCGCTCTTCACCGCGACCCGAACGCCTCTCTGCCTTCCGCCAGGAGTTGCCGTATCGCGAGCTGTGGCCGTTCGCGCGAGCGCTGGCGGCGACCGAGCCGGGAACCGCGTTCCTGGACTCGAGTTGCGAACCCGCCGACGAAGGCCGCTTCTCGGTGCTTGGCTGGCGCCCGGTCAAGACGCTGCGTTGGCCGGTCGGTGCGCGCGGTGCTCTCGACGGCTTGCGACGTGTGATCGGTGAGCGACGGATGGAGCCGGACCCCGACTCGCCTGTGCCGTACCGCGCGGGCTTTCTTGGCTGGATTTCGTATGACATCGGCCGGCAGATCGAGACGCTCCCGGATCGACATGGGCCGACGCCTGGCGTCCCCGACGTCGTCATCGCCGAGTACGAGGCGCTGTTGGTGGAGGACCGTCGCGACAAGCGGCTCTTCCTGACCGGCGCGTGTCCGGTCTCCGAGGGGCCGTCTCGACTGCTCGCCCGCCAGTCGCAGATCCTCGACATGATGAGCGATCTCCCGACGCCCGACGCGACGGACGGCCCGGCGGCCGAGGACATCCAGCCCGATGTCGGACGCGACGACCACATGGACCGGGTCAACCGTGTTCTGCAGTACATCCGTGCGGGCGACGTTTTCCAGGCCAACTTGGCGCAACGGTTCTCGGGGCGCCTGCGTGTCCCCGCGATCGAGGCGTACGCGCGCCTTCGGGCAGAGAGTCCCGCGCCCTACGGCTGCTTCATGGATCTCGGGGGACCGCAGGTGCTCTCGATCAGCCCGGAGCTCTTCCTGCGGCGCACGGGCGATCGCATCGAGACGCGACCGATCAAGGGGACACGTCCGCGCGCCAGTGATCCTGTCGAGGACGGGCTTCTGCGCGACGCCCTGGCCTCGAGCGAGAAGGAGCAGGCGGAACTCGCGATGATCGTCGATCTCCTGCGCAACGATCTGGGGCGCGTGGCGGAGACGGGCTCTGTCACGGTCGACGAGGCGCGTGCGCTGCACGCGCACCCGACCGTGCATCATGCGGTGGCAACGGTCTCCGCTCGGCTGGGGCGCGACGTCCATGCCGCCGATCTCGTGGCCGCGACCATGCCGGGCGGCAGCATCACAGGCGCGCCGAAGATTCGCGCGATGGAGATCCTCGAGGAACTCGAGGACGGGCGCCGCGGGCCGTATTGCGGTGCCGCCGGTTGGTTTGGGTACGACGGTGACGTCGCGCTCGACATTCTCATCCGCACGCTGGTCGTCTCCGAGGGACGCGTATCGTTTCATGTCGGCGGAGGGATCGTGGCGGATAGCGACGCGGGCGAGGAGTACGACGAGACCCTCGTCAAGGCGCAGGCGCTGCTCGCGGCGCTCTCGCGAAGTTCGTCGTGACGCTCGACGCGCAGTTCGACGCGACGGACCGGGGGTTCCTTCTCGGTGACGGACTCTTCGAGACGCTCCTCGTTGTCGATGGTGAGACCCGTTTCCTGAGCCGTCACTTGGATCGCATGCGCGCGAGCGGCACTGAGCTCTGTGTCCCCGTTCCTGGCAATCTGGACGTCCTCGCACGGGAACCGATCGATCGGCTCTGGCGCGAGGCCGGCGAGCCGCGACGCGCTGCATTGCGCGTCACTCTGAGCGCTGGCAAAGGGCGCGGGTTGGTTCCGGCGGCCCCGCCAACTCCGCGTGTGGACGTGGCGCTCTCGGCTCTCCCTGCGGAGCCGGAGACCGCTCCGTTGCGAGGCGTCACGGTGGCCGCGCACCGGATCGATCCAAGTTCAGCGAGCGCGGGCCACAAGACGCTCTCGTGGCTGCCCTTCGTCCTCGCCCGGCGGGAGGCCCTCGCGCGCGGGGCGGACGTGGCGCTCCTGACGACCATCGAGGGCGATATCTGCGAGGCCGATCACGCCAACATCTTCGTCGCGCGGAAGGGCGTCATCGTGACTCCTTCGTTGGACAGAGGTGTCCTGCCGGGGATCACGCGCGCCCGTGTACTCAGCGCAGCGCGGAGCGCGGGGCGCGTCATCGAAGAGCGGCCTCTGACGGTCGACGACTTCGACGCGGCGGACGAAGCCTGGCTCACGTCGAGCCTGAACGGTGTTCGAGCGCTCGGGTCGGTCGACGACCGTTCGCTTCCAGCGCCGGGACAGCTCACACTCTGGCTCGCTGCTTGCTTATCAGATGCCTGACGGGCATCGTTGCCGCGTCGACACCGTCTGCTAAACTCGTGGTTTCGCTTTCAAGATCGCCTGGAGGTCTGCTGATCATGCGCCAGTTCTTTCTCTCGTTTGCCGTTCTCGTACTCGTCCAGTTCGCGCTCGTTCCGGTCTCGCTGGCTCACGCCGCACCGCAGGACGAAGTTCCCGAGCCTACGAAGGACGAAGTGACAGCGGACTACCTTGCCAGTGTCAAGAAGGCCGTCGGCAAGCAGGAAGAGGGGCCTGCCAAGGCGACCGCCCAGAAGCTCGTCGAGATCTGGAAGGACGCTGAGATCGCGGAGAGTGTGAAGAAGGGCGTCCCTGCGATGATGGTGAAGATCGCCTCATCGAAGACCGACATGGCCGCGATTGCGGGGATCGAGGGCCTGCGCGACCTCGGCGGTAACTCTTCCGCCAAGGCGATCTTCAAGGTGCTCGACAAGACCCTGAAGGCGAAAGAGCCCTCCGTTCAGGTCTACAGTGCGTGCCTGAAGAGCGTGGGCGTCATCGCGTCCGAGGACGGCAAGGTCATCAAGGCGCTCACGAAACTGCTCAAGAATAAGCTCTACGACGTCATCGGGAAATCCGCACAGGCGATGGCTGGCTACAAGGCAGCCTCCGGAAAACTCCGCAAGGAGTTGCTCGAGGAGGTCATCAAGTCGAGCGAGGGTACGTACAATGCCGCGCAGGCCAACGACCAGAACTCAAAGCGCAAGTGGAACATCATCCAGAACGGGATTATGAAGGCGCTGAAGGCCCTGTCCGGACAGACGTTCAAGAACCCGCGCGAAGCCCGCAGTTGGTACAACGACAACAAGAAGAACCGCAACCTCTGGAAGTGAGCCGCGACGAGGCGTGAACATGCGCGGGCAGGGGAGTGACGCTTGACCAGCCGTCAATCGGGCACCGACCGGAGCGAACGCGATGTCGCCCCCGTCCATCTGCGTCCCTGGGTGGCAGTTGCGGGCGGTCTCGTGGCGGGGGTCGTTCTTGCCGCCGTCGTCGTCATCAGCTGGTCGTTGCTCCGCGGCCCGACGGGCGTGGCCGGACAGGCTGCGTCACGCCCGGACTCCCGGATCAGCGTCTTCCGGCTGCGCTCCGACGGCCCGGGTGAAATCCTGCTTGCGCCCGCCGGACCGGACGCGACAGGCGAGCCTGCGCTCTCACGCGCACTCTTTCCGGACGAGACGCCTGCGCGGCGCTTCGCCTCCGTCCTCGTCGCGAACACGAGCGCTGCAGGCGCTCCATTCGAGGTCGATCTGGCCGCCGTGCCGTTTCGAGCCGAGCCGCGCGATGGCGGATCGTCGTTCAACTTGGAGCCGCTGCCCAAGCGAACCGGGCTCTCTCCGACGGTCTCGCTGCGCCTGCGCAGTCTCGGGGGCGACGTCGACTCCGTGCGTGTGTCACCCGGCACCTTGCGGCGTTTTCTCGTTGCTCTTCCGCCGGGGCGGACGCTTTCCGACGTGTCGGTCGTCCAATGGGGCGAGCGCTCGCTCGAGAGGGCTCTGATGGATTTGGAGACCCTTCATCAGTATCGCGAAGCTCCCGGAGGCGTGACGCGCTGACGCGGCTCTCCTCAACGCCCGGTCTTCTCGGTCGATCAGCACACCGCACACCATGAATGACCACGAACCGATCCACGATCCGGCCGACGAGCCGCCGGAGCCGCCCACGAGCGGCGAACTCGTCCCTTCCGGAGGCGGCGACCCCGCAGCCCTGACGGGGCGCGACGGCGTGGGCCTCGCCCGCTGGTTGGAGCAGAGCCATCGCGACGCCGCTGCGGGGCGCGCCCAGACGCGCGAGTTGGTGCGCACCCTCGAGCAGGTTCGCGACGCCCACGAGTACGTGGGCAAGGCGCTTCGCGACGAGCAGAGCCGCAACCGCCGCCTGACCGCCGCGTTGGTGCTCGCCCCCGTGCTCGCGGGACTCCTCGTCTGGGGGGTGTGGACGCAACTCGAGTCCTTGCGCTCCGATCTCGGGGAGCGCGTGGGTGAAGTGGCTGCCGGTCAGGCAGAGCTGCGCCGCGCTCAGGACGGTCTGCGACTCAGCGAAGCCGCCGAGGCGCAGCGCGCCCGCGCCGACGCACTCGAATCCGAACTCGGACGCGTCCGCGATGATCTGGCTGGCGTGCGCGGCCTGAGTGCGCGTCAAGAAGAGGCGCGTTCGGTGAAGTTCGCCGCACTGAACGCGCAGCTCGCGCTCCTGGCCGACGAGAGCGCCGAGGCCGAGGGCCTGCGCGCCCAATTGCGTGCCATGCGTAGCCGTTCGGGTGTCGAGGCTGTTCGCACCACCGAGCTTGAGCGGGAGGTGCGTCGGTTGGAGCGGGAACTCGGAGCGGCGCGCGTCTCCGCATCCGCCGCACCCGTCTCCGCCGCCGCCGCGCCGGGCGCCCGCGGACGAGCCGATGGACGAGCCGATGGACGAGCCGATGGACGAGCCGATGGACGGGGCGATGGACGGGGCGGGCCGCCGGTCTCGCCCACGGCTGGTTCCTCCGCGGCCGGCTCCTCCGCCGCCGAGCGCAACGCGGCGTTGCCGCGCCTGCCGCCGCCCGATCGCGATACCACCGAGAGAGACGCCGCCGAGGCCGTTGCGGCGGCCGACGTGGACCCGGAGGCGGGCGCGGTGCGGCGTCCCGCCGACCTGGCGCGCATCAAACGGGAGTTCAATCGCCTGCTCGCGCTCAGCGACGACGGCTTCGCCTACCGGATCGACATGATTGGTGGCGTGCGGGGCGAGACGCTGCTGGACGTGCGCATTTCAGGCGTGGACGACGACGGGCGCGTCATCCGCACGCTGGAGGCCCCGACGGCGACCGTGAAGGTGCGCGCCGACGACGGCGACGTGGTCATGGACCTACGCGACGGCTACCTGGTCTTTGGCGGGCGCCGTGCGCCGTTCTTCGATGGACGCTACGCCATCGTCGTGAAGTCCAGTGCCGGTCCCTGGAAGACCAGCGGGTTGACCTGCCTCGTCTTCGAGTGAGCGGGTTCCGCGCGGCGCCGTCTCCCGCACACCCCCTCCCGTAGTTCCGGGGTCGTAAGGACTCGGGCCCACGGGGACGGGCGGCTACTCTCGTCGAAGGTGGGCGAGGACCGTGAGGTCCCGGCCTGCCCGTGGACCTCCATGAACTCGACCTCAATCCATCTCGGGCACCCCACGGTCGGCGGTGCTCCAGAACTTGATCCGGCCTCACGGCCCATGCCGACCGGCATCGACGCTTCGTGCGTTCCGTCCGCGCTGCCCGACGTCCTCTTCCGAAGAGGCGCCCGGAGCGACGCGGCGGCGTTCGACGTTATCCCGAGCCCGCCCCCTGGCCTCGATCGCGCACCGACGACCGGTCGCATCAGAGGGGGTTCAGCAGCGCAATCGAGTCTCAGCGAGGTCCACGCCTCGCCGCACGGCGCCCCTCCGGGCCGGGCGGCATTTCCCATCGAAACAGACGGAGAAAAGACGTGGATCCCATCAGCATTGTCGTCGGATTGGCCATTGGCCTGATCGTTGGCGGAGGCGTTGCCTGGAGCGTTGCCAGCAAGGGCGCATCCACGAAACGCGAAGAAGCGGAGCGCGACGCGAAGACCATCGCGCAGCGTGCCGAGTTGGATGCCGAGCGCATCCGTGGCGAGGCCGAGCTGTCTGGCCGCGATACCGTTCTGAAGCTCCGCGCAGAGCACGATCGCAAGGTCGAGCGCGAGTACGAGAAGGTGCGTGACCGCGAGCGGGCGCAGCAGAAGGCCGATTCCGCTCTCTCCGAGCGCGAACTCGGGCTCGAGAAGCGCAAGCGCATGCTGCAGGACGTCGAGGATCGCGTTGCGCGCGACCAGGACGAGATCCGCGCACAGCGTGAAGAGTCCGCAGCGCTTCTCGATCAGCGTAAGGACGAGCTTGCGCGCACGGCTGGCCTCACCGCCGAAGAGGCGCGCGAGGAACTCCTTGAGTCGATCCGCATGGACGTCGCCGACGAGGAAGAGCGCCTGATCGCGAAGAGCGAAGAGGTCATTCGATCGACTTCCGAGGAGCTCGCGCGGGACATCGTCGCGACCTCCATTCAGCGCGTCGCGGCAGGCCATACATCCGAGATCACCGTCTCGACAATCGACATCCCGAACGACGACATCAAGGGCCGGATCATCGGGCGCGAAGGCCGCAACATCCGCGCCTTCGAGAAGGCCTCTGGCGTGGATGTCATCGTCGACGACACCCCGGGCGTCGTGCTGATCTCGGCCTTCGACGGCGTCCGCCGCGAGACCGCCCGCCGGGCGATGAACAAGCTCGTCAAGGACGGCCGTATCCATCCCGCGCGGATCGAAGAAGTGGTGCGCGAGACCGCCACCGAGGTCGAGGAGACGATCAACAACACCGGCAAGCGCACGGTGCTCGATCTCAACCTCGGGAAGATGCACCCGAAGCTCGTGCACCTGCTCGGTCGGTTGAAGTACCGCACGTCTTACGGCCAGAACGTCCTCCAGCACTCCATCGAGGCCGCGAATATCTGTGGGCTCATGGCCGCGGAGTTGGGCCTCGATCCCAAGCTCGGGCGCCGGTGTGGATTGCTGCACGACGTCGGCAAGGCGATCGACCACGAGGTCGAGGGCGGTCACCCCGCCGTCGGAGCCGACGTCGCGCGCCGCTGCGGCGAGACGAAGCTCGTCGTGAACGCGATCGCCGCGCACCACGAGGACGTGCCGATGGACACGGCCTACGCCGTTCTCACCGCGGCAGCCGATGCCGTGAGCGCGTCGCGTCCCGGTGCCCGCCGCGACACGCTTGAGCGCTACATCCAGCGTCTGCAGCGTCTCGAAGAGATCGCAACCCGCTACGAGGGCGTCGATCAGGCGTTCGCCATCCAGGCCGGCCGCGAGTTGCGCGTCATGGTCAATCCCAATCGGATCGGCGACCGCACGTC
The DNA here is from genome assembly GCA_024280885.1 of Planctomycetota bacterium. Classification (GTDB taxonomy): domain Bacteria; phylum Planctomycetota; class JAJSAM01; order JAJSAM01; family JAJVHW01; genus JAJRPF01. The sequence goes on along the minus strand of JAJRPF010000045.1, from coordinate 158,949 downwards.
GCAACGGTTGGCGCGCGAGATCGCCCGCTCCATCGAGAACGAACTCACGTACCCGGGCGAGGTCAAGGTGACACTCCTGCGCGAGACGCGCGTCACCGACTACGCGCGGTAGGCGCGCCCAGACAGCCGCAACCGTGGAAGACGTCTTCTCCGTCGCCGAACTCACGCAGCAGATCAAGGGGCTGCTCGGCGGCGCGTTCGGACGCATCGCAGTGCGGGGCCAGATCTCCAATCTGCGGCGCCAGAGTTCCGGGCACGCGTATTTCTCGTTGAAGGACGAGGACGCGCAACTCGTCTGCGCCATGTGGCGCTCATCGGCGGGGCGGCTGCGCTTCCGGCCCGAGAACGGGCAGGAGGTCGTGGCCGAAGGACGCATCGACGTCTACCCGCCGCACGGTAAGTACCAGATGATCGTCGATCGCATGGCGCCGCTTGGCGTCGGCGAACTGCATCTGCGTCTCGAGGCGCTGAAGAAGCAACTTGCGGCCGAGGGACTCTTCGAGCCCGAGCGCAAGCAGCGCCTGCCACTCGTTCCGCGGCGAGTCGCGGTGATCACATCGCCGACGTCGGCCGCGCTACGTGACTTCCTACGCATCGCGCAACGCCGCTCTCCCGGCGCGTGGATCACCGTCTTCCCGGTCCGCGTGCAGGGCGACGAAGCCCCGGGCGAGATTGCACAGGCACTCGATCAACTCTCCGCGGTGGGGGAGTTCGACGTAGTCGTCGCGACGCGCGGCGGTGGCAGCATCGAGGATCTGTGGGCCTTCAATGAAGAGGTCGTCGCACGCGCGATCGCCGCATGTCCGGTCCCGATCGTCTCGGCGGTCGGTCACGAGACCGACGTGACCGTCGCCGATTTCGTGGCGGACGCGCGCGCCGCGACACCGAGCGAGGCCGCCGAACTCGTCTTCCCCGAGACCGCAGAACTCGCCGCCCGACTCGCGGAGAACAACGTGCGGCTCGACCGCGCGGTCAGCGAGCGACTCGCGCGTGCCCGCGAGAGACTCGACGCCCTCGCGAACTCGCACGCGCTCGGCCAACCGCTCGACCGACTGCGCCGTGTCGCCCAGGACCTCGACGAATGGGAGCGCCGCGCCACCGACGCTCTCGGTCGGAAGGTAGAAACGGCACGCGACCGACTAGGCCGCACCGCCGCCCATCTGGAAGCCGTCTCCCCAGTCGCCGTTCTCGCGCGCGGCTACTCCATCACACGCCGCGCTGACGCGCGTACGCCCCTCGTCGACGCCGCCGCCGCTCCGCCTGGGACACGGATCGTCACGCGACTCAACTCCGGCGACCTCGTCTCCGAGGTCATCGCCGACACTCCCGACGCCGCCCCCCTCCGAACAGGAGACTCCGAATGAGCGACTCCAACTCCAACTCCGACGCCGCCCCCAACTCCAGTTCTAACTCCGGCTCCGAGACGGCCGAGCGCACAGGCTTCGAAGAGCACCTCCGCTCCGTCGAGGACTCCATCCGCCGCCTCGAATCCGGCGACATCCCACTCGAAGACTCGATCGATCTCTACGCGGGCGCGATGAAGCACCTCAAGGCCTGCCACGGCTTCCTGGAGTCCGCCGAGGCGCGCCTCGAGATCGTGCGCCAGGGCGCCGCCGGACCCCACGCCGAGGACGCCACAGACGCGCTCGACGCCTGACGCGCGGCCTCCCGAGTCAGCCTGCGCCGAAACTTGCGAAACACCGCCGCGTTCGTACCCTCTCCGGGCCAGCCGACGGCTCCCGAGCCGCCGGACCCACGGTTGCCCGATCGTCTAATGGCAGGACACAGGTTTCTGGTTCCTGTTATCTAGGTTCGAATCCTAGTCGGGCAACCAACCCCACCCTCTCTCAGGCTCGAAACGCTCGTTTCCTGTCCCCCGTAGTCCTTACGGTAGTCCTTATGGCTACTCGAAAGACGCGCGAGAGACGTGCCTGGGGCTCCGTTCTGAAGAAGGACGGTCGCTACTACGTCCGCTTCGTGAAGGCCGATGGCAAGCGCACGACGCGGCTTGCTGGCACCACTCGGAAGTCCGCCGAGGACCTCCTGAAGTCGGTGCGTGCCGAAGTCGAGACCGCTCCGGTTGCTGAGCCTCTTCGGCTCGAGGATTGGCTTCACGACGAGTACCTCCGGGTTCTGAACAGCCGCCTGAAGGAGAGCAGCCTGATGTCGGCTGCCGCGCACTTCACGCGGCTCTGTGACTTCCTGCGGGATGAAGCGGGCGACCCGACGATGGACGCGGTCACGCGCGCCCATGCCGAGGAGTTCGCCGCTTGGATGACGGAGCAGGACTACAAGCCGTCCTACATCCGCCGACTGGTGACGACGTTGCGGCGCGCCTGGAACGACGCGCTCGCACGGAACCTCGTGGCCGAGAACCCGTGGGAGGGGATGCGCCTGGCGAAGGCGGAGCCGCGCGAGGTGCCGTGGGTGACGCCGACGCAGCTCCACGCGCTCTACGGTCTCGTGACTTCTGGGCAGCGAGCGTTGATCGTCCTGCTGGGAGAGACGGGCCTCCGGCTCGGCGAGGCGCTCGCCCTTCGTTGGAGTGACCTCGACCTGGCCAAGCGGCAGCCGACGCTTCACGTTCGGAAGGGGAAGACGCAGGCCGCGCGTCGGACGGTCCCGCTCTCGGCCCGCGCCCTCGCCGCCGTCGCTACCGTCGACCAGGGCAGCGCCGACGATCCGGTGTTCACGCCGCGCTCGGAGCAGGGCGTTCTCCGTGCGATGAAGGTCGCGTGTGAGAAGGCCGAGCTTCCGCAGTCCCGCGTTCACGAACTTAGGCACTGGTATGCCTCCCATCTCGTCCAAGCTGGCGTGCCACCGTCGACAGTGGCGGCCTTGCTGGGTCACGCGGACGGGGGAGCGCTCGTGTGCCGCCTGTACGGCCGTTGGATGCCGAACGACGCGGAGCAGCGAGCGATGGCTCAGCTTGCGGCGTTTCGAGCCACTCCAGGAACTGACGCTTCGTGACGATCCAGTCGCGAGCGAGTTTGCGTCCGGGCAGCCCGGTTCCTACTCGCCACTTCTTGCGAAGCACGGTGTCCCTTTCGATGCCGAGCACGTCGGCAACGTCTTGGGCTCGCAGGACCTCGGGCAATTCCATCTAGCTCGAACGGCGTCTACGTTCCGCCGCTGCCCTCGTCGGTCTTGGTGTCGTCCGTCACGACGGGCTCACGCCTCCGCATCTCGGCGTCGAGCTTCTTGCGGTCAACGGGCCGCACGTTCGGGTCGTCGAGCCAGTCGGGAGCACCGAGCAGTTCCGAGAGCTTGGTGCCCTCGCCGCGCGCGCCGCGCTCGTTCACCTCGCGCAGTCGTTCCGGCGTCATCACGCCCCAGCCCAGTCGCTTGAATGCCTGGGCCTGTACGCGCTCGCGATGTTCCGTCGGCAGGGCCCGCAGTGCATCGCGCATTGCCGCGACGAGCAGGTGCCGGGCGGTCATGTTTCGCGACTCGCTGAAGAGCTTGGCGAGTTCGTCGAGGAGCGCGACCTCCTGGACGGTGGGCCGGATCGTGATGGGCTTGAACTCTTCGGCATCCTCCTCGGTCGGCGCAACGGCCTGGGCGACGAGTTCCGCGACTGTTGGACCCTGCCACGCGTCGAAGTCCGGATCGCGTGGGTCCTGGAAGACTATCACGCCCTTCTTGCTCAGCGGTTCCTCGGCCTTCTTCCTCTTCGCCATGGGTTCTCCTGGTGCGTTCGTTGCATCTCCTGTGATGCATCGCTTGCATCATACGACGCACCAGCGACAGCACTTGTTCCGTCGGAACTCGGGTCGCCCTTTCGCGGCCCCTCGACGGGCGTGCTTCGGACGTCCTTCCGGCCCGGCCCTTGGCCGGGTGGAGGGCCAGGCCGGAAGAACCTCCTGCGCTGCGCTGCTAGCGCTGCCGGTCCCCCTCGACGCGCGTCCGGCGCTCGCCGTCGGCCCAGCCCCATGCGCTCTGCGACACGTGATCCCTGTGAGGACTCGATGCGACGAGGTCGCTACATGTCGGAACGGGCGCATTGAGCCTGGCTCCGTGCGGCGTGGCGGTTGCTCTCTTCCGGCACGCGTCAGCGGCGGCGATGTAACCTGTGAACGTCGGTCCGGCTGAGCCAATGCGCGAACCACGAGAGGGGGGGGGCGATTTGGGAGACGAGTCCGTCGGCGAGTGGGGCCCTCCGCCGCGACCGCCCAGTCGTCCTGACTTCCGTGCTCGGGTCTGGCGCTTCCCGCGCCCCCGAAACGTGGATCATCCTGGGTCCGTTTGGTGGGGCAGCGGGATCCGCATTCCCCTGCTCTTCGAGTGGGAGACCCGGCCTCGGCATGTCTGGGACTGTGCGATGTGGTTCGAGGATCGAGATCGCCTCGATCTGAACGACACCTGCGATGCGTCGATCTGGTTGCTCTCTCCGGAGTTCGTGATTCCGAGGTTGAAGATCGGCGACGTCTTCGGGTTCTGGTGCGGCGGGAGGGTCGCTGAGGGGGAGATCACCTGGGTCAGGAGTCTCGGCACGTCCGGCATCGCGGAGCCTGGATGACTACTGGTACCCCCCTGTTAGAGGCGGGGGTACCAACCAACAGCGCTGTTCGCGCGCCGGAGCGATCGCTACGCTTCGAGGATGGACATCGGGGAGGCACGACGGACTCTGACACGGCACTGCACGCCAGCGCCGGACTACGAACCAGGGTTCGGGTTGATGTCCGACCTCCGCCCGTATCAGGGATCACCGCTCTCTCAGCACTTCGGTGAGCTCGTCGCAGCTGTGGATGCACTGGCTCCGAGTCTCGCGAGCTCCGAGTGGATCGACTGGGATCTTGCCTGCGAGCTCTGGACGCTGAGCGCATTAGCGCGATGCTGGGGAGTGCATCCAGACGGGCTGGCCCGTCTCGATTCGATCACCGCCGACTCAAATCTTCTGTCGTTCGTTCGCGGTCTTGAGCGATTCGAACTGGCAGTCGCTCGCGCGCTCGGCGTCATGAGCCCATCGCCCGTTCCGGAGACCGCTTGGGTGCCCCGGGGGTGGGGTGAACGGTATCCGGAACGAGTGGCGAGGATGCACGAGGAAGACGGACTCGCGGGAGTCGGTTCCACAGACGTGAGCTCGGAGATTCGCGCGCACTCGAATCGGGCAGGAGGAGGGCTCATGGCGCACCTGTCGAACGGTGAGGTTCGCTCGCCTGACTTCGTGCGCGTGGCGCGACTGATCGTCACTCTCGGGAGCTCCTGCCCAGCGGCCGTCGATCGCGACGCGATGGCGGCTACGTGGGAGCTACTTCGTCGAGCTCGGCTGCTGGCCGGGACTTGGCCGTGGGACGAGTCTCATTCGCGACCGGATCTCTTGCTCTGTGACGTGGAGTGGACAGCGGCGGGGACGTTCCCCTAGGCCTGGTCGCCATGGATCACTGAAGCGCAGCCCACAGCCCGGTGCGCGCGTCGTCGCGCGTCTCACGAAACAAGGCGTGCTTGGCGGACGTCGCGCCTCGACCACGCTCGACAAGCGAACTGATCCAGTCCGGCCCGGCCACATCACTCGCCATTGCGAGGGCTGATGCCACCTGCTTTCGGAGCCAAACACCAGTCTCATGGGCCTGTTGTCGAACCGGGCGCTCATCGATCCCGGGCGCCAAGATCGTCTCATCGTGCTCGGCCAGGAACGCGAGCCACCTCGGGAGCGGTTCGGACCGGCCCTGGTTCTTGTTGTCGCGGTCCACCGGGTCGGTCGTGATCGTAAGCTGCTTCGCGAGTGCGCTCGCGTGCAACTCGCGCAGGCCCCATGTGACCTCGCCGGTCGTCTCGTCCGTCTCGGCCATCAGGCACGAGAGGCGGTCGAATACGACCAGCGCTCGGTCCCCCTTGAACTCGAATTCCCAGCGTGTGAGCCGGTCGAAGGGGCAGACTTCGCGGCCCTTCTCCATCTCGGCCTTCTTGTCGTAGACGCGCAGGTAGGTCTCGGACTGGCGGCTGCCGCAGTAGACCGTGCGGGCAGCGCCACCGAGCCCGGACCGCTGGTCGAACGACCGCCAGGACGAGAGGTAGCGACTCTCCTCAAGGAGTTGCCACAGCCGGGTCGATGTCCAGGGCCCGGTGGTGTCGCGGGCGATGTCGATGCGCGTGCAGTGCGCGCCGTTGAACGCCAGGTGGTAGAGCAGGTCCCGGTCGGGCGCGTGGGCCCGCCACGCCTCCAGTGCCTTGCCCGTCATGCGCAGCATGAACGGGCGCGGCTCGGGGCCCCCGCAGGCGAGGATCGTCCCGTGACCGTCTTGGTACGACGTCGGGTAGTTGAGGAGTCCGACCTTGCGACGTTCCACGGGTCCGCGGAGCAGCTCGCGCAGGTCGCGTTCGTTCTCGTGCGTGACCGTGATCCAGTCGATCAGTGTTCGGTCGTGCACGGGCGGCGCGGCGGGGGCGGTCATGCGACTGGCCCCCGCGCCCCGAGCGCCCTCGTGCTCTCGATTTGCAGGAGGACGCGTACTCCAATTCCAGCTACGCTCCCGCCATGCCCGAGAGTGAGTGGCCGTTTGCGGATCCACCCGACACAGCGTGCTTCACGACGACGCATGTGCTCGACGGGAGCCATGAGATCCACCACGTGACGCACCATGCGGAGGACGGTGCGTGGAATTTCCTCCCGCCGCTGATCTGGGAGGACTCCACGATGCGCGTCGTCGGGCTCTCGACGATCGCGGAGCTCGACGAGACCGTTCTGGAAGTCGCAGACCTCCCGTTCGGATGGCGTGCGAGCCGCGCGAGGCGAGGCGCGTCGTGGGTGCGGACCATCAATCCGGAGACCCGCGACTCGTAGTCCTTGTCGTAGTCCTTGTGAGATCCCTGGAAACACCGGGAGACGCTGTGAAACCCGCTCTCGTAGGCTCAAACGCAGGCGCTGAGCCTGCCCGGCAGTCCTAGTCGGGCAACCAACCCCGCACCCACGAGGCGTGGATCGCGTCACGAACTCGGCCGCAGCACGTGGGCGATCCCGATCTGGATACCGGCGTGTCCTCAGTGCGCCGTATCCTGTGCGACGTGACCTCACGCGAGACGACCACTGAAGCTAGCCGGGTTCAAGGGGCGGTGTGGGCGCAGATGGGACCGCAGGCGCGTGTTCAGCTCGCCGCCGAGATGTCCGACGAAGCGCGCAAGATCGCTGCCACCGGCGTGCGACACCGTCACCCGAGTGGTCCGAAGCTCGCGTGGGGAGGCAGGTTCTCGCACGGATCTACGGTGCCAACTTCGTGGCAAGCGCCTGGGGGCCGATCGACGAGAAATGAGCGGCGCTGGAGAGACACTTGCTCGGCTCGTGGCGTCGCTGAACGACGCCGGCGCGCAGGACATGATCGTCGGCTCTTTCGCGAGTACGTTCCACGGCGAACCTCGCACGACGCAGGACATCGACGTCGTCGTGCAGATCGCGCCGGACGCCCTCGAGCGGTTCCTCGCAGCGCTACCGGAGGGGGAGTGGCACGTCGACGCCGAGACGGCCCGTGAGCCGCCCGACCTCGACACCGCGCAGAAGCGCGCCGCGTTTGCTGGCACGCAGGCATTCGATGACCTGTTGGTCGCCGTCAAGGCAGTCGACGGTCTTGCGAACGACGCCGAGTCTGCGCAGACGGCGTTGGCTGCCGGGGTGGCACATCTCGATGACGCGACGACCGAGTTGGGCGCGGCCGGTGGGAATACGAAGAAGGCAGCGAAGGCGCTGGCGACCGCGAGCAAGAAGATGAGCGCGGCACTGAAGAAGCTGAGCAAGGGCAAGGCCCCGACGTCGACGGTGAAGCTGCTGAAGACCGCGCTCCAGAAACTCGGCCTCGTTATCGCGCTGATCCGCGACGCCTGACGCCTGCGCTGTCTCGAAACGTCGGCTTGGCGCGCCCCGTCCGGTGCGTCGCCGAACCGGGGACACCTGCGTGAGAAGAGAGTCGGGTGCGGTGGGCGGGTTCCCGCTATCGTCTCGTAGTTCGGCCCGACGGCGTTCGCAGCGCGGCGGGTGATCTCTCTCTCGGAGGACCTCGCCATGCGCGTCTCGAAACGCTCGGCACTTGCCATCACTACGTCTCTCGTACTTGCGTTCGCAGGCTCGGCGCATGCCGAAGCCACGATTGACACGGACGTCGCGGCGAAGGTGCTGAAGGGGACGAAATTCGTCGTCTCGGCCGATGTGACGATGACGAACAAAGGTGTTGTCACGCTGACGGGAGCGGTTGGGACCACGCCGTTCAGCCTGACGAAGAAGTTCAAGACGAAGGCTGGGAAGTCGCGGACGAAGACGATCAAATTCGTCGTCGATCCCAAGAAACTCGGGATCCGCGACGAGCCGAACGCGCTCTTGCTGCAGGCGCAGATGAGCGCGGCTGAGGACGGCCAGGAAGCCCCCGCCGTCGCAGGTGCTGGCGCGATCCTGCCGCTGCCGGTCATGATTGTGCCGGGGCTTGGCAACGAACTGAGCGCCGAGGCCTTCAAGAAGATCTACTTCCCGTTCCGCGACGCGCTGAACGAGAACGCGGGGTCGCCGTGGATCACGAAGGGGCGGCGGGCGACGATCGTCGTCCAGAGGTACTTCAGCACGAGCTTCCCGCTCGAGGTGCTGGGCGCGCAGATTGCGAAGCAAGGCGCAAAGCTGATCAAGAAGTCCCGCTCGTTCGCGCGGATCGACATGATCGGGCAGTCCACCGGTGGGCTCGTCATCCGGCAGGCGATGGCGCCCTTGGCGCTCGCGAAGGCGCCGCGCTCGCTGGCTGGCAAAGTGCGTCACGTCGTCTTCATGGGCTCGCCGCAGTCCGGCACGCCCGTGGCATTCCTGGCGCAGACAGCCTTGGAGGCCACCCGTGATCTTCCGAATGGCGCGCGCCAAGCGGCCCTGGAAGCGATCAAGGCGCGATTGGTCGGAGATGTGGACAGTCCGAGTGCCGCGTCACTGGCGGACCTCTTGCTCGTGCCGGCCCGTAAGCCCGGCCAAGATCCGCCCTTCCTGGGCGTCGTGCAGCTCTTCTTGCCGTCGTATCCGTTTGCGAGCGTTCCGTTGCCGGGGGGCGGGACGATCGAGCTCGATCTCGCATCCCTCACAGCCGATCCCGGGCCGTCGCAGACAGCGCCGCTCTCCGTGCTGAACGCTGCCGCGCCCGACCCTGACACCACGTATCACGCGCTCTACTACACCGATGTTGCCGAGGCGACGGGCGACGTGCGGACCGTCGATGGCCTCGACTTCGTCGCGTTCATTCTCGGCGGCAGTACCGACTCGACACTCATCACGACGCTGAACGGCTCCGGCGACGGGGTTGCGAGTGTGCGGAGCACGCTGATGACGGCGCACGCCCCTTGGAACGCCGTATTGCGGCCAGTGCCGCTCGGTGCGGGGCTCCAGAGCGTGGATGCGACGCGTCCGGCGCTCCCGGCGTACTACAACGATCCCAACGTGATCGGCTACATCCTGAAGACGCTCTTCCCGCCACCGGAGATGTAGGCGACTGGCGAGAGAGCCTGGCGACATCGACCGTACGGCGCACGTGCTCGCACAGGTGCGCCGTCACGATTCGCGAGGGTCCGATAGACTCACGCAATGAACCGATTTCTGCTCCCTCTGACACTGATCGGGCTGCTTCTCGCGGCCTGCTCGAACGCCCCCGAAGTGCCCGGATTCCCTGAGAAGGCCACGCGGGCCTATGAAGCGTTTCTGGAGGAACCGAACGACGTAACGTATCTCAGGTTCATTCACGTGAACCGGGACGTGCAGATCGGCCGTGAGACGCCGAACGACGCGATCGGGATACTGACGCAGGTCAGAGCTCTCGAAGTGCAGTCCATGCATGCGAAGAGTACGGGCGATCTGAATATCGCCGAGAGCGTGGTGGATCGAGTCCGAGAGATCGGAGAGGGGGATGTGATCGACGTCTACGACGAGGTATTGCCCGGAGCGAAGGCCCGCCTTCACGCCGCGCGCGACCGCGTCGCGAAGATGATCGAGTAGCTTCACCGTGCAGGGTCTCCTCGCTCGCTTCCGTCGCTCCGTGCCCGCGGAGATGCAACTGCTGTCGCGTCTCATGATCGCGGGTGCGTTGCTCTTTGCGGGGTCGCGGCTCGCGCTGGTCACGCTCTGCGCGGAGCGGCTGACGGGCGTCGAGCCGATGGCGGTCGTGCGGGCCCTCGCGCTCGGGACGTTTCAGGATCTCTCCTTGATCGCCTGGCTGCTCCTGCCCGTGTGGATGCTCGTCTGTCTGCCCCGCGTCCACTGGGTGCATCAGCCGCGCGTGCGGGCGGCTGTTTCCGGTTGGATCGGAGTGATCACGTTCTTGCTCCTGATCGGGGTTGCCTCGGACCTCGCGCACTTTCGCGAGTTCGACGTGCGCCTGAACGGAACATCGCTCGACTACCTGCGTCAGCCCGCGCACCTGCTGGCGGTGCTCTACCACGAGTTCGCCTTGATCCCGGTCGTCGCCGCGATGCTGTTGTTCTCGTGGTTGGCTGCGCGCCGCGGCGGCCGACTCCTGATGGAGCTGGCGCACGCCCGGACGCACGGAACAGCGCGCCTCGCCACGGGCGGTAGCGCACTTCTCGTGTTGCTCTCGCTCTGTGCCGGAGCACCTGCGCTGGCCGACTCCGAGTTCATCGCGTCGTCGTCGTCCGAGTGGCCGCGTGGGTATCTGGTGGATCAGCTCACGATCAACGGAACGTCGAATTTCATGGGCGCGTGGTTCGCGGAACTCGGCAACGAGGCGCCGCTGCGCGAGCGCGTGCGAAGCGGCGATGGAGAGCAGGCCGAGAACCTTGTCCGCGACGTCGTCGGTGGGCCGGGAGACACGTTCTTGGACAGCGGCTTGGACATTGGCGGCTTGGACAGCGGCGGCACGCCTCTCTGGCGCGCAACGGACACCGGTCGTCCGCTCACGCGCCCGAACGTGGTTCTCGTGTTGATGGAGAGCTTCTCGGCGCGCGGGATCGGTTCGCTTGGCGGTCGGTACAGCGATGCACCTCGTTTCGACGCGCTGGCGAAGGAGAGCCTGCTCTTCTCGAACCTCTATGCCGTCGGCACGCGTACGAACCGCGGGCTCGCCGGCGTTCTGTCGTCCATGCCGGCGCTCCCGGGAGTCAGTCCGATCTGCGCGTTGGAGCCGGGCGAACGCATGATGACGATCGCTGATGTCCTGCGCGACCGTGGGTACAGCACGCTGGCGCTCTGCGGTGGCGATCGTGAGTACGACAACCTTGAGGCGTACACCGTGGGGAATGGCTTCGACCGACTCGTGGCGCTCGATGACTTCGCGGCGCCGACCTTCTCGACGGAGTGGGGAGTCTCCGACGAGGATCTCTTTGACCGTGCGCTCGAGGAATTCGGGGATCTCGCGCAGCGCGAAGAGCCCTTCTTCGGGTTCGTTCTGACACTCTCCAACCACCGTCCGTATCGCGTGCCAGCGGGGCGCGTGGCGCCCGCCGATGCGAACGATGAAGAGGGTGTCCAGCGCATGGTGTTTCGCTATGCCGACCATGCGCTCGGACGCTTCATGGATGCGGCGAAAGCGCAGCCCTGGTACGCCGATACCGTGTTTGTGTTCGTCGCGGATCACGGTCGTCACGCGCGCAATACCGACGCGCCGGATGTCGAGAGCTTCCGTATCCCGTTGCTCATTCACGCACCGGGTCGCGTGGCGCCGCGGCGGGTGACACGCGTGGCGTCGCAGCTCGACGTGGCGCCCACTGTGCTCGGACTTCTAGGGGGCACCTACGAGTCGGCGTTCTTCGGCTCGGATCAACTGCAGCCCGGAGCTCCGGCGCGCGCCATGCTCTCGGTCGGCGACTACCTTGCGTGGACCGAGGGTGGGACGGTTGCCGTGTGGCCTCCTCACGGCCCGCTCGAGTACTTCGATCTGTCGTCCGATGGGCGACTTGCCGCGTTCCATCCGGAGCCGGATGTGTCGCGGCGGCTGGCCTCGCGCCTGCGCTCGACCGCACGTGTGGCGTTCGATGTTTCCCGCGGGCGCACTCATCGAGATCCCAAAGTACGATCAGCGCCCGAGGGGTCCGAGGCGCGCTGAGGCTCCTGCGGGTACGATTCGGTGGTGAGCGACGATCCCACCCTGCCGATCCGCGACTATCTGGCTGCGTGGACTCCGAGTATCGAGGCGCGCCTGCGCGCGTTGTTGCCATCGGAAGACGCGGAGCCGCGCACGGTCCACGCCGCGATGCGCTACAGCGTGTTGGCTGGCGGCAAGCGACTGCGGCCTGCGTTGGTGCTCCTCGGCGCGCGCGCCGCGGGTGGACGCGAGGACGACGTGCTCGGCGTCGCGTGTGCGGTCGAATTTGTCCATACCTACAGCCTGATCCACGACGACCTGCCAGCGATGGACGATGACGATTTCCGCCGCGGGCGTCCGTCCTGCCACAAGCAGTTCGGAGAGGCGACAGCGATCCTGGCGGGGGACGCGCTCAATACTTTTGCCTTCGAGGTCATCGCGAGTACCGCGCCAGATCCGTCCCGCGTGCCAGCGCTTGTCATGGAGCTTTGCCGAGCGGCTGGAACACGCGGGATGGTCGGCGGCCAGGTCGCGGATCTCGAAGCGGAGGTCGTGCAGACAGAGTCGTCGAATGGACTGGCGGGGAACGGTGGTGGCGTGGTGCCGGACCTGAACGTCGTTCGGGGCATTCACGAACGCAAGACGGGGGCGCTGCTCACGGCATCCTTGGTCCTCGGTGCCGCGGCGTTTGGAGCCGACGAGGGCTTGATTGCGCGACTGCGCGAGATCGGCGGCCGACTCGGTCTGGCATTTCAGATCGTGGACGATGTACTCGACGAGGAGGGCCATGTGTCAGAACTCGGCAAGACTCCCGGCAAGGATCGGGCACAGGGGAAGGCGACCTTCCCGGCGGCCATCGGTGTGGCGGCCTCGCGTGCCGAGGCGGCGCGCCTCGTTGCCGAAGCCGACGCGCTGATTGGCGGTTCAGGCGCATCCCCTGAGCTCGCGGCCATGCCCGGGGCGGATGTCCTGACGGGCCTTGGAGCATTTCTCCTGGCGAGGAGATCATGAGCGCGCTGCGTGTCTTTCTGGTCGGCGACGAGGGGCGGCCACGCGTGTCGCGTGCGCTCAAGCGTCTGGGGCACCTGCTCGAGGGGCGCGCCGACGTCGTTGGGGTGGACCCGTTCGGCGCCGATGATCTGGGCGAGATCGAAGCGGACCTGATCATCGTGCTGGGCGGCGATGGCGCCATTCTGGCCGCGTCACGTCGTCTCGGTCCTCGCGAGACGCCGGTGCTCGGCGTCAACTTCGGGAAGCTCGGATTCCTGGCGGCGCTGCGCGCCCGCGAGTTGGAGCGTGCGGCGGACGAGATCGTCGGTGAGCGCAAGTATCGCGTCTCGCGCCGCATGACACTCGAGGCCACGCTGTATCGCGCCAGCGGCGAGATCGAAGGACCGGTGCGCGGGCTGAACGACGCGGTCGTGGAACGCTGGGACGCGCGCACGATCGCGGTCGAATTCGTGGTCGACGGTGAAGTCGCGACGACGTATCGCGGGGATGGCGTGATCGTGGCGACGCCGACGGGCAGCACGGCCCACAGCCTGGCCGCCGGCGGCCCGATTGTCGAACCCGGAGTCGAGGCACTCGTTGTCTCTCCGATATGTGCACACAGCGTCGCGAACCGACCGCTCGTCCTGAGTCCGGATCAGGTCGTCACGCTGCGTGTGAAGGGCGGCTCGCTGCGGCCGGGGCTCGCAGTCGACGGCCAGGTGCTCTTCGACCTCGCGGCCGGCGACGAGATCCAGGTCCGGCGCAGCGCGCATCCGTTCCATTTGGCGATGCCCGCCGACCGCACGTTCTTCGAGGTGTTGCGCACGCGGTTGCAATGGGGAGGGCAACCGCGGTACGAGGGCGCGTGAGCCGGGCCTGCCTCGTTCCGGGGCACGTCGCCTCCGCGCTGCGCGCCGGATTCGTCCTACTGCTGCTGCTGCTCGGGCTCGGCGCATGCACCGACGCAATCCCTGAGTTCGATCTCGTCGGTGCGCGCCGCGCGACATTGACGGTGATCGTCAGCGAGTCCGTCTCCTTCCGGGGCCTGCGCCCGCGGAAGGAAGTGCGAGTTGGTCTGCGTGGTGCGCCCGTCGCGTCCGCATCCGGAGTCGCGCTGGAGACCGAGATCCTCTGGGCGGAACTCTCCTACCGTGACAACGAGGGAGATATCGTCTCTGTGGCCACCGACGGCACGCGCGATGATCCGACCTTCGATCAACTTGATCTTGCGCGGCGAGCGGTGCTCGAGGCGTTGGTCACACTCCCTGTGCGCGTCGGCCTGACCCGCGCTGCGGGGATCACGTCGTTCGATGGATTGGAGAGCGCATTGGCCGCCGCGGGCGAACGCGCGATCGCGGAAGGAGGCGACGCAGCACTCATCCAGAAGGCGGTCGCCGGCCTGGCGCAACTCCTGGATGACGGGCGCATCTTGCGCGGTCTCGCCGCTGCGGGCATTGGGGCGGCGCCCCCCGCACTTTCGGATCGCGGCGGCGCAGCACATCGCGACGTGGAGGTCTACGTGGCGGGACGCGGCGTGACGCGCGTTCGCGTGGAAGGGAACGCGGGGCGCGCCCCGGGAGGTGAGGCGAGCGCTACGTTCGAGGGGCGTGTCGCGGACGATGCCTTGTTCGTCGGCGACCCGGGACCGGAGCCGCCCGCGCAGATCGGGCCGGTTGTTCTCGACGAGATGAGCGTCACCGTCTCCACCCAGTACACCGGCCCGGACCTGCAGCCGTTGCGAGGACACTTCGCCGTGGAGTCGCCGCACGCAGAAGGACCGCTCGTGACACGGAGCGTTGACTTCATCTTGGTGGTGGACCGATGAGTGCCGCCGACGCCGGTGCCGACTTCGACAGTCCGTTCGACGCCGCTTTCCTGCGCAGTCTCTCGCATCTCGGGTTCGCGGTGCGACGGCAGCGGACCGTCGAGGGCGAGGGACTCGTCCGACGCGATCGCCGCGGCGGCGCCGTGGAGTTCGCGGACCACCGACCGTATGCGGCAGGCGATGACCCGCGCTTCGTCGATTGGGCTGCGTATGCGCGCACCGGGCGGTTCTTCGTCAAACAGTTCGAACGTGAAGATGACCTCTCGGTGCTGATCGTCGTGGACACGAGCGCTTCGATGGGGCTCCACGGGAAGTTCCGGGCGGCGCTGCGGATGGCGTACGCGCTCTCGTACCTGGGTCTCGTCGGAGGCAGTCGCGTGCGGGTGGCCGTTGCGGCAGACGGCGGGTTACGACTCTCGGCCGAGGTGGCCGGAACGCAGCGGTTGCGGGAACTCGGCGCGTTCTTGAGCGGCGTCAGTGCGTCGGGTGCGACCGACATGGCCGCGTCTCTCTCCGCTCTGCCGGGCGCGGCACGCGGGTCGCGCGTCCTGCTCGTGCTCAGCGATCTCCTGGTGCCCCCGACGTCGGGCGATGCGCTGCGTCGCGTCCTGGCAGCGCGCATCCGGCGTGGCGACGACACACACGTCGTGCAGGTCTACTCTCCGCAGGACCGGCAGATCGTCGTGAACGGTGCCGCCGTGGTCATGGATGTCGAGAGCGGTGAGCGCGTGGCCGTGGACCACACGGCGACGCGCCGCCTGGCGAACGACGCGGCGCGTCGCGAGCGTCGCTGGCGGAAGTTTGCGGCACGTCATCGTGCGTCGTTTGTGCCGGTCGATGCGGACGCGCCGACCGAAGAGGCGGTGCTGCGTTGGTTGCGCAACGGGGGCGTGCTGGCGTGACCCTGGACCAGCCGCTCTGGTTGCTCTTGCTGGTGGCCGCCCCGCTGCTCTGGTGGTTGCATCGGCGGATCTCGGCGCCACGCGTCATGCTGGTGGCTTCCGTCGAGGCGCTTCGCGGCGCCGTCTGCGAGTCTCCGGCGGATGTGCCGCGCCGACGCTTCGACCCAGAACTCTGCGCGTGGATCGCCGGTGTGGCGTGCTTGGCCTTGGCAGCCGCCGGGCCGCGACGCATGGCGGGAACGCCCTCTGTGCTGGTCGTTGTGGATACGTCGGCCTCGGGGGACCAACTCGCCGCGAATGGCGAGACTCTGCTGCGCTCTGCGCTCGCGGCCGTGCGTCGCGATCTCAAGGAACTGGACGCGGATCTCGGCGTCGAAATTCTCGAGCTCGGGATGGTCGGCACAGCCATCCGCGGGGTACCGGATGATCTGGTCGATATCGATTCCGGCGCGTCGCGAGACGCTGGGATACGACCGGCGGACGATCTTCCGCGCTCGCTGGCACCGGCGCTCGCGTTCGCTCGGGCGAATGGCTATCCGGGTGTTGTGTTGGTCACGGACAGGGATCTTCCCGCTCCCGACGGAGTGGTGATCGCTGGTCCCGAGAGCGCGCCGGTCCCGGGTGGGGGAATCGTCGCGATCGCGTTGGACGGCGACGAGGTCGCGATCTCGGTGTTGCGGACCGAGGACGGCCCGATGGAGTTGCAGGTGCGTTGCGCGGGCGACGAGATCCGCGTGCCGGTGCCACGGCTGACGGGTGGAGGCGACACCCCGATCGCCGTCGTCCGCGCCGTGGCCCCTGCGCGCGGTACCGAGGCGAGCTACTCGATCGCTGGAACGGACACATTCGCGCCGCGTGCCAACTGGTTGGTAGCGCGGGGCGGTGGCACGCGGCGCGTACGACTGCGTGGCCCGGGGGCGCGCGGTGCACGCACACTGCGGCACCTCCTGACGACCCTCGGTGTTGCGATCGTGGAGGGGCCGCTCGCTGACGTGGGCGTCGAGATCGTGGTCGGCGGCCCTCCGAGGCCGCCGGACGGCGCGTCTCCGCCGGTGCTGCAATTCGCCGTGGACGTCGGTTCGGGAGCACTCCTCGAGGTCTCACCGGCGCGCGCGCCCGTGACGGGCGCGCGCATCAGTTGCTCCGGAGTTCTGGCGGAGGCGACGCCGAGTCCTGGAACGTCGCTAGTCGCGACCGGCCGCCTGAGCGTGCCTGAGCGTGCGCTGCTCGGGTCGTGGCGCGACGATCGCGGGCTGCTCGCGGTCGCGTTGCCCCGGCGCGTCGTGGTCGCCCTCGATCCAGAGGCCGAGGGTTCGGATTGGCGTGCGGATCCGTCGTTTCCCGTGCTCGTGCTGGCGAGTTTGGAGCATCTGGGCGGAGGCTCCGATCGACTGCAGGTATTGCGCGGAGTCGCTCCCGGGGAAGCGCAGCGTCGCGCTCCGCCGCCGCCGCCCGCCGGGGTTGCTGCGCTGCGCCCGTTGGTGCGCCCGGCCGCCCTCGCGCCGGGGACGAAATCGTACGCTACCCTCTTCGCAGTCTGCGCCGCGGGCCTCCTCATCGCCGCGCTCGCACTCTCGTCGCGGCGCGTCCGCGGTTTTTCGGGCAGGCGCCGGACGCCCATCACGGCAGGATGATGCACATGGACCTCTGGATCGCGATCGCGCTCACCATCTTGGTGGCGCTCCAACTTGTCTTGCTCGTCGGGCTCGTCCTGAACGTGAACAAGATTCTCGACCGCGCGACCGCCATTCGTCGGCAGTTGCGGCAGACCGAGGACTCGGGTGCTGGTGCTCAGTTGACCGAAGCCGTGACGCAGCTCGAGAGCATCGCGCATTCGCTCGACCGGATCACATTGCGCTGTGACTCTGTGGATGCCAAGGTGGCGGAGATCGCTGCCGGTGGGATCGGCGGTGGTGGCGTCTCGGCCGAGGTGCTGGAGGCGCTGCGCGAGGGGCTCGGTGAGTTGCGTCAACCGCTCGCCGAGATCCGCGATCTTCTCGGGCGTACCGAGACCGAGCAACTCTCGGACGAGATCAAGCGCACACTCCACAACCTGGGCTACGACGTGGTCACGATCAAGACCGATCTCGCGTCGCTGGACGCGGGCGAAGAACGGGTCCAAGTCGAAGTCTCGAAGGACGGCGTGACCGCGAAGGGCTACGTGGTCGTGCGCGACGGCGGAGTCGTGGAGCACAAGATCAGCAAGCCCTACGAGATGTTCCCCTGATCCCGCCTGCGCGCAGTACCTTGATACGCCCCGGCGAAACGCTCCGACTCTGAAACACCGCGACGCCGCGACGCCACGACGCCGAAACACCCCGCCGCTGACGAGTTCCTGATCTGGGAGGCTGGCCGTCGCTCGCGCTGGCGTGTCAGTCGATCGCGTTCTTGCGCGTGCCGCTCTTCGGAGCGTCCGTCTTCGGCGACTCTTCCGAGCCCTTCTTCCGGCGACGCTTCCCGTCGGTGCGCTGCTTGCCACGCGCGCGGCCGTTGAGGAGGTCATCCGCGACCTGCTCGAAGCCTGCGTACTGCTCGGCGTCCAGAAGCGCCTCGGCGGACGTCATGAGCCCTGTCCGTAGCCCTGCGATCTGCTCGCGGGCTGCCGTGCGATCGATGTCGCCGTTGCGGGCCGACATGTAGGTCTCGCGGCGTGCCTTCCCGAAGTCGCGCAGGAGCTCGCGGAGACCCTGGCCTTGCTCCCGCGATAGACCGAGCGCCGCCAGAGCCGCCCGCGCCGACCCGCGCGCATCCGTTTTCTTGCCGGTGTCCGTCGGCTTCGCGCCGCGCTGCCGATCACGTGCGTCGGCTGGAGTGGCCGCGTCGGTTGCGGGGCGTCTCGGTCCTGCACGGTCCGCCGCGCTCCGCTGCTTGGCCTTCGCGCTCATCTTCCGAGCGATGCGCTCGAGCATGGCGCGGGACTCGGATGGAGCGGCGGCTGCTGCTGCCTTCACATCCGCGATGGCCGCGGGCCCCATGGCCTGTATGGCCGCAGCCAGGCTGGCCCGGACTGCGGGATCGTCACTCTCACTGGAGTTCGCTCGCTCGAGCAGACTCTGGAGCCACGCCCGCCCCGCACCGCTGAGGGGGCGCGTGGCGTCGGTCGCATTGCGTCGCTTGCCGCTCTTCCTGGCCGCCTTCCGGGCGTCCTTCTTCGAGAGTGGCCCCGTCTTCGAAGTCGGCCCATTCTTCGAAGTCGGCCCATTCTTCGAAGTCGGCACCGTCACGGGCGGCGGCAGAGGGGCGTCGGTGCCGTTGCCCGAGCGATCCTCGTCGGCCAGGCCCACTCGGTCCCGTTCGGCGCGCGTGATCGAGGCCACGCGGTCGCGCGGGTAGGCCCGCAGCACGCCGGCCGACCGTATGGAGACGAACTCCTTGTTCTGCCCGACGATCTCTCCGGTCAGGCGTCGACCGTCCTTCAATTCGACGACGTCGAAGAGGGCGCCCGGCTCGACAGCGCCAGTATCAGTCGCGCCCGACTCGACGATGGGGGCAGGCGCGTCGTCAGCCCGTCCGGCCGTCGGGACGAGCGCCGCGACCAGGCTCAGGGCAAGGCTGGAGAGTAGGATTGACGTGCGCATGAAGATCTCCCTCGCGGCAAGGTTGACTCGGGTTCGCTTGCAACACGGTGGCGGCGGGCGGGTTCCGGTCGGTTCAAGATCGGGAGCCCCGCTGGCCGATGGGGAAGAACTCGAAGGGGTATCCCGGAGCTTCAATGACGACCAAGATCCTAGTTGTGGACGACGAAACGTACGTGCGAGATCTGCTGACGCGGGTGCTTGCGCGGCGCGGCCACGACGTGGACACCGCCACGGACGGAGAGTCGGCCCTCCAGCGCATGTCGGAGCGTCACTACGACCTCGTTCTCACTGACGTCGTCATGCCTGGCATCGACGGCTTCGACCTGCTGCGGCGGGTGAAGGCCAACTACCCAGGTGTCACGGTCATCGTGCTGACGGGCTATGCCCGAAAGCAGAGCATCTCCGACTTCATGCTCTACGGCGCGGACGAGTACCTGTCGAAGCCCTTTCAGGTGCAGGCCCTCCTCGACTCGGTCGATCGCGTGGTCGGGCGCGGACCGTCTCCTGCGGATCCAGCCTCCGCGACCGGCATCGACGCCTGAGGATCGGGTCGCTCACGGACGGTGTTTTGACGGGTCCTCGTACTCGACCAGGGAAACGCCGAGCCCGCCCGGATCCGTCGAGGACCTTCATTTCTTCACCAGGCTCGTCGCGTCAAGTGTGCGCACGATCGTTCTCACTTCTCGAGGAAGTGGAAACGAACCTTCCAATATTCGGGGGGTGCGAGCGTATGATGACCTCATACGAAGGTCCGGTCGTCCGGGCACGGTGGTTGCGTTGAGCTTGTACGGCAGAGGTGGTCCCTCTGCTTGACGGTGCTGCGAATGCGCCTACAATCCGGTCGAGCGGACTCGAAATCCTGGGAGAACGTCCATGAACCGCATCTTTGTCGCTGGAAGTGTGGCACTCGCCTTTGCTGGCGCGCTCTCGGTGGGCTTGTCCACCGCAGACGCCGGCAAGCGCAAGAGCGCTCGCTTCCAGAACGAGAAGGATCTCGTCGTGACACTCGTCACGCCGACCCTGAACCAGGAGGTCCTCCCGGACCTCTCTGATCCCGGCCTGAACGGCGTTGTGACTGTTCGATTCTCGAGCCCGCTCCGCAAGCGGGACATTATCAACAACCAGAACACGTTCAACCGGCTGACCTCGAAGGTCGAGTTCTTCGACTCGTCCTTCAGCCGTCTGCCAGGTGAGCCGTCGGTCCGCCGTAACCGGCTGATCTTCCGGCCGCGCACCGAGCAGAACCAGGGCGTACTCGCCCAGGGGCAGTACTCGCTGAACGTCAAGCGCAACGTGCGCAACCGTCGTGGTCGCATGCTGAATTTCGGCCTGTCCGATTTCACGACGACGTTCTCGGTCGGTACCGACGTCTACAACCCCGTGCTGCACCGGATCTCGCCGATCGAGGGCCAGACCAATATCGGCCTGCAGCAGAAGATCGTCGCGACGTTCAACGAGCCGATCGACTCGAGCTCGATCATCTCAAGCGCCCAGGTGCAAGACGCTTCGACGAACCCGCCGTCGGTCATCCCCGGCGCGGGCGGTGGCTCGGGCATCTCTCTTGAGCGCAACGGCTTCGACCTCGTGTTCAAGCCGGACCCGTGCTTCGGTTACCCGCCGAAGACCACGATCCAGTTCCTCATGCAGGGCGAAGATCCGTCCGGAACCGCATCGCCGGTCACCGACGTCTTTGGCAACGCATTCAAGCGCGATGCTGGCCTCCACTGGAGCTTCAACCCAGCGACGACCTTCTGGGACTCGCCGCTCGGTACGATCGCCTCCGAGGGCAACGGCATCTTCCGGATGCAGTTCCAGACCAAGGGCGTGACACCGCCGCCGGTCGGACTCGCACCGGGAAGCCCGCAGTTCAACCTCATGCCCACGGCGACGCCGTGCTCGCAGCAGATCTTCTTCGCGCCCAGTTGCTATGCGACCGGTCGCGTTCTGCTTGCCACCACGGGCACCGGGATCTACGAGATCAACCTCACCGGGTTCATCAACCGGTTCAACCAGGGCGTCACGGACTTCTCGCTGATCTCCACCGTCCCTCCGGGCCCGGTGCGCATCGGCCGTCCGGGCGGCGTCATCACCGACCCGCGGTGGGACCCGACCACTCTGCATACGTTCATCTACGCCGTCGATCAGCGCACCGCCACGGTCGCCGTCCTCGACTCGCGCAACTTGCAGACTCTCGGTCGCTTTGCGGGCTTCTCCAGCCCACGTGACGTCACGATCTCGACCGACTTCGCTCTGGCGCGCACCACGATGTACGTGGCCGACTTCGCTGCGAACGCTCTGGTTGCGCTCGATATGCAGGCCATCACGGTGAACTTCGGCGGCCAGCCGGGTGCGCCGTCGCCTTGCGATGCGATCAACGACAATCAGTCGCGCCGAACGGTCATCCAGACCGGTCGCGGTCCGACCAGCGCGTCTGCCGACAGCTTCCTGCTCGGTCGCGTTGCCAGCACGAACACGCTCGACAGCTCGATCACGGTCATCAACGTGCAGGACAACTCGGTCCAGGGCACGTTCGAGACGGGTAGCAACCCGATCGACATGGACTGGAGCATCATTCAGGGTGGCGGTATTCGCGCAGCGATGATCGCCAACCAGGGTGGACTGAACGACCCCGAGGGTTCGGTCAGCCTCTACCTGAACTCACCGCCTCTCGGTGGTGGCTTCCTCGGTGCGGGCCAGACCCGCGACGGCATCGAGTCGACGTTCACGGATAACATCCGGAACCCGACCGGCGTCTGGGGCAACCAGCAGTGGCTGAACCCGTTCACGGGTAACTCGGTCCCGATCGTCTGGTACGTCGCCAACACCGGCGGCAACACCGTTCTCGACCTGCGCCTCAACATCACCGGCCTGTTCGGTCTCTCGATCACGCCGAATGCTGTGCAGACAAAGGAAGTCGGTCCCAACCCGACGTTCGCGACGCTGGACCCGTTCTACCCGAACGCGTTCCTGTTCGCGGCGGTGGCGGGCACCGGCACACTGGCGGCAATGGACCCGAACCGTCCGGTCCCGCCGACCCAGATCTTTGTCGGTCAGATCCGTCGCTACGCGACCTGTTTCACGCACTAGGAGCAGGAAGATCTAGAACCACTAGATCACGATCCAGGATTTCAAGGAACGGGGAGCCGCAAGGCTCCCCGTTCTCGATTCCGTGTTCGTTCCTGGGGACGCTGGCTCCGCGCGATCCAGCGACGGACGGTGTGCGGCCTGAGCGGCGCCACGGAGGGCAGCGAGTGTCCACTGACCGAGGTCCGACTCAACGAGGACCGGAGCGCGACGGGGGACCGCAGCAGAGCTGGTCACGCCGGGGATGCGAGTCAGGCCAGCTGAGTCCCGATCGCAAGAGTCGTCGATCCGAGCGCTGGCTGCCGGTTCCCGATCAGGGTTCGAGCAGTGGTGCCACGGAGCCGAGCACGGTGTCGGAGTCGATGCCCTCCGCCTCGGCTTCAAACGAGAGCACGAGACGATGACGCAGCGTCGGCAGGAACGCGGCTTGAATGTCGACGAGGGCGACGTGCGGGCGGCCAGCGAGTAGTGCGCGGGCCTTTGCGGCGAGCGCCAAGCTGCGGGCGCCCCGGGGCGAGACGCCATAGCGTACCAGGCGCTTCACGTCGGCGGAGGCGTCGGGGCTCGTCGGGTGCGTCGCCGTGATCGTCCGTGCCAGGGCGTGCAGGAGCGCTGGCGCGAGCACGATGTCGCGCACGAGCGCGCGTGCCGCTGCGAGAGACGCACCATCGAGGACCGAGGCGGGGCTCGGCTGAGACGAGGCGGTCGTACGTCGGACGATCTCGACCAGTTCCTCCGTGTCAGGCGGAGTCAGCAGGACCTTCAACATGAAGCGGTCCAGTTGCGCCTCGGGCAGCGGGTACGTGCCCTCCATCTCGACCGGGTTCTGCGTGGCGAGGACGATGAACGGACTCGGAAGGTGGCGCGTCTCGCCGCCGGCCGTGACGTGCTGCTCTTCCATGGCCTCGAGGAGCGCGGCCTGCGTCTTCGGAGTCGCGCGGTTGATCTCGTCGACCAGCAAGACGTTGGTGAACACCGGCCCCTCGGCGAACGCGAAGCGGGGTCCGGCTCCGTCAGGAGTCAACACGACCGAGCCGGTGACGTCGCCGGGCATGAGATCCGGCGTGCACTGCAGTCGACGGAACTCCAGCGCAAGTGTCGCTGCGAGTGTGCGAACGAGCAGCGTCTTGCCGAGTCCGGGCGGCCCTTCGAGCAGCACGTGGCCGTTCGCGAGGAGGGCGACGAGGAGCTCGTTAACGACGCCGTCCAACCCGACAATGGCCTTGGCGATCTCGTTGCGAACACGCCCCAGGTCGTTGCGGGCCATCTCCAGTGCGTCCGAGGCTCCCGGGCGGTTCGCGGGGGCGTCTGTCACGGATAGATCCGATAGAGCATCCGCGGGAACGGAATGGCCTCGCGGATATGAGGCAGGCCGCTGATCCACAGCACGACGCGTTCAATGCCGAGGCCAAACCCCGAGTGGGGGACCGAACCGTATTTGCGGAGGTCGAGGTACCAGCGGTAGTTCTCGACAGGCAGTCCGTGTTCCTCGATGCGTTGGCGGAGGAGTGCTTCGTCGTGGATGCGCTCGCTGCCCCCGACGATCTCGCCGAATCCGGGTGCGAGCAGGTCGGAGCAGAGCACGACCTCGGGTCGTTCCGGATCCGGCTGCATGTAGAACGCCTTGATCTTGGCCGGGTACTTCTCGATGAACACAGGCCGATCGAATTGTTCCGAGATCAATACCTCGTGCGGAGCGCCGAGGTCTTCGCCCCACTCGACTGGCTCGATCGAGCCGTCGTCAGGCGCCTTCTCGCGCACGAGTTCCAGGGCCTCGTCGTACGTGATGCGTGGAAATGGGGCCTGGACGCGCTCGAGCGCCTCGATGTCGCGCCCAAGCAGTTCCAGATCGCCGCGCCGGCGTTCAACGCAGCGCTGCACGACGAACGAGAGCATCTGTTCCTGGAGTTCCAGGTTGCCCGCGTGGTCCATGAACGCGGCCTCTGGCTCGACCATCCAGAACTCTGTGAGATGCCGCCGGGTCTTCGACTTCTCCGCGCGGAACGTCGGGCCGAAGCAGTAGACCTTGCCGAGCGCCATCATCCCGGCCTCGACGTAGAGTTGCCCCGTCTGTGCCAGATACGCCTCACCCAGATCGAAGTATTCGGTGGCGAAGAGGTTGCTGGTGCCCTCGGCAGCGCACGGCGTGAGGATCGGCGTGTCGAAGCGGACGAAGCCCTCGGCGTGGAGGAACTCCATGATCGCTGCTTCGACCTCGCTCCGGATACGCATCGCCGCGTGTTGCCGGCTGGATCGGAGCCAGAGATGGCGGTGTTCCTGGAGGAAGGCGACACCGTGTTCCTTCTTTGAGATCGGATAGTCGGGACTCGCGCCGACGACCTGGAGGTCACTCACACCGAGCTCGACGCCTCCCGGGCTGCGGTCGTCGGCCTTGACTTCGCCGGTGACGATCACGCTTGTCTCGATGGGAAGGTGCGCGGCCGTCTCGAAGACCGTCTCGTCGACTGCGCTCTTCACCACCACACACTGCACGACGGCCGAACCGTCACGGATGACGGCGAAACAGATCTTGCCCTTCGAGCGTAGGTGCGTGAGCCAGCCGCCAATGCGGACCGTCTCGCCGATGTGTTCACGCAGATGAGCGATGGATACAAGGTCGTGCACGTGAGTCCTCCGTTTCGAGCCTGTCGTACTCTACCGGCGACCGCGGGCATCAACGACCTCAGGTCAGGGTCGCTGCCATACCGTGGCCTCCGTCCAGAGCTATAAGAGCTGCAACGCTGCGCGAACGACGTCACCTGGATCACGGGTCTCGGGTGTGTCCGCGCGCACCTTCGCCACCGCCTTGGCGGCCTGTGGCGTAGTGAAGCCGAGCGCTTCGAGTGCGAGCACGGCGTCGCGCTCGTCGGCATCGGCGCTGCCCGCCGGCGCGTCGGCCCCGACGTCGCCGAGCCGATCCTTCAACTCGACCACCAATCGCTCGGAGAGCCGCTTTCCGACCCCCTTCACGCGTCGGAGTCGCGCCGGGTCGCCGCCCGATACCGCTGCACGGAACTCGAGCAACGAGATCGATGAAACAATGGCAAGCGCCACCTGCGGGCCCACGCCGGAGACACCGCGCAGGATCTCGAAGAACGCCCGCTCCCCAGAGGTGAGGAACCCGTACAGGCGCTGCGCGTCCTCGCGCACGACGAACGTGGTGAGGAGGAGCACGGGCTCGTTCTCGGCAGGCAGATCCTGGTACGTGCTGAGCGGGATCGAGAGCAAGTAGCCAACGCCGCCGACTTCGACGACGGCTTCTGCCGGAGTCTTGGTGACGAGCGTGCCGCGGAGGTGGTGATACACGATCAGTGCAAGAGGGTCGGTGCCAGCGAGGGGCAGTGCAAACGCGTCGGGGCCAGGAGTGTGAGCGGGGCTAGGGTCTGATCCGAGGGGCTAGTGCGACCCGCGATGAGGCCATCCGGGCCGCCGTGGTTGTGCGATGAGCCCCGCTCGCATGCGGGGCCCATCTCAGGCACGCCCATCTCTGGTCTGGCCCATTTCTGGCAGAGACAGACGTCCGCCGACCGTTTCAGGCGTCGGGCTTGAGCGACAGGCCGAGCTCGGCGAGCTTCTGCTTCACCTCGTTCAGGCTTGTCTGGCCGAAGTTCTTGATCGTCATGAGTTCGGCTTCGGAGATCGCGCAGAGGTCGCCGACGCTCGCCAGTCCGAGTAGGCCCATGCAGTGCCGGCTGCGAACCGAGAGTTCCAGGTCGGAGAGAGGCTTCTCCGTGGCTGATGCCTCGTCGGCGTCCGCGCCAGCGGCGACCGCGGCGTCTCCGCCCATACTCTCGAGGATGGAACGCGCCTCGTCGTCCTTCTGGATCTCGTCGCGGCCCATGCCGAGGCGCAGGCTCTTCTGCGCGAGGATGTCCTTGATCTCCTGCAAGCTGGTCTCGCCAAAGTTCTTGTACGAGAGCAACTCCGACTCGGTGCGCTGGATGAGGTCGCCCAGCGAGCGCACACCCATCTTGGCGAGGCAGTTGCGGCTGCGAACCGAGAGCTCGAAGTCCGTGACGGGCAGGCGCATGACCTGCGAACGTCGGTCCGCGCGACGCTCCATGTCCTCGTCGTAGAACATGTTGAGCGAGGCGGAGGCGTCCTTGAGGAACATCCGCGCACGGAGATTGCGCGGATCGGCATCGAGTACCGAACGGTAGCATTCGCGTGCCCGCGAGAACTCCCCGCGATCCTCGTATACGTTGCCGAGGTTCAGGAACGCATTGACCGGCGGGCAGGTGGTCTCGATGCACTGGCGGTACAGTTCGATCGCCTGATCCTCGTCTCCGTAGAGCGTCTCGCCGTGAGCGAGACGGAAGAGCGCACCGGAGTGACCCTCGTCCGCTTCGAGAGCCTCGTGATACGCCTCCGTGGCACCAGAACGGTCGCATTCCAGATCGAGAATACGGCCCCTGAGGTACGCCGACTCGGCGGGCGCGGTCACAGCCTTGGCTGCCTTCGCACAGTTTTCCGAGTCTCCCAGACCGGCGTACGCCTCGGCGAGTACCGGGGCGACCGCGGCGTCGTCGCCATGCCCCTCGAGGGCCTTCACGGCGGCGCCGGGCTGTCCGCAGGCGAGCAAGCTGCGACCGTAGAATGCCTGCGCGATCTTTTCGCCGGAGTGGTTCAGCCACTCCGCTGCGTCGCTCTCACGACCGACGCACCAGAGCGCCAAGCCCTTCTTGAGAGCCAGCTTCTTGTCCGCTGCGCCATCGGCGCTGTCCGACGGGAGGCTGGCGACGTAGTCGGCAACCGCCTTGCGCGCTGCGGGATCGGTGCAGACCGACGCGCGCAGCGCGAGGACTTCGTCCGACGACGGGTGTGCTTGTTCGACGACGCCAGCGACGTCCACAGCTACCTGGCTCATACGGGAATCTCCACGGTATCGAGCTTCGCAGGCTCGGTTCCACCGCGTGCCACGCTGGGCGCAACAACACGCTGGGCGCAACCAGGCGGGGGCGGCGCACGGAACTTGACTGGGCACAGAACGGATCTGGCGCAGAACTGAATTTGAGGCAGACGGGAAGCAGGCTGAAAGAGGGCGCGGGGGCGGCCCGCGCAAGACTCGATCGGGTCTGTCCCGACGAAACCCGCAATTCTTCGGGAGTTCCCCGCGAGATCAAGGTTTCTCGATCACGCGGTGCTCGCGAATACGTGGACGTGCCTGCGTTTGCGCTCCGTCGCGGTCGCGCACAGCCACCGCGCGGGCCCGCTGCGACGCTGCGACGGCGCGCCAATCTTGAAAAAATATTCCTGCGGCGCGCGGCGCGGCCATGGCCGTCGCGGTGCGAGATCGCACGCGACCATCGCAGCGGTGGCTCTCCGACACGGATCGTCTCGCTGCACGCGTGAGAGCCTGCCCGACGGCTCGCCGCCTCCAGCCCGTCCGCGCCTGTGCGACAGCGCACGGGGTGTGCGCAATCGGCGCCGCGTTGCGCACGCGACCCCGTTCGCGCCAGGCTGGTCCGAATCCGCCTCGTTCACGATGGGGGACGCTGACAGGCGTGTCATCCCGTCGATGATGTGGCCGGGGGCAGTGCGACAACTCGCGCTGTGGTCGGGGCAGGAATTCTCAAGTGCGCTCTTCAGGCGCACTGCAATCAGGAGAGTCGTGCCATGTTCAGTTCTCATCGTTCACATGTGGCGTATGTCGCCGCGGTCACGGTCTTCGCAATCGGTCTCGCGATGGCTCTCGCTCCCGACGCCGCTGCGAAGAGAAAGAAGAAGCGCCGTCGCGCGCGCTCTCAACTGCTCGTGCAGAGTGTGAACGTCGCCGGGGCGAGCAGTGTCAACGGCAACGAAGTCGTCGAGATCGTACTCTCAGCCGACGTCGATCCTGCTTCCGTCAGCCACGCGGTCATTCAGATCCGCGGTGCGAACGACACGCAGACCGGATTCACGCGTGCGGCGTTCGGCACGTTCCAGGTGACCGGCAACGTCGTGCGCTTCTACCCGCGTCTGCCCACACACCTCCGCGACCCGGACGATGCGCAGGGTGGTTTCTACCCAGAGGGGTCGAACAAGGACTCCGCGTCGGAGAACGCGGGCTTCCAGCCGGCCACGACCTATGAGATCACGATCCTCGGTTCCGATTCGTTCTCTCCCTTGCGATCCCGGCGCGGGCGTCCGCTGCGGCGTACGTACTCGTCGCGCTTCACGACAGCGTCGCGGACGCAACCGTCGGATCTCTACTCGACGCGCACATACACCGACTCCCCGCCGCCGGCGATCGCATTCTCGAACCCGCCGGATCGAGCCGCGAGCTCAGTCGATCAGTACGCGAAGTCCGGTGGCGCCCAGAACGTCCCGAACGACGTGTCGATCTCGCTCTTTGCGACGAAGGTCCCGCTGGCCCCGCTGACGCTCCGGACGCTCGGAAACGTGCAACTCATTCTCACCGAACGCAACGGAGACGCCGGCGCGCGCCGTCAGATCCAGGGAGCGGTGTTCCTGGAGCAGAACTTCTCGACCACGAATGTCGTCTTCAAGCCGACATTCCCGTTGGCCGATCGCGGCACGTACGTCCTGCGACTCTCGAGAAACGTGAAGGACCTGAGTGAGCAATTCGATCTGGCGGCAGATCGTGACCGGCAGGTCCTGCGGGCGATCTACGACTGGCTCGTCGCGGCGCGAAGCGCCAATCCGGCTCTGCCGCCGGAGCAACTGCAGGATCCGCCTGCCGAGCTGATCCCAGACTGGCCGGCGATTGGCGATACCGAGGCCCGCGGGGTCTTGAAGCGCAACCTCCTGGCGCTGGGTGACGCGCATCCGGACGAGATCGACCCGCGCGTGATGCTCGTCTTCTCCACGCGCGACGAGCCCGTTACGAATGCGGTACTCGACGTCAACTTCCTGCGCTCTGACGATCTCTTCGATCAGCGGCTCTCGACCGGCGAGTACGACGGAGTCGTTCCGGGGGCTGCTGCGGCCATCCTGACCGTGGCGGGCGGCTCGGCCCGCGATGGGGACTTCCTGCCCACGTCGGATACGACACTGGACATGGACTCGTTTGCTGGCGGGATCGCCAACTTCCGTGATGTCGTCATTCCGCCCGGAGTCACGGTGACTCTGGAAGGATCGCGACCGGCGCAACTGCGCGCGATCAACTTCACGCTCGAGGGCACGCTCGATGCGAACGGCAGAGCGGGCGAGAATGCGAACACGGGCGCGCGCCAGGGTGCGTTCCCGCCGCGTCCCCAGACCAGCGGCGGCGTCGGCGGACCTGGCGGCGGTGCCGGCGGGGCCTCCGGCACCTACTACTACCACCAGACCCGGCAAGAGACGGGGACGACTTCGTCCGGTTCGGCGTACACAGTGGGGGCCGATGCGACGCGCGTCGCCGGAGGGACTGGTTCCGTCGGCGTGGACTCGGCTGGCACGGCGGCCGATCCAGAGGACGGCGGCCGCGGCGGCCTCGGCGGCAAGACGGCCACTGGGGCGTCGTATAACTTTGGCGGCGGCGGCGGTGGTGGTGGACACCGCATGGCCGGCCAGGCTGGCGCGAACACCACGAGCACGCGCGCATCGTGGAACGGCCAGGGCGGCGCCGGTGGCGCGGGCTCCGACAACGAAGAACTGGCACCTCTCGTGGGCGGCAGCGGCGGTGGCGCCGGCGGCAACTCGACCTGGGGCAACGGGGCCTGGAACAAGACCGCCGGTGCGGGCGGTGGTGGTGGCGGCGCGCTGGTTGTCCAGACCGCGCGAGCGTTGACGATTGCGACCGGCGGCCAGATCCGCGCCCAGGGTGGGAGCGGAGGCAACGGCACAGGAGTCAATGGCACACTCACTGCCGGACCCGGCGGTGGTGGCTCGGGAGGGTCGCTCCTGTTGCGCTCAACCGGCGGGTTCCAGGTGACGGACGTCGGAGCGGCGTTCTCGGTTCGCGGGGGCGCGGGCGGAACGCAGACGGGCGGTAACGTGGCCCCGTCCGGCGGCGCCGGTGGCGATGGCTATCTGCGGCTTGAGGATCCAACCGGCGGCATCGTAGCGCCCGGCGGGACGCAAGGTACGTTCGACCCTGTGGGCGGGGGCGTTCCGTCGATCGTCTACACGCACTTCGCGGATCTCGGCACAGATGGACCTCGCGTTCTCGAATTCGAATCGGACGAGGTCTCCACGAACCCCACGGCGAGCGATGCGATCCTGGTCGAGATGCAGATGACGCGCGAGTTGCCTCGCGTGTTCGGTGTGCCGGACCTCTCCGCAATTGCCGCGGACCAGGGCAGCACGGACCTGTCCATCACATCCCAATGGCTGCCGGTGAAGATCCATGACAACACCGGCATCCCCGGAGGCGCGTTCCGCGTGGACGGCTGGAACCCCAGCGTGCAAGGCCGCGAGTTCGTGTTCCCGGTCGGGGACATCAACGGAAGCGGCTACCGGTTCGTTCGGTATCGTGTCTCGTTCCAGCTCGACAATCAGCACGCGCGCACGGATCCACGACCCTTCGTGGACAGCATTCGGTTGCGCTTCCAGTTCAACTTCTGAGGCGCTCGCCAGGACGGCGACCGAGTGTCGTGGCGCCGGCCCGCGTAGCAAGAGTGCTCAGCCTCCACGGGGTTCTGGGCACCGAGCTAATGGCGCTGGTCCGGACCTCCGGCACGTCTCATGGACCCAGAGCGCCCGAGATTCCTCGGAAATCCCAAAAAAGTTTCACCGGTAGCGGGCGGAGGGCGTCCTCGCGCTCGTGCGGAAGCGCTCGAAACGTGATCGCAGGCACGCCGGTGCGACGGGAGTGAATCCGAGGCTGCTATCACAAGGCGTGTGCGGGATCGCTCGCGCCGGGGCGGTCATGCCACTCGGAAACGGGAGATTCGATCGGTTTCGAGCCTGGCGGCGGGGCGCTCCGTCGCGAAGACTCGCCGCGAAGGTGCTGTGGACTCGCTCCCACGTTGCCGTATAACTACAGTGTTGGGTTGGAGCGGGGCCCGGGGTCTGCAGCGTGCAGGCCGAGCGGTCCACATCGGGATTTGGAATCCCAAGCTGGCGGAGGATGGCAGATATGGCTGACTCGAGAACGAAGAAGCTACTCGTGGGAGGCGGCCTCGCCGCCGCGATGATCATCGCAGGCGTAGGCGAAGGCGACGCTCTGGCGAAGCGGAACAAGCGTCGCAAGGGCAAGAACCTCACGGTGCAGCGGATCAACGTCGCGAACGCATCCAACGTGCCTGGCAACCAGGTCATCGAGGTTGTCTTCAACGCGGACGTCGATCCCAGCACGATGACGCATGCATACATGCGCGTTCGCGCCCAGAACGCCACGCAGACCGGCTTCACGAAAGAGGTCTTCGGCACGTTCCAGGTCAGCGGAAACGTGGTGAAGTTCTTCCCGCGCCTGCCGACGCATCTGCGCGATCCGGACAGCCCGACCGGAGCCTTCTACGACGAAGGCACATTGAAGGACAACGCGAGCGAGAACGCAGGCCTGCAGCCTGCGACCAACTACGAGATCAGGTTGCTCGGCAACGACTCGTTCTCGCCGATCCGCACAGCGCGCGGGCGGCCGTTGCGCCGCACAGTGGTGACCCAGTTCTCGACGGCCTCCGCCTCCGACCCGTCCGAGCTCTACACCACGAATACCTACCAGGACTCGCCTCCGCCGCGGTTCTCGTTCTCGAACCCTCCGGACCGCGTTCCGACCGTCGACGATCAGTACTCCGACATCGGTGGCACGCGCGACGTACCCAACGACATCAACGTCTCGCTCTTCTGCACGAAGGTGCCGCTCTCCACCACGACGGCTCGCATCGTCGGGAACGTGGATCTGACGCTCACCTCGCGCAAGGGCGATCCGTCACAACGGCGTCCCGTGGCCGGTTCCGTCTTCGTGGAGCAGAACTTTGCCACGACGCTTCTGGTCTTTGGCCCGACGTTCCCCTTGGCGGATCTCGGCACCTACGCGCTTCGGGTGCGCAAGAGTCTGAAGGACCTCACCGAGGAGTACGACTTCCAGTCGAACCGTCAGCGTGAGCGCCTGCGTCTCATGTACGACTGGCTCGCTCAGGCTCGCTCGTCCAATCCCGGACTGCCGCCGTCCGAGCTTCCCGATCCGCCCGCGGACCTGATCCCGGACTGGCCGGAAGATCCCGTCGAGCGCGGCATCCTCAAGACCAATATGCTCGACCTGGGTGACACGTACCCCGACGAGATCGACCCGCGCGTCATGGTTCTCTTCTCGACGCGTGACGAGCCGGTCTCGAACGCGAGTTTCACGGTCAACTTCCTGAAGTCCGAAGACCTCTACGACGGCAAGCTCTCCACGGCGGAATGGGATCAGACCATCCCGAGCGCCGCGTCCGCGATCATGACGATTGCGGCGGGCGATGGCTCCGACGGCGACTTCCTTCCGACGAGCAACATCACCATCAACACCGACGTGTTCCCGGAGAACACGGTGAACTACCGTCGCTTCGTGATCCCGGCCGGAGTCGTTGTCTCGGTGACCGGAGGACGTCCTCCGACACTCAAGGCGCTCGAGGTCGCGATCGACGGCGAACTGCACTGCAACGGGTTCGACGGTAAGGATCCGACTGGCGGCGGAAGCTTCGAGTCGACACCGACCGTCACGGCTGGCGGCAAGGGCGGTCCCGGCGGCGGCGTCGGTGGCGCGTCGAGCAATAAGTTCGGCAGCTCTGCGAACAAGGCTCAGGGCGATGGCAAGATCGGCTTGCCGGGTTACGACTTCGACCTCGAGGTTGCTGAGCCTGAGGATGGCGGACGCGGCGGCCTTGGCGGCCAAGTTGCTCGCCAGACGGGTGCGTACAGCAACTCGGGTGCTGGTGGTGGCGGCGGCGCTCGGCTCGACGGCCAGAACGGCGCAAGCGCGACCTCGTCCACGACGACCTGGCGCGGTCAGGGCGGCAAGGGCGGAGCCGGTTCCGATAACGAGGACCTCCAGCCTCTGGTCGGTGGCGCTGGCGGCGGCGCAGGTGGCAACGGTGCCTATGTCTCGCAGGGCTGGGGTGAGAACGCTGGCGGCGGTGGTGGCGGCGGCGGCGCCCTGAACTTCCAGACCGCGGGCGTCTTCACCGTCGGCACGAACGGCACGGTCCGGGCCAATGGTGGCGAGGGCGGCACCGGTAGCAAGTACAGCGCGATGAGCAGTGGCACGGGTGGCGGAGGCGGCGGCGGTTCGCTGCTTCTCCAGTCGAGTCAGGGTTTCTCCCTGGCGAGCCTCGGTTCCGCGACCGATGTGACAGGTGGCGATGGCGGAACACAGTCCGGTGGCTCGTACGGCTCGGCATCGCCGGGTGGTAAGGGTGGCGACGGCTACGTTCGGCTTGAGTCGCCCGATGGTGGTCTCTCGATCCCCGGCGGCTCGACGGGCTTCTTCGATCCCGTCGGCGGAGGCGTTCCGTCTCAGCTGTACTCGAAGTTCGCCGACCTCGGTGTCGACGAGCCCCGCATCCTGAATTTCTCGAACCCGCTGATCACGACGGACTCGACCGGCAACGATGCGATCTTCGTCGAGATCCAGATGACCAGCGAGCACCCGAGTCTCTTCGGACAGGCGGACCTCACGGCCATCGATGCCAACCAGGACTCCACCGACGTCTCGATCATGTCGCAGTGGCACCCGCTCAAGGTGCACGACGACACGGGCATCCCCGGCGGCGTCTTCAATATCCCCGGCTACAACCCGGGTGCACTCGGCAACGAGTACACGTTCTCGACGGATGCTGAGCTGAATGGCTTCGGTTATCGCTTCGTGCGCTACCGCATCACGTTCCAGCTCGATGACACCCAGGCGAGCAGCGATCCGCTGCCGCTTGTCGACGCCATTAAGATGAACTTCCAGTTCAACTTCTAGTCCGGTTCGGGAGTGCGGCTCACGCCGAGGCTTCCCGTTCGGATCGCGATGCGGGCGGGACTCTCTGAGTCCCGCCCGTTTCGATTCCACGCCGCAGCGGCGCGTGGCGTGTGCTAGCAGTCTGTCGGAGTAGTCCGTCGAGGACCGGATTCGTCCAGGGGCGTCGTCCGTCGTGCTTGACGGGCGAAGTCCCTGCCGAGGCAACATCGAGCCTGGCAAGTGCGGCGGACGGCGTTCCTGGGCGGAGTTGACGGTTCGCAAGCACGAATTGCTACGGCCCATTCGCCGGTTCCGATGGACTACTCCGACAGGCTGCTAGGGGTGCGGCCGGAAACCCCCGTGGATAGCCAGACGTGTCCGGGTGGGACTGCTGTCGTGGGTGACAGGCGACTCGACTCCGGAGAGTCTCCGAGCCTGGCAGCCGCGGCAGACGGCCTGCCCGCGCGCGGCGGATGCACCGCACGTCGGCCGGCGATCACCCCCTCACCGGCGCCGCGGGGGTTTCTGGCCGGGCCCCTAGTTGTGCAGCCGGGATCCGTTTCGATCTCGGCCGGGTCGACTACGATCGCGTCGCCAGACGAACGACTCGACGCGCTCTCTCGCCGAGTACAGCAGCGCCCGGTAGGAGGTCCCGTGGACAAGCTCGTGATCGAGGGCGGCGTTGCGCTGCGAGGCGACGTACATGTGGGCACGGCCAAGAACTCCGTGCTTCCCATTCTGGCTGCGACGCTGTTGACCAGCGAGCCGTGTCGGATCGTCGATGCACCGCGTCTGCGCGATGTGAACACGATGTTGCGGATTCTTCCGGCGCTCGGTGTTCAATGCGAGCGCGACGCCGATGGCTCGATCACGACGCGCGTCGTGGATGAGTCGATCTCGGAGGCGCCGTACGAACTCGTCAAGACCATGCGGGCGTCGGTCTGCGTGCTCGGCCCGCTGATCGGTCGCCGTCGTCGCGCACGCGTTTCGTTCCCCGGGGGATGTGTTTTCGGTCCGCGCCCGATTGACTTGCACCTCAAGGGCCTACGCGCGCTCGGCGTCGAGCTCGATATCGAGAGCGGGTACATCGTCGCTCATGCGGAGCGTCTCCGGGGGGCCTCGATGTACCTCGGAGGGGCCTTCGGTCCGACCGTCACCGGGACCGCGAACGTACTCATGGCCGCCGTGCTCGCTGAAGGGGTGACGCACATTCACATGGCGGCCTGCGAGCCGGAGGTCCAGGATCTTGCGAACTTCCTGGTCGCCATGGGGGCGGACGTGCGGGGGATTGGGACGCCGGTACTCGAGATCCATGGAGTCGACGAGCTGCATGGTGCGACGTATCGTCCGGTTCCGGATCGCATCGAGGCCGGGACGTTCTTGGCCGCCGCCGCGATCACGGGCGGCGACGTGACAGTGCGGTCGTGCCGCCCGGAACATCTCCGCGCGGTCCTTGAGCGGCTCGAGGCCGCGGGGTGTCGGCTGGAGATCGGCGAGGATTGGGTGCGCTGTGCGCGGCGCGGGAGAATCCGGGCGGCCGACATCACGACCCTCCCGTATCCGGGTTTCCCGACCGATCTTCAGGCTCAGTTCATGACGCTGCTGACACTCGCGGATGGCGTTTCCGTGGTGACCGAAAAGGTCTATCCGGAGCGCTTCATGCACGTCGCGGAGTTGGCTCGAATGCGGGCCCGCATTCGGAAAGAGCACCACATTGCGATCGTCGAGGGGACGGAGTTTCTCTCCGGGGCGCCCGTGCTCGCATCGGATCTCCGTGCTTCTGCGGCACTTGTCATGGCGGGGCTGGTTGCGGAGGGGGAGACCGAGGTGCGCCGCGTCTATCACATCGATCGTGGCTACGAGCAGATCGAGGTCAAGCTCGCCGCGCTGGGGGCGCGCATCCGTCGCACCGAGGACGACGAGGGCGTCTGAGACTCCTGCCGGCCAGTTCCGGTCGCTGCGCGCCTTGTCCGCGGGGCGTTTGGTCCCGACGTCGGATCCCTTTCCGTTGCGAGTCTCCCGCGAGAGAACGGATTTCGGCACGGCGTCAACTTGACGCTGCCCGCCCGCGAGCCTACGCTGCCCGGATTCCCTCCCCGATCCTGGTCAACTTCTGCCAGGAGGAGTTCGTCCCCTCTCGCTCCAGCTCTGATTACGCATGTTCGAGTCGCTCTCCCAACGCCTGACCGATGCCTTTTCGCGGCTTGGTCGATCCGGTTCCCTCACGGAAGCCGATGTCGATGAAGCGCTGCGTTCGATTCGCACCGCGCTGCTGACAGCCGACGTCCACCTGTCGGTGGTTAAGAAGCTGGTGAACGATATTCGCGAGCGAGCGGTGGGCGAGAACGTCCTCGAGTCGGTCGAGCCGGGCCAGCAGGTCATCAAGATCGTTCACGATGAACTCGTGCGACTGATGGGCGGAGACGACGTCGCGCCATCGGTGCCGGGGCAGACCGACATCCAGATCAAGTGGGCGCTCAAGGGGCCGACCGTCATCCTGATGGCCGGACTGCAGGGCGCAGGCAAGACGACCACGTGCGGAAAGCTGGCGCGCTTCCTGAAGTCGAAGGGACGGCGTCCCATGCTCGTTGCTGCCGACATGCAGCGACCGGCCGCCGTCGAACAATTGAAGGTGCTCGGCGAGCAGCTCGAGATCGAAGTGCATTGGGAGCCGAAGGGGCGCCCACCCAAGATCTGCCAGCGCGCGGTCAAGCGCGCGGCGACCGAAGGCTACGATGTCGTCATCCTCGACACTGCGGGGCGTCTGCACGTCGATCGCGAGTTGATGGACGAGGTTCGCGACATCGCGGACAAGGTCGATCCGAACGACATCTTCCTGGTCCTGGACAGCATGACCGGCCAGGACGCGGTGAACTCGGCGAAGGCCTTTGACGACAAGCTGCCGCTGACAGGGATCGTGCTGACCAAGCTGGATGGCGACACCCGCGGTGGCGCGGCGCTCTCGGTTCGCGCCGTCACCGGCAAGCCCATTCGTTTCCTCGGTACCGGCGAGAAGATGGACGCGCTCGAGCCGTTCTATCCGGACCGTCTCGCGTCGCGCATCCTCGGGATGGGAGATGTCGTCTCGCTGGTCGAGCGAGCACAGGACGCGATGGATGCCGAGGACGTCGAAGAGGCGGCAGAAAAGCTCTTCTCCGGCACGTTCACGATGGACGACATGCTCGCTCAGTTCGAGCAGGTCGAGCGCATGGGCCCGATGAAGGAGTGGCTTTCCATGCTGCCCGGAATGGGCGCGGCCATCGGTGATCAAGACCTCGACGAGAAGCCGCTCCGGCGTGCAAAAGCGATCATCTTGAGCATGACGCCCGCCGAGAGGCGCGATCCGGACCTCCTGGATGGCAACCGGCGTAGGCGCGTCGCGCGCGGCGCAGGCGTTGCCATGGATGAAGTGCATCGTCTGCTGAAGAGCCACAAGCAGATGCGGCAGATGATGAAGCAGTTGAAGTCGGAAGGCGGCATGATGAATAAACTCATGGATCGCCGCTTCCGCAAGGGTAAAGAGAAGCAATTGCGTGAGTTGAAACGCCGGGGTATCCGGACGTCTGACCTGGGCTTCGGCGAGGGCTAGAACCCACGCACAGACAGGAGATAGTACTTTGGCAGTTCGACTGAGGCTGGCCCGTCTGGGCCGCAAGAACCGGCCCTTCTACCGTGTTGCGGCATTCGACGCGCGCACGCGACGTGACGGCCGGGCAATCGAGTACATCGGTCACTACGACCCGCTCGTCGAGGACTTCGAGAAGGCCGTGACAGTGGATCTCGAGCGCGCCCAGTACTGGATCGATCACGGAGCGAAGTGCTCCGAGACCGTGGCGTCGTTCTTGAAGCGCAAGGGCATGGAGTTGCCGCGCAACATCAAGCTGACCGGCCCGAAGACCAAGGGCAAGTCGTCGAAGAAGTCACAGGACGCATAGCGCAATGGCTGCGCGTTCCAAGAAGGCCCGGCTGGCGGAGATCCTCGACCAGCTCGAGCCCGCCTACGGGGTGCTGGTGCCGTCGGAGGACCCGATCGAATCGGGGCTGATGACGCTACTGGCTGAGCACGCCCCAGACCTGTCGCTCGTTCAGACCAGGCAGGCCCTGCGTGAGTGGTTCGTGGATTGGAACGAGATGCGGGTTGCCGACCCGTGGGACGTGTCCAACGTCGTCAAGAGCGGCGGCAACGCTGGCGCGCGCAAGTTCGCGCGGGCTGCATTGCGCCTCTTGAAGGGCGTCCACGGCGCGGTGCATCGATGCTCGTTCGATCGTGCTCTGGCGAACCCGGAGCTTGATGTCGATGCGCTCGTGGACAAGATGCGCAACGTCCCGGTGCACACGAAGGCCGTCATGAAGGCGGCGCTCGGCGGCGAGGGCGAGTGGCGCCCGGACAAGCACGTCTCGAAGGTGGTCCAGAACCTTGGTTTCGTGGCGAAGACGACGTCTCTCAACAAGGTCGCGAAGGCGCTCGAAGGCCTCGTCGATGAGCCGGAGCGACTGCGCGCGCACTACCTGCTGACGTGCTACGCGAATCGGTCCGCCGATGCGGTCGATCCGCTTGCCAGCACGTCGAATAAGGTGAGCAAGAAGGCGGCGAAGAAGACCTCTGCCAAGAAGGCCACCAAGAAGACTTCGTCGAAGGGCTGATCACGGTGTTGATCCTCGCGTCCGCGTCGCCCCGGCGCCGCGATCTGTTGACGCACATGGGGGTGCAGTTTCGCAGCGAGGCCGCCGACGTCGATGAGACGTCGGCGGCCCGTTTGATTCCCGAGGACCTCGCGCTCGAGTTCGCACGCCGCAAGGCGCGCGCAGTTGCGGCGCGACACCCGAACGCGATCGTGCTGGGCGCCGACACTCTCGTGGTCGCCGCGGATGGGGAAGTCCTCGGGAAGCCGCGCGACGCCGACGATGCGTCGCGCATGCTACGCAAGCTCTCGGGCACCACGCAGCGCGTGATCACTGGCGTCTGCGTTCTGCACGCGGGAGTGGAGACTCTCGAGGCGGTGACGACGCGCGTGACGATGCGTTCCATCACAGCGCATGAGATCGGCACGTACGTGGCGTCGGGGGAACCCTTCGGCAAGGCCGGTGCATACGCAATTCAGGAGGCCGGCGACCGCTTTGTCACCGATGTTGAAGGCAGTTGGACGAACGTCGTCGGGCTGCCGACGCGGCGCGTCGCGAGCATGTTGCGGACGGCGGGAGTGCTCGTCCCGGAGCGGGCGCGGTAATGCGTCGACACGGAGTCAGGTGGGCGCGCCAAGTCGGCGGCAACCTCGTTGTCTGCGCCGCGCTGCTGGTCGCGTCTCTCCAGAGTGCATGCGGTCCGCGTGGGGCCGACGTCGATGTGCCAGACCGCGGCGCCGAGTCTCCGCCCGTTGCGCCAGCGCCGGAAGTGGAGCCCTCGCCGGAGCCGCGGGCTGCGCTGGTGCTGATCGTGGACCCCGAGAACGGCTCGATCGACGATCCACACACGTTCGACGTCGAGATCGCCGCCACACTCGCGCATCGCGAGCGTGGCCTGATGGGACGCGAGACGCTGGGACTCCAGCGCGGCATGCTCTTCGTCTATCGCGAGCCCGCGCCGCGTTCGTTCTGGATGAAGGATTGTCTCGTCGGTCTCGATATCGCGTTCCTCGATGCCGACGGTCGCATCCTGCAGGTGGCGACACTGCCGCCCGGGATCGGATTGTTCGGAACGGACCTGCCCTCCGTCGCGTGCAACGGCCCCGTGAAGTTCGTGCTTGAGGTGCGCGCGAAGCGCCTGGCCGAGCTCGGTGTCGGCACCGGTGATCTGATCGATGTGCGTGCCGCGACGCGCGGCGTCGACCCTGACTGACGCGCCGACCGCAGCTGAACGGTCGCTCGAAATTGGGTCTCGGGGCGTCGGTTGCCGATGAACACGGTGGCAGCGGTTCACGCGCAGAACGCTGCGGCGTCACGATCTGTGGCACGCGGAATGTGTGCATTGCCGAGGAGACCGAAGTGGAGCCGGGAGCCCTGCGACGATTGGCCGTGATGGGCACGTTCGCCGTGCTCGCGATGCTCGTCATGTACCTGTTCATGGCCAAGCAGGTGACCGATACCGACGTTCCGCGGGTCCGGAAGTTTGTCGTGAGCGTGCTGGCTCGCAGTCTCGAGCCCGACGCGGACTCGTCGCTGAGGATGCGGCGCCTGGCCCCCGGTCTCGATGCTCCGCGGCACTACGAGCTCGTGGTGACGCCGCTGCCCAAGGTGGCCGCCGATCCGCGCGCAGTGGACAAGCTACTCACCCGCGGCGCTGGCTACGTGATTGAGGAGGTGCGGGACGGGCGTGGAGCACCTTCCGTGACGTGCGTTGCGCGATTGCCCCGGGGAAGTGAGCGCCGCCTGACGTTCGATGCGAAACTGCGTGCGATGGAGGAGCCCGTCCCTTCACCAGCGCCCCCGGAGTGAGTGCGACTCCGGATACAGTGCGGAAGCCAAACCGCCTGCAGAGGAGTCAGCATGTCCGAGCGTCCCACGTATCCAGTTGTGGACCTCCATGCCGATCTCCTTTGGCGCACGGAGGTCCGCGGGAAGGACCCGTGGTCGGAGTGTGCGGGCGAGATGATGGATCTGCCGCGCATGCTCGCGCATGGTCCATCCCTTCAGTGCCTCACGCTCTACACGCCCGGCGATCGAAGTGGCGAGGCGGCGACGGCGTACGCCGAGAAGCTCCATGCTATCTGGGTCACGTTGGTCGAGCGGGGCGAAGGGCGCCTCGGTTGGGTGCGGACGCGCGCCGACCTGTTGGCCGCGCCCGCGGGTGGCCTCGCGGGCCTGCTGACCATGGAGGGGGCATCGCCCTTGCGCGGCGAGCTGGACCTACTGAACCACTTCCACGCGCTCGGCGTACGGTCGCTCGGACTCACGCACAATCCGCGCACCGAGGCGGGAGATGGCTGCATGGTGCCAGCCAAGCAGCGGGGCGGACTGACGGAGTTCGG
The DNA here is from genome assembly GCA_024280885.1 of Planctomycetota bacterium. Lineage (GTDB taxonomy): Bacteria > Planctomycetota > JAJSAM01 > JAJSAM01 > JAJVHW01 > JAJRPF01. The sequence goes on along the minus strand of JAJRPF010000045.1, from coordinate 117,830 downwards.
TCGCGGCCTCGTCCGGCGCTGTGCAGAGCTCGGAATCCTGCTCGATGTGGCGCACCTTGCTCCCGAGGGCTTCGAGGATCTCTTGGACGAGGTCGGACGCCTGCCGTCGCCCGTGCCCGTGGTTTCCACGCACACCGGCGCACGTGCGCTCACGGATCATGTACGTAACCTCACAGACGCCCAACTGCGTGCTCTGCAGCAGACCGGGGGTCTCGTTGGGATCACGCTCTACCCTCCGCATGTCGAGACCGGGCGGCGCTCCCCACCGACGCTCATCGACGCGTTCGAGCACCTCGAGCACATGGTGGAAGTGTGCGGCATTGACCATGTGGCGGTCGGAGCAGATCTCGACGGCTTCGACCCTCCCGGTCTGCCCGGCGGAGACTCGCCCCTGCTCTACGGCAATCTTGTGGCCGGTCTCCGCGAGCGCGGTTGGTCGGCCGACGACATTGCGAAGGCAATGGGAGGCAATGCCATCCGGGTGCTCGCGTCAGTATTGAACTGAGGGAATGAGAAGGCGGGATGAACTGGTGCTGTCGCGGGCGAATTCGCGCGGTAGCCGGCCCGCGGCGGACCGACGCGGGCTGCCGCGCCTCGCCCGCGAAAGACTTGCCGCCGATCGTCGGCTCCGTACCCTCGGTCGGTTCGATCCCGGGCGCGCGTCCGGGTGCTCCATTGATGGCTCGCTGACCCGGTCCCGAACCGGCCGTGAGCCGCCTCATTTGATGAGTTCGCGCCCCACACATGGTGCGCCACGCTCAGAGAGACCGGCCCCCATGAAGCCCAAGATCCACCCGAAGTACGAAGAGTGCAAGGTCACCTGCGGTTGCGGCGAGACGTTCGTCACACGCTCGACGATCAGCGAACTACGCGTGGACATCTGCTCCGCATGCCACCCGTTCTACACGGGCCGGCAGAAGTTCGTCGACACCGCCGGTCGCATCGAGAAGTTCAACCGCAAGTTCGCGGGCTTCGACGCGACGGCAGGCGGCGATGAGACGGCAGAAGGCGAAGAAGCTGCTGAGACGGCCATTGAGACGGCACCAGCGGAGACGGCCGAGGCCGCCACCGCAACCACCGACAGCTAGCTTTGGATGGTCGAAACCCCGGCGCGCATCCGTGCGCGCCGGGGTTTCTCTATTGGGGTTCTGTATCCGATGAGCCTCCCGCCGGTGGGCAAGTGCGACCGCCGCGCCGGGCGCTGTGACGACGCAGTTTCGAAGGCCACGCTCCGGAGGAGGGGCTCGTGCTCAATCGTGACGTACTACTGAAGGCGCTGAGCGCGAAGGCGCGACGCCACTCGGACGTGACCGAGCTGCTACAGCAGCCGGAGATCGTGACCAACATGGAGAAGTTGCGCACGCTCTCGCGCGAGCATGGGCAGCTCGCCCCGTTCGGTCACGTGCATGCGGAGATTGTCCAGGCGCGGGACGAGCTCGAGGGCGCGCGCGAACTCGCCGCGGGCGACGACGCCGAGATGGCGGAGCTCGCCGAGCTCGAGATCGCCGAACTCGAGGAACAACTCGAGCCACTGTGGGCACGCGTCGAGGAACTCCTGGCCGAAGACGATGAGATGTCGGCGCGCGATGTCATCGTCGAGATTCGCGGCGGCGTCGGCGGTGCCGAGGCGGCGCTCTTCGCAGGCGACCTCTTCACGATGTACCAGCATTTCTGTCAGGCGAACCGCTTGAAGATCGAGGTCCTCAACTCCAACGTGGGCGAGATGGGCGGCTTCAAAGAGATCACGCTCGAGATCCGCGGCAAGGACGCCTACAGGCACCTCCGATTCGAGAGCGGCGGGCATCGCGTTCAACGCGTGCCGAGGACCGAGACGCAGGGGCGCATCCACACGTCGGCAGCGACGGTTGCCGTGCTGCCGAAAGCCGAGGAGGTCGATATCGACATCGACTGGGTCAAGGATGTGCGCGAGGACAAGATGCGCGCGGGCGGTCCCGGCGGGCAGAAGGTCAACAAGACCGAGAGCGCGATCCGGCTGACGCACTACGAAACCGGCATCACGGTTCACATCCAGGACGAGAAGAGCCAGCACAAGAACCGCTCGCAGGCGCGCCAGATCCTCGTGTCGCGCGTCTTCGACCACTTTCGGCAGAAGGCGGATGCCGCACGCGCGGCGCAGCGCAAGGGCATGATTGGCTCTGGGGATCGCAGCCAGCGCATCCGAACGTACAACTACCCGCAGAATAGAGTCACCGATCATCGGATCGAATGGAGCCTGCACGACCTTGAGGGCGTGCTGATGGGGCGTCTCGGTGAGTTCCACGAGCGACTACGCGCCGCCGAGCGCGAGCAGAGGCTCGAACTCCTCGCGGAGGAGCTGATGCGCGAGCACGGCGCCCAATGAGTGTTTTCGGCGAGTGTTATCGGCGATGGTTGTCCTTGACCGTCGTCGGACTCGGCCTGCCCGGCGGATCGAGCCAAACTTCCACGCCGGTCGACCGTTCAGTGGGGCTCGGGGCCGGGTGCCCGCCGCTTCATGGTTGGAGCCCGCACGCCCCAATGCGTAGCATCGCCCGCTTCGGTCGCGCAGAGCGCCCTGATGACGCGAATGAACGAGAGGTCTTGAACCGATGAGCGACGACTCCAGCTGGAATTCCGAGAAGCTTGCCGACGATGTCGATCCCGCCGAGGACGACACCGCTGCGATCGAGGAGGGTGTTTCTTCCGATGCGGATTCGTCCGACGGAAGTTCTGCCCTTGGCGGAGGGACCGGTTTTGGAAGCGACGGTGACTCGTCCGACGGCGACTCGATGGACACGCTCGGTGCCGACGAGAGCCTCGAGGATCCGCAGACGAAGCTCTGCGTCTACTGCATCTCCGAGATCGACGCGCTCGCCACGCGCTGCAATCGGTGCAGCGGCTACCTGCCGCCAGCCGAGGGCACCGACTTCAAGCAGCACTGGACGCTGCTCTTCTGCTGCGTGGCCATCCTCATCGCGTGCATCTGGCTTCCGATTGAGGGGCGCCGCAACGACCTCTACGCGTCGCACTCGATCGCGGGTGGCTTCCTGACGATCTTCGCGGGCTACGGCATCTTCGCGAGTTGGGCGAATCTCTTCCACCGGAAGATGATCGTGTGGCCAGCGCTCCTCATGGCGTTCGACGGACTCTTCGTCTCGATCCGGCGCCTCTACCAGCTGATCGTGAACCTCAGTGCACTGGAGAACGCGACCAAAGAGGATTGGATCCGCGTCGCCGGTCCTGGCCTCTGGGTCATCCTCGTCTGCTCTGTGCTCGTGTTCATCACCTTCCTGAGGGGCGCCGCATCGGGCGCGAAGAAGGACAAGGAACGCAAGGAAGCCGCGCGCGCCGCCCGCAAGCGCTGATCCGCGCTGATCCTCCGGCGCGTCGGTGTCGCCTATGAGGGCATGGCCGATGAGCGAGATCACGATCCGACGATTGCTGCGCCTGACCACCGCGCGTCTGCGTGCGGTGGGGGTGGAGTCTCCGGAACTCGATGCCGGGCTGCTCCTCGCGCAGGTCTTGGACGTGGAGCGCTTCCGGCTGGCCCTGGAACCCGATCGTGTGGTTGGGCCGGACAGCCGCGTTGAATTCGAGCGATTGGTCGCCCTCCGTGAGGAACGGCGACCGATGGCGCACCTGCTCGGTCAGGTGGAGTTCTGGTCGCTGACCTTCGAGGTCACGGAGGCCACGTTGTCTCCGCGGCCGGAGACCGAGATGCTGGTCGAAGAGGCTGCGCGCTTCGTGCGGCTGCTCGATGCCCCAGTGATCGTGGATGTCGGGACGGGCACAGGGTGCATTCCCATCGCGCTCGCAATGGAGCAACCGACCGCGTCGCTCCACGCGATTGACATCTCAGTGGACGCGCTCTGTGTAGCGCGGGCGAACGCCGCGCGGCACGGGGTCGAGGCGCGGATCGACTTCCATCTCGGCGACCTTCTGGCGCCGCTGCGGGGGCACGTTCCGCCGCGAGATGCGGACGTGGTGATCTCCAACCCGCCCTATGTGCGTCACGACGAGTCAGGTGACGTCGATCCCGAGGTGCTCTGGGAGCCGAGAGTAGCCGTATTCTGCGATGGCGACCCGGTCCACCTGTACGAGGAGATCGCGCGTCAGGCAGCCGCCTACGTGCGTCCAGGCGGGCTCCTACTCCTGGAACTCCCCGGCGACGCGCCCGACGGTGTGATCGACGCGTTGGCCGGGCTCGGGGCGTGGTGCGCCATCGACGTCCATCCTGATCTCGCCGGCAAGCCCAGGATGCTGTGCGCAGTACGCGGTGCGGAGTAGCGCGAGGCGTTTTCGAGCGGGCCGACGCTGTCTGAGTGCGGGCCAGGCCAGGTGGGCAGGCCTGGGAGCCAGACATGGCACGGGATCGACGTAGCACAGGATCGACGCGACGGCGGAGGCCCCCTACCGGAAAGCGTTGAGGTGGCGCGGTCGGTACGTCGGCAGCTCGTCCAGGCTGCGCGTCCGAAGGCGGAGCAGACCTCGCTCCCATGCTGCCGCGTCACGGGCGGTGAGTTGCAGCCCGGTCGCGTCGCCCAGAGTCTCCCAGGCGACGCGGTGAATGAACTGCATGTCCTCGTCGTCGCAGTGGGGGCCCTTCCGCACTTCGAGAAGCTCGGTGAGCGCGTCCAGCACGCGGAGATCCCCGTGCGCCAGCGCGGTTCGACACGCGGCGAGCCGCAGGAGTGGATCCGCCGAACCCACGGCGATCTCTGCCAGCTTGGGATCGCTCGCCGCGTCACCGAGCTTGCTGAGCGCCTGCAACGCTTCGAAGCGATCGTGGCGCGGGGCCGACTCGTCGTACGCGATACCGAGTAGCTTCGCGACAGCGACCCCAGCGGTCTGCCGGCGCACGCGGCCGAGCGCGGCGACTGCAGCTTCGCGGACCTGCCAGTCGGAATCGGTACACAGCTCGGCGAGAAGGTTGGTGGACTGCTGACTGCGGAGGTCGCGCAGCACGAGTGCGACGGCGAGGCGCGTGGTTGGACTCTCGTCTCCAGCTGCCTCGATCAGGCGCGTTGGCAAGGGGCCTCTCCACGTGCGAGCGAAGGCCTTGGCCGCGGCCCGGGCGACACCGCGATCCGTGTCGGAGATCAGCGCGAGCAGGCCGGTGGCGCCATGCGCGTCCGACACCGTCCCGAGGGCCCGCGCCACGGCGAGGCGGACGCTGGCGTCGCCATCGGTCACGAGGGTCGTCGCGGCGCTCACGTGGCCGGAGAGCCCGTGCCGGGCACGACCTCCGACGGCCTCTGCACGGATCACTGGGTCCGGATCCGTGAAGAACTCCGTGAACGGGTCGTCGAGAACGTACTGCCGGTCGAAGCGACCGAGAACCGCGACAGCCGCACGCCGCACCGTCTTGTCCGATTCGGTCACGGCTGTGAACGAGCGTAGGGTTCGGGCTAACCAAAGGGATGCCGTCGGCGATGCGTTGGCCGCCGACCCGAAGTCGTTCAGGACTCGCCGCAGCGTGCGTTCGTCGAGCACTGTCGTGCGTGACAGGCGCCGCTTCAACTGTGCTGTGCGATGGTCAACGACTCCCTGCTTCCCGGCGTCCCCTTCATTCCCCCTCGCGGCAGAGACCTGCGTCGCTGCCGGGGACTTCGGCGCCAGGGCCAGGCGTGAGGCGCTCTCGGTTGAGTTCGTCGTCACGGCGAGCGCCAAGAGGACGGCGGACGCGCCGGCAACCACGAAGAGGACTGCTGGGAGCGATGACGGACTGTCGTTCTGTTCAGCGGTCGGCATGGGGGAGTTGCTCCAGCGCGTCTCGGCAATAGAGACCCGCCCCCCCGGATTCGGCCGAAGCAACCATCTCTACCGCCGCGACGCCGCGCGTCGGATCGATACTCAGAAGGCCTCGCGCGGCAGCCCCGCGGACGTGAGCCTCCTGCTCCTCATTCGTCAGAATCGCGAGTAGCACTTCATAGGAACCCGAATCTGGTCGCGCCGCGATGGCCTGGACGGCGGCACTCTGGATGTCGTCTTCGTGGTCGTGGAGACTCGGTCCCGCGATTGCGGCAACCCAGTCGGCATCGACGGCGTGCAGCGCGGTCAGGGCGGCAAGCCGGACGCCACCGTCCTCGTCGGTGACCAGGGCATTCATCTCGTCTCGCGTCACGTCCGGGAGGCGGGCGAGACCGGCGGCTGCGCAAGCTCGAATGGGGGGGGCGAAATCCACGGCGCCCGCGCGAAAGATGTCAGCCTCGTCTGGCTCGGCACGCGGCCCGAGCGCCATGAGAGCTCCCGCTCGCATATGAGCTGGATTGCCCATCCCGGCGATGGTGCGGAGTCGTTCGCGAGGGAACGCCGTCCCGACATCCGCAAGTTGTCGCGCGGCGAGGAACGCTTCCCGCGAGTCGGAGCCCTCAACGAGAGCGACGAGGGCGCCCAGACTCTCCGTTGTGGCTACGTGACCCAGCGCGACAACGATCTGGGAGCGGAGCGCCCCTCCGCGTTGGCCTCGGTCCATCGCGGCGAGCAACGGAGTCGCCGACGAAGCCGTGCCGTGGCGCGCGAGATGTGCGGCGGCGCCGAGCCGCAGTGTGCGTTGGTTCGACGTGAGCGCTTGCTCGGCGGCCGCGTTCGCGGCCGAGCCGTACTCCTCCAGTGTGGCGTGGGCGCGATCCCGCACCGACGCCATGGCGCCGCCTGCGCCGCGAAATGCCTTCATGTAGAGTTGCGAGACGTCCGGCGTGGCCTGCTCGGATGTGACAGACGCGACTCGGAACGTGCTGCCTTTCGGCTCGCGCGATCCTTCGTCTGATGCACGCGAAGAGTTCCCACATGCGCCGATGGTGCCCACGATGAGGAACGTCGCGAGCAGAGTCATCGAGCGCCTCATGCGCCCGATGCTACTCATCGATGAGCAGGCCGGTACGCGTCGGTGTCTTCGCGCGGTTCTTGTAGGTGGGAAGCGCATTGACGGCGGCGTTGTCGTAGACGAAGACCTGAGCGGAGCCCGTCCCGGACTTGCCCTCAAGGAAGACGCCTGCGCCGCCAATGATGATGCCGTTGAAGTACTGGAGTGCCGAGTTCTTGTTCTCGATCTCGATGAACGACGGGCCGTAGACCGCACCGCAAACGTTGGCAGACCCGTGAATGTCGACCGTACCCGTGTCGAACATCAGCGCTGGGAGGTCTGCATTCGCCGGGAAGTCTTGGTAGGTCGAGCTGTTCATCGCGAAGCCCCGCGGATCCTTCGACGCAGTGATGGTCGGCGGATAGCCGGTGGCGAACGTGGACTCGTCGGCCGGGTCGAAATTCACGGGCAACGTCGCAGCGTTGATGTTGAGCGGAACCTTGATGAAGACCTTGTAGAACTGGTCTGCGGTATTGGCGAAGTCGAAGAGCAGAGTGCCCGACACGTTGATCCCGCCCGGGATGTTGACGTCCCCCCCGGATGTGTCGATCGTCGGATCGTTGCCTTCGACAGCAGCGTCGATGTTGACGTAGATCACGCCCTCCATCGGCGTGCCTGCCGTGTTGGCCGCGTTGGCGGCTGCGGCGAACGCCGCCAGACCGTTGTACACGGCGCCTGCGCCGGCGGCTGCCACCGCCTTGAAGCGCTCGAACTCGAAGAGCTGCTGGGCCGATCCGGGATCGGTGAAGTCGGGGACCTCTTCGTCGGTCCCGTAGGCCTCCGTGATGACCCCTCCGGTGAACGCGTCGAGGACCGTGGCTTTGTTGGCGTCCGAGATCATGGTTGAGGTGCTGTCCGCGTAGATGCCAGCATTCGCTCGAATTCCACCGTAGACATACTGCGGTCCGCCGGTGTTGAAGACGACGGTGCCGTTGTCCTTCGCGAGTCCCTTGCCGCCGCCGCTTGCCGTGCCGATCACCGGGGAGTCGCTGACGATCGCACTGTCGTACGTATCCACTTCGAATTGAACGCGCGCGCGCACGCTCCGCTGCGCTTCGCCACTGCGGCCAATGACGCGCATCTCGACTTGGTTGTAGAGCGGCTCCGCCGCTCGATTGGAGACATCGAGGGCCGTGCCGTCCTCTTCCTGGTACGTCACGAAGAGTTTGAACTCGCCGCCGTCAGTGCCGAGTTCGATCCAGTTCGATTCCAGCTCCGTAGAGTTGTTCACCGTGGGGAAACGCGACGTCGATTGCACAGGCCAGTACTGCTCGACCGCCAGTTGCGAGATCGCCAGGTCGAGGCCGCCTTCGGCGACGTAGAACGCCTTCGTTGCATCGAGTCGGGCCGACACTTCTTTGTGCGACGCTTGCGATGACGCGACGAGCAGGAGTGAAAAACCAGCCATCGTGACGAGCAGGATGACGGTCACGACGAGCGCGGACCCACGCTCGGTGTTGCGGCGCATGAATCTAGTTGCGGACATAGCACGTCCTCTCGGCTCTCTCGGACCACTCGCGGCCCTTGCGGTCGCCTGCGAACGAACGGATTGAAAGTGTGATCTGTCGTCCCGATCGTGACACCGAGAACTCGTTGACGTTGCGGCAGACGATCTCGTCCGTAGCGTCTTCGGTGCGAACGAGGTTCCCGTTCTTGATCGCGTATGCGATCGGACCTGACCAGGTCCAGTCGCTCTCGACCTTGTTGAACGTGATGCTCGTCGACGCACTAGCGTCAGCCAGTGACCAGTCAGCATCGAGGCGTGAATTGCTGTTCGAGTCTTCGCCCGTGTCAAGAGTTCCGTTCTCGTTCTCGTCCTCGGCGATGACGCTGGCTGTCTGCAACTCCTTGACGAGTCGATCCGCTCCCTTCGACGCGCGCACGAAGACCGTCGTGCGAATGTGCGCAGAGTTCGTGGCGTCGCCCGCCGATCGCGCGAGCGAGATCGCGACAAGCAGCATCGATGACGCGATCGCGGTGGCGATCACCACCTCGACGAGCGACATGCCACGCGTCGAGCGGGTGTGGAGCGTTCTCATGGCTTGAACTTGACCTCGACCTTGGAGTCGTCCGAGAACGTGAACTTGATCTTGACCTCGGCGCCTTGGAACGCGGTCTTGTTGCCGTTGCTGTTCGGGTCGGCGGTCACCTGGACTTCGAAGTCGCCCGACGGGATGGTCATCTCAAGGTTCTTGAACTCTTGCTTGTTCGTTGCGTTGCCCGCATAGATCTCGACGTCGGCGATCTGGACGAATTCGAACTCGCCGCCCTTCTTGATCTCGACCTTGATTGCCGTCACGGGGAGCCCTTGAGCGGACTTGTTCGTGACGATGAAGTTGATCACTTCCGAGTAAGAGCCAGAGACCGTGATGCCCGTGGCGGTCTTGTTGAGTGCCTCCATGAACGTGTCGTATTCGAAGGGCGTCGGCGTTGGAGTCGGCGTGGGCGTGGTCGTCGGCGGTGGCGTGGTCGTCGGGGGTGGCGTGGTCGTCGTCGGCGGCGTGGTCGTCGGGGGTGGTGTGGTCGTCGGGGGTGGCGTGGTCGTCGGCGGCGGCGTGGTCGTCGGATCGAAGACGCCTGTAGCGCCGGCCTTCGCGAGCGACCCGTGGTCGGCGATGTACGTCTGGAAGCGCAGTCGATTACCGAATTCACCGCTGGACGAACCCGGCGAGATTTCGATGGCGTAGAAGTTCGGCGATGACGCGCCCGTGGCCCACATCAGCGCGCCGTCCTTGAGACTGGTCGCATCGTCGATGACGTTCACGCGGAGCTGATTGCCGGCGAGCTTCTTGGTCGGGTCGAGGAGCGTCTGGAGCTTGACGCCGCCGACCCACGGGTACTCGTATTGGTCGAGCGAGTAGTCGCCGGACGCGAACGAACGACCGTCGGTGAGCGTCAAGCTCCCGTCGGTCTCAATCGTGTACGCCTCTGGTGCGAGCAGCAGCGTGGATTGCGTCGTTGACGATACCTGCTTGTGGAATTGCATCCCCGTCTCAACACGCCGACCGTCGAAATTGGTCTTCAGAGCGCTCCAATCGCTCTCGCTGGCGGCGCGCACGGCCTCGAGCTCGGCTGTTGCGTCGCCGGTGGCTTCCCACAAGCGAGCGGTCGAGGTCTCCAGGTTCTGTTGATAGATGACGGTGACGGCGACGCCAACGACTCCGATCGACAGGAGCGCTCCCGAAACCAGCGTCTCGACCATCGAAGATCCACGCTCTGCGCGGCGGTTGGTTCTCAGCATCACGTACTCCCGACATCCGACCGCGCGGGGCAGCTAGCCCACTAGGACGTCCGTATCGGGTGTCGGGCGTTTGCCCGCTCTCACATGAGCGAGATTCGAAGAATTCTTCGAAACGCTTGGAATCGAGCCTGATCTTGCCGTCGTCAAGGCGCTCAGAACACGACGGAGAGCGAGAGCGGGCGGGCTACCGGTCGCCGCGCGCTGCGCTGACAGCGCGCGTGAACACCGAGAGACCCGCTCCGCCCGCGGTTCCGCGGGTCCAATGCGGGTGGTGCCAAGTCTCGACGTTGCGCTCAGGGTGTGGCATGAGACCCAGGACGCGGCCGGTTGGATCGCAGATCCCCGCCACCGCGAGCCGCGAACCGTTCGGGTTGTCCGGGTACGCGGCTTCGCCACCGTCCGCGGCGGTGTAGCGCAGGGCGAGTTGGCCGGTTTCTGCGAGCTGCCCACGCAACTCCTCGGAGGTGACGAAGCGCCCCTCCATGTGTGCGACGGGACACTCGATGATCTGGCCCTTCTCAAGGAAGACGGAGCGATCCGTCGTGGCTTCGAGACGGACCCAGCGGCACTCGAAGCGCCCGGACACGTTGGTCTGCAGACTCGCTTCCTGACCCAGCCCCGCGGCGTTCGAGCGTCCGTCCGTATCGGGGAGAAGGCCCGCGCGCACGAGGATCTGGAAGCCGTTGCAGATGCCAAGCACCAGTGCGCCATCGGCGAGTCGGCGGCGCAACTCCGGCAGCACGCGCTCACGCATCTCGACGGCGAATACGACGCCGGACGCGATGTCATCTCCGTAGGTGAAGCCGCCCGGGAAGACGACGATGCGGTAGTCGGCCAGCTTCTCGGGGGCGCGCATCAACGAGTGCAAATGGACCATGTCGACGGCAGCGCCGGCTCGCTCGAGTGCGTACACGGTCTCGGCGTCGCAGTTCGTCCCGGCCGTGCGGACGACCGCGGCCTTGAGTGTCGCGGTCTTGGGCAGCGTTGCGGCCTTCCCGGTCATCGCACCGCTCCTTCGGCGAGCGGTCTCGTGAACGCGGCTCGCAGATCTTCGATGTCCTCGTCCAGAACCGGATGTCCGCGCAACCCGGTAAGTGTGACGCGGCGCGCGTCGTTCACCGTGCCGACAGTGGCGTGCGGCACGCCGGAGAGAGCCGCTTCGAACGCGTCCGCATCGGCGGGGCGCACCTCGCAGACCAGGCGTCCCGGACTTTCGGAGAAGAGCAGCGCAGCATCGCACGCTCCGTTGCTCTCGCCTTCCGCAGCGCCGCCGTCTTCGAACGGGACTTGAACCAGCGCTGCGCTCACGCCGACGCAGCCCGCAAACGCCATCTCCGCCAGCGCGACTCCGAGTCCGCCCTCGCTGCAATCGTGGCAGGCGCGCACGAGGCCGCCCTCGATCGCCTGGTGAACAGCTGCGAATACCGCGTTCGATTCCTCCGGCACCACGACCGGGACCTCGCCGCCCTCGACGCCGCGGACAAGGCCGAGATGGCTGCCGCCCATCTGATCGCGTGTGACGCCGACCACGTAGACGCGGTTGCCGCTCTCCTTGAAGTCCGATGTCACGCAGCGACGCACGTCGTCCACCACGCAGAACGCAGAGACCAGCAGCGTCGGCGGGATGGCGATCGTGCGGTCGCCCACCTGGAACTCGTTGTTGAGCGAGTCCTTACCGGAGACGAAGGGCGTGCCGTACGCGAGCGCCGCGTCGCGGAGCCCCTCGCTGGCGAGGACGATCGATCCGAGCCTATCCGGCTTGCTCGTGTTGCCCCATGAGAAGTTGTCGAGCAGCGCGGCGCGGCGGGGATCGGCGCCCACGGCAGTGATGTTGCGGAGAGCCTCGTCGACGGCGTTCATCGCCATGCGATACGGGTCGTGATCGCCGAGGCGTGGATTCATACCGCAGGCGACGGCGACGCCGCGTGGGTTGCCCGGGATGGGGCACGCGACCGTGGCATCACCGGGTCCGTCACCCTGCACGCCGACGAGGGGCTTGATGGCGCTGCCGCCCTGCACCTCGTGGTCGTACTGGCGAATAACCCACTCCTTCGAACAGACGTTCCACGACGAGAGGATCGCTTTGAGGTTGTCTCCGAGAGTGGTTCCGGACGTCCCTCCCGATGCGGCTCCGGATGCTGCTCCGGATGACTCCGTGAGAGCCTCCGGCCACGGGAACGGCGCGATCTCCGGCGCGTGCCACACCGCCTCGCGTGCGACGCGTGGGACCCCGTCGTGCAGGAATGACATCGGCATGTCCGCGACCTTCTCGCCCTGGTAGTAGAGCACCAGGCGACCGTCGTCGCTGAACGTCCCGAGTTCCGTGAGTTCGACGTCCTCGGCCTCGCAGATCGCGCGCACCCGGGCGACCTTCTCCGGTGCCACGGACATCACCATGCGTTCCTGCGCCTCGCTGATCCAGATCTCGGAGTAGGTGAGACCGTCGTATTTGAGCGGGGCTCGGTCCAGGTGAACGACCGCGCCCGTCAGCTCGCCCATCTCGCCGACAGCAGAGCTGAAGCCGCCCGCCCCGCAGTCGGTCACAGCGGTCAGGAGGCCCTCGTCGCGAGCAACGAGGAGTGCGTCGAGGACGCGCTTCTCCTCGATCGGGTTACCGATCTGCACGGCGCCCGCCGAGAGCATCTCGCTGTCCTCTGAGAGCTCGACCGACGAGAACGTCGCGCCGTGGATGCCATCGCGTCCGGTGCGTCCCCCGATGGCCACGATCACGTCGCCCGGGCGCGCCGCCTTCTCCACCATATTCCGCGGAATGAGGCCGACGGTGCCGCAATAGACCAGCGGGTTGCCGACGTAGCGGTCGTCGAAGAAGAGCCCGCCCGAAGCGGTCGGGATACCCATCCGGTTGCCGTAGTCGCGTACGCCGTCGATCACCCCGTGCATGATCCGGCGCGGATGGAGACAACCGTTCGGGACGTCCTCGGGCGCCATGTCGGGGGCGGCGAAGCAGAAGACGTCGGTGTTCAGGAACGGCTTTGCGCCGAGCCCGGTGCCGAGGATGTCGCGAATCACACCGCCGATGCCCGTGCCGGCGCCACCGTAGGGCTCGATCGCTGACGGGTGATTATGCGTCTCGACCTTCATGCAGACGCCGTGCTCGTCGTCGAATGCGATGACGCCCGCGTTGTCGACGAAGACGCTCAGGCAGTCCTCGCGATCGAGGTCCTGCGTGACCTGGAAGACGGTCTCCTTCAGGAGATTGTCGTAGCGACGCTCGCCCCCGACACCCGTGAAGTGCACCTCGCCCCCGAGCGTCTTGTGCTTGCAGTGCTCGGACCAGGTCTGGGCCAGCGTCTCCAGTTCGACATCCGTCGGCTCGCGCCCCTCTTTTTGGAAGTAGGCGCGCACGGCCTGCATTTCGAGGACGGTCAACGACAGGCACATATCGCCTGAAATCTTCGCCAGCGTCGCGTCGTCGGCCTCGCGCAGCGCCACTTCGATGCGCTCGAAGTGGTACGGCGCCGGGTGCACGGCACGCAGATCGAAGGCGGCGCCGGTGCGCAACTCCTCGATCACCTCGTTCGCCAGGCAGTCCCGCGCCGCCGCGGCCAGGGCGTCCTCGTCGAGTCGGTCGGCCGTGACGACGTAGCGCCGGACGGCACGCACCCCACTGGCCTCGATCCCGGCCGCAGCCAGGGCTCGCAGGCAGCTCGATTCGGCCGGATCCATCACCCCGGGCAGCCTGGTGACGGAAACGACGAGCGCACCAGACTCGATCTGGGCAGCGGTCTCGCCGGGGAAAGACCCGACGGAGCAAGCCTGGGAGACGGGGTCCGCGAAGACCTCTCGAAGAGCGCGGGCAGCGGCGTCCGCAGCCTCCGGAGCCTCGAGGACGAAGGCCTTGACGAATTGAACGGAGCGCACCCCGGCGTCGGGGAGCGCAGCGCGCAAAAGGTCAAATGCGTGGGCAGCGATGGGATCGCGCAGGCCGTGCTTCACGGTCACCTGGGCGAGGGCCAGAGAGGAGTTCGTGGTCGGCACGGCACGAGAGTCGATGCGAGGCGCGGAGTCGTCAAGTTCGCGTGCCGGGTGCGCGTCATTTCACCCGGCATCCGTCCTCGTCACGGACTCGGTGCGCGCTGTATCTTCCGGGCATGGCACGCTCCAAGCCCGGATCCGGTCTCCCGTTCGAGAAGCCCATCGCCGAGGCTCTCGAGCGCCTCGCGAAGCTGCGCGCGAAGCACGAAGACGGCAAGCTCGACCTCTCCGAAGAGATCGCGGCCGCCGAACTCGACGCACAGAGAGTGACCCGCGAAGTCTTCGACAGTCTCACTGCGATCGATCGTGTGAAGCTCGCTCGACACCCGGATCGACCGCTGGTCGCGGACTATGTCAAGGCGATGGCCGAGGATGTGGTCGAACTCCACGGAGATCGCGGATGCGCCGATGACCCCGCCATCCTGACGGCGCTCTGCCGGATCGGCACACATCGGGTGATGGTCATCGGCCATCGCAAGGGCGCGGACGTGAAGGAGAAGATGGTCTGTCGTTTCGGCATGCCCAACCCTGAGGGCTATCGCAAGGCGATGCTGAAGATGCGTCTCGCCGAGCGCTTCGGGCTCCCGATCATCTGCCTGGTGGATACGCCGGGCGCGTATCCGGGGATCGGTGCCGAAGAACGCGGCCAGGCGTGGGCGATCGCCGAGAACATCCAGAACATGACCGGGCTCCGTGTTCCGGTCGTCGTCGCCGTGGTCGGCGAGGGCGGCTCGGGTGGCGCTCTCGGGATCGGTATCGGTGACCGCGTACTCGTGATGGAGAACGCCTACTACTCCGTGATCACCCCCGAGGGCTGTGCGGCGATCCTGTGGAAGAACGCCGATGCCGAGTCAACGGCCGAGGCGGCAACGCAACTCAAGCTGACGGCGGAGCACCTCCTGCGGCTCGGGATCGTGGACGAGATCGTGTCCGAGCCACTTGGCGGGGCGCACCGGGACCGGGCCGCTGCGGCCGGGTCACTTTCGGCGGCCATCTGTCGCGCGCTCGACGAACTCACTCGTGTGCCGACCGATGTCCTGCTTGAGCATCGCTACCAGAAGTTCCGGTCCATCGGGCGGCACCTGATGGAGACGACGACTGCGTCGGTTCCGGGCGTCTGAAGGGCGTCGGGGTTCGCGCACAGCGCATCCGTTGGACCTCCGCGTGAGAACGACATCGACATCCCGACGGGCGCAGCGCTCCGCCCGGGGACATTGCGACGGGGACGGGGCCTGATCGCGTGCTCTTCAACACGCTGAACTTCGCGCTCTTCTTCGCAATCGTGCTCGCGGGCAACGCGGCTCTGCGCAAGCACTTGCGACTCCAGAACGCGCTACTGCTGGTTGCGAGTGCAGCGTTCTATGCCGCCTGGGACGCGCGTTTCTTGGCGCTCATTTTCGGCTCGACGCTACTCGACTTCTGTGTCGGCCGCGCGCTGGATCAACGCATGCCGGATGGGCGCCACACGCGTTCTGCGCGGACGCGTCGCGGACTGCTCATTCTGTCGCTGGTCGGGAACCTCGGGGCGCTCGCGTTCTTCAAGTACTTCGGCTTCTTCGTCGAGAGCGCGTGTGGCCTCGCCGGACTCGTAGGGATCGACCTCGCCTCCCCCGCACTCGAAGTGCTCCTCCCTGTCGGGATCTCGTTCTACACGTTCCAGTCGCTGTCCTACACGGTGGACATCTATCGCGGAGAGTTGCGCAGCGAGCCGTCGTTCGTGCGCTTCGCGCTCTTCGTCGCGTTCTTCCCGCAACTGGTGGCAGGGCCGATCGTGCGCGCAGCGGAGTTCCTTCCGCAGATCGCACGGCCGCGCCGCGTCACCGCGGACGCCCTACGCAGCGCGACCTGGTTGATCTGTTGGGGCCTCTTCAAGAAGTCGTTCGCCGCCGACAACCTGGCGCCGCTCGTCGAACTCGGATTCCGCGACGACGTGACCAACACGGGCGTCGCAGGCGTCGCCGTCTATGCGTTCGCGATGCAGATCTACTGCGACTTCTCCGGCTATACCGACATCGCTCGCGGCTGCGCGCGCGTCCTCGGCTTCGAGCTGCCGCTGAACTTTCACATCCCCTACGCCGCCGCGAATCCGGTGGAGTTCTGGCGGCGCTGGCACATCAGTCTCTCGACGTGGCTGCGCGACTATCTCTACATCCCGCTCGGCGGCAGTCGAGGGTCGCGCGGCACCACACTGCGCAACCTGCTCGTGACCATGCTGCTCGGCGGTCTCTGGCACGGAGCGGCATGGACCTTCGTGCTCTGGGGGGCGTTCCACGGCGTCTTGCTCGGCGCGCATCGCTGGCTTGCCGGGCGACGGCGCGGGAAGCTGGCACTTCCGATTGCCGTGCGTCGCATCGCGTTCTTCCATCTGGTCTGTCTCGGGTGGGTGCTCTTTCGTGCGGATGGGCTGGCGCAGGCCGGCTCGGTGCTGACCTCGCTCGTGAGTCCGGGATGGTCCGGCGCGCACCCTGAGTCACTCCTCGTCTATGCTGCGCCGGTCGTCGCCGTTGATCTTGCGCAGCATCTCACCGGCGACGCGTTCGCCGTGTGGCGTCTGCCGTGGCCGCTGCGCACGGCCGTATACGTTGCTCTCTGGTTCGGTCTCACGCTTCTCGGGCGCTTCGATGCCAACGACTTCATCTACTTCCAGTTCTGACACTGCCCGTCCCGAACCGGCTCGCGGCACGCTCGCCGATGACACGCGTGCGTGCCTGGGTGAACGCGCGTACGGTCGGGCCTTTGTCTTGGCCGTCGCGATCATCTGCGCGTCGGAGATCGCGCTCGCCGCGCTCCTGCCACGCAACCCGGCCCGCCATCGCACCGATCACGTACTCGCCACATTGGACTCCGACCCGGAGTCGCGTCCGCTCGCCGTCTGGGGCGACAGTGTCACGGCCGGTTGTCTCGACAACACTCCGATCGCACCGCGTATGCACGATCTCTCATCGACACAAGCGATCTCGACGGCGGGCGTCTACTACACGTGGCGTCGACTGGTCGAGAGTGCCGGCGCACCGCGCGTGCTGGTCGTCGTCGTGCGACCGGAGAGTTGGTCGAACGACCTCGATCAGATCTACACGCACACGTACTTCGAGACGTGCTTCATCCGCCCCGGCGAGATCTCGCACTTTGCGGCGCACACCGGGCGCGTGGCTGCGACTGGACGCATGCTCATCGAGGCTCTCTTCGTACCACCGTCGTTCGTGCGTCGCTCTGCGGTCCGCCGAGAGCTCAACCGTTTGCGCGGCGCGGTGGCGCCCCCGCACATCTTCACGCGCCGTCTCGACGGCCTCGATCCCGAGACGGCGACTGAGCTCGCGCTGCGGCGCGCGCATCCGCGCTTTCGTGCGTCAGAGATTGCCGAGACATACCTGCCCTTGTTGGTCCGAGAGACGGGCGAAGAAGGGACGCGACTGGTGCTCATGACGCCCGCACTGCCGCGGTCGGTGGCGGATGCATGGGAGGAGAGCGGCTACATGGACGCGGCGCAGCGTTGGTTGGCCGACGTGGTCGGGGACGCGCCGCACGTCACGCTCGAAGCGCCGTTCCAATTCGCTCTGTATCGCGACGTGGATATGTACGACTCCGACCACTTGAAGCCGGAGCGGATGGAGGCGTACGGACGCGTGCTCTCGGGGCGCCTCGACGAGCTCCTTGCCGACGATGATTGAACGCGGGCGACGCTCTCAGTCGGCGGAGCGATCGCCGTCGAGGCGCACGATCTGCTCCGCGTAGCGCGCGACGTTCGCTTCCAGATCGTCACCGAAGATGACCTCCAGAAAGTGGAGCGTCTCGTAGCGATTGTCTGAACTGTGGAGGCCGTGCCGACAGCGTCCGCCCGCAGCGGCCGCGGCCTCGCGGAGATCGTCGCGCAGCACGCGCTTCAAGCGCGCCCGGGCGTTCGTGACGTGCGGTTGCTTCTTGCGCACCACGGGGTCGGTGACAGGGGCCGGCGTCGGATCGTTGCAGACGATGAAATGCGTCGGCTCGACCGCCTTCGTCCCGAGGTCGCCCATCCAGTTGCCTCCCCGCAGGTGGCGCAGGCAGCGGTGCCGCTGAGCCGCATCGAGCGGCCCCTCGTCGAGAATGTCGAACCACGCATCCAACTGCTTTCGCACGCGGGCGCGCAGGTCGTCGGTGAGGTCATCGCGAAGGATGAAGACGAGCACCTCGGGGATCTTCGCCGCGATCGGCTCGTAGCGCTCTCGCGCGTCGCGTACGAGGCGCGCAATCCACGGCGATTGCAGCGGCCAGCGCTCGAGCGCGTCGAGTTGCATATCCCAGTCCAGGCGGATCAGCTCTTCATGGATGGAGGCGAGCGTCAGTGGTTCCGGGAGTGATGCGCCCTCTTCCGCGGCGAGCGCGCGGAGTTTCGCGCCGTAGTCGCGCTTCGCCTTTCCGGTCGGCAACTCCGTGCCGGTCGGGATCCCCGAGCGCTCCGCCTTCTGGTAGCACAGATGGAAGAGCACGAGGGGCAGTCGATGATGCGGCGCCGGAATCATGAATCCGCGGGGGTGTGCGACGCGCGCGGCCAACACGCCCTCGGTGAACGTCGGCGGGTAGTAGGGCATGCTCGCGAGTGCCCCGAAGCGCCCTTTCACGGAGCGGAATTCGAGCGCCGCATGACCCGGCATGCGGGACGCGATTCGCGCCGCCGCGTCGGCTGCCGCGTCGTCCACGAGAACGTCCACGTCGCCGGGCATGACGGCCGCCTCTTCCAGCGTTGTGGGCACCTCTTCCCACCAGCGCATCACGGCCGAGCGCACGCCCGCGACTTCGAGCTGTCGCAGGAACTCCGCAGGGTCCGTCACCCGGATACGGATAGAGCGCCCCTCCTTGCGCCGCTTGCGCCACCGATAGCGGTAGTACATGGCGCGGATCGGCGCGGGGATGGGAAGGGCCATCAGACGGACCTGAGCGATCGACCAAACGCGTGGACTGCGCACACCCGCCAAGTCATCCGACTCGAGGAGCGCGGCGGGTTGATTCGTTGAGGTGAGGTCGTCGTCATGGAGAGTTGGCGCAAATGAGCCTCGCGCAAACCTACAGTCGAGCGCCATCGCACCCGAGAACGGACAACTCGCAACTGTCGCACGCTTCCTCGCACCGAAGAGAGTCAGCGCGCGACCGCGCCCCCCGCGGCCCCTTCGTCGAGCGTCCGTTGCAACAGAAAGAGCGTCTCTCGCGCACGCATCGCCGCGGCCTCCGCCACGTCCGTCACGTCGACCGCCCGGATCGCATCCCGCACCGGGTCCCACCGAAACGCTCGCGACGAATATCCGCTCGTCAGTTCGGTGACGACGTAGAGCCCGTCGCCGGAAACGGACGCGATTGTCCGCACGCCGCCATGGGGACCGAGGATCACGAAGCCAGGCGGCGCATCCGGCGCGAGTGCGTCCCGGCCCCACGCGGCGTGTGGGCCGGGCTCTCCGAGTAGACGGAGCACGATCGGGAGAACATCGACCTGTGATGCCAAGCGCGCTTCGATGCGCGGCGTCAGCGGCGCGCGTGGGGACGCTCCACCGTCGATCAGAAGCAGGGGGACGTGGTAGCGCTCCGGGTCGAGGTCGATGCGCGCCCGCTCATGCAAGCCGTGATCGCCCACCAGCACGAAGAGTGTGTCCCGTGCCCACGGTCGCGCCAGCGCGCGGTCCAGGAAGCGACCGAGCGCCGCGTCGGCGTAGCGGAACGCCCGTTCTCGTGTGTTGTCGGTCGCGGCGTCGAATTCGTCTGGCACGGCGAACGGCGGATGGTTGCTCGATGTCAGCGCGACGGTCAGAAAGGGGCCCGACGCCACGACGCGATCGCATTCATCGAGCACGCGCGTGAGCAGGCGGTCATCCGACACGCCCCAGACCGAGAGTGCGTCGGCGTCCGCGAATGCATCGGCATCGACGATGTTCGCAAAGCCCTGTGCCGCACACCACCCGCCGAGGTTCTCCCATGACGATTGCCCGGCCGTGAGGAACGTCGTTGAGCGCCCCGCGGCGCCCAGAACGCGTGCGAGTGACAGCAGTGGTTGCTGGCCCTCCATCGACTTCGTCAGTGCAAGCCGGCGTGGCAAACTCGGCAAACCGACGAGGAGCGCCGGGAGACCGCGATTGGTCGAGGGACCGTTGGCGAGAAAACGCGTGAAGAGGACGCCCCGACCCGCCAGTCGATCGAATTCCGGCGTCCACGACTCTGCGGCCCCGAGCGCGCCGACGTGGCGGGCGGCGAACGACTCGAGCACGATCATCACGACGTTCTTCCAGGGCGACGAATGCGCGGTGCCGGAACGCAACATCGGACCGGCGCCGGCGAGAAACTGCTCGTCCGGTGTGGCGACGCGGGCCTGACTACGCGCGATCAGATCGGCATCTGGCGTGACTCCGTACGCCGCGAGTTCGTCGCGATCACGAAGCGCCTCGTACGCGTGTCGGGCCAGAGTGAAGGGACCCGAGAGCGCCAGCTGCCGCGAGAAGTACTCTTGCCCCGCGGTCGCGTCCTGAGGACGCAGCGGACGCCCGAGGCCTCCGCGAGCGGCGACGACGAGAAGCACGAGAACGACGGCGCGGGCGGCCGGAATGCGATACGGAGCCAGGACACTTTCGGCAGAGTTCGGGGCAAGGGCGTCGACACCGCGAAGTCCACACTCCGAACTCTGCCGAAAGTGTCCTGGCTCCGTATCGCGCCAGAGGACGCGCATGAGCACGACGAGGAGGAGCGCCGACACAGCGACTTGCAGCGCGACCCAGCCAATGCCGACGTGTGCGACCGCCATGCCGAGTGCCGTCCCCGGATCGTCCAGATACTCCAGCAGCACAAAGTCAAGGCGGCGATGGAACTCGCGGAAGAAGTGCACTTCGACGATTGCCAGCACGATCAGCGTCGCCAAAGCCAACCCGATCGACCCGTGCTCGACATCCCGCGCCCGTGCGGAGCGCGCCGCAGCCAACGAGACGAGAAACGCCGGGATCAGGACGTAGGCAACACTCGCCGCGTCAAAGCGCGCACCGAGGATAAATGCCCACCACAGCGACTCGGCGGCCGTGTCGGGACGAAACAGCACCGCCAGGAGCGCGCGCTCAAGCGTCAGGACCGCCATACCGGCGGCAAACGCGGCACTCCAGACAACGGCAAGATCCCGGGCTCTCATCGAGCAGCAGTGTCACCGCCCAGCACAGGCGACCCAACATCCGGGCTGCGGGGAGCCCGGGCGGATCAGGTCGAGAAGCCCGTGGGCGGGCGGGGCGGGACGGATAGCCGCTCACTCGAAGCAGCATGGGCTTTCTGCCGCTTGGCAACGTCAGTGGTGTTCCCGGGCCTGCGGCTCGTCAGTCGCCGCGCCGAGGAACTCCGAGTCCGCATCGAGGAGCGACTCCTCAAACCGCTGAGCCGGGCTCTCTCACCCCACCGATGGGAACACAGCCCCGGCTTGGGCCTGAGTCGCATCGGAATCGGCGTGAGCGAGTGCCATGGAGAGATCCGTGACAGAGATTTGGTGAGTATTCAGGCTCAAGAGGCGCGAAAGCAGACCCGGTATGGTCCCGATTCTGGCTCATTCTCTCGGTCGTGGATGGGGCAGTCGGCTGCCTGGGGAGGGGATGCACTGGTGCGCCGTTGCCGTCGTCCGAAATACCGTGCCAGGATCAATTTCTCGGTGCGGCGCCGCCCTTCTCGATGGCGTGCCCCTCGGCGCCCCAAAAAATTGATCCTGGCACGCTCTCTCGGCCGTTCCACCCCACCCCACTGCTGCAACGCAACGCAACGCAACGCAACGCAACGCAACGCAACGCAACGGGCCGGGCGCGAGGGCATCCAATGCGCGAGTGAGGTGGAGGGAGTGGATTCCGCCGGCGAAACCCGCCCTCGCGACGCGCTCTCTCACGCGTCGAGGATCCGCTCCAACGCGGGCCAACGAACCCCGAGCGCGGGCCCGGTTGAAGCCGCCGGAGCCGCGACCGGATCCGAACACCCGAGCGAAGCGAGGGGTGCCGACGGAGTCGGCACAACGCAAAGACAGAAGCGCGCTAGCGCGTAGGCCTCCGGCCTACGCGGATTCGCGCTTCCGCTTCTTCGCCTTACCCTTCCCCGTCTTGGCTGGCGGCGCCTTGGCCGCCTCGGAAGCTGCCTCGTTCGCGCCCGCGTCTGCCTTGCTCTTCGTCGACGCGGGGATCGGGACCACGGTGGCTTCCTTGCGCACCATTTCGGGAGTGATGACGTAGCGACGTCCGTCCTTACCGGCTTGCGGCAGGTCGTAGAGGGTGTCGAGGAGGAGCGCCTCGATGATGGAGCGTACGGCGCGGACGCCGGTCTCCTTCTTCAGGCAGATCGAGGCCATCTCGTGGAGCGCCTCGGGTGTGAACTCGAGATTGGCGCCGGCCATCTGGAAGAGCTTCTGGTACTGGCGCACGACAGCGTTGCGGGGCTCCGTCATCACGCGGACGAGATCCTCGATGCTGAGCGCACCGAGGGTTGCGGCCACCGGCAGACGGCCGATGAACTCGGGAATCATCCCGAACTCGAAGAGGTCGTGGGGTTCGACTTCCTGGAGGATTTCGGTCTCGCTGGCATCTTCGATGGCGGCAGCGTCGCTGTCGAAACCGATCAACTTGCGGCCGACACGCCGACGAATCAGGTCGGTCAGGCCAACGAATGTGCCGCCGCAAACGAAGAGGATGTTCGCAGTGTTGATCTGAATGTACTGCTGCTCGGGATGCTTGCGCCCGCCCTGCGGAGGGACGTTGGCGACCGTGCCTTCGAGGATCTTCAGGAGGGCCTGTTGCACGCCTTCGCCAGAGACGTCGCGCGTGATGGAAACGTTGTTCTGCGTGCGGGCGAGTTTGTCGATCTCGTCCACGAAGACGATGCCGCGCTCTGCGCGCTCTGTATCCCAATCCGCCGCCTGCAGCAGCTTGAGCAGGAGGTTCTCGACATCTTCTCCGACGTAGCCCGCTTCGGTCAGCGTGGTGGCGTCGGCGATGGCGAACGGCACCTCGAGGATGCGAGCGAGCGTGCGTGCGAGAAGCGTCTTGCCGGAGCCGGTCGGGCCGATTAGCAGGATGTTCGACTTGTCGATTTCGACGCCGTCATCATCGTCGTCGCGGCCCTTCTCCTGGGTCCAGAGCAGACGCTTGTAGTGATTGTGAACCGCGACCGAGAGCACCTTCTTGGTGTGGTCCTGCGAGATCACGTACTGGTCGAGCAGACCGTGGATCTCGCGCGGTGTCGGCAGGCTCTCGAGACTGAGCGGCTGGTCGCCGCCGATGCCCAGGTCGCCCGCACCACCCGTCGCACTCCCCGACGGGGCGTCCGACTTGTGCAACTCCTCGATCAGTATCGAGTTGCACAACTCCACGCACTCGTTGCAGATGTAGATCTGTGGCGGGCCTGCGATGAGGCTCTCGACCATGTGCCGACTCTTGCCACAGAAGGTGCACTTCTCGATCGGCGGCGTCTGGCGTTTGCGACTCATTCAGCGGGCTCTGCTTCTCTGGGGTGAGCGTTTCGTGGGGTGAACGTGTCTCGTCTGACCAGTGGTTGAGCCGAACGTAGCCCATGACCAGTGTAACCCAGGACGAGCGCCATGCACCATGGGGAGGGGCTCGGATGCGCGGGGCAGATGGCTCCGATCGGCGCGCGACCGGGGGCCGCGGCGACCTTGGCGGCTAGGCAGGGTCCTTCAGTGTCTCGACGACCTCGTCGACCAGGCCGTATTCCTGCGCTTCGTGCGACGAGAGGAATTTGTCGCGATCGGTGTCCTTCTCAAGCTGCTCGACCTCACGTCCCGAGTGCTTCGCCAGGATCTTGTTCAGGGTGGTGCGGGTGTTCAGGATCTCCTCGGCGTGGATCTCGATATCCGCCGCTGTTCCGTGCGCGCCGCCCCAAGGCTGGTGGATCATGATGCGCGAGTGCGGGAGCGCGAAGCGCTTGCCCTTCGTGCCTGCCGCGAGAAGGACAGCGCCCATCGACGCGGCCTGGCCGATGCAGTACGTCGCTACGTCGCACTGGACGAATTGCATCGTGTCGTAGATGGCGAGGCCCGCCGTGACGCTTCCGCCGGGCGAGTTGATGTAGAGATTGATGTCCTGATGCTTGTTCTCCTTCTGGAGAAAGAGCATCTGGGCGATCACGACGTTCGCGACCATGTCATCCACCGCGGAGCCGAGGAAGACGATCCGGTCCTCGAGGAGCCGCGAGTAGATGTCGTACGCGCGCTCGCCGCGTCCCGTCTTCTCGATCACCATCGGGATGACGTAATTCTGCGGGCCCATGTCGCGTCTGCTCATGCGTCGTCTCCCTCGCTTTCGTCTCCGTCGTCGCTCGCAGCGTCGTCGCTACCCGGCTTGGCATCGGTAATGGCGACGAGGTGCCTGAGTTCTCCGATGGTCTTTCGTTCGCGGATCGATGACCGGAGCGACGAGAGCAGGCCCTGTTCGGCCATCTGCTCTTCCATCTGGTCCGCGGTCAGATTGTAGCTGCCCGCCATCCGCGCGAGCTCCTCTTGGACCTCGGTCTCGGTGGCGAAGACCTTCTTCTCGGACGCGATCCGATCGAGCACGAACGACGCGCGCAAGTCGTGCATGACGCGTCCCTCGGCCTCGGTATGGGCCCGCGCGAGTTCCTCGCGGATCTGCTCCTCGGGCAGGCCGTCCTGTTGGAGGCGGGTCTGGAAGCGTGCGAGCATGCGGCCGGTCTCGCGACGCACAAGCGATGGGGGCAGGTCGAAGGGCACCTCTTCGAGGATGGCCTCGACGATCTTCTCGTCGAGCGCGCGCTCGATCCGCGTCTCGGCCTGACGATCGAGTTGATTGCTGATGTCCGCGCGCAATTCCTCGACGTCGTCGTAGTCGAGCTCAGCCGCGAATGCGTCGTTCAGTTCGGGCATCACCACCTTCTGGATCGCCTCGACGGTGAGTACGACCTTCGCCGGCTTGCCGCGCAACTCGTCGACGCGGAAGTTGTCCGGCAGATTGACGGTGAACTCCGCCTCGTCGCCGGTCTTCTTGCCGAGCATCCCGTCAGCGAGGCCGTCGATCAGCATGCCGCCGAGCACGTCCGAGGGATGCGCCCACTCGATGCCGGTCTCGTCGACGATGGTCTCGTCATTGCACGTGAGGTTGATCGCGAGCGTGGCAATGCCGCGCTCTTCCAGCGGTCCATCGCCGCCGTCCTCGGCCGACGCGCGCTCCATGCGGAGGCGGTCGATCTCGCGGTCGATCAGAGCGTCCGTGACCTCGAAGAAGGGGCGCTCCACCGCGATGCCGGCGAGCTCGGGCATCTCGAAATCGGGGCGTACATCGACCGTGACTTCGAATTCCAGGTCCGAGCCCTTTTCGACCTCGATCTTCTCCCAGTCAGCCTGCGCCTCGCCGAGCGTCTCGAGCTTCTCGTCGCGGATGGCCTCCTCGACGACGGTCTGCACGAGTCGCTCGCGCACATCGGAGAGGACACGCGCGCCGAGGCGGGCCTCGACGAGCCTGCGGGGAGCCTTGCCGGCGCGGAAGCCCTTGAATTGCACGGCCTGCTGGACGTTCTTGAAGGTGTCCTCGATCTCGCGGTCCACACGCTCGGCCGGCACGGTGATACGCACCTTCTTCGAGCAGGGCCCGTCGTCTTCGATGACGACGGCGATCGATGGCTGTGCGTCGGCGGATGGCTGTTCGTCGGCCATGATATGCGTTCTCCGGCAATGTCTGCTGCAGGCGAGCCGTCTGGCGAGCCCGGTGGCGAGCGGGATGGGATCTTGGGGGGTGATCTGCACACTCGGCCGCGACGGTCGAGGTGGAAGATCGCGATCCTACTCGCGCACGGCACGCAGGGACCATTTCCGGCGGAGGGGCGCGTCGGGATGGGCGGCGAGACGGGCCGTACGGTTCCCGAGTTCGGTGCAGCGGTGCGCGCCCAGATTCGTGCGTCGAGCCTGCGCTGGTGTCGGACAGGATCAGTTGTCGAAGAGCTTCTCGAAGACGTCTTCGAGGCCGTCATCGACGGTCTTCACATTGAGCGCGCGGAACTCCTGGGCCTGGTCGACGCCGAGGATCCCGTCCACCTTCTTTCGCATGCGCTTCTCGAACGTCATGAACTTGCCGGCATTCGAGAACCCACGCATGAGCGCGCGCTGCACCATCTCTGCCTGGGCATCCGGGTCGTCCTCGATCCGCGCCAACTCCGCCTTCACGTCCTCGATCGAGCGGTTGCCGAAGACCATGTTGATCATCTCCTGCTGCGCGTCGCGAAACGCGACGGCCAGCGAGGCTTCCTGTGCGGCGGTCAGGCCCAATTTCTCGGCTGCTTCAGCCAGAGTGATCCGTGGCGGTGGGGGAGCGGACTGGCCGGGTCCTGCGACGAGCGCCCCGCGCTCGTCGAGCAGTTTCTCGATCTCGGCCCGCGAGATGTACGTCGTGCCATCGGGGGCGACCAGAGCGGCCGAAGCGTCCGTGGGAGTGGCACCCGAGGCCTGCGCCGCCGCCGCCGCGTTGCGCTGTGCTTCGCCAGCCGTTCGCTCGGCCTGCTGGACACGTCTGCTGAAACGGTCGATCCGGCCGAGCGCCGTCGCGACGTGCGTCTCGGTTCGTTCCGCGCGCGCTTCGGCTTCCGTCAATCGCGCTTCGACCGTCTGTGCCTGGTCGTCGGCGATCGATGTCATCACCAGGGTGGTGACGATGCTCGCGAGAATGGCGGCGAAGATGGCCGCCAGAATGCTCTTGCCCATCGGTGTCTCCCGGCTGTCCTGCGCGGTCCCGGCATTTTCGAAGTGACCGCGTTCGGAGATGACCGTCTCTCCCGCGAGGGGGCGGAGCGGAAGCCGAAGCCTCCGCCCCGCGGCTGTTCGAGGGAGATCCAGTCTTGGATCCGTTTCATGCCTGCGGGCAACCCCGATCAGGGGCGACAGGGCCTCCTCAGGCCGAGCCAGCGCTCGCGGATGATGATACCGGGAAACCCGTCGTTCGGTTCTGGCTACGTGAGAGGAAATCGCGGATACGATCTTCGCAGCCGGGAGAGTGGCGAAATGGCAGACGCGCGGGTCTTAGGAACCCGTGGGGCAACCCGTGCGGGTTCGATTCCCGCCTCTCCTACCATTGCACTCCGAACCGCGGCATGCAGACCGCATCGCGAACCGACCGGGAGAGCGTTTCGACGACGCATGGACTCATGACACCCGTTCGACGTATCGTGATTCTGATCGCCCTGCTGGCAGTCGGCGCTCTCATCGCGCCGAAACTCGCCGAGATGTTCCCGACGACGGCGGACTGGGAGCAGAAGTTCCAGATGGACGCGCACACCGGCGTGCAGGTCTTGCGCCCCGATCCGCGCCTACCCGAGTCCCTCGACGGGCTCGATGAGTTCTGGGACGCCTGGGACGTGCGGCTCGACCTCTATGACGACGAAGGGCGCGCGGAATTGCGCCGACGCCTGCATGTCTATCTCGACTTTCTCGAGGCCGAGTACGCGGACGCGGCCGAGGCGTATGGTTCGGGCGAGGACGCAGGCGGACCATCCGACACGGCGCAGCTTCGTCGCGACGCCTTGCGCACCGCTTTCGGCGCGCTCGCGGACACGATCATCGAGCAGGCGGACGCTCTTCGTGACGAGGCGTACCGAGCCTCGCCGGAGCATGGGGGCTTCGATCCGGACCAGCCCGACTTCCGGCTCGAGCGCGAGCGCATCCGTGCGTGGCTCCCGCGCGCCCGGGCGCGCGCCGACGAGTTGACGACTCCCCGCGACCAGCGCCTGGCCCGATAACGTCACTCCCACGCACGACATCGGTCATCGGCACGCACGCAGTTCATTGTCGGCGCTGCAAGACTCGGACAGCGATCACAGCGGCGTTTTGGCGGACCGAGTCGTGACGCACCCGCGGTAGGCTCCCCGGCGTGTTGGTATCGATTGTCGTTCCGATGATGAACGAAGAGGGCTCTTTGCCCCTCCTCGCGCAGGAACTCGATGGGCTCGCCGAGTCGCTCGTCGGGCGTGGTGCGTCGCTGGAAGCGATCCTGGTCGACGACGGATCGACCGATCGCACAGCAGACGTCGCACGCGCACTTGCGGCGGAGCGCCGCGGATGGCGATTGCTTTCACACGCGACCAACCGCGGTTTCGGCGCGGGGCTGCGGACGGGCGTCGCCGATGCGCGCGGCGACGTGATCGTCTCGTACGACGCCGACTGCGCGTACCCCGCCGCCGACGTGCTCCTGCTACTCGACGTGCTCGAGAGCGGCGCCGACGTCGCGTCTGCTACGCCGTTCTCCGACGACGCGGAGGCCGATGCCGCGATCTGGCGACTCGGACTCTCCCAAGCGTGCTCGCTGGGATACCGCATGGCGCTTCGCGGTCGAGCGCGCGGCATCCGCACGTTCACATGCGCGTTCCGGGCGTATCGGGCCGAGACCTTGCGCGCCGCGGCGTGGAAGGCCGACGGGTTCCTGGCGGCCGCCGAGATCGTCTCGCACTGCCTGCTCGTGGGGGCGTGCGTCGTCGAGGTCCCGAGCCGCTTGCGTCCACGCGTGGCGGGCGTCTCGAAGATGAAGATCGTGCGCACGACCTTTGCCCATGCCGGGCTGCTCGCGCGTCTGGCGTTGACACGCTCGGTTGCGCGACAGCCGCCCGTCGCAGCCGGTGCGAACGTTGCCTGAGGCGTGGATCTGATATGTGCGGCGTAGCGGGCGTCTGGGCCCGGGACTCGGTCGCGTCTCCCGCGGCATGGTCCGTCGAGGTCGCGGCGATGCTCGCTGCGTTGCGTCACCGCGGTCCCGACGGCGAGGCGTTGTTTGCCGCGAACGGTGCGGTGCTCGGTGCGGTGCGCTTGGCCGTTATCGACGTTGCGGACGGTGCGCAGCCGATGGCCGCCGACGACGGACGCTATGTACTCGCATGGAACGGCGAGATCGTGAACCACGTCGAGTTGCGTTCCCGGCTCACCGCGGAAGGTGTCCGGTTTCGGACGCGTTGCGATACCGAGGTCCTGCTTCATTTACTCGCGCGCGAAGGCGCGGCGGGTCTCGCTCGCGCGGACAGGATGTTCGCGGGGGCGTTTCTGGATACGCAGAGCGGCGAGCTGTTGCTCTTCCGTGACCCGTGCGGGATCAAGCCGCTCTATTACATGGAGGATGGCGCGGAAGGTGGCGCGCGTGTGCTCTTCGCGAGTGAGCCGAAGGCGTTCTTCGCCGCGCCCGGCAGCGATCGCCGTCTCCACGAACCCGCGCTGCTCGACTACCTCTCGTTCCAGGCGCCGCTCTCGGATGCGACGTTCTTCGAGGGTGTCCGGCGTGTCCCTCCTGGAACGGTGCTGCGCCTGCGCCGCGGAAGCGCGCCGGTGTCGCTGCCGTTGCCGGAATGGGCTAGTCCGGTGGATGTGCCCAACGATCGCGACACCGCCGCGTCGGTGCTGCGGGCACTCCTCGTCGAGAGTGTGCAGCGACACACGCGCTCCGACGTCCCCCTCGGAACGCACCTCTCTGGCGGCGTCGATTCCTCGCTGATCGCCGCGCTGGCTGCGCGTGCGCTCGGTCGTGCGGCCCCGGCGTTCACGGGCGGATTCTCCGTTGCTGGCGCCGACGTGGGCGCGTTCGACGAGCGTCCGCACGCGCGCGCGGTCGCCGCCGAACTCGGCGCTTCGCTGCACGAATTCGAACCGACGCCCGAGGATCTCGCCGAAGCGCTGCCCGCAGCGGCCTACGCGATGGACGAACCAAGTGCGGGGCCAGGTCTCCTCCCGCAATGGCTCCTCTCGCGCCTGGCGTCGCAACACGTCAAGGTGGTGCTCGGCGGGCAGGGTGGCGACGAGCTCTTCGGCGGATATGCGCGCTATCAACTGCTGGCGCTTGAGGGCGCACTCGCGGCCGTCGTCGAGGGCGGCGATCCCGGCGCACTCGCCCGCATGGCGCCGCATCTCACGTCGCTCGCCGGCTATGGCCCGTTGATGGGGAGCTTCTTCGCCGACGGCATCTTCGATCCGGCGCCGCAGCGCGCGTTGCGCCTCTTCCATCGCGGTCGTGGCCTTGCGAGTGTTCTCTCTGGCGATCTACGCGTGGCTCTCGCGTCGCACCGGCCCGAGGAGCGCTTCGCCGATGCGTACGAGCGTGCATCGCGTGACGCGCCGGGGCCGCGCTCGCCGGTCGGCGACGCGATCCGCTTCGATCGCGCTGTACTCCTGCCCGCGCTGCTACACGTCGAGGACCGCACGAGCATGGCGTGGTCGATCGAGAGTCGCGTGCCTTTCCTCAGTCGGCCCGTGCTGTCGTTCGTGGATCGGCTGCCGGATGCGATGCTCCTGCCCGACGGAGAGCCGAAGGCGTTGCTCAGGCGCGCAATCGGTTCGGATCTGCCGGCGGCCGCGGCGGCGCGGCGGGACAAGATGGGTTTCCCGGTGCCTCTCGCGCGGTGGGCGCGGGGCCCATTGCGGGACTTCTTTCACGACCTCTTGCTCGACGGGACAGCGCGTTCGCGTGGCCTCTTTGATCCGGCTGGCGTGGAGGCGTTGCTCGGGCAAGAGAGCGTGACGGCACGCACGCTGTGGGCACTCACGAACGTGGAACTCTGGCTGCGGAAGAGCGCGAGTTGAGGTGAGTCCGAGATGAGAAAGAGCCCGGTATGAGGAAGAACAAAGCATGACGAGTGGCGAGATCACGAGTGGTGAGATCACGGATGCACACTCCGCTACGACGCACGCCGACACGGGCGGCGCAGAGTGGCGCACGTGGCCGGCTGCGCTGATCGCGGCCGGCGGTGCGCTCGTCCTCTACGCGCTCCTGCCGCTCATCGCGTTTCGCGGCGACTGGGGACTCGTCAACTACGACGATCCCTATCTTGTCGCGAGCGAGAACCCTGCCATCGGAAAGGGCCTGATCGGCGGATTGCACGATCTCCTCATGCCCGGAAGCGACCTCTTCATGGACGCGTGGCTGCCGGTCTACTACTGGAGTCTCGGTCTCGATCACGCTCTCTTTGGCGACTGGTGGATGGGCTGGCATCTGCACTCGGCGTTGCTGCATGCCCTTGGCGCCGCGTTGGTGGTCTTCATCGCCCGGGAAGCGGGCCGGACGTCGCGCGTGCAGTGGGGACGTGCCGCCGCGACGACCGCGGGACTCGTCTTCGCATTGCATCCTGTGGCCACCGAGAGCGTCGCGTGGATCGCGAGCCGCAAGGATCAGCTCTCGTTCGTATGGGCCGCGGGCGCGACGCTCTGCTATCTCCACGGCATCCGGAGAAAGAGCCCGAGATTGCACGCGCTGGGCGCGCTCTTTCTCGCGATCGGTCTCGCCGCCAAGGGCACGGTGCTCGTCCTGCCGTTCCTGTTCGCCGTGCACGCTCTCTTTCTGCGCGACGACACCGATCCCGACGAGGCGCTGAAGCCCATCATCCCGTATGCGGCGGTCGCGTTCGTGATGACGGCACTGCACTACAGCATTGCGCGCTTCGTCTCGGGTGCCGCGGCAACCGGCACGGGCGCCAGCTTCTTCTCGCTGCTCGTGGCGGACCTTGCCGTGGCGTGGATGTATATGCGCACGCTCTTCCTCCCGCTGCCCATGTGGGCGAGTGTGGAACACGCCGTCGATCCGTTCGGGGTCGCCGGGGGAGCGCTCGTGCTGGGGGCGGCGACGCTCATCGCGTGGTGCGGGGCGACACTGACCGCCTGGCGACGATCGCGTCCGGCGACCGCGTTCCTGCTCGCAATCCCGCTCGCGCTGGCGCCGTTCAACAACGTCTTTCCGCAAACGAGTGTGCTCTTCGCGGAGCGCTACGCGTACGTCGCGGTGCTGCCGCTCGCACTCGGCGTCGGCGCCTATCTTGCGTCGCGTCTCGGTCGTGGTGCACCGTTCGTTGCGGCAGCGTTACTCGGCGCGTTGGCCGCTCCGCGGATCGGCGTGTGGCAGGACTCGGTGACGCTCTGGCGCGACGCCGCCGCCGCCGCACCGGCAAGCGCTCTCGTGCGGATGCAGCTTGCCGATGCGTACGTCGAGCGTGCGACGAAGGACCCGGAGCATGCGGCCGATTGGTATGTTCTTGCCGAGGCCGAGTGGCGCGGGGCGCGCGTCGGTGCCGCCGAAGATCTGCGGCGCGCCCAGGCGGGCGGTTCGGGCCGTCCGTTCGCGCGCGCGGTGCGGAAAGTGCAGGCGGATTCCGGGCTGGCGACGTTCCTCCTTGTGACGGTCGGCGACCACACCGACGCGCGGTCCCGGGCGGAGGAGGCCGTTTTCCTCTTGGACGAAGCGCTCGTTGGATTGGATGGACTCGAAGACGCTTCGCGGTACGTGGATCGGTTGCAGGTCGTTCTCACGAATCGTGCGGCGGCGCTCGAGGCACTCGGGCGCAACGACGATGCGCTCGCCGCGTGGAAGGAAGCGGGGCAGCGGCTGCCCAAGCTTGCGCAGCCACTGAACGCGGAGGCACGGCTCTATCTGATAGCCGGGCGGGGGTCCGAGGCGGCTGCGGCACTTGCCCAGTCCGCGCAGCGTCAGCCGGACGATCCGACGGCTGCGCGCGAACGCGCCGAGATTCGCGCGGCGATCGGCGACACGTCCGGCGCGAAGAGAGAGTTGCTCGTCGCACTGGCCGCCCATCCGGACGACGTGGAATTGCTCCTCGGATCTGCGCGCCTCGATCTGCTGCTGTTGCGTCCCGTCTCCGCCGAGAAGAACTTCGAGAAGGCGCTCGCCCTTCGGCCGGACGACGCCGCGATTCGTCGCGGACTGGCGTCGGCTCTCGTGCAGCAGGCGCAGGCGTTCGCGTCGCGCGACGATGCCGCCGGTGCCCGCGAGGCCGCGCGCAAGGCGGCAGAGGTCGCGCCGGAGTCCTCCGCGCCGGCGCAGATCCTCGGCATCGTCGCGCGTCGTACCGGCGGGCTCGACGAGGCGGTGCGGCATTTTCGAGAGGCGTTCGCATTACAGCCGGACGGCCCGCGGATCCGCGAGGCGTACGCATCGGTACTCGTCGAGCGGGCGGCCGAGTACTTCGAGGCGGACCGCGACGGACCGGCGCTGCGCTCGATGGAGGAGGCCGTCGGCATCGGCGCAGATCGGATCACGACGCCGAAGTCGCGTGTCGAGGATGGTGTCGCCGGCTGGCCGCCCTTGGAGCCGGATGCCGACAACCGCGAGGTCGTCGCGCGTCAGGCGGCGCTCCGCGGACTGGCGTATCTTGCGATGGGACGCGCCGACGACGCGCTAGTCGAGTTGCGCGTGGCGGCCGCCGGTACCCGTTCCGGCGCCCCGGCCCTGCGCCGTGTCACGCTGGAACTGCTGAAGCGCGCCGCGCTGTTGACTGGTGACGCCGATACCGCGTTGAAGGCCGTGGAGGAGCTGCCGGATCTCGCCGCCGAGCTCGACGACTTCGACGCGGAAGACGCCCTCGAGCAGGTCGCGTCGGCGTGGATGGATGTCGGCATGAAATTGCGTGGTGCCAGCGGAGCCGAAGCCGCCGAACCGGCGTTTGCCCGCGCCCGCGAGGAACTCGACCGCGCCCGCGACGCGGGGCTCTCCGAGGCGCGCGTTCATCAACACCTGGGGGAGATCCTCTTCGCCGAGGAGTCGTTCCTCGATGCGACGCGCGAGTTCGATCGTGCGACGGAACTGGCTCCAGAGGATCCCGAGCCCTATCTGAACCGTGCCGCTCTGTGGCGCGCGCACTATCTGATGGAAGAGGACGGCGCGTACCTAGACGGAGCGGAGAAGGATCTGCGCAAGGCGCTCGCGGTGGCGCCCTCCGACGCACGCGTGATGGCGGCACTCGGCGACGTGATGCTGATGTCGCACCGCCCGAGCGAGGCGTTCCCGTGGTTGCAGCGCGCCGTGCTCGCGGATCCATCGCAGCTCATGGCGCGCGCGCTCCTCGCCGAATTGCTCGTGCGGGCGGGACGCTCGAATCTGGAGAAGTTCGCCGAGACCCGCGTCGACGCCGCGCTCGACGAGGCGGAGTCGGCCGCGCGCCGTGCGATGGCATTGGACCCGCCGTCGCCCGAGCCGACGCTGCTCCTCGCCGCTGCGCAGCGCGCGCGCGGAGATTGGGCGGACGCGTTGCGGAATATCATCCGGGCGCGCGAGGAGTTTCCCGAGCGCCAGGAGCCGCGGGACGCGCTCGCCGGTTGTTACAACGACGCGGCGCACGGCTACCTGCTCAATCGCCAGGATGATGCCGCCATTCGCGCGTTCCGTCAGGCGCTCGCGGTCGAAGGGGCTGAGCTTGACCCTAAGGCGGTGGAGGAGCGGTTGATCGGCATCGCGATGGGGGCGTTCAAGGATGGCATCGACGCGAGCAAGGACGGGCGCGCGGCAGCGGCCGTCACGTTCTTCCGTCGGTCGTTGCGAGCGGACGAGACGCCCGAGGGCTGGTTCCAGTTGGCCTGGGCGCTGCTCGAGTCGGGAGCGGGACCCGAGGGGACCGACGAAGGCAGCGAATTGGCCGCGTTGAAAGCTGCAGAAGAGGCCTACGCGAAGGCGATCAGCTTGCGCCCGGAGTACCAGGGTGCGCGACTCAATCGCGCCGGGGTGCTCATGCGATTGGGGCGACCGGGCGACGCCGCCCTTGAGTACCGCGCATGGATGCAGCGCGCGGCCGAGGACGACGGGACTCGTCGCGCCGTCGAGCGCCAGATCGAGATTGCGGAGCGATTGGAGCGCGAGATCTCGGATGTGCTGGACCGCGACGCGGAGAGCGGCGCGGTAGATCCGGACCCGGAGACGGAACCCGAATGAGGCGCGCCCACTGCGCTGCGCTGCCGCACGACGTGGGCTCTGAGTTCGTGGTCGAGGGCGACGAGGCCCACCATCTCGTGCGCGTCTTGCGCGCTCGACCGGGCGATCTCTTCGGGGTCTTCGACGGAGCGGGGCGCGAAGTCGAGGCCGAGGTCGTCAGTGCAGACCGCCGTACCGTGACGCTGCGCGTACTGCGCGAACTCGCGTCGCGCACTCCGGCGCGGGATGTCGTTCTCTGTACCGCCATTCCGCGCGGGCAGCGCATGGAGTGGCTGGTCGAGAAATGCACCGAGGCCGGAGTGGGACGCATCGTCCCCCTAGTGACGGCGCGCGGCGTGCGCGAGGGCGCGTCTGCCAATCAGCAGCGCCGCTGGGCCCGCAGTGCGCTCGAGGCTGCGAAACAATGTGGACGTGCGGACGTGCCCGTCGTCGACGATCCCATGTCCGTCACACGCGCGCTCGCCGGTGTCACGCTCGCCGGTGTCACGGAGCGATCCCTCCTGCTCGCGGACCCGAATTCGTCCGCAGCGCTCGGTGCCTGTCTCGTGGAGGCGGGCCCCGTGGCGCTCTTCATCGGTCCAGAGGGCGGGTTCGACGACGCGGAACACGCGCAGATCGTGGCAGCCGGCGCCATGCCGTTCGCGCTCGGTGCGCTGATCCTGCGCGTCGAGACTGCGGCGGTCGTCGCGGTGCACGCGGCCGCGCAATGATGTGCGCTCGCATTGATGCACGGCCGCGCCATGAGCCGGGGAACGAGCCGTGCCCGCGCGGTCGGCCGTGCCCGGCTGCGCGCAGGCGATCTACGCTGCTCCGCGCTCTGCGGGTTCGACAACCTGTCGAGGTGGTCGCACGCATGCCGCCAGACGCCGATAGGATGGGATCGATGACATGGCGATTGATCGAGGCACACCGCGCACGCTCGCAGCGCACTCTCCGCGACGAGGCGCGCGGCGTTGCTCGGCGCGGACCCCGCTGCGTTGTGACCGCGAGTGGTGACGGCCTGCCCGGGCGCGGTGGGGGACTTTGCGCGTGAGTGATCGACGCGATTCTTCCGGCGCCGCGGGAGGGACTGGCCGGGGCCCTCGGGGGCGTGGTTCGCGGCTGAGCGAATTGCAGGGCTACCAGGAGACGGTCGGTGACGCGGTCGAGGAAGCCGCGGGTGCTGCGCCGCTGCAGGCCGAGGGCGGACGTCGTCGGATCGTCTTCGAGGACCTCGACGTCGATCTCGATGCCCTTCCAGAATTCTCCCGCGAGGCGCGCGCGCTTCGCCGCGTCCTCCAACTCACAAAGCGACTCGCGCGCTCGGCGACCGAGGAGGCGTGCCGTGCGACGGCGCTGGACGCTGCGCTCGCCGTCGTTGGCGGGGACCACGCGTTCTTCGTCGCACGGAATGGCGACGGACTGACCGCGCGCGGCTCGCGCGACGCTGCCGGTGACACGGTCGCGTTCTCGGATCTCAAGGCTCCGCATGACGAGATCGCGGCGGTGCTGGAGACCGGGCGCGCGGCGCTCCTGGGCGGGACAGATGCATCCAGGGGTGCGGTGGGCGGGCGTGCGGTGGACGGGGGCGCGGTGGGGGTCTGTGCCCTCGTCGGAGGAGGCTCCGACGAGGCGCTGCTGGTCGAGTGCATGCGGGAGCGTGGGAGCCACGCGGTCGTCGAACGCGAGCTCCTACGCGCCATCGCGGAGCAGACCGGGATCGCGCTCGCTACGGTGCGGTTGCGTGGCGACCTGGCCGACCGGGAGGAGCAACTGGCCGAGGCCGGCGCCCGAGCGGAGCGTCTGAACCGCCGCCTGGGCGACCTGCTGCAACGACGCACGCTCGAATTGCGCGAGACCCGCGCCGAACTCGCCCGGATCGACGCGGCCGAGGGCTTCGCCACGCGCTACACCGGGATTGTGGGGCGTGGCTCCAAGATGCTCGCCCTCTTGCGTCAGGTCGATCGCGTCGCGCGCACCACGGTACCCGTACTCTTCGAGGGCGAGAGCGGCACCGGGAAAGAACTCATGGCGCGCGCACTGCACACGTCGAGCGACCGCTCTGGAGAGCGCTTTGTGGCGGAGAACTGCGCGGCGCTTCCGGACTCGTTGCTTGAGAACGAACTCTTCGGGCATGCGCGCGGCGCGTTCACGGGTGCCGACACCGACGCGATGGGCCTCTTCGAGCGGGCCGATGGAGGGACGGTCTTCCTGGACGAGGTGGGGGATATGAGCCCGAGCCTCCAGACGCGGCTTCTGCGCGTTCTGCAGGAAGGCGAGGTTCGGCGGGTCGGTGCCGACAAGGTAACGAGAGTGGACGTGCGCGTCGTGACAGCGACGAATCGCAATCTGCTGGAGATGGTCGGGGTCGGCTCCTTCCGCGAGGACCTCTATTATCGTCTTGCCGTCGTGAAGATCCGCATTCCCGCGCTGCGCGAGCGGCGTGAGGACATTCCGGCGCTCGTGGCCCACTTTCTCCGGCTCTTCTCCGAGACCGGATTGCCGCTGCAGGCGAGCGATGAGGCTCTCGACGTGCTCTTTCGCCACGACTGGCCCGGCAATATTCGGGAACTGCAGAATGAGATCCGGCGTGCGGGCGCGCTCTCTCGTGGCGTGATCGATCTGGACGGGCTCTCGCCCGAGGTACGCGACAGCCGGCCCGGGGTGCCCGAGATCATCCAAGACCCGATGGCTCACCTCGAAGGACGCGATCTGCGTTCACTGGTCGAGGAGCTTGAAGTGCAGGTGGTACGGGCGGTTCTCGACCGCGAGAAGTGGAACATCACGCGCACGGCGAGTGCACTCGGACTCTCCCGACTCGGCCTGCGAAAGAAGATCCAGCGCTACGGCTTGCAACGTCCTGACTTCCGCACCCACGGGGGCGTCAGACGGAAGTCGAGGAAGAGCGACGGTTTGGGGCGGTCCCGCGGGACCGCCGAGCACGCTTGATCCGAGGGATTTTGTGCTGTGGCGGCCTGGAACGCCGTCTCTATACTCCCCGCTCAGGAAGGATGCACTCCAGGGACGGATCGCGTTGTGTCGCGGGGGCGCGCAGGCTCGAATTGAGTTGCGCGCGACGTGGGGCGTGGTGCCTGCGTTCTGAAGGTGTAGGTGAGAGTGATCGTGACGGCGCCCTGGCGTCGTAGCGATTGCTGTTCGGACGCATCGGCATGGGCACGTCGCAATGATGCGTCGCAGATGGGGATGCGTCGCAGATGGGGATGCACTCATTTTGGAATTTGGTCTCTGTGAACAACGCCTCGCCGCGCAGGTCGGACTGCGCGCGCGGCTGACTGCGCGGAGCGATTGCGGGTGGCGGGAGGACGTCGGATGCCGAAGTTGACCTACACGCTGGACGGGCAGGAACACACCGTCGAGGTGAAGGACTCGTGCTCGATCGGACGCACGGATCAGAACGATATCGCTCTGGAGAGCGAGATCGGAGCGTCGCGGCGTCATCTCCAGATCATGAAGCTC
This sequence comes from Planctomycetota bacterium, assembly GCA_024280885.1. Lineage (GTDB taxonomy): Bacteria > Planctomycetota > JAJSAM01 > JAJSAM01 > JAJVHW01 > JAJRPF01. The sequence continues at coordinate 79,621 of JAJRPF010000045.1, read as the reverse complement.
GCGAAGAGCTTCGAACTGACCGATCTGGGCAGCACCAACGGCACGCGTGTGAACGGGAAGACCGTGAAGCGGCATCGGCTGGCGCACGGCGACTCCATCCGGATCGGTGAGACCGAATTGGTCTGGAAAGAGCGCGACGACGAAGAGATCGACCTCGAAGAGGAGATCTCACTCGACGACGATGCGCCCAAGGGGAAGGCAAAGACCGGCGGGCAGTCGTACCTCGTCTACGCGGGTGGGCCGAACGACGGGCAGCGGATCACGCTCGACAAGGCGCGGATCACGTTCGGGCGGCGCTCCTCGAATACGGTCGTCGTCGAGAGCGCGGCGGTCTCCGGGTATCACTGCGAGATCACGCGCGAGGGTGGTTCGTACGTCCTCCGCGACCTGGGCAGCACGAACGGCACCATGCTCGACGGCGAGCCCGTGGGCGAGATCGCGCTCCAGCACGGAGGTCGGCTCGGGATCGGTGACCAGCGACTGGTCTTCGTCGACCCGTCGATCTCCGACTTCGAGAAGGCGATGGCCTCCGTAGACGACCTGGGCTCGGAGTGGGGCATGCTCCGCGCCGAGATGGATATGTCGCGGGTGCAGAAGGCGCGGCGCAGCCAGGCTGTCGCGGTCGTCGGCGTGGTCGTGATGATCGCCGCCGTCGGCTACGTGCTCATCGAGAACCCCGACATGTTCAAGGAGCAGGTTCCCAAGATCGAGAATCGCGCTGGGAACCAGGTCGTGGACTTCTCGTTCGAGAAGTTGTCGCCGGGCTGGAACGCTGCGCAGGGATCGCCGGGCACCGGTGGTTTCGGCACGGGCGACGCCGCGCAGGGCTCGTCCTACTACACTGTGTCGCGCGAGACGGCGTCGGGACGCGCCGTGGTCGTCGAACTGAGTGGCAACGAGTTCACCGTGCGACCGGGGCAGGCATACGAGTTCGGTGCGCAGGTGCGGACCAAGAACAGCGGCGAGGCCGCTGTGCGCGTCCTGTGGATCGGCGCGGGCGAGGGCGCTGTCGGTACCCGTCTCTCCTCCACCGGGCTGGTCTCGGCGACGAGTTGGGCCGAGGCGTCGGGGACTGCCGTGCCGCCGCAGAACGCGACGCGCGCGCGGCTACAGATGGTGAATGCCGGCGCCGGTTCGGCTGACTTCGACGACATCTTCTTCGCACCGGCGAGTGCGAAGGGCGGCGGAACGGCCTCCGACGGCGGTCTCGAGGTCGTCGCGTCGTCCGAAGGCGCCATCACCATCACACGCGGCACAGATGTCCTGCTCACCGACCTTCGCGTCGTGGGGGGCGCGCTCGGCGGCGGTGCGGATCGCGCCGTGATCCCGGAGCGTGCCGGGACAGCCACCGTGCGGGCCGTCGCATCGTCGGGTGGCGCCGTCCGCGTCGCGGGCTCGGTCTTTGATCCGTATACATCCGAGTCGGCCGAATTCGAGGTCACGTTCACTCCGTCAGAAGGCCGGTACGTAGCCGTCGAGGGGAACCTGCCGGTGACCGCGGCGCTCGTCGGCGTGATCCCGGAGACCGTCATGGACAAGACGGTCGGCGTCTGGATGTCCGCGCGCTCGTTCCGCGAGTCGCAGACCCGTTTCGTGCCGGATGCCGCACGCGTCAGCATCGGCGGAATGAAGCGCTACGAGGTCTCAGGGGCTGACGGAGCCGGGTTCCGGTTCGCTCTGCTCTACGATCAGATCGAGCACGGTGTCGCGCTCGGGAGCGCCGACGGCACCTTGGCGCTGCGTCTGGATACGGATACGGCGCAGTTGAACGAGCAGCGCGACCAGTTGCGTTCTGCGGCCGAGGCCGCGCAGTCGCAGGGCCGCATGGGGCGGGCGATCGCGCTCTTCGAAGAGTACGCGAGCGAGTTCGCCGAGGGCGACAGCAACCAGGACTCGGCACGCCGCCAGGCGGAGACGCTGCGCGCCGACGGCACCGCACGGCTCGCCGCCCTGAAGGCGAACACGAGTGGCGCGATCGCGTACGGCGAGAACGATGCGCTGAAGGCGGCTCGCGCCGAGGCGCTGGAACTCAGCGCTAGATATGAACTCAACGACGCCGATCTCGTGCGTGCCCAGATCGACGAGGTCCTCGCTGCGAGGGCGTCGGAGATCGCGCAGAAGGCCGCGGGGCCGCATCTCGCGATGGCGCAGGACTTCGATCAAGGTGGGCGGAAACGTCTCGCAAAGGCGCTCTACGCCGATGTGATGGCTCGGTTCCCCGGCACCGAGGCGGCCACCGCCGCTCAGGATGCACTCAAGAAGTTGGGACAGTAGGAGGAGCGATGGCCGCGTCTGGCACTGGCGTCTCGATCGGCTCCCGGACAGTCCGGGTGGTGCAGGTCAAGAAACAAAAGGATGGCACCTGGCAGGTGCAGAAGGCGCTGACAGCGCCCTTCGACGGCGAGGAGGCCCCCGATGGCCGACGCGTCGCAGAGGGCCGTGCAGCAATGCAGAGTGCGGGGGTCAAGGGCCCGGCTCTGATCGGCTTGTCCGGCCGCGACTTGATCATGCGCTACACGCAGGTGCCACCGGTTCCGGACTGGCGCCTCGAGATGCTCATGAACTTCGAGGTCCAGGAGGTCTCCGAGCAATCGGGAGGCGACGTCTCCGCGGCCTACGCGAAGCTCGACATCGACGACACCACGAGTGGTGACGAGATTGTGCTCGTGGCGCTGGCGAAGAACGGTTACCTGAAGCCGCGTCTCGAAGCGCTGCGCGCCGCCGGCCTCGATGCCATCGGTGGCTGCCCTCGGGCTGTGGCCGCATACTGGGCCTACAACGAGAACGGTCAACTGCGTCACGACGAGACCGTCGTCATGATGAACATCGGCAACGAGAACACCGATCTCGCGATCGCACGCAATGGCGCGCTCGTGTTCGCCCGCAACATCTCCGGCGGCAGCAAACTCTTCACCGACGCGATCGCGCAGAACATGCGTGTGAATAGGGCGACGGCCGAGAAGCTGAAAATCACGAAGGGCAATCTCACGCCGCGCGGCCAGGCGAAGTACCGCGACTCCGGCGAGGAGAAGGTGGCCAACAACCTGATGGGCGTCGGCGGGCACTTCGTCTCCGCGTTCAACTCCTCGGTCATGTTCGCCAAGGCCCAGTCGAAGGTCCCGGATTGCGATCCGGATCGGCTGGTGATCATGGGCGCTGGCGCTCGTCTGCGCGGGCTCTCCGAGTACCTGGAGAGCAACCTTGGCGTGCCGGTCGAGGTGTTTGATCCGGTCGATGACCTCGATCTCTCACCGCTCTCGAGCGACGCGCAGGCGGCGCTGAAGCAGGAGCAGGGCGGCATCGCTGTCACGCTCGGACTGGCCCAGATGGCGGCCGACGCCGAGTCGTTCCGGCTCGAGATCTTGCCCGAGGCCGACCGCAAGAAGCGTCAGTTCATGCAGGAGACGCTGCCGATCATCATTGCCGCGGCCATCGTGCTGGTCGGCGTGGTCGCGGCCTTCTTCATGGCCGGTACGGCACAGGATGCCGCGTACGCCGAGAAGGCGAGTCTCACGGAGAAGGCGCGACAGTTCGACGAGAACAAGAACGCGTACCAGTCGGCCAAGGAACGCGTTGTCGTCATCAACGACGAGAAGTTCCGGCTGCGGCGCATGGTAGCGCTTGGGCCAGCGGTCGAGACCATGCTCGCTGTCGTCCAGCGCGTCGTGAACGACGGCGGTTTCGAGGAGATCTACATCTCCAAGATCAAGGCCTCGATGAAGGAACGCTTGATCGACAACGAACGGCAGTTCTTCCCGGAGATCGAGTTCGTGGCAACCGTGCAGTCAACGGGTGAGCGCCCGCCGCAGACTGCCTACTCTGAGTTCGGCGTGATGGCGCGGCGCGAGGTCGAGGCGGTCGGCGGCATGACGTACGGCGAGATGGGCGGGCTCAAGATCCGCGAGGCCGGGAAGGCCACATTCGAGTTCTCGATCACGCAGGAAAAGTTCCCGGAACAGGTGGAAGCCGAGCGCGCCGCTTTGGCGAAATCCGGCTCAGGATCGGGAGGTTAGCCAGCGATGGACGAACTCTGGCAACGGCACAAGATCTTCATCGTGCAGTGCTCGATTGGCGCGATCGTGCTCCTCATCTCATGGGGCGTGCACTCGAGCCTGTACGACGATATCGAGATACAACAGCGCAACAATCAGTTGCGGAAAACGCAACTCGAGAAGCAACTCGCTGACGGTCTGGCGCCGTCCGCGTCATCGATCCGCGAGCAGCAGGCCGCGGCGAAGGCGGGCCAGGAGCAGATCGAGAGCATGGCGCGGATGGTGGCGTCTGTCGCTCCGCTCGGCAGCAATCGTGTCGAATACGTGCGCGAGTGCGTGAGTTGGCTACTGACGAGCATCGGCAAGGCGGACCAGGTTGACAAATACGTCGGTCTCTACGAGACGCTGCCGCAGACGTGCCTCTTTCAGTTGAAGGAGGAGGCGCGCACGGTGCTCGCATCGCAGGCTGCGCAGCTCGGCCGCGACCTCGACGAGACGCTCGGCATCAAGAACTCGTTCGCCGACAGCGAAGTCGCGGTCGGCATCCACGGCCTGGCGATCATGGTGGACATCATCAAGCGCGGGCTTGCCATCTCGGTCCCGATCCGAGTGGAGTCCGGCGAAGGCGTGATCGAGTCGTTCTCGGAACTCAATATCTCGGTCCGCAATCGGCGCAGCAAGATGAACGCGGGCATGGAGTCTGAGGTCGTCTCGTTCCCGGTGCGCATGACGGTGCGCGGTGATCCGGCCGCCATACTGAAGTTGTTGCTCACGTTCAATTCCACGAGCAATCCGGTGCACCGCATGACGGTTGTCGAGTCGGTCCAGGGCGGAGAACGCGAGCGGGCCGACACCGACGAGGTGCGTGTCACTTTCCACCTGCTCGGTTTGCACCACATCGGAGTGGCGACCTCGCTCGAGGAGACTGCAAAGTGAAGAAGGAACAGATCCTCCTCGTCGTGGCGGCTGGCGCCGCCGCGTTGATTGTCTTCTCGAACCAGGGCCTCTATGCCGAGGTGGGAACGAGCATCCGCGATGGCAGCGACGTGCAGTCGAGTGTCAACGCCAAGTACGACCCGCGAACCGGACTGCCGGCGAAACTTCCAAGCGACGGACGGGCCATCATTCGCGAGCGCCGTCTTGAGCGTCGCCCGGACTTGCCGAAGATGGAGGCCCCCGATCCTCTGCCGCCCATGTGGGTGCACTTGCTGCCCTACCCCCGCCCGGGTTCCGGACACTGGGCCGGGTTGCGCGACAGAATCCCGGTGGTCGCGCCGTCCGACGACGAGGCCGACGGCGCCGACTCGGGCGCTGAGTCCGTCGTCGCCCCGCCGGTCGATCCCGGCGATCCGCTCCGGAAGGCGCCTGTTCGCGACCTAGAGAAGGTGGCGCGTCTGGTGCGCTCCGACGGCTCCACGATCCCCGTGATCTTGACGCCGACTGGCGCGCTGAAGGGCGAACCGACCTGGGAGATCCTGCGCGCGTGGCCGAACGTCGAGGCCACGATCCAGGAACTCAACAAGAAGACCGGTAAGATCCTCGGGACGTGGCTGCTGAACGCGGAGTCCGTCGGCGAACGCTTCACCACGGTCCATCTTGAGAAGACGTGCGAGAAGGAGTACTGGGAGCGCCGCATCCGCCAGCGCGTCGCTGCCACCGATCGCGGCGGGCTGATGAGCCTCGCCGAATGGGTCGTGAACGAATTGGTTCCGACCTACCGCCAGGAGGCGGTGGGCTATGCCGTCAGCACGGGCGAAGAGGCGCTGGCGATCAAGTCCGACCTGTCGTTGGTGCGTCAACTGGGCGCGTACTATCGTGCGGCGTTCGACGCCGAGGGCGAGTTGGCTCTCTACGAGAGCTACTCGAAGGGGGGGAGTACCAACGACTCCGCCGTCCTCGAACTCCTCGCTGGAGCACTCGATCGCTTCGGCGCGTACGGCCCGGCGCGGAAGCACTGGGAGGACGCGGTTGCCATCGGCAGCATCTCGGCCCGCCTGGGTCTGGCCGAGAACCTCTACGCATCCGGCGAGTTGGATGCGGCACGAGTGGAATTCGAGCGCGTCGAAGGCAGCGGCGGCAAGCGAGAGCAGACGGCCGCCGCGCTCGAGGGACACGCCCGTGTCCTGATCAACCAAGGGCAGTTCGCCGAGGCGCTCGTGATCGCCGAGCGCGCTGGCGAGGGCGCTGCGAGCGACCCCGACGTCCACAGCACGCTGGGCGCCGCGTACTACTACAACGGTCAGTACGCCGCCGCCGAACGCTCGTTCCGCGCAGCGGTTGCCGTATCACCCGAGTCGCACACGCGACCGCTCTCGAACCTCGGAATGGCGCTCGTGGCGCAGAATAAGCTCGACGAGGCCGAGGAGGCCTTCCGTACGTGCCTGGAGATGGACGCACTCAACTTCGTCGATCCGTTGATCGGATTGGGCGAGGTCCTCCAGCGCCGCGGTCGGTTCACCGAGGCGGGTGATTACTTCGAGACCGCGCTCGTTCGCGATCCGAGCAATCCGTGGGTCCTCCTGCGACTCGGCACAGCCAAGCTCGCGTCCGGCGTCCCCGATCGAGCGCTGGAACTGGCAGACATGCTCGTGAAGGCAGCTCCCGGGTGTGTCGATGGCCTGCGTCTCGCGGGCCTGAGCGTGGCTGCCCAGGAGAAGCCTGATGTCGCTGTGGCGCTGCGCCACCTCGAGCGCGCTCGGCAGAAGGAGCCGCAGAACATCGAGTTGCTGCGGCGTCACAGCGTCGCGCTCTTGCAGGCCGCGAACAAGGAGCGCGCACTGGAGGCCCTGACCGGGGCCACGGACCCCTCGTCGGGCTTCGCGCGCCGCGATGGCCGTACGCTTGGACTCCTCGCGTACGTGCTCTTCCTCAATCGTGCCGAGATCGACGCCGTTCGCGAAACCATCGACCGTGCAAAGCGCGCCGAGATCGATGAGTCGGCGAAGGCCTACATCGGCGAGATGCGCAAGAAGATCGACGAGTGGGATGCGTTGCGGATCTGGGAGGACAAGTTCCGTCGTACCGGACAGAAGCTCTTCGGTGGCTGGGTCGAGCGCGACGAGTCGCTCGGTATCCGCGTGTCGGCGCAGTTGGACCCGGTTACGGGCGAGAACTATGCGGCCTTCTCTGGTCGCATGAAGGCGTCGCCTCCCGGTGACCGTGCCGCTCTGACGAACGTGGAGCGGAAAGAAGACTCCAAGAAGATTCGCAAGTGGGAGGCGGATGTCCGTGTCACCACCTCTGATACGCAGTTCGTGATGCACATCTACAAGGGTGCGCTTCAGTATCCGGGCGCCGAGTCCGGTAGCAACCGACGCCGTAACGCCGGGGCCGAGCTCGCGCTCGTCGTCACGCGCGACGGCACGGTCGAGATCTGGAGTACGTCCGGCACCGGTGGCAAGCGAGGGCTACAGGTAACCGACAAGCTCGGCGTCGATGGCGCCGACCTGATGTGGCCCATGGACAACGCGTTCCACACGATCCGAATGGTCCGCACGGACCAGGGGCTCGGCAGATGGCAGATTTCCTTGGACGATGAGCCGATCGGGCCGGAGCTGGAGATCTCTCAGCTCGCAGCGGCGCGAAACTCCGAGGTGATCCTCGGCTTCGAGGTCGATGCCGATCGCGGCACACAAGTTGTGGTGCATATCGATCGGGTCGAAATCTTGAGAACAGTCGACTGAGCGTGGTCGACAGGAACAGTCGACTGGCACCGGATGCCGCCGCGCGGACACGAGCCACGGGGCTTCGAAAATGAGGGCTAGGAACGAGATGCGGCGATGCGTCTCCGTTCAGGGGAGAAAGCGATGCGCAGAACGAACCAGGGCTTCTCGCTGATCGAATTGCTTGTGGTGCTCACCATCCTGGGTGCGCTGGCAGCGGGCGGGACGGTCTTCATCCGGATCGCCAATCGGGCGAAGGACAAGTCGATGACGCAGCGACGGCTGAACGCCATCGCCACCTCCCTCGAAGAGGTCAAGAAGGCGCTCGGCTACTACCCTCCGACGTACACGGCCGATCTCAAGTCGCCCGATGGCGAAGGGAAGCCCGGCGAGAAAGTCGGCGTTCCCAACGAGACCAACATCGGGATCGAGACGGTCTACATCTCGTTCAAACTGGGTGGTGTCACACCGGACCTGCAGGGTCTCGGCGACAATGCGATCCAGAACACTGACGACGACCACGTCTTAGAATTGGTCGGTCAGTTGCGCGTGACTGACATGTACGAGTACGTCGATACGTGGGGCAACCCGTTCGTGTACTTCTCAAACCGTGACTACAACGACGTGTCCAGGGTTGAGTCGTACGTCCTCGCGGATGGCATCACCACGGTCAAGGTGCCCATCAAGATCTCCGGCAAGGAGGGTGGTCCGCTGGAACCGAGACGCTTCCAGCTCTTCAGCATGGGCCCTGACGGTGCGCCCGGTGGTGGGGACGATATCGGCTGGGCGATGGACAACTGAGCGTGTCCCGCTCTCGAATTCGGCGCGCTTTTCGCGTTGTCGAATTCCGCGGTGATGAGTTCTACGGGATGAATTCCGAGTGATGCGTTCCGCGGGACCAAGCGATTGACCGGCGGAAGTGACTGGCACGAGCTCACCGGCACGAGCTCACTGGCACGAGCTCACTGGCACGAGCTGATTGGGCGGAGGAGTGACATGATCCGAAAGAACCTGATCCGACTCGGTTCGAGACCGCGCCTTTCGGCGAGTTCTGCGGGCTACACGCTCATGGAATTGATGGTCACGCTCACACTGGCGGCCGTGCTCATGGGCTTCGGCGCCGGGGCGCTTCTCTCGCTCGGCAAGAAGACCGTCTACGACCAGGCTCTGTCCGACGGCGCGGGGCTCGTCAACAAGGTCCGCAACGCGTCGATCCGTTTTCCCGCAGCACTCGTATTGGATACTGAAGCACTCACGACCGGCGCAGAGACGCGCGTCGTCCAGCAGCTCTACGGCCGTACCGAGCACGTCCTTCAGGAATTGCATTTCGAACCGAAGTCGGGCGCCGGCGACGACGTGATCTTCGCCAGTGGTATCAACGGCCTCGCTGTCGACGCCACGATGGGCCGACTGGAGGCGCGCGGCGGCCGCGTGGGCGGCGGACTGCGACTGAGTGGCTCGCCCGTTGACTGCGGTAACTACGTGCCCTACGACGTGCGCGACGGCATGTATCTGGAACTCTGGATCCAGCCGGAGCGGTTGGGCGGAGCGACCCTGGTCGACAAGGGCGGTGCGTTCTCGGTGCGACTCTCGGCGTCGAATAGTGCGGCGCGGATCGAGGCCAAGATCGGCGTGAACGACAATGGTATCCGCGACGAACGCGGCGTCTCGGCCTCGATTCCCGCGCTGAGCGAGGGCGAGTGGGTGGGGATCTTCATCAGCTACGACCGCAAGGCGCTCGTCGTCTCGACCGACCATGGCTACGGCCCGGTGGAGCGTGGGCGGCTCGCCGAGACGCGCCCGCTCAAGCCGGACGTCGATGCACCGCTCACGATCGGGTCCGAGTTCATCGGCGTCATCGACGACTTCCGCTTCGGCGGCGTCAGCGTCGAGGACCCGATCACTCTTTCGCAGGGCGTCGAGATCGCCGGCGGCAGCAAGGTCATCTACTTTCGTGACGGCAAGCTCGACGGCCGGGTCCATCCCGGAGTCGAGACGTTGAGTCTGCAGTTCAAGGGCGTCGTCACCGTGCTTGAGATCGGGCCGAGCGGCACTGTGCAGGCTGTCTACGTGCGCGATGACGCTGACGGAGAAGATGGCGGAGACGCGGTCGGCAGCCAGGACGGAAGAGATGGAGCCGACGGTGTGGGGGCGAAGGAAGAGTAGTGCTGCGATGCCTGCGCGCTGCGATGCCCACGGATCTGGGGCTCACGTATCTGGGCCCGTCGGAGACTCGTCGCGCACGATGGGCGCCCGCAGCTCTTTCGGCCCGGGTTTTGAGTAGATGTCTTTTGCGACGGCCTTCCTAGGCAGACGAGACAGCCCAGGCAGACGAGACAGCGAAGTCCCGGCAGGACGATCGGTCAGAGCGAGCAGTGTCAGAGCAAATCGTTGTTGAGAGCAAGATCGCGGAGGCGCCAGATGGTAACCAAGTTATCAATGAGTGGTAACCGAGTACTCGGTTACGCGCGAGACAGGGGGATCGCCTTGATCTCCGTCGTCTCTGTTCTCGTACTTCTTGCGCTCATCGCCACGCCGTTCCTGGTGACGATGCGTGATAGCAAGTCGCGAGGAGAGAACTTCCTCTACTCCGCCCGGGCAGACTGGGAGGCCGAGAGCCTCTTCGAGTTGACCCGCGCCCACCTCACGTCGTCGCTCCAGCACATCGAGCGGCGTCGCCTCGACGAGCTGGGATTTGTGGCGGACTCGGGATCGCGCCCACCCGACAACGCCACGCCGACCTCCGACACGCTGAGCGAGTTCGAACTGCCCGAGGAGTTGCTCGCGCGGTTCAACAAGCTGAGCGCACGCGAGCAGCGCGTGTGGGATGTCGAGATCACCGATCTCCAGAGCAAGTTGAACTTGAACGGTTGCTCGTTCCCGGTGCTGGCCAATATTCTCGGCCGCAGCGAGATCGCAGATGAGATCGGTCGCGACGACACGAATATCGCCGTGACCGACGCGAGCGTCTTCCCGCCCGAGGGCGGTGTCGTCCGGATCGGGTCCGAGGTCGTGAAGTACGGCTCGATCCTCGGCAACGCGCTCTCCGACTGCGAACGTGGGTACCGGTCCGAACTGCCCGAGAATGGCGGTCCCGGCGAGTACCAGCCGGGCGACTCGGTGATCCTCGAGGCCGCGTTTCAGATCGCAACGCGTCCGTTCCGAGCGCGCGAAGGCGCGTACGTTCGCTACACGAATCCGTATCAGGCCCGCACGATCTCCGAGCAGGGCGTCGCGGCCCTCTCAGCGCTGGAATTCGATCGCCTGCGTCCATTCATCACGGCCTGGAACGGCAACGTGGTGGGCGACGGCTGGTCCAATCCGCAGGTGGTGCGCAACGGCGTGACGCCGGGCGACGCGTCACAGCTTTATGTGAACCTCAAGAACCCGCGCTACTTCGGTGCCGGAACGATCGTGCGTTTGACCGACGGAGTGAATAGCGACTACGCCGTGGTCACGAAGGTGCGCGGCACCAATCAGGTCTTGCTCGCGGGCAAGATCGAGCACAGCTACGACGCGGACCAAGCCCGGCTCTACTCGCTCGCTCGTTCGCCGGTGAATGTCAACACGGCGAGCGTCCGCATGTTGGCGGTCATCTTCGAGGGCGTCCGCAAGCGCGGTATCGGGACCGGCATCTCGGCCGCCACGGCGGGGGAGTTGGCCGCGTACATCAAGACCTTCACGGTTCGCGGCGAGGATGGGGCGAGCCCTGACGGGAGCATGAGCGACGAGGCCGAAGACGGGGACGCTTCGCTCGGCCAGGGCGCGGGGGTCTACCGGAACTGGGAAGACTTTATCGCGGCGATCGACTCAGCGCGGCAGTTCGGCGTCAACCTGTCGGACGACGAGCGCGAGGCGATCATCAAGAACGCCATGAACGCGAACGACTCGACGCTCGAGTTCTCCACGGTGCCGTTCTGTTTCCAGTCGTTCGACATGTATGAGGTGCGAGCGACGGCGGCGATCATGGATCAAACCGGCCGCGAACTCGCGCGCCGGGAACTGCGTCGCGTGATCGTGGCGTCCACGACAAAGTCCGGCACGTACGTGGTCCAGACGCAGAACGACTTCCAGAATCAGATCATGAAGTCGCGTGACGGGAAGTGGTTCACCACGTATCCGAACAACGTCAACGCGCAGTACGATTACGGGAACATCCCGGCGTCCGAGTACTTCGCGTACGCGCAGAAGAGCCGTTTTCCCGACACCGATCCCGCGACGGCCGTAGGCGACGTGCGCTTGCTTCCGGCGGCGTTCCGCTATGCGAACCGCAACGTGTTGGACCGCGTGTATCACTTCGATCAGACCGACCTGCCGGACGGTCAAGATCTCGTGCAGCAGTCGTTCGACGTCGGGGTCGACGGTCCCTACAACGTCAGAAACAAGCTCGCTGATCTGGTCCGTTTCATCGACGTCGATGGCTTCGGCACCAACATCGAGATGGGCCTGCGCGATTTCTCCCTCTCGTTTTGGTACAAGCCCGGCTGGAGCCGTGGCGAAGGCAATCAGGTCATTTTCGACTACGGCCTCGACGACGATCACACCAATCGTGTCAGCCTGACGTACGACGGCGCACGCGACATGCTGGTCCTCGCCGTGGCCGACGCGACCCGCGAACGGCGTTCGCGCGAGGTCTTCTACAACTTCGATCACACGACCTGGCTGCCGACGACGTGGTACCACATCGCCGTCCACGTTGGCGGGTCGCACGCGTCGCAGTTGGAACTCTTCGTCGACGGCGAGAAGCAGGGCCTTGCGAGCGGGATCACGCGACTGACGACGTCGGTTCCCCCGACCGGCCTCATCAATCAACTGAGTGTCGAGGATGCGCGCAGCTTCCCCGAGTCGGGTGTCGTGATCGTCCACGGCCAGAACGGCTCCGAGCTCTTCGAGTACAGTCGGCGCACCGAGGGAGCGTTGACGATCTCGCGTCGCAAGGCGCGCAATATCGATCACCTCCTGGACCAGACTGAACTCCGTAATCACGAGTCCGGAGCGGTGGTGGAACTCTATGGGTTCGCCGGGCCGCTCCTCACCGACATCAGGTCCGGTGGCGCTGTCGTCCAGACGGCCTTCGGTCCGTTCCGCGTGTACCGGTTCAACTACACGGGCGACACGCTAGAGGACCAGAACGCCACATCCGCTCGTTTCATCCGCGGCCTGGCCGACTCGGCATCCGCTAGCACACAGGCCATCCCTGGCGTGCGTCTCACCGAGTTCACGACGGGCAGCAACAGCTCCGACATTCTCGATGATCTCGGCGGGCAGGGGGCCCAGGGCCTCGCGATGATCATCTCGAACTCGGCACGCGTCCCGCCGATCGCCACAACGGGCGGAGGCGGAAGCGGCGGTGGCGCGAGCCCGGGTCGTTGGCAGATCCGCGGTGGCAGTGTGAACGGAACGTCCAACGAGCAGCAGTCGAGCGATATCGGCGGTGTCGAAATCGTGCGCTACAGCGTCGTCAACGCATCGTCCGGCGAGATCCAGATCGAGCAGCGGCATGTCCAGTTGCCCGGCGTCACAGTCAATCGCCTGGGGGCAGACAATCTGAATCGCTTCATGCCGACCTATAGCTTCGGCGATACGACCAGAACTGACGCGACCTTCGGGCTCGCCGTCCAGACGCAGGGCCTCCAGAGCACCAACGGCGCGTATACCGCCTTCATCCCGATCGGCTTCGTCGCAGGCGGCGCAGCGAACGCGGATTACCTGAAGCCGGCGATCGAGGAGCAGCATGTCGGTGGCGTCGCCTACGTGCAGGTCGACTCCGAGTGGTTCGAATACGACACACTCGATACGCAGATCGTGCCGCAGCGCGTCGCCTTCTTGCGCACCCGACGCCTCCAGGAAGTTCAGGCGCTCTTCGCCATGACCATTGCCCGGCCGCTGGTCGAACAGCAGATCCAGCGTGCCGACTCACCCCGACGCGGATCACCCGGCGGCAGCGGTGGGACTGCCTCCGGCCAGTCGGCACCGCCGATCGCGGTCGATGCCAACCTCGAGAACGACGCACCGACGGAGCCCCAGACGGGGAGCAGCACGACGTCATATCTGAACCCGACCGCCGACGGTCTCGACGCGTTCCGCATCGCGCAGATGCTGCGCTTCCGTGGCATGGAACTCCGCAACGAGAACAGGGAGTTCCGGATCGCCAACACGATCCCCAACGACCACGCGGCGAGCGAAGACGTCATCGCATGCTTCCGTGTCACACATGGCAACTCGTTCGAACGAACCGACGACCCGAGCATGCGCGGCGCGTATCCAGGGTTCAACGACCTTCTGACTCTGCGCGACACGCGTTTCAACGACGAGTACGTGCGCGTGCAGTGGGGCTACAAGGGCTGGGTAGGCCTGACACTACCGACCGTGCAGACGTGGCTCTGGGATCGGCCCAATCGCGGAGATAACGACCTCCGTCGCTACGACTCGCGTAGCTGGTCGCGCGTTCTCAAGTTCCCGAGCGGTGAGTTGCCCGATGCGGGTCTCACGACGCAGGTCGAGAAGCTGCGCTTTGGCGTGCGCTACGACGCGAACGGCGGTACCTCGCCCGCGATCATCGACGAGGTCTTCTTCCCGAACTTCACCCATCAATCGTCGGATCGGCCCAACTACGTCCTGCTGGGCGACGTCCCACAGGAACTGATCCAGCAACAGACGCAGCAGAACAATCCGAATCAGGTCCCCATCCAGCCGACCTTCAACGGCATTGACGAGACGACGGACCAGATCCCGTCGCACATGATCTACTTCATCGCCGCATCGAATGCTTTCGCGCCGAACGGGCTACCGATCGATCAGCGACTCTTCCCGACCGATGGGGGGATTATTCGGATCGACGATGAACTCATTCTCTTCAGTGACTTCGACGCGTCGCGCGGTCTCTTCACCGGCTGTCAGCGCGGCACGTTCGGTACGCTGCCGAAGCGGCACGAGTACGGTGCTGTGATCTCCGGCATTCACTCGTTCCCGACTTCGCGACTCACGTCGGGGGCGGACCCATCCTCGGCATCGTTCCAACTCCAGGACGCGTTCGATTTCCCCGACGACGGGTATCTGCGCATCGCTGACGCCGCCGAGGTCATCGGCTATACGCAACGCCTGAACAACGCGCTCTCGGGTCCTCTCGGACGCATCGATCCAGACGAGACTTCCGAGCGTGACACGGCCGACGCCCGCGTCGGAGGTGGCATCTTCCGCGGTCGCTTCGGCACTGTGCCCGAGGGCTACTCGGTGGACGATATCGCGATCGCACTTCCGTTCCGGCAGTACGACCGCTACGCGGAGTACTCGGACGATGCCGAGAACTCGTACGTCCAACTGAGTTGGACGAAGCCCGGAGCGGTCTGGAAGCGGATCACGTGGAGTGACGTGCCCGTGCAGTTCGTCGAGGTGCTGGCGCTCGTGCGCTTCTCCGGCGGTCCGGAGTGGGACTCCGACGCAGTAATCCGCGTCGGCCAGGAGCCGATGCCGTTGACGGACCGGCGCAAGTTCCTCTACGAGATCACCGACCCCACGGCAAAGAACCTGTTGAACGTCGAGGCGGATCGAGTCGAGGTGCGCCTCCTGGTGCGCTTCGCACGCGGTGCGTACGACCGCTTTGCGAACGTGGCTCCCGACTACTGGAAGGAGTCCCCATGGATCCAGAAGGTCGTCGTCGAGTTCGTCGCTCCGCCGTCCGTGATCTACGAGGATAAGTAGAGATGACCCACGACGACACACACCACGTCGCCTCCGCTGCGTATCTCGTTTCGGGATCTGCGGCGCGCCACCCGCGCACCGCTCGCCGCGGCGACGCGGGCTTCTCACTCACCGAGTTGCTGATGGCGATGGGCCTCTTCTCGGTGCTCGGGGTCGGTTTGGTCTCGCTCTTGTCGCGTTCCGCGGACTTCTTGGCGGCCGGGCAGTCCGGGGCGCAAACGCTCGATGCGCTGCAGACATTCAGCGAAGCGTTCGCGGCCGACGTCGAGACGATCTACACGGTGCCGGACACGCAGGTGGGGCGGCCCGATGTGCGTATGTACTCGGATCATGTCGAGACGGACATCGACGGCGACGCCAAGAGCGATGCACGGATACAGCGTCTCTTCTTCACTCGCCTGATCCCGCGCGAGGCGACGTCGCCCATGACGCGCACTGCGGGCACGAGCATCGAAGCGGAGGCGAGCCTGGATCAGTCGGATGACTTCAAGGAGTCCGACGAGGGGCAACTCAGAGCGACGGGCGGGCTCATGGAGGTGCTCTGGACCGCAGTGCCGGACTCCACAGACGACCTCGCGGTGATGACTCTCTACCGTGGGTTCTCGAGCCCGATCGGCGGCGAGTACTCGCTCTTTCCGACCGGCGCGTCAAACGATCCGTCCGTCACCGTGTTGGAGCAGGGGCCGCGCAGCAGGAAACGGGTCCGCGCCGCTGCCCGCCCGGTCCTGACTGGGGTGCTCTACTTCGGCGTCCAGTTCTGGTCGCGCACCACGACATCCTGGGATCACAAGATTCCGCCTCGCAGCGGAGGACCGCTAGATACCTGGGACTCCACGCGCGGGATCATGTCGAGCTCGGATCGTGGCGATCGTTACGGCGGGTTCTTCCTGGCGCAGGGTTTCGAGTCGATCGAGGACCCGACCGACGACACGTATCCGCGACGCATGCGCGTGACGTTGGTCGTCGAGCAAGTCGGGAATCCGTCGGCAGCCGGCTTCCTCGGCCAGGACATGACCGCGGAAGTCAACGTCATCGAACTTGAGGACGCTCGCTTCATCCCCGCGCCTTCGACACAGCAGCGCTTCGTCAAGATCGGTGCCGAGTGGGTTGGGTTCGACAGCGTCAGCGGGAATTCGCTCCTCGGCTGTACGCGCGGAGCACGCGGCACGGTCGCGGTCGCCCACTCGTCTGGGAGTCGGGTCCATCACGGTCGTTCGGTCGTTCGCGAGTACTCGATCGCGACGTTCCGCGACACGTATGCGGACCAGCTCAAATCCGTGACCGGGCGCGGGAGATAGAGGCTGTGAATATCGGCCCCTTGAGCATCGCCCCCTTGAGTATCGAGCCGTTACGCATCCCACATAGGGTCGGGAACGTTAGAGTAGGAACGATGGAGACGTGCCGATGAGACGTCAGCAGTATCAGACGAAAGCGATCTCGCGTACGAGGCGCATGCGGGGCACCCGCACGGGCGATGCGGGGTTCACGTTGCTCGAGGTCATGATGGCGACATCGCTCCTGGCGGTGGGAGCGGTCTCCGTTCTCATCGTGCTGGCCAAGGCTGCCGGATATGCGGGGCAGCGGCAGGTGCAGCAGCGCATAACGCAGGTGCTGGAAGAGGCGCGCAACGACGCGCGTACACGCGTCAACGCGTTCCGGCCATCCGACGACGCGAAGACTCCCGGTGGAGACGACGCACGGATTGACTCCAAGGTGAGCACGCTCTATCCGGGGTTTCAATACGATCTCGTGTTCGCCGCGGTGAACGCCGCGGTGCCCGAGGCCGGATTCGAGGTCACGGTCAACGTGACGTACGGTGACAAGCAGAGCCATTCCGAAGTCCTCATCGTGGGGTCCGATTCGGTAGCGAACGAGGAGTTCGAGACTTCGATCACGTTCGAGTTGGAGCGGGCGGGGCGTGCCGATCTCGAGGGCGGTCGCGAGACGCGCTAGCCGAGGTATTCGTGAGTCACACACCTGAACCTGAACGGACTAGAGCGCCGAGTTCTGCGTTGCGCCTGCCTTGCGAACCTACGCCTGGGCATTCACCAACGCGCCTTGAGACGCGAGCGAGCGCCGCTGCATCTGGACAGTCGCTCGGTTTTGGCAGTCACTCGGTTTCACCTCGTCGGTCGCCACGCTGTGCGTGACCCTGATGAAGAGACGGGGCTAGTGAAGAGACCGAGCTGGCGAAGAGACTGAGCTAGGAGCTTTCCCATGACGAAGAACTGCATGATTTCCGGCTCGCGCGCTCTGATGCGAGCAGTCCTTGCGCTGACGCTCGTGGCCGTCTCTGTGACGAGTGCGTCGGCCGCCGTCGTTGAACTCGCCGACGGGCGCACCATCCAGGGCGAGATCCTTGCCGGCCAGACCAGCGAGGACTTCCTCGCCGTGCGCGTGTTCCAGACCGGCGGCGTCGTGCTGGTCAAATGGAAGCTCGTGTTGCCCGAGCGCGCGAAGGCGCTCCGGGTCGAGTACGGCATCGAAGTGCCCGAGGACGAACAGGTCAACTTGCTCGGACACGTCGTGACCCTGACCGCGAACGGCAAGCAGATCCGCGGAGTAGTCGAGAATATCGACGCCTGGAACGCCGGAGCGCCGGCTCTTGAACTGAAGACCCCAACCGGCGTGCAGACCTATGATCGAGGGCAGGTGGGGAGCGTAACGGCGCTTGAGATGGACGCTGGCGAGGCCTATACGGTCGCTGAGCAATATCAACGGCGCCTGGCCGAAGGCGCTCCGGAGACGGCGGCCGAGCACTTCGCACTCGGCTACTACTGTAAGCGCATCAAGGACTACGCCCACGCGAAGGAGCACTACGAAGCCGCTCAGGCCGATCCGGACTTCGTTGAGACCCCAGAAGGGAAGTCGCTCGAGGCTCGGCTGCGCGACATCAACATCCTGCTGCGTGCCGAGGGCGCGCGCGCGATGGCGAAGGGGATCAGTCGGTCGATGGGCGGGGACAAGTGGAATCAGGCTTTGGAGCAGCTCATCGCGATGGACGAGGCGGTCCAAGACGAACAGATCCGCACGGCCATCGGCTTCGAACGCTTGCAAAACCAGGTGGTTCGCGGTCGGGACGAATGGTTCAAGGGGCGCGTGCAGAAGAGCGTCTACAGCGCGATGGCCCGGCTGATGAAGGCCAAGGTCCGCGAGAAGAAGCCCCTGCGCCGCGATAGCGACGCATCGCCTGGGACGGCGATGAGAGGGTCGCTCGCCGGCGCGCGCAACTGGGCCGTCCGCGAGCTACCGACCGAACTCTGGGACAAGGTTGGTCGCGACCTCGGGCTCGAGAAGGAAGAGGTCGATCGCTATTGGGCCGAGCGCACGAGCCGCAAGGTGCAGAATGCGAACTACGGCACGGGCTCCTTCATCGTGGTCAAGCGCTCGACGCTACCGGGCGGCGAGAGGGCGCGTCGGCCTCCGCCTGGCGCGAATAGAACCCGCCGCGGCGAGAGTGCACCTGGCGGCGGCAATAAGACCGCCAAGCCGAAGACCGACGAAGAATGGTGGGACTCGGTCAAGTCGAGCGAGAAGGCGAGCTGGATCGAGGCGTATTTCGCGGAGAACAGCGGCATCTTCGAGGTGATTCGCATCGATGAGACCAAGCTCTGTGACAATTGCGCAGGCAAGGGTGTCATCTCGGCCAGCACCAGCGACGGCGGAGAGAGCTTCTCGTTCTGTCCGCAGTGCAACGGGTCCGGGAAGTTCCGCAAGGTGATCTACCGATGAGCTTGGTTCGATCTGTCGTGATACGCGCGGGCGCACTGTCTCTCTTCGCGTTGCTTGTCAGCGCCGCTGTGCCAGTTGGCCTCGCTGCGGCGAAGGCGCCGGACGCTGCGGATATGCCGACGATCGAGACGCTGCTGCAGCGAGCGCTCACGGCAAAAGCAGCCGCGGCCGAGGCCGCCGTCCAGGCGGCACGTGACCCTCGCAAGGAGGCGATCGAGGCCTACCGTGACAAGAAGTCCGCGCTCGATGACTTCACCGCACTCACGGCGATCATCAACAACAGCAAGGACGACGATCTCCAGGTCTATCGGAACCAGGCTGCGCAGGCGGCCATCGTGCGTTTCAAGACCGAGAACCTCGACGATCCGCAGGTGCGCAGGACGCGCGCCGCATTCGCGGAGCAGATCGTCGACCTGATGAAGGGGAGCTCGAGCGATCAGGTCGGGCTCGCGATCATTCAGGAGATCCTCCAGACTTGGTGGTCCACGAAGACCCGCGAAGTACGCTTCAAGGCCACCGACAAATGGCGCGACCGAAACAAGTCGTGGCGCAAGATGAAGACCTACCTGCAGGGCGGGAGCCGCTGACACGTCGTCTGACGTGGGTACTGTTTTCTTGATGCGGGCACTGGGTCTGATGCGGGCACTGGGTCTGATGTGGGTACTGGGTCTGATGCGCTCCGTGCGCGGAACGTGGGCGCGCCCGTTCTGGTCAGCGCTTCACTTGACGCTGGTGCTGACGTTGCTCGGCGCGTGCGCCGCATCGACCAGAGGTGCGACGCGGAGCACACCAGAGCGCTTAGCAGCCCGCCCGCCGGTCCCGCGGATTGATGACGACGGCCGTGGCCGCGACCCGCTCGACGAGCGTCTGCCCGAGCCCGTGCGCGTGCGTGCGCCGTTGCCTCCGATCGCGGATCCAGGGCGACTGCCGGCCGAGACGGGGTTGCCGTCTCCATCCGACGAGGGGCGTACACTCTACGTCGTTGGCGGGCGCCCCATCACCGAGGCGGGACTGGCCGACTTCATCCTGCGCTACTTTCCCGATCGGGCGCGCGATCCGCTCGGGCAACTGGTGGACGAGGCGCTCGTGGGACTCGAGGCGGAGCGACACGGGGTGGACGTCGCACCGGAACTGGTGAGAGCGCGTGCAGACGAGCACATCCAGGCCCGGCGCAAGAAGGTTCGGATCGAGTTCGGCGCCGATGCATCCCTGGAAGAGATGCTGGCGTCGTCGTTCGGTCGTTCGATTGCGGAGTTCGAGCGCGACGCGCGCCGCCTCTCTCGCGTCGCTCTCCTGCGCGATCGCCTCGTGCGTCTCGATCAGATCCGCGTCGACCGGGTCGAGGTACGCGCACTGACCTTCCCGAACAAGGCGGCTGCGGACGATGCGGTCGCCCGACTCGGGGCGGGTGCCGACCTGACCCTTCTCGCGCGCCGTCTGGGGCTCCGCCCGCCCGCTACGCCGCCGCCCTTCGCTCGCGACGAAATCCACCCTCGTGAGCGAGCCACGGAGCTCTTCGCCGCATCCGCGGGCGAGGTGCTCGCACCGCGGGCCTTTGAGGCGTCCGATGGCAAGCGTTGGTTCGAAGTGATCAAGATCGTTGCCAGGACGCAGGGGCAAACCGAGTCGTGGCCGGAACTGCGCGAGCAGATTGTGGCGGGTCTCACGGCGAAGCCAGTCGGTGTGCCCGAGTATCTTGCGTGGCGGAAACGTGCGATCCAACGTGCGAACGTCGAGGTGCGGCGTGCCGGTCAGGGGTTGGTCCCCTGGCTGGCGGCTCCGGCTGACTCGGCCGTTCCGGCTGCTGAGCGTGCGGGGCCGCGAACTTCGACGCCGGCCACGGACGATGCGGGTACGCCCCGCGCTGAGGACGAGGAGTGACGATGGATGCCTCCGACACGGGCCAGGACCGAGCCTCCGAGAGCGAGGAGCCCCCGCGCCCGACCATTGCCGCGAGCGCACTTCGCGCGGCGACAACCGCAGCGGACGCACCTGAGCAAGAGGACGCCGGCGATCCCGCGCCGCAAGGCCCGTCTGCCGCCGCCCCGTCTGCCGCTGCTCCGTCTGCCGCGAGTCCGAAGAGTGAACTCGTTGGCGGAGTGATCGACGCTCCGGACGCTGGCGCCGATGCCGATGCCGATGCCGAGCCCGTCGAGCCGGATGCGAATCTCGAGGCCTGGCGCTCGATCCCGCTGGCGACGCGGATCGAGGCGCTACTCTTCGCGGCGACTGATCCCGTCCCGTTTCGGCGACTACAGAGCCTTGCGGGCGACGTGGATGCCGGCGACGTACGCGATGCCCTCGAGTCTCTACAAGCGCACTACACGGCAACGGCTCGCGCGTTTGGGATACAGGAACTCGGCGGCGGCTATCAGCTCCGGACGGAGGCAACGCTCTCGGAGCTTCTTTCCCGCCTCGGTCGCAAGACCAGTTCCGAGAAATTGAGCCCGGCGGCGATCGAGACTCTTGCGATCGTCGCGTATCGGCAGCCGGTCCTGCGCGTTGACGTAGAGAAGATCCGCGGCGTCGCGAGCGGTGAGGTACTCCGTACGCTCGTCGAGAAGGGCGTCGTTCGCGTGGCCGGGCGCGCGGACCTACCGGGCTCGCCGCTGCTCTACGGCACGACGGCCGCGTTCCTGGAGATCTTCGGACTCCGCGACCTGCGCGACCTGCCGAGCGATCGGGAGTTGCTGCGGTAGCTTGGCGCGCCGTGTGCTTCGCACACGGGGGGCCAAGCTGTGTTGCGTTGTGCCGACTCCGTCGGCACGCTGCGTTGTGTTTGGGTCGCCTCCGGCGACCCGCTCGCTCTCGCTCGCATGTTCGGCTTCGGTCGCGGCTCCGGCTGCTTCAACTGGGGCTGCGTTTGGAGTTCGGGAGCCCGCATCGGAGTGTGGCCTCGACGCGTGAGGGCGCACGTCGCGCTGGCTGGTTTCGCAGGCGGAATCCGCTCCCTGCGCCTCACGCCGCGAGTGTCATGCCGCGAGCGGAGCTCACGGCCCGCCACTCGCGGTGCTCGTTCTTGCGTTTGTGGCGACTCCGTCGCCACGCTCGCTTCGCTCGCATGTTCGGCTTCGGTCGCGGCTCCGACTGCTCAACGGGGGTGGCGCTTCATGTTGTGGCCGCGCGTCGGGTCGCTCCCGCGATGCATCTGTGCGCTCGTCGCGAGGGCGCGTTTCGCAGGCGGAGTCCGCTCCCTGCGCCTCACGGGTCTTGCCACGCGGATCTGGTGTTGCGTTGGGGGCGGTCCGATCGACGACGCGGCGTTCGCTCTGTGCAGTGCACATGGAGGGCCCAGCTGGGATGTGATCGGCTTCTGAGTCTCGATCTAGCGGTGGGGTGCGCTGCGTCGGAGTGCCGGGTCTGGGGCGATTTTTCGGTGCGTCGAGGACTTGCGCCCTTGTGTTCTTGGGGCGCTGCGCCGAGGAAACTGAGCCTGGCACGGGGTTTCGACGCCTCGGTGGGGTGCGATCCACGCTGCGCTCTCGGTGGCGTCGCTCGGTCTGTCGCGCAGACTACCTCGCAGAACCCGCCGCCCCTCCTTCGGTGGCAGTGACCGCGGCGGGTAAGATGCGGAATTCGCATGACTGCCTGCGCGGCGTTGCCGCGTTGAAGGCTGCCCTCTGTCCGGAGCCCGCTTGATGGAAGAGAATCCGCTCGATCTTGAACTGCACGAGGAAGAGACGCTCTGGGATGCCTGGAAGCGGCGTCTTATGTTCGCGCTCCTGATTGCCCTGTGCATCACGTTCGCGGCGCCGTCGTTCGGGGGCTGCAGCGACGCGCTCGGTACGGGCGGAGCGTTGGCGGGTTCGTACGTCGTCGCCGGGGAGCGCGTGGAGGTCAGTCAGGAGGAGTTCGAGTCCGCCTACTTCCGCTTTCGGGCGACGACCCGGCTGCTCGGCGCGCGCGAGCAAGACGGCGACGAGGGCGTGTGGTCTCACATCCTGATGAATGCGGCCGCCGAGGCCGAAGGTGTGTACGTCCCGCAGTCGGCCATTGACCAGATCGTCGAAAGGGTCGGTCAGGGGCCCACGGGCGGAGACTTCGACGTCCGCACGTATCACGAGACTCTGCGGCGGGCGAGCAACGGCCGTCTGACCGACGCCGCGTTCACGCGCACGATCGCGGAACTTCTGCGGATTAATGAGTATCGGAGCGTCTACCAGACCGCGTTCTCGCTGGTGCCGTCCCGCACCGCGTTCGAGCGGTGGCAGACGCAGAACGAAAAGATCTCTGTGTCGTATGTCGCGCGGTCATTCTCCGCTCTGCGCGACGACGTCGCCGCGTTGGAGCCGACCGACGACGAACTTCGGGACTACGGTCGTACGCCCGCCGCATCGGCGAAGCTCCGCATCTCGCCGCAGAAGGTTGTCGAGGTTGCCTACTTGCGCGTGCGCGATATGAGCGAGGTGCAACTGACGGAGATCGAGAACTTCCTCCGCGACGAGGGCGCGATCGACGCTGATCCCAAGGCCGTCGATACGCTCGGATTGCGCGAGTACCACGGTGGACGCGACACCATTTACACGCGCCAGAACTGGCTTGCAGGCGCCCGTGTGCGGTACTCCGATGCGCTGAAGCTGCACGCAGACCGGGTGAAAGCGTGGGAGGATGGCGGGAAGCAGGGCGACGCTCCGGTGACGCCTCCTGACCCCACGCTCGATACGCCCCCCGAGGACTTCGTCGAGCGCTATCAGAAGTACTGGCGCGCACCGATCCTCAAGGAGGTCCTCGGACGCGAGTTCCTGGCGCTCTTCGCTGCCCGCGCCGAACGCGAGGGCAAGTCGTTCGCCGATCTGGCGCAGGATCTCGAAGTGCTGGGCGTGCAGGTCACACAGAATGACAAGCCGCTCTCCGACACGGACTTCTCCGACAAATTCCCTGACGACCTCGGTCGCGAGAGCGAACTTGCGTCGGTCGTGCGCACGTCCCTCAGGGGGCCAACCGGAGACAAGACGTTCACGCCGAGCGTACACACCGTGCCGGTTCCGACGACACGACTCGGGAGCGCGCTCGATGATCGTGGCTACATGGTTGTGCGTCTGGCCGGTTTCACGCCGTCGCGCATACGGGAACTGGATGAGGCGCGGGATGAGATCCTCGAGATGTGGCGCGAGTACCAGGTCCGCGATCGGGCTCGCAAGCAACTCGAGGCGATGCGCGAGAAGGTCACCGCTGGCGACATGACACTCGAAGAGGCCGCGCAGGCCGACGGACTCGAAGTCCGCGTTTTGCGTCGCTTCAACCAGTCAACGCCCGAGCGCGCTCTCCCCATCACGGCGCCCGACGAGACTCCTGATCCGGCTCTGGAGCAGGCCCGCGAAGCGATCCAGCATCGTAATCGCGTCGTGCGTGACTATCCGTTCCTGACGACCACCGAGCCCGGCTCGTTCCGGAAGTCGGTCCTCCTCGATGATCGGTCGGAAGGGGCGTACCTCATTCGTGTCGATGAGAAGAGCCTGCCGACGCCGCAGGAGATCCAGCCATACGAGTTGCGTGCGGCGCGGCTGATGCTCATGCAAGAGCTTGGACCGGAACGCGTGAAGCTCGCGAGTGACGAGGAGCTTGCAAGGCGCTTCCAACTCGAGTTGACCAAGCCGGAGAAGCCTGCGGACACGGGCGACGACGAGGACGAACAGGCGGCTCGCTGACCCATCCTCCGACCGAGCGCAAGTCCAGTCTGGAGGGGGAGAGGCGTTCGGTCGCGCCCGGCCAGAGGATGGGTCGGCGAACGTGTGTGGACTTCGCTTCGCGCAGCGTCGGCACGTTCGCGGCGGGCCTTATCATTGTTTGTGCTCGCTACGCTTCGCACGGCGCCGCTGTGCGTCGCGGACGCTGCCGACGCGCTCTTTGGCGTGCCGGTAATCCGAACTCTGTGGAAATTGTCCTGGCTCCGCATCGACGCTGCCGTATCGGTGGCTCCGCCTCTCTATCCCCATCCCGCTCCGTGCCTGTCACTCAGGTATCGGAACCGGGTCGTACCCGGAGCCGCCGCCCGGGCGGCAGCGCCAGATGCGGCTGACCGTCAGGAGCGTTCCTCGCCAGGCGCCGTGCGTCGTGAGTGCTTCCGTCGCGTAGCGCGAGCAACTCGGCTCGAAGCGACACGACGCCGGCAGGAGCGGCGAGAGGAAGAGCTGATAGCCGCGCACCAAGGCGCGGAGGGCGCGGGCGGTCGGGCTCATTTGCCGCGCCGCTTGCCTTTTCGCTCTCGCGGAGTGCCCTCGCCATCGCGTCGGAAGCGGCGCGTGGCAGTGTGCACCGCGGACTTCACGTGCGGTTGAACGTCCGCCAGCTTGAGCCGATACAGCGGGTCGCGCGGCAGGAGTAGGACGTCAAAGCCGACGGGCAGTGTCTTGCGCTCGAGCCGGAACGCTTCGCGCATGAGCCGCCTTGTGCGATTGCGCTGGACGGCGTTGCCCCAGCGTTTGCCGACCACCAGTCCGTACCGAGCGGGGAGTTCGTCGTCACGGCGAAACGCGTAGACCACGACCGGGCCCGAGGCGCCCGACCGCCCACGATCGAAGATCCGACGCACGTCGGAGTGACGCCGAACTCTGCTGCCCGACGGCAGGCTCAGGCGATCGCGATGGGGGGGCGCACTGTCCACCGCCGAAGCGTAGCGCCTGACCGGCCTCCGACCTCCGGGGATAGTCACTCGCGTGCGCTTGTGGCCGCGCGGACAGCTGCTTCTCCTTGGGCACCACAGCCAGCCTCCGGAGAGAGTTTTCATCGATGTTGCTTGACACGCACCTAACGGACGTTAGTGTCGTGTTCCGTAACGGAGGTGAGACATGTTGCGATTGATCGTCTGCGAACTCCCGGTTTTCGTCTGCTTGGTCGCGGTAGTGGTCGGAGCCCTCGCGGTATAGGCCGTATCTCCCAATCTCCGTGACTCCGTATCCTCACACACTCAATCCAGGAGCAAAGCATGAGGGCCTACACACGACGTCAACTCGACATCATGCACTTCCTGAGTGACTACATTCGTGAGAATGGTCTCTCGCCGACGCTCGAGGAGATCGGTGAGCACATGGGCGTGCATCGCGTCACGATCTTCCAGCACCTGAATGCCCTCGAGCGGCGTGGAGCACTCAGGCGTAGTCCTCAACTCGCGCGCTCGATCGAGGTCCTCGACCCCGATTTTGTCCCGAGCGCCGGCGTGCAGATCCTGGGCACGATCGCAGCGGGCTCGCCGATCGAAGTCCTCGAGGTTCCGGAACTCATCGAGGCCGACGATGTTCTTCCGACCGACGGCGACCATTACGCGCTCCGCGTGAGCGGCGACTCCATGATCGAAGACGGCATCCACGATGGCGATCTGGTTGTGATCCACCGGACGTCATCCGCGCGCGACGGACAGGTGGTGGTGGCCGTCGTCGAGGGCAACGAGGCAACGCTGAAACGGCTCTATCGCGAGCCGGATGGACGCTATCGGTTGCAGCCGGCAAACTCTCGGTTGAAGCCGATTTTCGCGGACACCGTCGAGGTGCGCGGCGTGGTCGTCACGGTGATCCGGCAGCTCTGACCGGCGGCCTGCGCGCCGCGCGCGTCGTCGTCCTCGGTCGCGTCCCCCGCCTCCTTCCCCGAATTGGATGTCGGTGGGGGATATCGGTTCATCTGGACGTCAGGCACGCATAGGAACAGTACATGTGCGCTGTTCATCTGGGTCGATCGCCTGGGTGGGGCTGCTATCGTCCACCGATGGCATGCATTCGCACCTCCCTTCGTCGTCGGCAAGCGAATCGGAGTGCCACATGCGCGCCGAGACGTGGCGGCGGCGGTGCGGTGCTGGCGCTCTTGCTTGGCGCGACGATGCTGGTCGGATGCGCGTCGCGTCAGAGCGGTGGCACCGAGACGTTCCCGGTCGCAGCGACGACTCCACGCGATGCCGATCAGGCAGCGTTTGCCAGAGCGCGACGCATGGTGGGACTCGGACGTGTGGCCGAGGCGGCGCGGACCCTCACGCGTCTGGTGGACGCTGCCCCGGGCTACATCGAAGCGCAGCGTCTGTACCAGGATCTACTCGTGGACTCCGAGCTGGATTGGGTTGTTCGGAGCCGTTATGCCGCGCGACTCCTGGAGGCCCCAGACGACGCGGACGCTCTCTACCTGGCCGCGCGGATCGAGCCGGATCGTGAGCGTCAGTCGGAGCTGTTCGCGGCGGCGGTCGAACGGAACCCAATGCACGCGTGGGCGCGCGTCGGTGTGGCTCTCGGGCAGCTGAGAGCGGGTGAACCCGAGTCAGCCGCTGGATCGGCGTTCATCGCGGCGGTCATGGCACCTGCGCATGCCCAGCCGTGGCTCTTCCTCGGTCAGATGCAACTGGCCGGTGGGGCGCCTTCCGAAGCGATGGAGAGTCTTGACAAGGCGCTCTTGCTCGATCCACGGAGCGTATCGGCTCAGCTTGGCCGTGTGGTCGCGGCCCGCGAATTGGGAGACGCGGCCGGTGCCTCGCTGGCTGCTCTGGCGGCGCTGAGGCTGGCTCCCGGGGATCGAAGGGTGATCGCGGTGGCGAGCCGTCAACTGACGGGGAACGCTCCGCCGGTCGTCGTTCGCGACGCGCTGGATGTGACCACTGCGGCACTGGGCGACGTCGCTGAGCGGTGGCCGATCTCGGTGTTGCGTGCACGCTTGCGTCTCGCCCTCGGGGATGCGGAAGGCGCGCGCGCCGAAGCGCTGGTTGCAGCGGGTGGTGGCGCGGGGCAAGCCGACGTGGCGCGGGTTGCCCGCCGCGCATCCATTCGCTCCCAACGATACAGCGACGCCGTGGAGGAGTTCCTCGCACGCGCGCCGCAGGCTCTCTTGGGAGACGACAACCTCTACGCGGAGCGGTGGGAGACGCTGCGCGCGTCCGCCCGTCGTGCGCAGCGCGATGGGGGACCCGCGAACCTCCTGCAACTGGCGGAGTCGCTGCTCAGTGTGGGCTGGCGTGCGGAGGCGCGTGTGGTGCTGGTGCGCGCGAGTGCGTCCGTTCGGGCCTCGGGGACCGCCTGGTCGGCGGAGCAGAACGGTCTTGCACGAGAGGCCGGACGGCGACTCGCGCGGGTGCTCGCATTCGACAACTTCCTCGTGGATCTGGCCGAGGTGGCGCGGAACTTGCGCTCGGCTGCGCGCCGCAAGCAACGCGACACCACGGTGCGCGAAGTACTCGACGTGATTGGGGCCGCCTCGGAGCGGCGACTCGGCCACGACATCACAGATGGCGCAACGGTGCGGTCCTACCCTTTCCTCGGGGAATTCGCGGCGTCGATCACGTCGGGCGCTGCGTTCGCCGCAGAGTTCGATCGTCGCGGTCTGTTGATGGTGATCGGTCGGCGCCGGGGTGGGGCTCCAACGGTCATGCTCGGCCGAGTGCAACTCGCTCGAGCCGATGCGAGTGCGCGGGTTCGCGGCGTCGATCTGACGTTCGACGAGTGTTGGATCGAGGCCGCGGGCCTGCCTCTGGAACTCGCAGGTTTGGGCGGTGGGCTCGCAGGGCTCACGATCGATCGCTTCGTCATCTTGCAACTCGATACCGTGCTGAGTGGTCCCGGCAGGCGAAGGATAGGATTGAGTGTTGTCCCGCGACCGGCGGCGACCGCGAGCGAGCGTTTGGCGCTCGACACGCCGTCGGCGGTCGCGCGCCGTATCGCCGAGCGCGCGGTGCTCGGCGGGAGGGACTCCGACGCCGTGCTCGCGTCGGTGCGGACACACGAACTCGGTCATGTTTTCGACGCTCGCGAGATGCTCCCCATTCTACGCCCTCCGTGGCGCGGGTTCTGGCTTGCTCTGCGTTGCGGCTTCGACGGTGCGGCTGTCGAAGCGTCACTGGAGGCTCGTGCGGCGATCACGGCTCTGGCCGAGAGCGACGCGCCGCTCGTAGCGCTTGCGTCGCTGCTGGCGTTTCTTCCGGACACGACTGGCAGCACAGCACACGTCGAGGGCTATATCGGGGCGGTGCGCTTGGCCGTGCGGATCGTCGATGAGGCCCCCGAGGCATTCCCGACGATCGACCGGAACTTCAACATCATTCAGCAGTTCGATCGCCTGAGTCCGGCGGAAGCGCGCGATCTCGGACAGCGTCTATTGCGAGAGTTCTGACATCGTGGCGCGCTGTGGTTTAGCGCCACGGATCAACGCGCGTTCGGTGCCGTCATCGGGATCGGCGCGTCTTCGGCCATCAGAGCTTCCACGGCGTGGCGTTCCTTCGGAGCGCCCGCTGAGAGCACGATCGAACCATCCTCGGTCACGAGCAACGTGTCTTCGATCCGTACGCCGAGACTCTCAGAGGGGATGTACACGCCCGGTTCCACGGTCATGATCGATCCGACCTCGAGCTTCCGCGAACGGCCCCAGACATCGTGGACGTTCAGGCCGACGGAGTGTGATGTTCTGTGGATGAACCACCGCGACAACCCGTGCTTCTCCAGGACTGCCTTTGCGGCGGCGTGGACCTGGCCGAGCGTCACACCGGGCCTGACCGCGGCGATTCCGGCTTTCTGGGCTTCGAGAACGGCGTCGTAAACCTCGGCCTGGCGTTTCGTGAAGCGACCGTTGACGGGGAAGGTGCGCGTGACATCAGCGGCGTAGCCGCGGTACTCGCCACCAACGTCCACGACCACGAGATCGCCATCCTGCATGATCCTCCGGTTCGCTCCGTAGTGCAGGATGCAAGAGTTCGGCCCCGAACCAACGATCGAGTCGAACGCCTGGCGCTCGCAGCCGGCCAGCTTGCAGCGGAACTCGATCAGTCCCTGGATCTGATACTCGGCCAGTCCGGGGCGCAACGTGCGACCGGTGTCGAGGAGCCCGAGAATCGTGGCGTCGATCGCCCGCCGCACGTATGCGATCTCGGTCTCCGATTTCGTCGCGCGCAGTCCCGTGAGGATGGGTGCCGCGGAACGCACGATGCGCGCGGTCGCGTCGGGTTGCTCTTCGACCTTCTGTGCGCCGCGCTGCTGCATGTCTCGGCGGCTCAGCGTGAGGCCGCTCGGCAACCCTTCGCGCACGGCCTCCACGAGCTCTTCGCGTCGCTGCGCGCCATTGGCAGGTGCGGCGGACGATACGTAGAGAGTCCGGCCCGCAGTGAGCATGCGGACGACGTCCGGCACCAGGTTGCCGACAGGCAGCGCTGCGTCGAAGGCCTGCTCGGCGGCCGTGTCTTCTCCCGGCCCGATCGTCGGTCCTGTCCAGCGCTCACCGAGCGGCGATCTGGGCTGCAAGTAGAGGTGGTGTCGTGTGTGGCCGTCCTGCCGCTCGATGAGTACCGCCCCGCGAACGGCCTCGATCGGGCAGACGTAGTGGAAATCGTCACTCCGGATCGGTCCCGTGAAACCCGTGGCGTCACCGCGGGCGAGCACGAGCATGATGTCGCCATCGTCCATCTGCGCTGCGGCCCGCTCCCGTCTCGCACGCCGCTCGACGGCGGCGTGGCCGGGTTGCGCCGTTGCCGGCGCGCTCTCTGACGGCGCGGGAGGCGGCGGGAGAGGCGCAGCCGTGTCCTGTGCCGACACGCTGATCGAAAACGGGAGCAGAGCGGCAGCGCACGCGGCGCCCAGGACGTATCGCGACTTCATGAGAGCATCGTAGCCGCGCAGGCGGCCATGAGGGGAGTCTCACTCTGCCGCCATGGGCGATCTCGAAGTCGCCGGCGCGTGTGGGCGGGCGGCGCGTCGCGAACGGAGTCGCGCCTGCGCGCTGCTACTCGCTGCGGAAAATCTCGAAGAGCGCGGTCGCATCTTCGGCGACGTTCAGCTTGTGGCGCAACTCCTCGCGCTTCATCTGGAGCGTGACCGAGGCAAGAAACTGCAGGTAGCGGTGCTGCCTGTCGGGCGGTCCGGCGATCACAATGACGTGGTGCACCGGACGCTCGTCGATGGCGTCCCAGTCGATGCCTTGGGCGGAGCGCCCGTAGGCCACGACGAACTCGGTGACCTCGGGGATCTTCGCATGCGGAACGGCCACGCCGAGACCGATCCCGGTCGAGACGATCTCCTCGCGCTCGAGCAACGCCTGGAGCACCTTCTCCTTGTCGCCCACTTCGGGCGTGTCGCCGAACGACTCGACGAGTTCCAGGAGGGCCGCGTCGCGCGTGCGGCTGCGCAGATCGAGGACTCGATCACGGCTGACATGGTCCGAAAGGTGGATCATCACGCCCCTTGCAGTGGCAGGAAACGGACGCTCTCGGGGCGTCCATTCGGGTCCAGATCGACGGCTGCCCCGATCAACACGCGTGGCGCGTCCGGCAGTCCTCTCGTCTTCAGTACGTACTCGGCGGCGCGCGTCACGCGTCGGATCTTCGTGGGCGTCAAGGCCTGCTCGGGTGTGCCGGCGCGGCCGTGTCTTCGACGAGCCTTGACTTCCACGAATGCAAAGACGCCGCGTCGGAGAGCCACTATATCGAGCTCTCCTACCGGCGTCCGGTGATTGCGAAGCAGGATGCGGTAGCCGTCACGGCGTAGCGCGTCCGCGGCATAGCGCTCTGCATCGGCGCCACTCGATCCGGTACTCATTTCGAGTCCGGGCGGCCGCGTGGGGAGGGCATCAATGATCCACTCCCCATGCGGTTTCGCTCTCGGTTCGAGCCCTACGCCAGTCCAGCCCTACGCCGTTCCTGCCCTACTTCGTGGGGGTGGCCTTGCGCTTGGCGCCCTTGCCCTTCTTGGTGGCAGTAACGACAATTCGCTCGCGCAGGCGCGCCGACTTGCCGGAGCGATCGCGCAGGTAGTAGAGCTTCGCACGGCGGACGCGTGCCTTGCGCTTGCTCTTCACATACGCAAGCTTCGGGCTGTGCACCGGGAAGACGCGCTCGACGCCCTCGCCGGCGACGATGCGACGCACTGTGAAGCTCTCGTTCACGCCGGCGCCGCCGCGGGCGATGACGATGCCGTTGAAGACCTGGACACGCTCTTTCTCTTCGAGCTTGCCGCGCTTCTCGACGGTCTCCGTGATGATCACGCCCACGTCCACGGTGTCGCCGACTTCGAAGTCCAGCGGCTCGCTGCGCAGGTACGGGGTCTCAACCTCGCTCATCTTCCTCATCGTTCGTCTCCGGAGTCCGTATCGCCGAGATCAACCGCCTTCGAGCGGCTGGACCTGGCATTGTCGTTCGACCTGTCGTTTCTGACTGCTATTCGTTGCTGTGTTCGTTCGCGGGACTTCTCTTCGCGCCAAGTTTCGATGCGGGCGTGATCGCCCGATCGAAGCACCTCCGGAACGTCCAAGCCACGAAACTCTTGAGGTCGCGTGTACTGCGGTCCTTCGAGATACTGCGGTCCTTCGAGATACTGCGGTCCTTCGAGATACTGCGGTCCTTCGAGATACTGCGGTCCCTCAAGAGCGAGGCTGTCGGCGTTTCCGGCGCTGAACGACTCGGTGACGGCAGAGGCCTCGTCGCCGAGCGCGCCGGGCAAGAGTCGGACCACCGCGTCGGCTATCGCCATGGCCGGTAGTTCACCACCGGTCATCACGAAGTCGCCGAGCGAGATCTCTTCGGGACTGAGGACGTCTCGAATGCGCTCGTCGAAGCCCTCGTAACGGCCGCACACGATGACGAGATGCTCGTCTTCGGCGAGGCCCCTCGCACGTGCCTGCGTGAAGCGCTCGCCCTGGGGCGACATCAGGAGTACGCGGCCGGGGCCACGCTCGCTGAGGATGCGTTCCACGCACAAGACGACGGGGCCGGGCCGGAGCAGCATGCCCGGTCCGCCCCCGTAGGGCTTGGCGTCCACCGACCGATGTCGGCCAGAGGAGAAGTCTCGTATGTCATAGAGCCCGAATTCGACAATGCCAGCATCCCGGGCACGGCCCAGGATACTCGTCGTGAGCACCTCCCGGAACATGCCGGGGAACAGCGTCGCGATGTCGATTCGCACGGTGAGCGCAGACTTTCAGCGTCTACGTTGCCGCCAAACCCGCGATGTTCCCGGAAGCGCTGCCTCGCCGTGTAAAAAAACCGGTGGCCCGTGGGCGTGGGGACCCGGAACGGACACGAGGGTCCGCGGAGGCCGGAAATCGCGCGGCGCTGGCGTCGGTGGCCCGTCAACTTGGTGCATGTTCAGCGGTATCGTGACAGGAACAGGCGAGATCCTGGGGATCGAAGACGTCGCGGGCGCCTCCATTCGCCTTGCAGTGGACGTCTCGGTGTTGGGTCGAGAACCGCAGCACGGGGCCTCGATCGCCGTCGCCGGCGTGTGCCTCACGGTTGTCGCCTTCGAGGCTGGCCGCGCGGAATTCGATGTCATCGGCCAGACCATGCGGCTGACGACACTGGGCGATCTGTCCGTGGGTGACAGGGTGAATCTCGAAGGGGCGCTGCGGGTCGGGGACGAGATCGGCGGTCACGAGGTCCAAGGGCACGTCGACGCCGTCGGCTGTGTCTCGGTCGTCGAGCAGCGGGGAGACGAGACGTGGATGACGATCGAGGCCCCCGACGAGGTCATGAAGACGCTCGCACCCAAGGGTTGGATCGCGGTGGACGGTATCAGCTTGACCGTCGCTGATCTCTCGCACACGGAGTTCTCCGTCGCTCTCATCCCGACGACGCTCGACGTGACGACGCTCGGTGGGGCGGAACCCGGCACCCGTGTCAATCTCGAGGGGGACCCGCTGGGCAAGCACGTCGGACGCTGGTTGGAGGCACGCGGCGCGCGGCTCGCGATCGAGGCGCCTCGATCCCTGCGCGACTCCGCCTGAGCGCGACGTCGCCAGCCGCGGGTCGAAATCGCGCGCCGGATGTCCTCTTCGCGGGCGGGGCGTCAGGATTACTCTGCGCTGATCTCACGTTCCGAGACTCCTGGAAGGAAGCCCATGTCGAACCCTCGATTGCGCCCAATCCTGTTGACGCTCCTGCCGCTCTTGGTCGTCGGTTGCACGAGCACCGAGACGAAGCATCGGGACTGGTCAGACTACGACGGGCCCGGTGCTGCGCACTTCCAGGAGAAGGATCTCACGTTCTGGGAGATCCGCGACGGAGGCGAGCCGACGAACCGGGTTCTCGACGATGGCGTCCACCTGGGGGCCGAGTACGTGATCGCCCCATTGGCGAAGGGTTGGCGTTTCATCTCGCCGAAGAGCGTTCGCGAAGCCGTCACGCGGGTGGGCAAGAACCTGCTCTATCCGGTGCGTCTGGTCAGCAACCTCTCGCAAGGCAAGACCGACGAGGCGGGTCTCGAGACGGAGCGCTTTCTCGTGAACACGACGGTCGGCGTGCTCGGCATCCGCGATTCGGCCGCCGAGATGGACGCTCCGGCCCCGCGCGCCCAGGACATGGGCCTGGCGTTCCGCGAGTGGGGCTGGGAGGACTCGTCCTACACGAAGCTGCCGCGCCCGACCGTCCGCGACAGTGTCGGTTGGATCCCGGATACGCTCCTCGATCCCCTCACGTACGTGCCGCTCGGCACCATCGCTCTGCGCTTCAACGACACGAGCGACAGCATTGACAGCTATGTCGAATTCGGCAACACGACGTACGACCCGTACCGGCTTGAGCGCATGGCGCGTTCGCTCAATCGCAACCTGAAACCGACCACGTATCGTGCGGCGGCCGAGGCGGGGAGTGCGTCGGACACTCTGCAATACGTCTTCTTGGGCCTCGAGGACAAGTCGTTCGCCGAAGAGAAGCAGGAGCGCGAGGTCGCTCTCGCGAGCACGGGCCAGGACTTCCCGTACTCCGTGTGGTTGCAGGATCACGCGGCACCCGTGATGTACGTGTTGCCGGGCACGGGTGGGCACCGCAACGCCACTTCCACTGCCGCACTTGCAGAAATGGCATTCAAGGCCGGCTACCACGCCGTCACGATCTCGAGCTCGTTGAACTTCGAGTTCATCGAGACCGCTCTCACCACGGACTTCCCTGGCTTCGCTCCGTCCGACGCGCGTGATGTGCATGTGGCGTTGACGGCGATCGACGCCGATCTGCACGAGGAATTCGGCGCCGTGATCGGCCGCAACCGCGCCGTCATGGGTATCTCGATGGGGGCCTATCACGCGCTCTTCATGGCTGCCGCTGAACAGGAAGCGAGGCACGCGGGCCTGATCGAGTTCCAGGGCTACATGGCGATCAATCCGCCGGTCAACCTCATGCGCGCGGCGCAGGGCTTCGACGACTACTTCGAGCTTCCGCTGAAGCTCTTCCCGGATGACGAAGAGCGCGAAGAGAAGATGCGCATATTCTTTCGCTACGTTCTGGATGTTGCCGGTGGCGGGGACCTCCGGCCCGGCAAGCCCCTACCGCTCACCGAGGACGGCGCGAAGTTCCTGACCGGCATGGCATTTCGCATGACGCTGATGGACGTACTCGATCAAGCGCGCGATCGTGGAGTGACCGGCGACTTCTTCCTGACGCCGCGTACGAACAGCGACCGTGCCGCTTCCTACCGCGAGATCGCGCGCTACTCGTGGATGGAGTACTTCTACGCCTTCGTTCTGCCGGAGCAGGCGCGACTGCGAAGCGATATCGAGAACACCGATCGGGGGGCCGACGTCCTGTCGTCGCTCTGCGACCTGCGCAACATCGAGCTTGACCTCCACAGGAATCCGCGCATTCGCGTCGTGACAAACCGCAACGACATGCTGCTCAAGCCCGGCGACGTGCCGTTCCTGCGTCAACTCTTCGGATGGCGGCTCACGCTGCACGAGACAGGCGGCCATCTCGGCAACCTGTGGAAGCCCGAAGTGCGCCGCGACCTCATGCAGCAGATGCAGGACATGTTCCCACTCAAGTAAGCCTGCAGACGCGGTCGTCGTCGTCGCGTGCGTTCGATGCACGCAGTACTCGCTGCGCCCAGACGCTCGCTGCACTCAGACATTCGCTGCGCCCGAACGGGGCGCGAGTCAGAACGCTCCGAAGAGGAAGCTCGCGAATGTCAGGATCGGAGCGTTCTCGCGAGCGTCGCCGGCACCTGCCGTGAGTTCCTTCAGTGAACCGCGCAACTCCTCGTAGAGCTCCTCGTCCTGGATGAGCCGGCCGAGCGTGCCCTCGCCGCGACGCAGCTTGCCGGTGACTTGCGCAACGTCGATCGTGATGCGATCCAAGCGATCCGCGAGCTCCGGGTCGTTCAGGAGGCGACCGAAGGCGCCGTCGCCGTCGCGCGCTGTCGCGGTGAGGTCCTGGAGATCCTTGGCCGCTGCGGTGAGCGTGTCATAGAGCTCCGGATCGTTCAGCAGGCGCCCGAGCGATCCCTCGCCGTTGTCGATCTTGTCGGCGACCGAGCGCATGCTCGCGACAGTCTCCTTGAGGTCGCTCGCGAGCGACTCGTCGTGGAGCAAGACGTCGAGCGCACCACCGCCTCCGTTCGCGTCGTCGGCGAGCTTCTGCAGCGACGATACGGCGCTGCGAAGATCGTCGTAGAGACGATCGTCCTGGAAGAGTTTGCCGATGCTCCCACGACCATTCTTGAGGCCCTCGGTGACGTCGTTCGCGTTCGCGGCAAACGCGTCCAAGTTGGCGATGATGCTGTCGCTACGACTCGCGACGTCCTCGGTGATCTTGCGCAGATTCTCGATCATCTCGAGAGCGGGGCCGCGCAGGTCGCTGGCGAGTCGGCCGATCTCGCCGAGGGCATCGCCCTGTGACACACCGGCAATGATTCCCGGCGGCAGCGCGGGTTGATCCGGTGTGCCGGGGTGGATCGCGACGACCGCACCGCCGAGTGCGGAACTCGGCTGGATCTTCACGACTGCATTCGCGCGCAGGCTCGGGTCATAGTCGAGCGTCATGAACACTTCGACGTTGCCTTCTCCGTCCGGCTCGATCTCTTCGACGCGACCGCTCTCGGTACCGTAGATCCAGACCTTGCTGCCAACACGGAGGCCTGCAACATCGTGGAATGTGGCGCGCAGTTCGGCGCGCTCCGCGTTGCTCAAGAAGCGCGGATTCTGTATCCACAACGTCATGGAGAGCAGTGTGGAGACCAGGATGACAACCACCAATCCGACGATCACTTCGCGCTTCATCAGGAGCTCCCATTCGCGCCGAGCGGCGCCGATTCCAGGAATGAGCGGACGACCGGATGGTCGCTCCGCCGGAATTCATCGGGCGTGAGGATCACGTCCAGATGGCCCTCGTAGAGAAGGCCGATGCGGTCGGCGACGCGCAGCGCGGAGGCCACGTCGTGGCTCACGACGACGCCGGTGGCTCCGAGTCGATCGCGCGCGTCGATGATCAGTTCGTCGATGGTGCGCGTGGTGCGCGGGTCCAG
The DNA here is from genome assembly GCA_024280885.1 of Planctomycetota bacterium. Taxonomy (GTDB): domain Bacteria; phylum Planctomycetota; class JAJSAM01; order JAJSAM01; family JAJVHW01; genus JAJRPF01. The sequence continues at coordinate 42,358 of JAJRPF010000045.1, read as the reverse complement.
GCCGCTGGTAGGCTCGTCGTAGAGTACGAGCTTCGGCTCATCGACAGTGGCCCGGGCGAAGCCGACGCGCTTGCGCATTCCGCCCGAGATCTCGTCCGGGTACTTGTCTCCGATGTCGGAGAGACCGACCTCGGCGAGTTCCCGCGCGACGATCTCCTCGGCCTCCTTGCGCGGCACGCCGCGCTCGAGGAGTGGCAGCGCCACATTCTCGCGGGCACTCAGCCAATTGATGAGCGCCGCGCCCTGGAACACGAAACCGAGGTTCTCGCGCACACAGGCGATGTCCTTGCGCGTCGCGTTGTCGAGCCGCACACCGCAGATCTCGACCGTCCCGGAGTCGGGCCGGTCGAGGCCGCACATGAGCTTCAGCGTGACGCTCTTTCCGGTTCCCGAGAGGCCCATGATCACGAAGTTCGTGCCGCGCTCGATCACGAGCTCGAGATCCGCGAGGACGACGTTGTCGCCGAAGCGCTTCGTGACGCCCGCCATGCGCACGATGGACTCAGAGTAGCTCGAGCTGCTCGAGCCGCTCGTCTCCACAGCGGGAGTGCTCATGGGAGCACCACCCAGAAGAACCACGTGATTACGTAGCCGACCACGAGCGTCATGACGACGGACGCGACGACGGCGCGCCGGACGGCCTTGCCAACGCCGAGCGCACCGCCGCCCGCATTCAGCCCTGCGAAGCAGGAGAGCGCGCCGATCATCAACCCGAATATGAGCGACTTCGCGAGGCCCGAGTAGAGATCCTTGGAGAGCCCACCGAACAACCACGGACCTGCGAGAGCTTCGCGTCCACGTTCGAAGAAGTCCGCGTACGGGATGCCGTAGTTCGCCTTGGCAACAACCGCGGCACCCGACATGCCAACGATGTTGACGAGGACGGTGAGGAGCACACTCGCGATGGCGAGCGCCACGATACGCGGCACGACGAGGTACCGGACCGGGTCGATATTCATCAACTCGAGCGCGTCGATCTCTTCGCTCACGCGCATCGTGCCGAGTTCTGCTGCGACCGCCGACCCGACGGTCGCTGCGAGAATGACGGACGTGATGAACGGTCCCATCTCGCGCGCCATCGATCCCGCAACGATCAATGCGAGCTGGTCCTCGGCGCCGAAGCGGCGTAACTCCTCGCCCGATTGGATCGCGAGGATCATCCCGATGAACACGCCGACGATGGTGACGACACCCATGCTCTTGACCAGCTGAAGGTAGATCTGATCGACGAGGCGGCGGATCGATCGCGTCAGATGCTGTGGCGTGACGAGTCCCACCATCGCGTCGAGAAAGAGCACGACCGTGCCTCCCGCGAACTCGACCGAGTCCGCGAGCCGCTGGGGGATCGAACGAGAACCACGGGCGTTCATCGGCCGCCTCCGGTTTCGCTTTCCCACCAGTCGCGCAGTCGTCTCACTCCGATTCTCCTGCATCGCGGTCATCCGCTTCGGACCCGCCGAGCGGAATCTCCAGCCACCAGAGAAGTCGCAGCGATCGGGCGCCGCTCGTCGCGCGACGATAGCCGATGATGCCGAGGGGGCCATCCCATGACGCACGACCGTCGGCGTCGCTCTCCCAGCGGACGAGGCTCAGGAGGTCCGCATACACGCGTTCTCCGGGCTCCCATCCGAACATGGGAATGATCTCCGGAAACCGTCCGCGGGCGGTGCCGTCCGGGCGCGTCTCGTGGGAGAAGAGCGGCCACGAGCGCGTCGCGACGGCGGTCGGTTCCTCACCGGGAGGTCCGGTCGTGCTGCGCATCCAGAGTGGCACGAAGTAGTTCCGTTTGGCCTCTATCTGCCCCTTGATCGCCCATGTGCTCCACCCAAACGGCCAAGCGTAGAACGTACTCTCCTTGTCCTCGGCGACCGTGTTGCCCCAGAACGGCCAGATCCAGAGGCTCTCTTCAACGCCCGGACGGCTTGAGCGCCGGTAGATCGGCCAGACGATGGCGTCGTATTCGTCGCCCGTGCGCTGGTCGCGGGCGAACTGGAAGAACGGGAAGAGAAATGTCCATTGCCACGAGGAGCCATCGGTCGCGGCGCGGCGACCGAGGAGCGGAAACACCATCCACCCGCGGATCTCACGACTACCGCGGAGTTCGGCGCTCCAGTGAATGATCGGCCAGAGCACGGAGCGCCGGTGGTACCGCTCGCCGTCGGTCGCGGAATAGAAGGGCAGAATACGGAAGTGCGAGCGCGTCGGGCTACTCCCCCACGCGATCAGCGGCCAGAGAATGTGAGCGGAGTTCCAGTCACCGGCAACCGTCGTCAGGTAGAGCGGGAAGGCGTAGATGTTGATCTCGTCGGCGAGCAACTTGCCCTTCAGCGTGCCGCCGAACGGCAAGAACATGAAGTACGTGCCCTGGCCCGGTTGATCCCCCCAAGCGAGCAGGGGGAAGAACCAGACGTCGTCGTTGGAATCGCGTTCTTCGCGCTGCGTGTGGGTGCCGGATTGGGTGTCGTAGTAGAGCGGCCAGAACGTCGCACTCTTCATAACCGGCGAGTCGGACTTGCTGAAGAACGGCGGAAAAACGTGCAGGGAGTTGGATGCGGGCTCGGGAGTCTCGCGTGTGGTCCAGATCGGACGCAGTGTCCGAAACTCGGTTCCGTCGGCCTCGACGCGTGTCTCCCACAGTCCGAACGCTCCGCGATGCTTCGTGACACCGCCGGGCAAGTCCGTCTCCGTCTCCCAAAGTGGCGGCAACCCACTTGTCGAGACACACCCGCCGGTCAGAATCACGGCGAGTGCGAGTGCGAGAACGAGGGTTAGCAGCGGGCGCGTTCTGATCAGGGCGATCTCCGTATTCGCGTTCGTGGGCCTGGTTCAAGGGCGGGTTCATGGTGCCGGGAGCGAGTCGTGGGCGTCGCGAGGCTAGCCGGGAGGGCGGACTCCACTCAAATCCCTGGGTGCGTGTCGTCGCGTTTGACCGGGTCGTTCTGGCGGTTTGCGCGCCGATCCGGTGATTTCGAGGCTTGGCTTTGAGGCTATAAGGCCCAAAGGCCGACCCGGTCTGGGCTCTTCGACTGCGCGCTGTTCGGGCTCTGGGGGTGATAGGCTGGGCGTATGGCGATCTCCCGCTCGCACGTCCTTCTCGCTCTCGTGGGTGTGCTGTGGATCTGTGGAGCAGCCCGGCCGCCTGCGTCGGTGGCGAAGGCGATCAGCCAGGCGCTGCGCGAGAAGGACGATCGCGTGCGGGCACAGTTGTTGGAGAACGCGCTTCGGGGCGTCGACTCTCTCGCAGCGGCGGATGCCATCTTGACGCGGCTCCTGCCGAAGGCACGCACGCCTGTCGATACCGAGATCGGAGTTCACGCGCTTTCGCGAATGACGGATGCCGAGGCCGTGGCAGCGTTGGGGGCATTCGCCCAGGGCAAGGGCATTCCCATCCGGCGCATCGAGGCCATCGAAGCGCTGGGGCGCAACGACGCGATCGGCGCGTCTTCAGCGCTTCTGGCTCTCGTGCATGCGGCATCGGTGCCGATGCGCGTTGCAGCGGTCGCCGCCCTCGGTGCGCGTCACGAAGAGCGTCAGGACATCGTTCTGACCGAGGCTCTGGACGACGTGGATTGGCGCGTGCGCTCCGCGGCGATCTGGGCGCTTGCGCGGCAGGGGCGCGACGACGCAGTCCCCGCTCTCGCCGAACGCATGCGACGCGAGGACGGGCGACTGGTGGACGATTGCGCCGACGCGCTCGCACAACTCACCGGAAGACGCCTCGGTGCGCGGCCCGATGGCTACATGCGGGAGTGGGCGGCGCGCACCGGACAGGACGCCCGCGAAGCGCCGCAGTGGTCAGCGTCCCCGCCCTCGATCGACGCGCCGCTCCTGCGCAGCCGTTCGCGGCGCGTGCTGATCGTTCTCTCGACCGGCGAGAGCATGAAGGACAAGGTCACGCCGGCGACGCTTTCACCCGCGGCCCGCGCTTCCCTCCTGGCAGCGGGCGAGGACCTGATCGACGACTACGACAGCGCGAAGACGAAGATGGATCTTGCGCGCGTACACGCCATCGCCATGCTGCGAAGCCTGCGCGATGGCACACACTTCGACGTCGCCGTGTACGCGGACTCGCCGACGTTTGCGTTCGGTGAGTTGGTCGAGGCGAGCGACAGGACACGCAAGAAGGCTGAGTCCCGGATCGCGCGTCTGTCGCCGGGCGGTGGCAGCAATCTCTCCGAGATGCTCGTGCGAGCGTTCGACCCGAAGGCGAAGGACCCGATCCTCTCCCCGAAGGCGACCGAGGCAGGGCCGGATACGATCGTCCTCTTCTCTGATGGCCGGCTTGCAGCACCCGGGATCATCGACCGAAATCAGGTCGTGATGGGGGTCCGCCGTTGGAACCGCGTTCGCCAGATTCGCTTCGTGGTGGTCTCGTTGCAGCCCTCGGACGATAGCGTTCTTGGACCGTTGACCTCTGGCCCGCCGGTGGGCGTATCGTTGCAGCTTCCCTGAGGGGCCGTTTCCCTGAGGGGCCGGTGGCGTGCTGCGCTCTGGCGATGTGACAGACGAGGATTGATGCCGGGCTGCCGGGCGCCGGGCCGGCACACGTCGGGAGAGATTTGCGATGCACGAAGCGACCATTCAACGCGCAGTACCAATGCGGGCGCTTGGGCTGTTGACAGCGGCCGCGCTGGGGCTCCTCAGCGGGTGCGCAGGCGATGGCACTCGCAGCGGAGGACAGAGCAACGTACTCGAACGCACAGCGACCACGAGCACCACCAGCGGCGCGCGCACGACCAGCAGCGGCGGCGGCGCGCTCGACTCCATCGCTATACCCGAGGTCGCCGGTCGAGACGAGCGAATGCAGATTGGGATGGATGCGACGCGCAAACTGGACGACTTCGTCTCGAGTGATCGCACCGTGATCGGCGAGCGCACGGTGGTGGATCTCTCGCGGACCCCGTTCCTGGCGATGTCGGCGTTCGCACTCAACCGTGACGACATCGAGCGTGTTGACAGCCGCGATCATGCACGCGGCTTGATGATCATCACGCTGCGCAACAGGACCGGAGTGAAGACCGTCTATTCCGGACTGCCCAAGGTCGAGATCGGCGGCCTGATCTTCATCGGCGTCGAACAATTGCAACTGCGCTACGCCATGCGCACCGACGCGGCGCGGCCCATTCATCTCTCTGCGATTGCATCGGGCAACGCCGTGTACCGCGCGGGCAGTTCCGACTCCAGTCGGCGGGGACGCCAGGTCTCGCTGACGATGGAGATCCGCGGCACCGGCGACGATGCCCGTTTCGACGAACAGGTGGGGGTCTCGCGATAGCGCCCCGGTCCGGAATGTCGCGACCGCTCGTCAGCGTGCTCGCCGGTGCGCTAGGCGGGGCCTGCGCCGCCACTCTCGCTGTCTGGCTCCTGGGCGCATACCCGGGGCGGAGCGAGTCGGAACTGCGTGCCGCGCGCTCGGATCTGGCGGACGTGCGCGTGCGCCATGCAAGCCTGATCGCCGGTTTGGACGAGCGGCTCAGCGCTCTCGAAGGGCGCCCCGCAGTGGCTCCGCAGGACGCGGAGGCGCGGGCAGCTGCGCGCGTCATCGCAGCAGATCTTGCGCACCTGCAGGCTGCTGTTCGGCTGGAGTTGCTCTCGGTCGACGCCGAGTTGCAACGACTCGCGGCCATCATCGACGACGTGGCCGGCGGACTCGGCGGGCCCGATCCCGCCGGGCCGCTCCCGGAAGAGGACGAACCCCGCTTCGTCGTGCTCTCCGCCGACCCCGACCCGGGCGTACGCTTCTCGGCTCTCGTACGTCTTGGCCGACGTCGCAGTGACCGCAGCGTGCAGGCCTCTCTTGCGCGTCTCGACGACCGCGACGCAACCGTCGTCTGGATCGCATTACACAACCTGGGAGGCTTTCGCGAGCGGGCTGCCGTGGCCCAAATTGTGGAGCTGCTTGCGCATCCGGCGGCCCTGGTGCGACAGAAGTCGTACGACACATTGGTGAGCCTCGGAGCACCGTCAGACACCGGGTTCGACGCGCTGTCCCCGGACGCCGAACGCGTGGCAGCAGCGCAGCGTCTGCGCGCATGGGCCGACGAGTAGCACCGCCGAGCCTGAAGCGACCTTCCCGAGATCCTTCCCACCGGCTTCCCTGAAGCACGCTCGTCTCCGGGTGTACTCTCCGGAACTCGTCGTCGTTTGGGCGCTTACGTCTGGGCCCTCATAGGGAGATTTCATGAAGATCCACGAGTACCAGGCCAAGCAGATCCTGGCCTCCTACGGTGTGCCTACGCTGCGCAACACCGTCGTCACCACAGCGGATGAGGCAGAGGCGGCGGCACGCGATCTGGGCGGCGGCCTGGTTGTCGTCAAAGCTCAGGTGCACGCCGGTGGTCGCGGCAAAGGCGGCGGTGTCAAACTCGCTCACTCGCCCGAGGAAGCGCGTCAGGTTGCTGACGAGATCCTCGGCATGCAACTCGTCACGCACCAGACCGGTCCCGAGGGCGTGCTCGTCCGGATGGTCATGGTCGAAGAGGGTTGCAAGATCGCACGTGAACTCTACGCGGGCATCGCGCTTGATCGAGCCCAGGGTATGCCGGTCCTGATGGCGTGCGCCGAGGGCGGCGTCGAGATCGAGGAGATCGCTGCTCGCGATCCCGATGCGATCAAGAAGGCTGCATTCGATCCCGATCGGGGATTGCGTCCCTTCCAGGCCACGGCTCTCGCATTCGAACTCGGACTCGAGGGCAACACGGTCCGCAAGGCCGCCGCCATGTTCGTGGCGCTGGCGAAGGCGTACGTCGAGAAGGATGCGTCGCTCGCCGAGATCAACCCCATGGTGATCACCGAGGACGGCGACGTCATCGCACTCGATGCCAAGATCGACTTCGACGACAACGGCCTGTATCGCAACAAGGATGTTGCGGCGATGGCGGATGCCTCGGAGGAAGATCCGCTCGAGGCGCGCGCGAAGGCGCTCGACCTCGCCTACATCGCGCTGGACGGCGAAGTCGGCTGCATGGTCAACGGTGCCGGCCTCGCAATGTCCACGATGGACGTGATCCAGGTGCATGGCGGCTCGCCAGCCAACTTCCTCGACGTCGGCGGCGGCGCCACTCTCGAGAAGGTGACGGAGGCGTTCCGCATCATTCTCGAAGACCCCAAGGTGAAGGCCATCCTGGTCAACATCTTCGGCGGGATCATGCGCTGCGATGTGATTGCGGAAGGCGTCGTCGCGGCGGCTCGTGACCTCGGTCTCTCGGTGCCGCTCGTCGTGCGCCTCGAGGGCACCAACGTGGAGCAGGGCCGCAAGATCCTCGCCGAGAGCGGGATCGCCCTGACCGTCGCCAGTGATATGACCGATGCGGCCAAAAAGGTCGTTGCAGCAGCGAAGGGGAACTGACCCGATGTCCATCCTCGTCAACAAAGACAGCAAGATCCTCGTGCAGGGACTGACCGGCGCGACCGGTTCCTTCCACGCCAAGCAATGTGCCGAGTACGGCACGCAGATCGTTGCGGGCGTCACGCCGGGTAAGGGCGGGATCACGCACAATGGCGTGCCCGTGTTCAACACCGTGGCCGACGCCGTCGAGGCGACCGGCGCGAACGTCTCGCTCATCTTCGTGCCGCCGCCGTTCGCGGCCGATGCCGTGATGGAATGCGCCGCCGCGGCCGTGCCCCTCGCGGTCTGCATCACCGAGGGCATCCCCGCCATCGACGAAGTCCGCATCCGACTCGTGCTTGAGGGCTCGGCCACGCGCATGATCGGCCCGAATTGCCCCGGCATCATCACGCCGGGCGAGTGCAAGGTCGGGATCATGCCCGGCTACATCCACAAGCCCGGTCGCGTGGGCGTCGTCTCGCGCAGCGGCACGCTGACCTACGAGGCCGTGTGGCAACTCAGCGAGCGCGGCATCGGCCAGAGCACCTGCATCGGCATCGGCGGCGATCCTGTGATCGGCACCAACTTCGTCGATGCGCTTGGGCTCTTCCTCGCGGACGACGATACCGACGCCGTCGTGATGATCGGTGAGATCGGTGGCTCGGCCGAAGAGGAGGCCGCGGCGTTCTACACGGCGAGCGGCAGCAAGAAGCCGATCGCTGGTTTCGTCGCGGGCGCCACGGCGCCTCCCGGAAAGCGCATGGGCCACGCGGGTGCGATCATCGCGGGCGGCAAGGGCACCGCGGATGAGAAGAAGAAGGCGTTCCGCGCGGCGGGCATCGGCGTTGCCGAGTCTCCGGCCGACATGGGCGTCACGATGGCACGCATGATGGTCGAGGCCGGATTGATCGACGCGTCGGCCGTCGACACGTAGCCAACCCATAGCCAACCCATAGCATAGCCACAGTGAACTCCTCGCCATAGCCTCAGGCTCGCGCTGGGAGTTGCGGAGAAGACGCTCATGAAGGCCTCGGATGCAGGGCGCGCGCGGATCGGTCTGCTCCTGCAGATCGTCGGCCTCGCTCTTCTTCCGGCGGCGGTCTTCTACGGTCTCCAGAAGAACGACATCTGGAGCGAGATCGTCATCGCGACGATGGGCGTCGCCCTGCTCATGATGGGCAAGAATCTGCGTACCGATCGCAAGTAGTGCGAGCGCTCTCCGTCTGGCGCTGGAGCCCGCACCGATCCGGCGTGTGTCGTGACCTACGCGCTGTAGCCTCAAGACTGTAGCCTCGGGATGAGTGCGACATCGTGGTTCACGAGCCGGATGGGGGCGATGTTCCTCGTTGTCATCGGGCTCTTCTTCATGTTCCGGCCAGAGTGGCTCGGCTGGTCGCGGCTCTCACGCGCTGTGGGGGGCGAGACGGCGCTCGTGTCGGCCGGCGTCGGCTGCGCGTTCTTCCTGTGCGCATCGCTTGCGATCGAGAAGGACCAGATCCGCGTTCACGCTGCCGAGATGATGGAGTCGCTCCACTCCCTGCTCTTTGGCAAGAGCTACAAGCAGGATCGCGAGGCGGTCGCCATCCTCATCCGGACGCTCGACGGAGCGGATCCGATCCTCAGCGAGTCGGCGTACGTCCATCTTCGTCGGCTCACGGGGCAGAGGTTCGCGAAGGACCCAGCGGTTTGGAGTTCGTGGTGGGCGGCGCACCAGAAGACGTGGAGTCGTACGGCCTCGGCACAAGAGGCGGCCTCGGCACAAGAGGCGGCCTCGGCACAAGAGGCGGGACGCGAGGAAGACGACAGCGACACAGACATCTGAATAGGTGTCGAGCCGGCGCGGGGACGCGTTCGGACGAGTCTTCCGGTCACCAGCGCGAGGAGCCGTATTCGCATGAACGAGGACACGCGCCGAATGGCCGTCCGCGGTGTGGCGATCCTCGCCGTGGTCATCGCCGGGGCGATCTTCGCCCGCTGGCTCCTGCGCACCGATTGGCAGCGGATTTCCGACTCCGTCGACGACGCTCGCGACGCTCTGGTGGAGCAGCGCGACGAGGACTTCCTCGAGTTCTTCACCGATGACCTCGTCTACCTGGAGACGAGCGATCGCACCGCGCTCGAACGCGACCTGGCCCGATGGCACAGTATGGGCCTCGCGAGCGTGTACGTGCAGTCGCGCGAGATCGAGATCGACGGGGACGACGCGCAGGTCACCCTGACCGTCTTCGCCGGCCAGTCGCTGATCCTGATGAAGATGGGGCAGGTGGACGTCGTACTCGATGTCGTGAAGGACGCAGACGGAGCCTGGCGCGTCCGCTCATTCGCCTGGAAGCGCCAGTGAGCACGTCGCGTTGATCAGCCCGACGAGACGCTGCTTCTCAGCCTGAGTTCTTGGCTCCTACGCTCAAATCGAGGCGCCCCTCGTCTCCCATGCGGCTCCCGCGCCGAATTCGTGCGAGGATCAGGGATTGCCCTCCACTTAGACTCCTGAAGTCGCCCCGAAGGTCGTCCCAGAGGCCGGAATCCCCGGAACTGGCGACTCTCCTCCATCCGAAGACTGCCTTGGAACGAACCGAAACCACCTCCGCCCCCGACTCGTCGATCGCGCCCGCCCCCGACGCTGGCGCGACGCTGGCCGATCTGCTCGCCCCCATCACGGGCGACATGGAGCGGGTGCAGACCGCCCTCGTCGAGATCACGACGTCGCAGGCGACGTACGTGCAGGGCCTCGTGGACCACATCCGCGGCATGGGCGGGAAGCGCCTGCGACCGGCGCTCGTGATCCTGGGCGGTCGCGCGGTCAATCCCGATGCCGTCGGCGTCGATCATGCTCGCGTGGGCGCCGTCGTCGAACTGATCCACACAGCGACGCTCGTCCACGACGACATCCTCGACGGCGCGCTTGTCCGGCGGATGCGTCCGACTTTGCACAGCCTGGAGGGCGAGGAGATCTCGGTTCTCCTCGGTGACTTCCTGCTGGCGAGTGCGTACGCCGAGGCCGCCGCGCTCGAGGACCGACTGGCGTCGCGCTACCTCTCGAAGATCACGCGCCTGGTCTGCCAGGGCGAGATGTTGCAGATCCACAACCGCGGCAACCTGGACCTGTCGATCGAAACGTATCTCGAAATCATCGAGAAGAAGACCGCCGTGCTCTACGCAGCGTCGGCAGAGTGCGGAGCGCGCTATGCCGGGGGCGACGACGCGAGTGTGCAGGCGCTCCACGACTACGGAATGAGCCTCGGGATGGCGTTCCAGATCGTCGATGACGTGCTCGACCTGACCGGCGACGAAGCGGTCGTCGGAAAGTCTCTCGGCACCGATCTGGCGCGCGTAAAGATGACGCTCCCGCTCATTCACTTCCTGCGCACGGGGCCCGCGGACGACGTCGCACGAGCACGCGCCGCCCTCGCCGAAGGCCGCGGTCTTGAAGAGGCAGGCACGATCCGCGCCGCGGTGATCGCGAATGGTTCGGTCGAGCACGCAATGAACGACGCACGACGTCGTATCCGCGAGGCTCGCGACGTACTCGACCCGCTGCCCGACAACGACGGTAAGACGATCCTGCGCGCGATCGCCGACTACGTCCTCGCGCGCCGTCGATAACGTCGACGAGCGCTCTGCGTCGTGATCCGCGTCACGTCGAAGCGGTAGACCCGCGGACATGCGGTCCTTCTCCGCGAGGCTCCCGGCAAGTCGTGTCCTAAACTCCGGGGATTCCCCTCACCAGGAGCACGCGATGAGCGAAGTCAGCCGTTTCAACGAGCCCAAGACGCCGGTCCCGAGCGACCTCGACATCGCGGAAGAGGCGCCGCTCGATACCATCCTGAGCATCGCAGCAGGCGTTGGCCTCTCCGAGGATGACCTTGAGCTTTTTGGCAAGTACAAGGCCAAGGTGCACCTCGATGTGCTCGAGAAGCTCTCGGATCGCCCCGACGGCAAGTACGTCGACGTCACGGCGATCACGCCGACGCCGCTCGGCGAGGGCAAGACCACCACGACGGTCGGGCTCTCCCAGGGCTTCGGCCGCCTCGGCAAGTCGGTCGTCACGTGCATCCGACAGCCCAGCATGGGACCGACGTTCGGGATCAAGGGCGGCGCGGCCGGTGGCGGCTACAGCCAGGTCATCCCGATGGCGGACTTCAACCTGCACCTGACCGGCGACATCCACGCCGTCACGATGGCGAACAACCTGCTCGCTGCGGCGATTGACAACCACATCCACCACGGTAACAAGCTCGGCCTCAACCCGTTCTCGGTGACGTGGAACCGCGTGATGGACCTGAACGACCGTGCGCTGCGCAAGATCGTGATCGGTCTCGGCGGCAAGCTGAACGGTCATCCGCGCGAGTCCGGCTTCGATATCGCCGTCGCCTCCGAGGTCATGGCTGTGCTCGCACTCGCGACCGATCTGCGCGACATGCGCGCGCGCATCGGCCGCATCGTCGTCGGTCAGAACTGGGATCAGGAGCCCGTCACGGCCGAGGACCTGAAGGTCGCCGGCGCGATGACCGCGTTGATGAAGGACGCGCTCATGCCGACGCTCGTGCAGACTCTGGAGCACACGCCCGCGCTGATCCACGCCGGTCCGTTCGCGAATATCGCTCACGGCAACAGCAGTGTGATCGCCGACCGGATCGCGCTCAAGATGGGCGACTACGTGATCACGGAGTCCGGCTTCGGCGCGGACATCGGTATGGAAAAGTTCATGAACATCAAGTGCCGTGCGAGTGGGCTGCGGCCCGATTGCGTGGTGCTGGTTGCGACGATCCGCGCACTCAAGATGCACGGCGGAGTCGGCAAGGTCGTGGCTGGTAAGCCGCTGCCGCCGGAACTCGTCGAGGAGAACCTTCCGGGTCTGGAGAAGGGCGCGGCCAACATGGTCAAGCACATCCAGATCGCGCGGCTCTTCGGTGTGCCAGTTGTCGTAGCGATCAACAAGTTCACGAACGACACGCAGGCCGAGGTCGACCTGCTGCGCAAGATCGCAGTCGAGGCGGGCGCCGAGAATGCCGTCATGACCGATCATTGGGCGCAAGGCGGCGCCGGCGCCACCGATCTCGCCGAAGCTGTCATGGCGGCGTGCGAGAAGCCGAGCGACTTCAAGTTCCTCTACGACCTCGACATGTCGATCGAGGACAAGATCCGCACGATCGCGCAGAAGATCTACGGCGCCGACGACATCGCGATCGAGCAGAAGGCGCGCAAGCAGATCGACCTCTACGAGAAGCTCGGCTACGGCAACCTGCCGATCTGCATGGCGAAGACGCACCTCTCGCTCTCGCACGACAAGAACCTGAAGGGCGTACCGACCGGCTTCACCCTTCCGATCCGCGAGGTGCGTGCGAGCCTCGGCGCCGGCTTCGTCTATCCGCTCTGCGGCACGATGATGACCATGCCCGGCCTGCCGTCGAAGCCCGCCTTCGAAGGGGTCGACGTGGATCTCGAGACCGGCCGCGTGAAGGGGCTCTTCTAGAGAGAGACGCCTAGCGCTAGCGAGATTTAGCGTGATCGCGGCTCCGGGAGCGGACTGATCGCTCCCGAGAGCCTGCTCGAACTCAACTTGCACAGCGCATCACACTTGCACAGCGCATCACAACTTGCACGGCGCATCAATTGCCAGGAGAACGGATATGACGGCGAAGATCATCGACGGCAAGGCGATCGCAGCGGACATCCGCGCCGAGGTGGCGAAGGGCGCCGTCGCGTTGCGCGAGAAGGGCATCGTCCCGGGGCTCGCGACGGTCCTGGTGGGGGACGACCCCGCCTCGCACAAGTACGTGTCGATGAAGCGCAAGAACTGCGCCGAGGTCGGGATCGAGAGCTTCCACAATGAGCTCCCGGCCACCGCGACGCAGGACGAAGTGCTCGAGCTCGTGCGTAGGCTCGGCGCCGACGACAGGGTGCACGGCATCCTCGTGCAGCTCCCGCTGCCCAAGCACATCAACGAAGAGGCCGTGCTGAACGCCGTCCCGCTCAAGAAGGACGTGGACGGCTTCCACCCTCTCAACATCGGTGCGCTCGCCATGAAGGGCCGCGCGGGCGACTTCATCCCCTGCACCCCGAATGGCGTGATCGAGTTGCTGAAGCGCAGCGGGACCGAGATGTCGGGCGCGAGCGCCGTGGTTCTCGGTCGCTCGAACATCGTCGGCATGCCCGTCGCGCTGTTGCTCGTGGACAACAACGCCACGGTCACGATCTGTCACTCACGCACGAAGAACACGCCTGAGCTTCTGCGCAGCGCCGACATCATCGTCGCGGCGATTGGTCGCGCACGCTTCGTCAAGGGCGAGTGGATCAAGCCGGGTGCGACCGTGATCGACGTCGGCACGAACGTCATCGACGACGCGACCCGCAAGAGCGGCAAGCGACTCGTTGGCGACGTCGATTTCGACGCGGCCGTCGAGGTCGCCGGAGCGATCACGCCTGTCCCGGGCGGAGTCGGCCCGATGACCATCGCCATGCTGCTCCAGAACACCCTACGCAGCGCTGCCCGCTGACCGATGTGGGTGCCCACGCGGGCTCCCTCACCGGATCGCTCTCATTTGATTCGCCGCACCGCCGCGCGCGCTACGCCCGTCACATCACCTGTCGCCGCAATCCACGCGCGGAGATCGGGGAGTGCAACGCGCGCCGGCGGCCCGATCGCGGCGAGCGCGCGCGCTGCGGCGTCAGCGGTCGGGTAGCGTTCGCCGTAGTTGACGTTTCCAGCCCAACGATCTCCAGCCAGATGACTCGTGACAACAAGCAAGCGACGCAGCGTTGGGATCGCGGAAGCGGCGCTCGCTCCGTGACGTGCCAGGAGTGGCAGGAGTGCGGTTGGGTCTCCCGTCGGGATCACGCCTGTGATCAGAGCGACGTCACCCGCTTCAGGTTCTGCTGCCGTGAGAACCACGGCGACGTCGGCCCACGGGATCTGCTCGGTCTCGGATAGGTCTCCGTCGAAGAAGTCATCTCGAGCAGGGGAGGGTCTCGTGCGTTCGTGGGCGGCCAGGACCGAGCGGACAACGGCGGCCGGCTCCTCCGCGTCGCCCGTGATCCGCAGGACGAGGGCCGCCGCTGCGACGCGGTTCGGCGCCCACTTCGACGTGAAGATCTCGCGAAGCGCCGGAACGATCGGTGCGCCACGCGCACCGATCTCGCGCGCCAGATCGAGGGCGAGAGCGTGTCTCGGCGGCGAAGTGAGTCCGCGAATGACGATCTCCACCGGAACACTACCCGGGGCGAGTTGCTCCATCCGCCGCAGCGAATGAAGGGCGGCGACACTGACCGCTTCGTGCTCGTCGTGCGCGAGCGCCGCGAGAACTTCGATCGCAGGTTGCCTCGGGAGCCGAAGAGCGAGAAGAGCCGCGCCGCGGCGGCGCAATTCCGCATGTGCTCCTGTGGCCTGCGCGGCCCGGCGGACCGCGTCGAGCAGACCCGGGATCGGGTCTTCAGGGAGGACGCCGAGAATGCCGTCATCCCAGGTCTCGACGGGAACCGAGGTCGGGCCCAGGACGTCGAATTCGAATGTCATTAGGAATTGACCCGTCCCGCGACCGGCGAAGAGCACGAGAGCGTCGCACGTCCTGGACTCCAGCGCGAGCAGGCGCTCTACGCTCCGGCGTGAGGGATGTGGTGCGACCGCCAATGCGTACGCCGTTGCATCGGTCTCGAACTCCCCGAGAATCTCCGCGACCGTCTCTCGGAAGTCACGCTCCGCGAGTACATCGTCGCCGAATGTGAGCTCCGAGAGGGAGCTGCGAAGCTGGAGTGCGTGGAGTCCGCCGCCGCGTACCGCGTCGAGGAGGTCGTCGTAGTCCTTTCCCGCGCCCGGTCCTCGCGCCAGGATCTCCCGCATGCGGCGCCAGTACGCATCCCTGCCGCCGCGGCAGCGAACCAGAACGTGACTGTACCGGGCGTTGTTCAGGATGCGATCGGCGAGCCATGCGAGCGGGAGTGTCTCAGCGCTCTCGATCGGGAGATCGTCGCTCGACAGTGCGCGCACGGCGGCGACACGCGCCGTGTCGTTCCCGGTGGCGAGCGCGGCCACGTCTTGTTCGCGGTCGCGTTCGGATAATGGGTGGACGTGCAGAATCCGGCGCGCCGCCGAGCGGAGTTCGGCGTCCGGATGTTGGAGGAGCGACGTGGCGACGGTAACTGCGCGCTCGCGCATGCTCTCCCGCCCCAGGCAAAGCTCTGCGGCGTCGATCCGCACCCGCGCGTCGGGGTCTTCCAGTAGTCGTGACAGGGCGGCGTTCGTGAGGTTTTCGTTCCAGAGCAACTCCAAGCGGAGAATGGGCGAGGGGGATCGCAGGATCGCTTCCACGATGCGCGCAGTGAGGACTGATTGCGACTCGGCGATCAGGAAGCCAAGCCGTTCCTCGGCCCAGTCGGCCAGCGATGGCGCCGCTTCGATCCACACCAGTGCGATCTCCTCGTTGCGAGCGAGTACGCCGATCATCGTCGTTTCTACGGGGGCATGGCCACCCGCCTCGAGAAGCGGGCGCCACACCCGTTCGTCGGTGGCATACCGAGGCGCGAGCGTGACGGCGGCGGCGGCGCGCACGTCGTGGTCCTCGCCGATGTTGCTCGCGATCCGCATGAGATCTTCGTCTGCGGCCGACGCGGCATCCGACCAGCTACCGAGCACCTGGATTGCTCCCATGCGTAGCTGCCGATCGTCACCTCGAAGTAGCGCACGCAGTCGGGGGAGAGTCGCGGGAGCGGCGGACCCGATACTGCGCAGAACTCCGAAGATCCGTTGTCGTTCGTCATCTCCCGCGTCACGTAGGGCGGAGAGGAGGATCGGCGCTGCGGGACCGGCTGCGGCACCGAGGGACTCCAGGGCGACCATGGCAGACAGCGGTGCGTAGTCCGCCGATCGGAGGGAACGCGTCCACAAACGTGCCACGTCCGCCGCGGCGAGCCCCCCGGTCGGACCCGCATATCTGCCGATCAGTTCGGCGGCTTCCCACGCCCGCTCGCGGAGCGCGTCTTTCCTCGCGGAGTCGCTCGCCATTGGATCGTACGCTCGCAGACACACACGCAGGGCGCGTACGACGTCGTCGCACTCCGGGCCGCGGCCCCAGGCATTTCCGAGCACGCCCAGCATGGGGATGACCCAGTCGTCGCGCCCCTGTCTGTCGGTCTTGAGCTGCGCGCAGAGCGGCTTCACGGCGGCATCGTGAAACTCCTCGAAGACGCCGCTGAGACCCCGGGTCCACCAGGCGTCGCGTTGCGCCGACTTCATGGCGGAGAGAGACGCGATGAAGCGCGTTGCTCCGGGCTCGCCTTCAGCGACGAGTGCCGTCTTCGCCTTCGCCCATGCGTCGTCGTCGTAGGCGTCTCCCGCTGCCCACAACGCGTCGACCAGTCGTTGGAGTTCGGTCCTGCGCGCTGCGGAGAGCCCGACGCGTCCGCTGTCGGGCGTGATGCGGAGCCTGATTCGAGCTTGGCGAGCGGGCGCGGCGGCGGGTGCCGCAGCCTGCGGCTCCCCGGGGCCACAGCCCGCGGCCACCACCGCGATGACGAGAGCGACCTTCAGCGCACTGCGCGTGAGCATTCCCAGAGTGTACTCGCTCGCACTTGGCTGGAATCCCTGCGGCCGATGCCGTGATCCAAGAACCTCGCTGCGTGGGCGCATAGGGGGAGACCTCGGGGAGGGAAGTGGCTAGACTCAGGGGATGGAAGCCGACGTCGAACGCATCCTCTACTCGCGCGCGCAGATTGATGAGCGAGTGAAGGAATTGGCCGCGCAGGTGGTCGGCGTCTATCGAGAGAAGGATCTCACGGTCGTGGTGGTTCTCTCCGGGGCCTTCATGTTCGCGGCTGATCTGGTGCGGCATCTAGCGCAGCACGTCGAAGTGGTCTTTGTCCGGGCCACGTCGTACGGCGACGGAACTGCCCCGCAGCACGCGCCGAAAATCGACGTCTTCGATCCGATCGACTGGAGCGGGCGGGACGTGCTGATCGTCGAGGATATCGTCGATACCGGCCACACTCTGTCGGCTCTGATCGGCGTCGTGACCGCTGGCGGTGCGCGCTCGGTCCGCGCCTGCGCGTTCCTCGAGAAGACCTCCCGGCGGGCAGCCGACGTCGAGGTCGAATTCGCCGGGTTCCAACTCGAAGGCGACGAGTTCGTCGTCGGCTACGGATTGGATCTCGCAGGGCGCTATCGCAATCTGCCCTACGTGGGTGTGCTCCGCGCCGGGCGTATCCCGGACTGAGCCGCGGCTCGTTCGATCGCGCAGATGGGCGTCTCCGACCGCCAGTATATGCAACGGGCCCGGCCCTCTGGGAGCTTCGGGCGGAGCACCGTGGGACGACTGCTCATCGTCTGCGCCCTCGTGTTTCTGGTGCAAGCTGGCCTGCAGTCGTCGGCGCCGACCGTCGAGCGTTGGCTCATGCTCTCGCGCGACGCGCTCGCCACCGGCAAAGTCTGGACGCTCGTCACGTACGCATTCCTCCACGCGAGTGTGCGGCACCTGTTCTGGAACGGTGTCGGCATCTGGGTCTTCGGGTCGCTCCTCGAGGGAGCGATGCCACCGCGCGAGTTTGTGCGCTTCACCGTATTCGCGGCGATCTTCAGCGGAGTGGCCTTCGTCGCGACGAGCGCCGCGCCCGTTGTCGGGATCTCCGGCGTGGTCTCGGCATACGTGGTCGCGGCAGCGCTCCGCTTTCCGAAGACCCCCTTCCGCTTCATGTTCATCCCGATCAGCATCCCGCTCTGGCTGATCGCTGTCGGTTACGTGGTGACCAACGTGGCCGGCGCCGGACAGGGCACGGGGAGCGTCGCCCATGTCGCCCACCTCGGAGGGGCACTCTACGGAGCCGTCTGCTGGAAGTTTGGCGTGCTTCCGTCGTTCTCGTTGCCTGCCGCGCTGCGCATTGGCAAGCGGGAGTCGCGCTCGACGTCCGACCAGAGAGCGGCCCAGAGAGCGGGCCAGGCTCCGGGATACGAGCCAGCCAAGCGCCTGCGGCGAAGCGACGCCGAACGCGAGCGCGTCGATGCGCTACTCGAGAAGATCAGTGCGGACGGGATCTCGTCACTCAGCCACGCCGAACGGACGTTCCTGAACGAAGCGTCGAAGCGTTACCGCTGACTCAGCGGGGTTTGAGTCGGACGGACACGCTGACTTCGTCCTCGCCCTCGAGCTTGACGACGCGCTCGGTCGGCGTGTAACCGGTTTTCTCCACCTTCACAGTGAAGCGGTTGTTGCCGTAGACGTGACGGCGTCGATCCTCGTTGAAGTGGCCGATCGAGGCGATAGCCCAGACCGGGAACGTGAGGACGGTGACGATCGCGCCCATGTCCTTGCGCATGCTCGCGCCATAGTTGTTCTGCCGTGACCAGAGCTGCTCCGAGTGGTTGTACTCGACCGGCAGACGCACCGGAGTGCGACCGATGCCGACGTTATCCCACTGGATCGAGCCCCCCGCGGGGTCGCTCTGGATGAGAACGTCCGTCGTGATCAGATTGTCCACCTTGTGCTGGAAGATCCACTGCGACTGGCAGCCGGTCAGGAGCAATGCACCAGCGAGTGCGAAGACCCGCATCGAAGACACCAGGCTCACCATCGTTGGCCTCCCTCTCGACGGAACGCTGACTGGACTGCTAACCGTACTGTTGATCTGAGTGTGCTTGACGGGCCTGCCCGCTGACTCGACTCAGGCGTTGCGGGCACGGCGGCGCGCCTGCAGGACGGTGATGGCCGTGATGTTCACGATCTCCTCGACCGAGGAGTGGTGGTTGAGCACGTTCGCCGGATGACGGAGGCCGAGAATGACCGGGCCGATGAGCGCCGCGCCCGCCAGATGTTGGACCAATTTGTACGCGATATTCCCGGCCTGCAGATCCGGGAACACGAGGACGTTCGCATCGCCCTGGATGGCACTCATCGGGAACGCTGACTTCGCGATCTCGGGGACAAGTGCCGTGTCGGCTTGCATCTCGCCGTCGATGACGAGCGTCGGGTCCGCGAGACGTGCGAGACGGACCGCCTCGCGCGCACGCTGGCTCTGCGGGTGTTCGACGGAACCGAAATTCGAGTACGAGAGGATGGCGATCTTCGGTTCGGTGGAGAAGTACTCCCGCACCGCCTTGCCGACGTTAACAGTGATCTCCGCCAACTGCTCCGCGGTCGGCTCGATGTTCACAGTGGCATCGGCGAAGAACATCGCGCGGTGTTCGAGCGCCAAGAGGTACATGCCACATGCGCGCGAGACGCCGTCGCGCAAGCCGATGATCTCGAGTGCGGGCCGGATCGTCTGCGGATAGCTACGGTTCAACCCGCAGACAACGCCCTCGGCTGCGCCCTCGCGCACCATCATCAGCCCGAACTGAAGCGGCTTGCGAATGAGCCGCGCGGCGCGGCGCGGCGTGAGTCCCTTGCGTTGCCGCAACTGCCAGAGCTTGTCCGCGTACTCGTCGCGTTGTGGGTGCGTGGCAATATCGACGATTTCGACACCCGGGATCTCGATGCCGAGATCCTCGATACGCGTCTCGATATCCGCGCGGTAGCCCACGAGCACTGGTGTCGCTATTCCTTCACCAGCGAGGATCTCGCAGGCGCGCAGGACCTTCTCCTCGGTGGCTTCCGGGAAGACGACGCGCGCGGCCTTGCGGCGTGATTTCTGACGCACCGTGCGCATGGCCTCGTGGCCGCGATTAATGCGTCCGGCAAGCCGGTCGGCGTAGAGCTCCCAGTCTTCGATCGGCGCTTGCGCGACTCCCGTTTCACACGCTGCTTTGGCGACAGCGGGGGCCACCCACGTGAGGACGCGCGGGTCAAATGGCTTCGGGATGATGTAGTCACGTCCGAAGTGGATGTTCTGGCCGCCGTATGCGCGCCGCACCTCGTCCGGGACATCTTCGCGTGCGAGCGCCGCGAGTGCCTTCGCCGCGGCCATCTTCATCTCTTCGTTGATGTTGCTCGCACGCACATCGAGCGCGCCGCGAAAGATGAACGGGAAGCCGAGGACGTTGTTTACCTGGTTCGGATAGTCGCTGCGCCCGGAACCGTAGATCACGTCGTCGCGTGCCTCGTGGGCGGCCTCGTAGGTGATCTCGGCATCGGGGTTCGCCATCGCGAGCACGATCGGATCGCGGTTCATCGAGCGCACCATGTCTTTCGAGACGGTGTTGCCCTTGGACAGGCCGAGGAAGACGTCCGCGCCCACGAACGCATCGGCCAGCGTGGTCTTGTCCGTGTCGAGCGCGAAGCGTTCCTTGAACTCGTTCATCCCCGTCGTGCGGCGCGTTGTGATGACGCCCTTGCTGTCGCACATGAAGACGTTGGAGCGCTGCGCCCCGGCCCGGATCAGCATCTCGGCGCACGAGATCCCCGCGGCGCCGGCGCCAGCCACGACAACGATGAGATCTTCGATCTTCTTGTCCACGAGATCGAGGACGTTGAGGACGGCCGCTGTCGAGATGATCGCGGTCCCATGCTGGTCATCGTGGAAGACGGGGATGCCCATCTCTTCCTTCAACCGTTTCTCGATGTGGAAGCACTCGGGGGCCTTGATGTCCTCGAGATTGATCCCGCCGAACGTGGGTTCGAGGCGGCGCACGGTCTCGCAGAACGCATCGACCTCGACCTCATCCACCTCGATGTCGAAGACGTCGATGTCGGCGAACTTCTTGAAGAGGACGCCCTTGCCCTCCATCACCGGCTTGCCCGCGAGCGGCCCGATGTTGCCGAGCCCGAGGACGGCCGTTCCATTCGTCACAACGCCGACGAGGTTGCCGCGGGCGGTGTAGCGATAGGCGGCCTGGGGATCCTTCGCGATCTCGAGGCACGGGATGGCGACGCCCGGTGAGTAGGCGAGAGAGAGGTCACGCTGCGTGACGCAGGGCTTCGATGAGCGCACCTCGATCTTCCCGGGGCGATGCCCTTCGTGGTAGTCGAGCGCGTCCTGATCCAAGTTGCGGGCCATGGGGGGAGTCTCCTCGGCAGTCGGTGTCGATCTTCGACCCGGAAGGCGCGGATCCTAGCGCGAGACAGGCTGGCGCCATGAGTTTGCGCGTGCGTCGAATTTGCGCTTCGGGCCAGACGGCCCGCGGGGAGCATGTGTCCATGGCGACACCGACACGAATGAGCATCCTGGACGTGGATATGACCCGCTTCGAGCGCGGTGGGCGCGACGAGGCGCGCGCCGTTGTCGATGGCGTCATGCGGAGCCTGGAAACCGGGTTCGTCTACGTTCGCCACGACGTGCCGGAGGACGTGATCGACACGGCGTATGGGCTCCTTCGGGACTTCTTTCACCTCCCGACTGAGGTGAAGAACACGTACGTCAAGACCGGATCGATGGGGCAGACCGGCTACACGGGGCTGCTCGTGGAGACCGCAGCGAGTCGCGACCTGCCGGACTGGAAAGAGATGCTCAACTGGGGCCTCGAGTTGCCCGCGGGCCATCCTCTCCGTGCGAAGTTTCCGCATCGCTACATGGAGCGCGTGTTCCCGGAGGCGGATGTGCCCGGGATTTCGGCCGCACTGACGCTCCTCTGGGACCGTTTCCAGAACGTGCAACGACGTTGCCTACGGATCATCGCCACCGGACTCGGCGCACACCCCGAGTACTTCGGCGGGATGCTGCGTGATGGCCCCACGCTCTGCCGCGCGATCCGCTACCCGCCGATGCCGGATGCGCCGGGAGCGAGCGAGCAGGGCTCCGCTCACGTCTGGGCGGGCGAACACGAGGACATCAACCTCACCACGGTTCTTCCGCGCGCGACAGCCCCCGGGTTGCAAGTGCGCATAGGCGACGACTGGATCGATGCCGTCGCTCCCCCGGGGACAGCGATCCTGAACACGGGGATGATGCTGGCGCGCCTCACGAACGGTCGCATCGCAGCCGGACCGCACCGCGTGGTCGCACCGCTGGGGTCCACGGAAGAGCGCTTCTCCGTCGTGCAGTTCTGTCATCCCTCGCCGTGGACAGTGCTCGGTCCGATGCGCTCGTGCGTGTCACCCGAGCACCCGGAGCGTTACGCGGCCATCGAGGCGGGGGACTGGCTCGACGAGGTCCTCTACGACATCAACCTGATCGAGGACGCGCGCCGCGTGGATCTCACGTAGCGGCGATCCAGGCAGTCAGCGGTCGGTCCGTCTTGCCGTCCCTGTCGTGATGCGTCAGCGATCCTTGTCGGTGTCGGCGACGCGCGGCGGCGCCCCGGAGTAGGACACGTCCTCGACGCCGATCTGGAATAGTCGGTTCGCGGCCCGGACGACCTCGGCCGTGTTGACCGCGTGTGCCGACTTGATCTGGACCGTTGGCTTCGCGTGCTCCGGGTGTTCATTCACGAACGTCGCGAGGATCTTCTCGACGCGTTCCCACGTCTCGTCCTCGGCCATCGTGCCCAGTGCGTCGCGCTCGATCATGACCACGACGAACTCGTCCTGTTGGCGGAGTTCCAGGACGATGTCGGCGCGCGTCGCCGCGGCACTCGGCTCGGCCACATCTTCGCTCGCGGTGGGGGGCGCACTCGCGTTGGGGGGCGCACTCGCGTTGGGTACGCCGTTGGGGACCGTCTCTTCAGCGCAGCCAACAGTGAACGCGATGGCGAGAACGAAGAGCACTAACGTCTTCATCGCTTCGAAGTCTCGAGTTCCTTCGCACCCTGCGAGACGACGACGAAGCGATCGACCGGGACGTCCGTGTAGACGTCCTGGCTGTGTGCAGCGTCGGGCCACGTGACGGTGAGACTGTCGATGCGCTCCGCCTTTCCGAGTCCGAAGCACGCCTCGGGCGGGTCCTGATGGTTGGCGAGCCCCGCGCCGCAGCGGATCTCGCGAATGAACGTCTGCGCGCCGACCTTCACCGTGATCCGTGCGCCGATCCCCGATCGGTTCGCAGCTCCTGCGCCGCCCCCGACGAGTCGTACGTTCAGGAAGTGATTGCCGCTGCGATTGCCAACGCGGTTCTGGAGCAGGCCGACCTCGTTGACGGAGACGCCGTCCATGAACTGGTCGCGGTGCTTCTGGTTGAGGCGCGCGAACGAGCGACCGACAAGGATGTCCACGTCGCCGTCGCGGTCGTAGTCACCCAGCGAGATGCTGCCGCAGCCCTCCCAGTCGAGTCCGATGTCCTCAGTCGCATCGATGAACGTGCCGTCCGCCTGCTGGTGATAGAGCCGTAGGAACTGGCCGTCGGGATAGTCACCGGATGCGATCACGAGATCGAGCCGACCATCGTTGTCGAAGTCAGCCATCGCCGTATGGAGATCGCCGTTGTTCCAGCTCTTTCCGCGTCGCGGGCGCGGAGGCAGGAAGTCGTTCACCGTCTCGCGATGAAAGCCAAAGCGTTCGTTGCGCAGGAGCGCGCTGAGGTCGGATGAGTCACCGGCCCACGCGTGGGTGATCTCGCCGAGAAGGAGGTCGAGATCGCCGTCGTTGTCGACATCGCCGACCGCGCAATCAAACGTGTTGCCGTTCGCGCGGAAGGGCGCTTCGTCTTGGCGTTCGGTGCCGTACTTCTCCTTGAAGAACTTCTTCGTGGCGGCGGGGTAGCGCCCATGCGTGATGGCGTCTCCCGCGAACATGGTCTCGCGCCCGACCTCGACGAACGTGCCGTCGCCCTCGTTGCGCCACTGTCGGTTCCATTGGCGCCCGTACGAGAGCGCGAGCAGATCCTGATCCCCGTCGTTGTCGAGGTCGGCGTGCGTGACGCCGTACGACGGACGCGACGACGACGCACCGCCCGGCTCCGGGACCGTCATCAACCCAGCCGCTTCTGTCCCGTCCGCAAAACCGCCGCTCCCGTCGCCCTTCCACAGGCGATCGACGCCACAGCCGAAGAGCTCGCCGTACTGCCGGTACTCGCGGCCTTCGAAGAGATCCAGCAAACCGTCGCCGTCGACGTCAACGATCGCGAGCGCCATCGCCGCGCCCACGGCCTTGTCCGACGTGAACTGCGAATCGGCGCCGCGCGCGAACGTCCCCGATCCGTCGTTCAGATAGACGCGCGAACGCAATCCATGATCGGCCTCGGCAACGCGTATCCACGTTGTCCCGTCGAGGAACTCCCAATGCGCCTTGACGCCCCAGAGAGCGTCCTGATCGCCGTCATTGTCCACGTCGGCGAAATAAAGGTACTGCGGCACGAACGGCCCGGTCTTGGCCTTCTTCGTCTGCGGCTTGCCTTCGCCATCGAGCGTGACGATCGTCGTTTCGGGGAACTCGATGCCGTGCGTCTCGTGCAGCTTGAACTTGGTGCCCTGTCTCCGCGACAGGTAGATGTCACGCTTTCGCAGGACGAGATCCCAGAGCCCGTCGCCGTTCAGGTCGGTGAAGACGCAATCCTTCGCGCGCTGCCCTTCGAGACCGACCTCCTTCGCCACGTTGACGAACCACGGGCGTGCGGTCTCTGCCGGGGCGGTAGCGTTCTCTTGCGGGGCCAGGGGCGGCGCCGGGGGTGGCGGCTTGCCCGTAGCCTTCTCCTGCGCGCGCGCTCCTGCGATCAGGCAGAGCGCGGCTGCCACTCCGCCGCAGACCTTCCATCGTGTGTGCATGCGCAGAAGGATAGGCGTAGCGAAGGAGGACCTCCATGATCGAGATCACCGGAAAGTATGTTGGCGACCTACGTGTCGAGACGCGCCACGGACCGTCGGGTGCGGAATTGGCGACGGATGCGCCCGTCGATCACGATGGATTGGGGCGCTCGTTCTCCCCGACGGACCTGGTTGCGGCCGCACTCGGCACGTGCATCGTCACGGTGATCGGGATCGTTGCTCGCAGGCGTGGTGTGGACATCGTGGGGACGCGGTTCCACGTGACGAAGGAGATGGTGGCTGACCCGCAGCGTCGCATCGGCCGTCTCGCGACGACGGTGCATCTGCCAGCGTCCATTCCCGCCCAAGAGCGCACCATCCTCGAGCGCGCGGCGCACACGTGTCCGGTGCATCAGAGTCTCGGCGAGCGTGTGGAAGCCCCGATCACGTTCCTCTACGAGTGACTGCTCAGCGGGTGACGGCTCAGGTGTCGGCCCCGAGGAGTACCGAGTCCACCGTCTCGACGAGATCCGCAGCGGTGTAGGGCTTGCTCAGCATCGCAGCGACGTCGCCGTCGGCGATCTGCCCGGCAAGGAACGCTTGTGGGAACCCGCTGGAAACGATGATCGGGATACGAGACTCTGCGCGTTTTAGAGCAGCGATCACCTGGGCTCCATCCATCCTCGGCATGACGAGGTCGAGGACGATGCAACCGATCTGATCGCCATGGCGGTCGACGGCGGCGAGGGTCTGTTCCCCGTCGGTCGCCAGAATGACCTCGAACCCGGCTTGTACGAGCATGGTCTCGGCGAGGGCACGCACGGTCGGTTCGTCGTCCGCGATCAGCACCTTGGTCGTCACGGCAGCGTGTGAGCGGGGATGTTGCGGCCAACCACGAGGCGGGGCCGTCAACGGCGATGCCGGGATGTAGACGCGCACGGTCGTGCCTTCGTCGGGCGCGCTCAGGACCTCGATCGTGCCCGCGTGCCCGCGCACAATCCCGGCCAGCGCAGCCAGCCCGAGTCCGCGCCCTGCACCGTCCGTCTTCGTCGAGAAAAAGGGCTCGAAGATGCGCTCGAGGACGTCCGCCGTCATGCCACATCCCTCGTCGCGAACCTCGATGAGCACGTACTCTCCGCCCCCCGCGTCAGCGCCGAGTGGTGCGACCAGATGGCCGATCGACTCGGTCGGGGGCGCGGCAAGCGCGGTTCTGACACTGACCGCACAGCCTGACGGTGGCGCCGCCTCCGTGGCGTTGGTCAGCAGGTTCATCACCACCTGTTGCAACTGCGCAACATCGCCTTCGATCGCGGGCAGATTGGCGGCCAGATCGAATCGCAGAGCGCACCGTTTCGGCATCGCAGCGCCGAGCAATTCCCCGATGTCATCGATCAAGTGGTTGAGATCCACGACACTGCGCTTCATGCGCCCCTTGCCAGCGTAGGTCTGGAGTTGCGAGCAGAGTCGCGTTGCGCGCGTCGCCGCTGTCTTGATCGCGCTAAGACGTCCGTGGAGAGGGTCCTGAAGGTCGAGATCGTCCGCGGCGAGGTCGGCGTTGCCTTCGATGCTCGTGAGGAGATTGCGGAAGTCGTGTGCGACGCCGCTCGCGAGCAGGCCCAGGCTCTCCGCGCGCTGCGTGTCCAGGATCGTGCGTTCCAGGGTGAGCCGCTGGCGCTCCGCGCGCAGACGCAGTAACTCGGCCGTCGCACGCGCGGTGCAGACCTGGAAAAGTGCGACGTCGCGAAAGCGCTCGTCGAGTGGCGCGTCGTGGATCAGCCCGAGGAACCCGATCGGTTTGCCGTGGTGACAGCGGAGCGTCACCGCGAGATACCCCTCCGCACCGAGTTCGCGCAAGAACGCGACGTCTGGGTACGTCGCCCCGACGCCTGCCTCGCAGAAGAGGCTGCCGTCAGCGAGGACTGCCTCTGTCGGAGTACCAGCGATCGCGAAGTTCATGACAGGTAGCGGTTCGCCGTCCACGACGAGAGCGAGCGACTTCGCGAGACCGTGCTCCGCGTCTGTCAGTTCCGCGACGAATGCGGTCTTCACCCGCATCGCGCGGGAGAGCGCCTGCATGAGTGAAACCAGGTTCTCTTCGCCGGACTCCTGCAGCGACGCCTGGAGTACATTCTGAAGCTCCGCGCGTGTCTGCCGGGCCCCGAGAACCGTCGCTATGCGCGAGCGAAACAGTGCGAATGTCCCGCGAATCAAGGCACAGGAGTCGGCGTCCAACGCTGACCCACAGTATGCGACGGCGACTCCGAGTGGGCGCGCCGATGGACTCGTGAGAGCCATCGCCACGCAATCGGTCGCTTCGCGCTTCGATGCGAATCCGTCGTCGGGATACGCGCTCGTAGCGCCGCTCGTGATGGATCGAGCGGCGAGCGCTCCCGCCCCCGGCGTCCCCGCGAGGGCGAATTCGCAGTCGCTCTCCGCGGTGTCGTCCGCGGTGTCACTCGCTGTGTCATCTGCGCGCAGAGTGACCGTGCGAATGCGTTCTCCGCCAGCTCCGACCAACGTGCCGACATATACGACGTCGGCATCGGTTGCCGTCACGACGTAGCGGCTGAACCAGTCGAGGAAGTCCTGTCCGTTGGCGGTTGTCGCCGCTGCGGCAGCCAGTTCGGGGTCCCGACGCGCCACCGTGCGCAGATGCGCCAGTGCCAGATCCTCTTCGCTGGCGGATGCAGGGCTGTTCACGGTCGGTTTGCTCCTGCGCCGGAGTCCGTCGTCGCGGACCGAAGAACCCGAGAGTCCTCGTTGGGACGGAACTCATCGGGCGGAATATCGTACTGCGAAGTGAGGCCGGTTAGGTGGATCTGTCAGGGGATCGCCGGGGAATCCTGCCGGTTCGACACGATCAGCTCCGGCACGGGAGTCGCCCAGTGCACGCTGGCTGATCGCACTTCGTCGCGGTGCGCCCTCTCCTTTCGCGTCGAAGTGGCGTCTCTCGCACGATCATGGCGTGCATGCCTGCCGACGACACGTCGCCCGACCTGCGTCCCGCGCTGCCCCTGTGGTTGCGCATCGGCGCGGCCGTGCTCGTCGGCTATCTCGTCGCGACCGTCGTGGCCGGTGCATTCCTCGCGCGACAGATCGATGGCGTCGTCAACGCCGATCGCCGCAGGTGGCTCGACGACACGCTCGAGCTCCTTGCGCCCGCAGCCGAGGAGGCGATCTCCGGTGGTGACTATGTCGCGTTTCGGCGCGTGTCGGATGCCGCTTCGGCGATGAGCGGATTGCGGGTCACGCTCATCCGTGCGAGTGGCGAGGTCGTGGCCGAGTCGGAACGCGAATTGCCGCTCGCCGATCACACGGACCGGCCTGAGTTCCGCGCCGCTCTGCGTGACGGACACGGCGAGAGCATTCGCGGCAGCGCGACGGTGGGAGAGCGTTTCCTCTATGTCGGCCGCCGGTTGGACGCGCCCGACGGCCGCGCGATCGGGGTGTTGCGACTCGCCGTTCCCGAGGCCGAGAGCGAGCGCCAATCCGCCGATCTCTTGACGCTGCTCGTGCTTGCGCTCGGCGGCGGATTGCCCGTGGTCGCGCTCGTCGCTTGGTACGCAGCGCGGCGCATCGCGCGGCCGCTCGAAGAGATGACCGTCGCCGCCATGCGCGCGGCCGAGGGCGACCTCGACGCGCTTCCTCGCGGCGAGCGGCGTGACGAGGCGGGACGTCTCGCGGACGCTCTGCATCGCATGGGCCGCGAACTGTCGACGATGCTGGCGAAGAGCGAGTCGGATCGCGCCGAACTGGCTGCCATTCTCGCGTCGATGGTCGAGGGAGTGATCGCGGTCGACGAGAGCGCGTGTTTCTTGCGCGCCAACCAGGGAGCGCTCCGCCTGCTCGACGTCGCGGGCGAGCCGTCGCCGGGGATCCCGCTGCTCGACGTCGTCCGCCTACCGGATCTGGTGACGATGGCCGCCGATGCGCTTGCCGGTCGTCTGGTCCATGACAAAGACATCGTCGTTCCCGGCACGAGCGGGACGATCTTGGATGTGAGCGCCGCGCCCATCCGGTCCGCATCGGAGTCCGTGATGGGGGCGGTGCTCGTCCTTCGCGATGTCTCGGCGCTGCGGCGACTGGAGCGCGCGCGACTCGACTTCGTTGCGAACGTCTCGCACGAATTGCGCACCCCGGTCGCCGCGGTGCTGGGCGCGCTCGAGACGGTCCAGGACCTCGACGATCCGCGCGACGGCACAGACGAAGAATCTGCCGACGATCCGGACGACGGCCCAAACGACGCCGACGCGCGCAAGAAGTTGGTAACGATGGCGTTCCGCAATGCCACGCGACTGGCCGCGATCGTCAACGATCTCTTGGCGCTCTCCGCCATCGAGACCGAGGCGGATCACATGGAGCGCGTCCCCGTCTCGTTGGCGCGCTCGATCCGCGGCGCTGCGGCGGGGTGCACAGCCGACGCGGCGTTGCACGACGTTGCCGTGCACGTTCCGGAACCCGGCGACGGAGAGATTCTCGTCAACGGACACGACGGGCGCTTGGAGCTTGTCTGGGTGAACCTGATCGGGAACGCGATCAAGTACACACCGGCGGGGGGCGCGGTCAAGGTGAGCATCACACTCGATGCGGCGCGTCAGATGGCGTGCGCGGTCATCACCGACACCGGCGTCGGCATTCCGGAAGCGGCACTGCCCCGGATCTTTGAGCGCTTCTACAGAGTGGATAAGGGGCGCAGTCGCGATCGCGGCGGCACGGGCCTCGGTCTGGCGATCGTGAAGCACATCGTGCGTGCGCATCTCGGTCGTATCGATGTCACCAGCGAGCCCGGCGTCGGGACGACGTTCCGCGTCTGGTTGCCGCTGTCGCCAACTGCTTCAGGCGACTGAGCGGGCTGTGTGCGGCGCACGTCCGACCGGCGCTGTCTCTCGCGCCCGTCAGATCAAGGGTCAGATCAAGAATGCGTGTGCAGCGCACGCTGTGATCCAGACCGCGGCGACGACAGACGTCAGACGCCGGATCGCACCTGACGACGTATCGAAGACCGGCTCGCCAGCGTGACCGAGAACGCCAGCGAGTCCGCCGCTCTGTGGCTGCTGCAAGAGGATCACGGCGATCAAGAGCGCCGCTCCTACGAGTGCGAGTACGGCGATCGCTCCGGTGATGACTGTCATACTGGCTCCTTCTGTTGGGCTCGTGTGTGACGGCGCAATCTGTGTGCCGGTCGTCTGGCGATCGCCGCGTGGTACTGTAGCACCACCCACTCCGGATGACCGCGGCGCCGCAGCCGTGGCACTACCGTCGGTGTCGATTGGCGACGCGCTGCAACTCCGGAGTGAGGAGTGCACAGAAACGGAGGCGAGCATGCGTAGCTCATCTGCAGTGGCCGTCGTCGTCTTGCTCTTCGCAGCAGCGCTGCCGCCGAGTCGTGCAGACTTCTCCAAGGACAACTTCGGCGGTCTCGTCGAACTCGTGGATCGCGCCCTACTCGACCTGAACGTCGATAATCCCGATTCCGAGCTTCGGAAGAAGATCCTGAAGAAGCTCGACAAGACGATCGCGAAGAAAAGCCGCTCACTTGTCACGGACGCGGCGCTCGCGGCGAAGATCGCGAAGGTCGTCGCGTTGGCAGGCGACGACTTTCCCGAACTTGTCGCGGCCCTCCGCGAGGGCATCGAAAACCTGCGCGAGAACGTCGACAACTTCATCGGCAACATCGAGGCGCGCCGAGATGCGTTGCCGGAGTCGAAGTTCCGGACGAAGGCCACCAAGAAGCTCCTCGCGGCGCGGGCAGCATTCGACGACGCAGCGGCCGCGACCAAAGTGCGTGCGATTGCCAAGTCGTTGAAGAAGGCGCTCGTCGCGCGCCAGAACGCCGCCCGACTCGTGCAGAAGGGCGAGAAGCGGGCCGGGATCGAGAAGTAGCCCGGCGCACGGCACGAGACACTGAACCCGGGTCGATTCTTCGGTCTGGCTCTTGCGCGGGGGGAGGCCGAAGCATCGATCCGGGTTCGGCGTTTCTTGTGATGATCTTCACCGGTCTCGGTATCCCCCTGCCCCACCCGCGCGGTACGCTTGGGGAAGGGGGAACCCATGAACCACTACTGGCCGCCCGCGTCCGTGCCCGAACCCATCCCGGGCTTCGAACTCGTCTGGCTGCTCGTCGGTCTTCTCGGCGGTACGCTGGTCTCACTGCTCTTCGCAGGCCTCGCGTCGCGCGGCCGCGCCAGCGCGCTCTGGGGACTACTCGGGCCGATAGGCTGGCTGACCGCCGCGTACCGTGGAAAGATGGCGCGCATCGCTGGCGCGGCTGAGGCGAACGAGAAGGCTGACAACTAACGCAGGCGACGAGCGGCGTTGGTGCATGAATACCCCGCAACGTCAGTCTTGAGCCTGAGAGCGCGGGCCGTGTGCCCTCGCGACCTGACGTCGTAGCAGGCCTGCAGACTTGGTTCGCAGGGGCGAGCGCATTCACGCACCAACGCCGCAGCGCGAGTCCCCGCTTCCCGACGCGAGCCGGGCGGGGAGGGGGCGACGACGTGCCCCGTGTCAGCGCGTTCGTCGCGCCCGCCGCGTGGGTGGCGGTGGTTGGGTTCGGTGCGTGTGTCCCGGATTCCATTGAGTTCGAACCGGGGCGTGTCCGATCCGTTCGCACGATGGAGACGCACCGAGAATGCACCGCTCCGTTGTTCGATGGCTCTCGTGCTCGCGTTGCTCGCCGGAGCTACGTGGTGGTGGGCGGGTCCGCAGTCAGATGCGACGCGCGCAGTCCGGGACACGGCGGTTGCCGACACGAACGCAGGCACAACGGCGCTAGAACGCCGCGACGAACCCGCGCGGGCGACGGAGCGGCAACGAGTGCACGTCGGCGTTATCGTGGGCAAGGACGCTCCCGCTGCTGTTCTCGGACCAGTGTCCCCTGGTGCCCTCGAGGGATTCCATTTGCGAGTCAGTCTCAGGGCGTCGCGTCCGTCATCGCAGGAATCGGAGAGTGAGTGCCGGCCTGAACCCCGTATGGGTCTGGCCGCTGATGCGGTGACGGTCCTTGGCCACGGATGCCGCGGCCGAGCAGGAGACCGACGCGTAATTCACGTGCCCGCCGCGCGCCACACGCAACAGCGGAGCACCTTCGCGGTTGGGTTCTTCCGACAGGGGGGTGCCGGCCGCCCGTGGACGGTCAGCGCAGATCTCTTGGACGTTTCCATGCACGTCGAATAGCCCGAACGCATTCGGGCGAAGCTGGGCGACCTCCGCGGACCGATGCCTGTTGGTGTGCGGCTCGGCCCAGGCGTACGTCGAGAGTTTGGATCGATCGTTACCGAAGCACCACTCGCCACGGGACCCCGCTCGGCAGGCGTACTCCCACTGTGCTTCGCTTGGGAGTTCAAGACCTACACGGTTGCAGAACTCAACCGCGACCGGCCAAGACACGCGCTCGACAGGATGTCGGACAGTTGGGCGATCCCCGGATCCGAGCCCATCGTGCGAAAAATCAGGACCCCCAGGAAAGGCCGCGGATTCGCCCATGACTCGGCTCCAAGCTCCCCGCGTCATCTCTGTGCGAGAAATCAGGAAGGGATGTCGAAACGAGACCCAGTCGGCGCAATCGGGAGCGCCGAGTAGTGCCCGCCCTCCGGGAACGAGCGAGAACTCCAGGCCTGTGACGTCGTGTCGGAACACGGCGACTTCGTGCATCACTCGGCCGGACTCGAACCGCTCAAGCCGGAGAAAGTCGAACGCCGAGAGTTCACCCCCGATGCTGGTCGCTGCGCCGTGTCTCTCGGCGCGCGACGCGGAGTCCCAATGGTCGAGGTCGAGAACGATCAGCTGAACATCGCATCCCTCGCTGGGCTCCGCCTGGACCGTCGATCCACTGCCGCCCGCGTCGACGGTCGGCTCCTGATTGAGCGCCGGCTCCTTCGTGATCGAAGCGTGTTGCGGTGCATCGCACGCGACGCCGACCAGCCCCGCAATCAGAATGGCGCCCCATCGCATTGTGGGAGCATAGCGTACATCTGTGCGATAGCCGTACCGGGGGTGCTTCCTGACGAGTTCGTGCTCCTCTGCATCGACGCGCTCGTCGTAGCGTTCCGTCGATCGCGGTTGTCCAAGTGCTTTGCAGGCCCCGCGCTCCGACGCGTCCAACGCGAGCTGGACGTGTCGCACGGCGCGACGTCGGCGCGTCGGGCTCAGAAGTTTCCCTCTGCAACTTCCTTCAGGATCTGGTTGTCCAACGAGAGGTCGGCCACCAGTTCCTTCAGCCGACCGTTCTTCTCCTCCGGCGTCCGCAGACGCTTGATCTCGCCGCCGCCCATCCGGCGCCTGCTCTCCTGGTCCCCCTCGGGCTTCTCGGCGTACGGCAAGTAGGTCGCGCAGGCCGACGGGCCGGCCAAGCTTGAGCGCATGGCGCGCTACATCGCGCGCGCGCCCTTCGCGCTGGGCCAGATCCATCTCCTGCCGAAAGACCGCGTGCGCGTCGACACGCCGCCGGACCCCAAGACGGGCCCCACGCATGTCGAGATGGACGCGCTCGAGTTCATTCACAGGGTGACGACCCAGATCCCCGACGCGCGGCGGCACCTCATCCGCTACTACAGCGCCTACTCACACCGCAGCCGCAGAGCACGACGCGCGCGTGAGGACGCGGCGGAGGCGGAGACCGGGAAGCCGCCCGCGCCAGCCGGCGCCGACGGGTCCCCGCCCCACAAGGGCCGCGCCAGTTGGGCGCGGCTGCTGCGTCGCATCTACGAGGCCGACCCGCGGCTGTGTCCGCGCTGCCGCGGGCCGCTCGAGGGCTGATCAGCATGCTCCCCGACGCCACAGGCGTCGATGCCATCCTGCGGCACTTGGACGTCACCGATCAGCCGACGAGCGTTCACGCGCGCGATCCGCCGGCTGCTTGAGGGCTGATCGACGGGCTGATCGACGGTATGCACGAAGGCGACGGTTCACAGACGGACGGGCGCGGTGGGGGCGCTCTGTCGTCGCTTCCGTGACGTCGAGCCTGGGGTGGCGGGGGAGGTTCAAGCGGCCGGTGTCCGGGGGCCGAAGTGCCCATCGTCGTCCCGCCGACCCGACCCGCGACCGATGACCGGCGTTGAAGGCCGTGTTCAGCGGCGGGTGGGAGAGATTCGGGGGCGGGAGAGAGGTTCCGAGACGGGGTTCCGGGTGGTGGCGCGGACTCAATCCCCTATTCTCTCCCCCTATTCTCCGACTGATTCCCCTAGCCTGAGCTCTCCGGGGCGGACCGACTCGACAACCGCGTGGGGGGTGAGATGAGGGCATTGGGACTCGGTGCGAAGTGTGTGCGAGCGGTCGTGGCGGCGATGACGATCGGAGCCGCCTGTTCGGTTGCGCTCGCCCAAGGAACTCCGAGTGGGACCGTCGACGTCCAGCTGGCGAACGGGCAGCGCGTGTCGAGCACTCTCGACTACGAGGGGGAGATCGAGACGTTCCGGTTCGTGGCGCCAGCCGGCGTTCAAGGTCACTTCGAGTTGCGACTGCTCTCAGCGGACGGCGCCCTGGACGTCGCGTTTAACGACAACCCCGTGATGCCCGTGCGGGACCGCGGCCGCGCCGCGGTCTCGGGCGGTATCGGTGGTGCGAACCGAATCGACATTCGACACGTTGCAGGGGAGAACGTCCGCTACACGCTCGAGTTCGAGTGGGGCGCGGCGCAGCGCGTGGACTTCGACTCGACCGTGGCGAGGGAGTACACAGTCGCGGCGGTTGGTGGCGCTCGGCTCCGGCTGCCGCGTCGACTGTTGCGCGACCTGGATCGTAGCGGTGCAAGGCTCTGCGTCGACGGGCCTCCGGGTTCGGTCTTCGACGGCGAGTGCGCCCCCAGTCGCGCGATCACCCTGGACTGCACGGGTCTCTACACGGTGCGACTGGAACTCGACGACGATGCCGCTCCGATAATCGGATCGATCAAGGTCTCGCCGCCGAAGCTCCGGCGGCGCACGCTGCGCATCAAGTCCGGCAACAAAGGGGCGGGCAACTCCCGGCTACTCGTGAGACTGTGCCAGCCCGGTGCGGAGGTCGTGGCGCCTGTGAGCGCGGAGGGGCAGCGCTTCGCCGGCGACTTCTCGGGGCTCAAGGTTTCCATCGACCCGGGCCAGACGACCCACCAGGTCCCGTTCGCGGTTTCCTCTAGCGAGACGGTGGGCGGCGGGCGGCTCGGCGGGTTCTCGCCCACGGGACCGCTGCTCGACTTTGATTTCGGTTCGGCCGCGGTCGCCGGCGCATCGACGGTGACCTCTCCGTACGACGTCGGGGCCTTCCTCGACGGCGACGAGCCGTGCGTCCTGCTGCTCGACAAGCGCGGATCGACGATCGACGAACTCGACGTCTACGTGGACGTAACCACCGGTGCGGTGACGTATGCCGTCGGGAGTGCGCGCAAGGCCGCGGGGAGTGCCGCGTCCAGGCGGCGAGTCACTATCGCGTCCAGACGGCGGGTCGCGCGCAAGATCGAGTCGGACCGCATACCCCTGGAGCCCGACGGCGACCTTGACTATTTCTTCGTCCGCGCGGTCGCGACGGATGCAAGGGGGCGGGTCTTCATCTGCAACCCGGACCATCTCCTAGCGTACGACGCCGAAACCGGAGAGATCTCGGAGGAACCCGGAGACTTCGCGGTCCAGCGCCGATCCTCGTTCCCGGTTTTCTTCTATGGGCTTTGCCTCTCGATCTCCGACTCGGGACCCGTATTCGTCGGGGGCTACCCGCATTTTTTTGCGGACGACCATCAAGGCATGGAAATAGTGCCTGTTGTCTACCGATTCGACGATGACAAACCCTACTCTGAGAGGTGGTCCCCCCTGATCTTCGAAGGGTTCATGGACGTGATCGAAGCTGGCGGTCTCGAGATTGTTGTGACTGGGATCGCGGTCGACGACGCCAGTGGGACGCTCTACTTTCGCACCCTTGGCGAGGGCCTCTTCCCGGGGGTGGAGCAGCGTGTGTACGCCGTGCCCGTCGAAGGCGGGAGCCCGGAAGCGGTCGTGGGAGGCGCAGGCGGCCGCTCGTTCTCGCTTCCCCCCCTCGATTACACGCTTCGCGGTGCGCAAGGGCTGGCCGTCGACCGCGACGGGGCTCTGCTGATCTCTGACGAGACGCGGATCATCCGGGTCGACCTCAAGTCCGGGACTGTGGAGCGGCTCGCCGGAACGATCGATGATCCCATCGACACCGTCGCGGCGCGGCAGATCTCTCGCGCCCTGTCCGGGTTCAGCAACGACGGCGCGGCGCTTGACACGATCCGATTCGAGAGCGTGCGGGGGCTGAACTTCGACGCTCGGAATCGCGACTTCCTCTACGCCGCTGACGCGGGGACGGGCCTTGTGTGGCGTCTGGATCTCAAGCGCAACCGCGGCTTCGTCGTTGCTGGGCGCTCCTTCGATTTCGTGAAGCGGCTGGAGGAACTTGCAGATGGAGCTCCGCGCGGAGACTTCGACCCTCGGTCGATCCTCGTGTCGCCGATCTCCGTTGCCGCCGGAGCGTCCGGACTAATCGTCGTCGACGCGCCGTTCAACCTGGTCGCCGAGGGTTTCGTCGGAGAGGTTTTCCCTAAGTCGGTCTCGCCGGTGGACCTCCGGTCGTTGGGCGAGCTCGGGCGGCCGAAGGGGATCTCCAAGAAGCGGTTCAAGGCCGCGCTCGCCCGCCTGCGCGAGCAACGCGTGCTCCACATTCGAACGGAGTGAGCTGGAGGCCGGAAGCGGCCCGGATCCCCCACGCAGAAGAACGGGTTCACCGGGCCGCGGAACACCGCGTCGGGCTCTTCCAATCCTCAGTCGGCTCGATGGGCAGGCGGTAGCAGTCGAACGTAGCGATCGGTCCCACTCTCTCGGTCCGGGTCCCTGACATGGGAGCGGAAGACATCTACTCGCGCCACACCGCGCCGGCGCACGCTGGCGCGATACCGCTCCCGCCGCCCGTGCGACCCTCCGCCATGGACACGAGCGGCCCGGCAGTGCTGATCTGAACGTGTCCCCGATGCGGCTACGCGCTGCGCGTCACGGGTCCGCTGGACTCGTCGTTCGAGTTGTTCCTCGCGAGGGCGGACTTCCACCTCGAGGAGACGTGCCATGCCGAGCGTGAACGCACCCGCCCGGACCGCTCCTGAGACCGCAGAGGCGCCGCCCCGGCCTCGCCGTTAGACTCCTCGCATGGAAGGGGAGCGACTCGGCCCGTACCAGATCGACCGCGAGCTTGGCTCGGTCGGTATGGGGAAGGTCTACGCCGCCACCGTAGTGGGGCGCGCGGTGGGACTCGCGCTGGGCGACCGCGTCGCGCTCAAGATCGTGCATCCGCACCTGCTCGAGGCGCAGGGCTTCTTCATGCGCGAGGCGCAACTCGGGGCGTCGATCCAGCACGAGAACGTGGTCCGTACGTACATGTGCGACGCGCTGGCGTCGCATCACTTCCTTGTGATGGAGTACGTCGAAGGCCAGACGCTCACGGCTCTCCTGCACGAACTCGACAAGGTCCCCGAGGAACTCTGCCGCCACGTCGGTCGCGAGATCTGCTGCGGGCTCTCGGCCATCCACGCCGCCGGCATCGTGCACCGCGACCTCAAGCCCGAGAACGTGCTTATCACCGAGGAGCACGTCGTCAAGGTGATGGACCTGGGCGTCGCGCGGCTGGCGGACGAGCAGATGCGCCTGTCGCAGACGGGCGCCTTCGTCGGGTCCGTGGAGTACGCGGCTCCGGAGCAGTTCGAGGTCGGCGACGTGGACGCCCGCTGCGACCTGCATGCGCTCGGTCTGCTGCTCTATGAACTCTCGTGCGGTCAGCACCCGTACCGCGGCGACGACTTCCGCGGCGTAATGAAGCGCGTCTGCTCCGAGTCCCCACGTCGCATCGGCGAGATCCACCCGCAACTCTCCGCCTTCTTCGAGGAGGTCGTGCACACGCTGCTCGCCAAGAGCCGCGACGACCGCTTCGCGTCAGCCGACGAACTCCTCGCGATCCTCGAAGAGGGCGAAGACTCCGACTGGTGGCACGAGCGCGCACGGCAACTCCAGGCAACGACGAAGCGCCCGATCCGTCGCATCCGCATCCCGCGCGAGACGGCGGTGTACGGACGCGACAAGGAACTCGCGAAACTAACCGCGCTCTACGAGCAGGCGAAGTCGGGCGACGGCCAGGTGGGGTGCTGCTGGAAGGTGAAGCGGGGATCGGGAAGTCTCGTCTGGTGGACGAACTCATCAGCCGATTGCAGCAAGACGGCGAGGACGTGAACTTCCTCTTCGGGAGCTACCCCACACCGCAGTCACCGAGGGCGTCGTGACGCCGGACGGCACGTTCCTGCCGCTGCTCGAGCCCGATCTTGACGCCGTCGGGGAGGTCTTCCGGCGCCTGGTCCTTGCAGGACTCCGCAAGGCAGACCGGCTGAGCGAGTCCTTCCACGAGCGCCTGCTCTCCTGGTCTCCCTCGGGCTTCTCGGCGTACGGCAAGCAGGTCGCGCACGCCGACGGGCCGGCCAAGCTCGAGCGCATGGCGCGCTACATCGCGCGCGCGCCCTTCGCGCTGGGCCAGATCCATCTCCTGCCGAAAGACCGCGTGCGCATCGACACACCGCCGGATCCGAAGACCGGCGCCACGCATGTCGAGATGGACGCGCTCGAGTTCATTCACAGGGTGACGACCCAGATCCCCGACGCGCGGCGGCACGTCATCCGCTACTACGGCGCCTACTCACACCGCAGCCGCGGAGCACGGCGGGCGCGTGAGGAGGCCGGGACCGGGAAGCCGCCCGCGCCAGACGGCGCCGACGGGTCTCCGCCCCACACGGGCCGCGCCAGTTTGGCGCGGCTGCTGCGCCGCATCTACGAGGCCGACCCGCTGCTCTGTCCTCGCTGCCGCGGGCCGCTCGAGGTGATCAGCGTGCTCACCGACGCCAAGGTCGTCGATGCCATCCTGCGGCATCTGGGCGTCACCGACCAACCGACGAGCGTCCACGCGTGGAGTTCCCCCGGGCATGCGCCGCTGCGCATAGCCGGGGGAACTCCTGGTTCCGAGACGGGGTTCCGGGTGGTGGCGTGGATTCAATCCCCTATCCTCGCGATCCCCTATCTTCGAAACCAGACGGAGGCTGCCATGCGTTCCCTCACCCTTGCCATCGGACTCGTCATTCTCGGAGCGGCGTTGGCCACCACGGTCCATGCCACCGGCTCTGCGCCAAAGGGGATGTACCTGCACGTCAAGAACGGTGCCCGGATCAAGACCCCGCGGAAGACGGCCGTGTACATGGTCGATCGCGGGGTGCTGCGTCACGTCCACTACGCCGCGTACAAGCGGCTCTGGGCGGGCTGGGGCGGGATCACGCTCGTGAATGAAATCCCAGAGGCCTCCGTCGGCGAGCCGATCCGCGGCACGACGCGACTGGTGCGCGTCGAGGGAGAACGGCAGGTCTGGTACATCGACAACGACCGCGTCCGACGCGCGGTGCCGACGTTCTACGCGTCAGGGATGCACGCCCCGAAGTTCAGCGGAACGAAGGTCGAGACGGTCTCCCGCGAGTCCCTCCTCGCGTACCACGTGGGGCCAGACCTGCGCTGATGTGGCGAGGGGGCCGTGTCCTCGGCGCAGCGCGGCCCCCATTCATCACCGCGCGAGATGCTAAACCCGGATGAATTCTTCGGCCCAGTGCGGCGTCCGAAGAGTTCATCCGGGTTCAGTATCTCGTGGACGATACGCCCTGGGTGTTCGAGGCGATAGCGCCTCACTGTGAGGGCGACGAGGAGTCCATGATTGGGTTCCCGTGGGAGCCAACCGTGATAGAGGGGCCGTCGACGGGCGGCGGCAACACGGGCGGGCCGACGACGCCAGGAGGGGAGCCGCAGGGCCCAACGAAGCCGTTCGCGCCCGGTGATGTAGTGCTCCCCCGATCCCCGATCGGCTTCGTGGACCCCAAGGAGGGTAACGGGCCGCTTCAGGCGTAGGATGGAGACGGGACGACAGCTGGCTTGTGGAGGTCCGTACACGTGGCGCGAACGATGCACTCGACCAACACTGTGCAACGCAGGTCGGCCGCTCTGGCGGCTGTAGTGCTCGCGTTGACGGCCCTCATGGGCTGCGCAACGGAGACGGCGCCTGCCGCCAGTCGCGAAGACGTTCGTGGCGTGCGCGACCGCGAGACTCCGCTCCATCCGCCGGAGTCCGCCGCGAACCCCTTCACGCTGCTCGCGGCGGGCGCGACAGTGGATGAGATAAATACTCGAGGCATGAGCATATACCTCGTGCGCGTCGATGCTGGGTCTCGGAACGCTCCGCGCTGGCACCGCGACATCCGAACGCGTGAAGATGCGTTGCGCTTCTGCGTCGTTCGGCGTGTGCTCGGACGCAACGTCGCCACGCGCGAGCCGGACGTGCGCTTTCTGAGCGCCGGTGGCCGCCCGAGCAGTCCAGTAGTCGCGCTCATGGAGTCGTGGTCGCGCGATCGGCGACTGCGCGACGCATTCCAGGTCCTCGGGACCGATCAACACGATCTGCTGGAGAGGTACGCGAGTTGCACCGTCGACACGTCAGGCCCCGAGCGGGTGTTCGTCGTTCGATATCCGGCTGTCGTCTTCCCTGATCCACCGGACGAGCGCCCGACTCGGCTCGACATCATACTCCTCGAGGAGCGCATTCACGCCGACGGTGCGGTAGCAGTGGCGGTCGTCGACGTTCTCAGACGCGTCCGGCTCGATCAGTACGACGCAGCAGTGCGCTAGGAGCCGCACGCGGGCATCCGCGGCCTGCCGATGCGCGTCGACGAGCTCACCGAGGTCGTGCGGAACTCCAGGATGTCGTCGGTGCCTCGTCGTGTCGCTCGAGGGTGGCGCGGCGCAATCCACCCCGGCGCCACTCTGGGCTCGACCAGATGCCGCCCATCGAGTTCGAGCGCAATTTCCGAGAGACCGCCGGGGCCCTAAGTCACTAGGTGTCCACGGAACCGGGGGAACTCCAGTTCTCGGACTTGAGGTCGCGGTGCACGACGCCGGCGTCGTGGATCGCGCCGAGCCCCTTGCAGACTTCACGGCCGACGTGACGGCAGAGTTCTTCGGGAACACGATCCAACGCGCAGAGCAACTCGGCGAGCGTCTGGCCCTCGACGTACTCCACGACCAGGAAGTGGTGGTTGCTGATGGCGTCGCAGTCGAGGGTGCGCACGACGTTCTCGTGACGGACCAACTGACCGATCTGTGCTTCGCGCAGGAACCGTTTGAAGAACCCTTCGGTCTCCAGCGGATGCGGGTGGACGACCTTCCGCGCGACGATCGTCTCGCGTGCGAGTCCCGCTGCGTCGCGGGTCAGCTCGGCGGCGTAGACCTTCCCCATGCCGCCGGAGCCGAGTTCACGGTCGATCTGGTAGGGACCGAGTGCGGCTCCGGATTCCATACCGGACAGGATAACGAGTTCGTCTGGAGACTGCCTGCTGGAGCCGCCCATTGCGGCGCCGGCGGCACACGGACCGGCGCGGTCCTGGGTCCGCCACGGGGCACCTCAATGGGTATCCGCCAGTGTCCGGTGATCAGCCTCGGTGTCCCCTTCGCAAGCTTGGATCGGAGGCTTGCTCTGCCCTCATGTGGCCACTTCTCCAATCGAGAGCAGCAAGGTCGACGGAGGGCGAAGCCCGGAAGCCCCGGAGCAACGCGCAGGGCAATCGGACGCAGTCAGCGCAGTAACCAACTGAGCAGTGGGCCCACGGTGGGGGAGCCGGTACCTCTTGGTCGCTCGCGAACATCGGCGGCACGCGGCGAACCGCCCCAGCGTACACGCATGACACGTCCGACCGGTCCGACCGGTCCGTCATGGCGTGCGGTCAGCCGGTGTTGCGCAGGCCCTGGGCGACGCCGTTCAGCGTCGTGCCGAGAACGACGTCGATCGCGTCCGTCTCCGCGTCGCCGGCGGCGCGCTTGCGCGACAGCAGGCTGACCTGCAGCAATGACAGCGGATCGACGTAGGTATTGCGAAGGACGATGCTCGCCTGGAGCACGGGCTGACTTGCCAGGAGATGCTCGGTCCCGCGGATGCGACGGATCGCGGACACGGTCCGCTCCAGCTCGGCGCTGAGTTCCGAGAGCAACGCGAGATCGCCTCCGAGTCGTTCGACGTACATGCGCGCCACGTCGAGGTCGGACTTCGCGCAGACCATCTCGATCTTCGCGATCAGGTCGTCGAAGAACGGCCATGCGACCGCCATGCGGCGTAACACGTTCTCGCCGCCCGGATCGTCGAGGATCTGCTGGAGCGCCGACCCTGCGCCGAGCCACGCCGGCAGCATCAACCGGATCTGCGTCCACCCGAACGACCATGGGATCGCGCGGATGCCGTCCATCGTGCCCGCCCCGCGCTCGCGATACGCGGGGCGCGATCCGTAGTGCACGTGCGCCAGTTCCCGCACCGGTGTGCACTCGAGGAACATCCGGAAGACCTGGTCCCTCTCGTGCACGTGCGAGCGGTACATCGGCGCAGCGGCCGCGGCCATGCGCTCCAGCACGGCGCGTGTAGTGATCAAGAAAAGATGTCCTCTTTGACAGCGCGCAGAGGCCGACCGCCTCGGGTCCTCTCGATCATTCCCAGTTCTTCGAGTGACGCGAGCACCGCTT
>JAJRPF010000044.1 GCA_024280885.1 Planctomycetota bacterium | reverse complement strand
CGCACGTCCTGCTCGATCTCCGGCTTCACATACGTCAGCCGCCCGAGACGCAGCAACTCACTGGCACGTCCGTAGTCGAGCCCATGAAGCACCGCCCAATGCGCCGCCGACGAAGCCCCATCGGCCCCGTACGTCCTCTCGCGCTCGATCCGCGCGAGCGCTCCGCCCAGGACCAGATCGTGTTCCTTGCTCCGCTCGATCTCACGCAGGGCGATCGTCTTCGCCGCGTGTCCGTCCAAAGCTCCGCCACCCGAGTCGCCACCCGCACCCCCAGCCAATCGCCGGACATCTCTGCCGGGAGACTTCCCGCCAGAGGCTCTCCTGCCGGTGGAGTCGTTGTCAGAAGATGCGCGCTCGCTCATAACAACAGAAGACTAACACTCGCCGCCGACAGCGATCCGATGCGACTCGGGGACCCCGCCGAATTGGTCCGTGGCGTCGATCTACTGCGTCGATCTACGACATGCAGGTGCCGACCGCGTGAGCGGATTCTCTGTCCACTGATGTCACTCTCCGTACATCGGATCGACGCAAGGTGGTGAGGGCGTTCCAGCCCGGAGCGCACCGCCGCTGCGGCCTGTTCTGAATCCCGTCGTCCCGACTTCGCTGCGGCGTAGCATGAGCCCGCCATGCGGACGCCCCGGAGGATGCCTCGAACCAACCGCTCCGTCCGCCACACGGCGTGTCGGATCGCGCGCGGCATGAACGCGGGCGCGAGTACTGCTCTCGCCAGTCCAGCACACGCCAGTCCCCCACACGCCAATCCGGGGCGCCATCACTCGTGAGCGCCGACACACGCCGCGACGGCGACTCCCCGGACACGCCCTCCCTAGCGCCCCCCTCTCTCGGCCGCCTGGGTCTCGCGGCCCTCGTCATCGGTCTACTCGTCCGCCTCGCGTACGCATTCGCAGCAGACACGACCCTTTGGTTCGATCACGTCTTCAACGACGCAACCGCCATCGGCCTCCTCGAAGGACGCGGGTTCACCGTCTCCACGGAGTTGCCCTACGCGCCCGCGATCTTCCGCACTCCGGGCTACCCGGCATTTCTCGCGGGGGTCTACGGCGCGCTCGGCCACTCGGTGCGTGTCGCGTACGTCGTCAACGCGCTCCTCGACACGGCGTCGTGCTGGCTGCTCTTCCGACTCGCCGCTCGCCGCGTCGGCGCCGCACCGGCACGCTTTGTCCTATTGCTCGCAGCGACGTACCCGTTCTTCGTGCACGCCGTCGGCTCCCTGTCGCCGGAAGCGCTCGCGACA
The DNA here is from genome assembly GCA_024280885.1 of Planctomycetota bacterium. Lineage (GTDB taxonomy): Bacteria > Planctomycetota > JAJSAM01 > JAJSAM01 > JAJVHW01 > JAJRPF01. The sequence goes on along the minus strand of JAJRPF010000044.1, from coordinate 93,624 downwards.
TTCCTCAGCCTTGCGCTGCTGTGGTCCATTGAACGATGGCCGCCCGAGGGTGGTTGGAAACGCGTCGTGCTCACCGGGCTACTCCTGGGTGCGCTCGGTTGGATCAAGCCCGTGTTCCTGCCGCTGCCCGCGATCCTGCTCGTGACGGAGCCGATGCGCGGGCGCGCGTGGCGGCTCTCGCTCGCGCGCGCCGTGGCCGTCGGCGCACTGGCGCTCGTCGCCATAACGCCGTGGATCGCGCGCAACTACAGCGAGTTCCACCGCCCGGTCCTGGCGGGTGAGCTCGGGCTCGTCGTCTGGCACGGGACGTACGACTTCTCCGACGAGCGCGACACCATGATCCGCACGGCGTTCACGGACGCGAAGAGCTCCGCGAACGATCCCTACGAGAACGCACGCCAGCGGTTCGCGTACCCGGAGCGCGAGCTCGACGAGTCCGACCGCTTCATCGGACTCGCCTTCGAGCGCATGGCGGAGCGGCCACTCCGTTCGTATGTACTCGACCCGCTGCGCCGCATCCCGCGACTCTGGGTGTCGATGTCCTACGCGCTCGGACCGTGGTGGATCGGAGCGGGAGCGGCGGCCGCGAGCATCGGCTATCTGCTGCTCGGCGCGATCGGCCTGCGCCTACTCTGGGCGCGACGCCGAGAGCTCGCCGCGTGGTGGATGCTCCCGGTGCAGCTCACGCTCGTGTACGCGGCCATCCACGTCGAAGCGCGCTACACGCTACCCGCGCGCGCATCGCTACTGCTGCTGGCCGGCGTCGCCATCCACGCCGGCTGGGAGCGATTTCGCGCGCGTGGCGGAGCGTCGTGATGAGCAGCGTCTAGCGGCCTGTCGGAGTAGTCCATCGGAACCGGCGAACGTGTCCTCGCCATCGGGTTCGAGAGTGGTTGACTCCGCCCAGGAACGCCGCCGACGGGGCCTTGGTTCGATGCTGCCGGATCTCGCAACGCAACGAAGTCGATGGTTGACCAGCCTGGTCGAAAGTGGAGCGCTCGAACCGACGAATTGAGCCTGGCACGGTATGGCTCGCACGGTAGGCGAGGCCCAGGATGACGGAATACCAGGATATGGTATCCTGGTCGGGGACAAGCAAGGGAGGCAACCATGTCCAAGAACACATCCTTCATCCTCGGTGAGCACTTCGACACCTTCGTGGCGTCGCAGGTCGGCGCTGGCCGCTACGCGAACGCGACCGATGTCATCCGCTCGGGCCTTCGCCTGCTCGAAGAGCACGAGCAGAAGGTCGCGGCCCTCCGCAACGCCCTGATCAAGGGCGAAGAGAGTGGCGTCGCCGGTCCGCTCGACACGAGCAAGATCAAGAGGCAAGCACGCGAAGAAGCTGGTCTGACGCCATCTTGATGCGTGAGCTCGTCATCAGCGAACGCGCGGAGGCCGACCTGCGCAAGATCTGGCACTACAGCTTCGACAACTGGGGCGAGTCGCAGGCGGATCGCTATCTCGACGAACTCGCCGCTGGAATGCGAAAGTGCGGTGCGGAGCCAGCAGGCGGCACGCGGCACGCGGCAAGAAGCCGTGAGATCTGGTTACTGGTCGAGCCCGGTTCGCAAGCACGTCGTCTTCTACACCTTCGGTGACGACGAAGTGCTGATCCAACGCGTGCTGCACGGCAGCATGGACCCCACCCGGCACGCTTGAATCCGAGGCCACGACGACGACTGAGAAATGCTGAACCCGGATGAACTCAGCGGACGCGACGTTGAGCCGAAGACCTCGCATCTGCCGTCGACCAACCCGCTGGCGCAAAGACGACGCGAGCACCCGCGATGGGCTGACAAGCGGCGGTCCTCCACTCGGGCGGATACTCCCGTTGACGCCGGATGTCCGCGAACTCCGCGTCCCCGTCGACAACCGTCACGGACACGAAGTGAAACGACTCGCATGCGGCGTTCGCAAGCATCGCGAAGATGAGAAACGCGCACTGCGTCACACGCCGCCCAGCTCGCGAGTCCGTCATGGTCGTCGATCCTTGCAACGAGTCTCCGGCCTCCTCTCGGAGCCGGCCAACGAGCCCCTGCTACGCCATCGAAACAGGACAGACTTTTCGATCACTACACGCCCGCCAGAACAGCGACCAGCGCACCGACGGCGCGCCACGCCGTCCGCGTCTACGATCCCGAGGACCGAGTTTCGGTAGCCTTCGCTGCTCGGCCCGCGATACGCGTTAGAACGAAGACCGCGAACAACGCTGGCAGCACCCAGATGGCGACCATGATCGCGAATCCGAGCAGCGCTACGGCAGCTCCTTCTTCCGGCGGCGCGTACTCGCTCCAGGGTCCAAGCTCTGCGATCTCCTCCGAAAGTCGTGCACAGATCGACGTAACCTCCGACCGTATCTCCTTGCGCTCGGCGTCTCTCGGCCGAGCCAGGCTCTCGACCGCAACGACCAACTCGGCAGGACTAGAGGTCATCTGGATGATCACATCGCGCCCAGGCTCGCGCATGCGTTATCGCAGCGTGGCTGCGACCGAGCCGTTCGTGCCTGGAAGCGCCGCGCGGTCGTCAGGCAGCACCTCCAGTTCCACGATTCCGACTCTGCGTCGCAGGGCACTCTCGAGGACACTGTGCGTAAGCTTGTTGGCCTGGCAGCGCTGGCCGACGCGGTAGATCTGCGAGCACGCGGCAAGCGCGAACGAGCCGATGAGCAAGAGCGACAGCACAGATCGCCGTGTGAACGTCATGAGCACTTCGTCTCCTCGTTCATCTCGATCCGACATACTGAGCTAGGCTTCGCCTGGCGCACCCTGGCTCCGTATGTCGGGAAGTGACTCTGACTCCGGCGCAAACGCTCAGTTGACCTTGACACGCGTGACACGAAGTTCGGCCGTGCCGTCCCAATCGCCTTCCAGCCGACCGCCGAGCGGTGCTCCGTTGGCGCCTCTCGGCATCACGATGTACCTGTGTCCACTCTGCAGATACTTCGCAGGAATGGATCCGTCGGCTTCCAGTTCTACGATCAGCGACTGTTGCACCAACTGGTCCGAGACGTCGGCGAGTAGAATCTTCGTTGCCCTCAGCGACAGGTTCGTACCGGCGTCGACTACACGAACGCGCTCGGTCGCGCGCACTCGCTGCAGTGTCGGCTCGTGCTCCGGACCGATCTCGGAGAGCTGACCGATCGGTAGCGACCCGACGCGGTGCTCGCTGCTCGGCTCGACCCAGATCGTCGCGTCGCCGCCGACGCTGGACAGGAGCTCGAAGCGTCCGTTCTCGTCCGTGACGGCTTGGACCCGGAAGTTCACGAGCCACTTTCCGGTGGTTGGATTACTGGTAGCAGTGTAGCCAAGGCCGTGCTGTCGTAGCGTGGACGGCTTCACGTCCTCGTCGTCCATCTCGACGACGACGTGAAGCGTGACGCGCGCGTTGCTCACGACCTCACCGACGTCATCCCGCACGACACCGTGCACGTCGAATCCGCGCTCGAACACCATCTGCAAGTCACCCGCAAGTGAGATGTAGATGTCGCGTGTGATCTTGGCCGAGACACTGCGCCATGGAGAGCGCGTACTGCCGGACTCCGGCTCCACCATCGCGATCACCATGAGCCCACGCACGCGCGGTATGCTCGCTGTGAAGCGCCCCTCGTCGTCGGGCGTCGCGAGCCCATCGAAGGCGGCGAGTTTGTACTGCGTCAGCCATCGCTCCGTGCGCCCCGGAGGCGGATCAGACGACGCGCCCCTTCCCGGATACGCATCCTCGCCAACGGCGACGCCGTGGACGTTCACTGTGCTCATGTCCAGCGTGTGAGAGCCGACTGCTCGCGCGCGTATCTCACCTCGAACCGTCAGCGACGCGTGGACCCACACGGTCTTGCGACCGTCCGAACCCGACTCCGTGCACACCAGGCGCCATCCCGAGTCTCCCGGGACTGCTCGCGCGAGCGTCGAAGATCTGGGAAGGCGGAGCGTACCCGTCATGTCGGCGCTCTGGGTCCACGGAGCGCTCTCATCCTGGCGTCGCGCCCCGACGAACTCGAGATCCGCCTCGGTCGCCGCGCCCCCCAGCTCGAACGTGATCGACGTGACGGGCGCGTCGTTCCAGACATCGCGAACGACGAGGTCCACGCACTCCGGCTCCGAGGGGAGCGGCGGAGCAGTGTCTGCGACCTCTGCCGCCAGCGGCTCGCTCGGCGCTGGCACACTGACGCGAACGCGTGACTGTGGCGTGGAGTTGGCGCGCGACGGAGCTTGTTGCACTTGTTCAGGCCTAGCAGGTGCGGGATCAACCGTCGCCGCGCTCCGCCAGAGCACGACCGCGAGAACGATTGCGACCAGGCTTAGTCCCAGCGCCGCTCGTCGGCGGCGCTCCACTCTCGGATCGGTACGCATCATCACCCCTTCCTCTGCATGAGAATAGCGGCTCGCGAAGTACTGAACCCGGATGAATTCTTCGGACGTGGGGTGGTCCGAAGAATTCATCCGGGTTCAGTACTTCGGTGTTTCGCGCACGGCGTCATCGTACGGGACCGTGTGTTCCGCGTCGACCGCGCGGTCGCGGTCCCGTAGCCCCAGGTCGCCCCTGGCCCGGTACCAACAACGGGCGGGCATCGCGCTTGTTCCCAAGCTGCCAGTAGAGAGCCTCGTCGCGTGGATCGTACCCCGGCGTCTGCGGGCCACCGGGCCTCGACGAGAGACGTCGTCGCTCCGCCGCCGACCGGGGACGGCGGGGCGGTGTCTTGAGTGTGCCCGGAGGGCGAGGGCGGGCGTCCGGGACGGGCGACGCGACGGCGGTGAATCGATCGGGCCCGAACGTGAGTTGTTCCCCTGACCCTGGGCGACGATAGGCTCTCCCTCTTGACGCGTTTTCTGCACTCCGCTGACTGGCAACTGGGGATGACCCGGCACTTCCTTGACGAGGATGCGCAGGCGCGCTTCACGCAGGCGCGCATCGATGCGGTGAAGACGCTCGCGCGGATTGCGGACGAGACGGAGTGCGCGTTCGCGGTGGTCTCGGGTGATGTGTTCGAGCACAACCAGCTTGAGCGGCGGACGGTTGCGCGGGCGCTCGATGCGCTCGGGGCGTTCACGGTTCCCGTCTACCTGCTGCCCGGCAACCACGATCCGCTCGACGCTGCATCGATCTTCCGCTCCGACGCCTTCGCGGACGGCAAGCCGACGAACGTGCAGGTGCTCGACTCGACGGAACCTGTGGAGGTGACGCCGGGGGTCGAGGTGGTCGGCGCTCCGTGGACTTCGAAGCGGCCGCTCACAGATCTCGTAGGTGGTGTGCTCGCAGGGCTCGAACCGGCACCGGGGATCGTGCGTGTGATGGTCGGCCACGGCGCCGTCGATCTGCTCTCGCCCGATGCCGACGACCCCGCGCGCATTCTCGTCGCCGAAGCGGAGTCGGCCCTCGCCGATGGTCGCATCCACTATCTCGCGCTCGGTGATCGACACTCGACGACGGACGTCGGCGCAACGGGACGCATCTGGTACGCCGGTGCGCCCGAGCCGACGGATTTCCGCGAGGTCGATGCGGGGCGTGCGCTCGTCGTGGAGATCGCCGGAGAGCAGTGCAGCGTGACACCGCATGACGTCGGGACGTGGTGCTTCGCGGATCGGGCGATCGCGCTCGACGGCGTGGACGACCTCGACAATCTGGAGGCAACGCTCGATGCGTTCCCCAACCGCGAACGGACGATCCTGCGCGTCGCCTTCACCGGCACGCTGACCCTGACGCAGAAGGCCCGTCTCGACACGTTGCTGGAGGAGGCGCGCGTCGTCTTCGCGGGCGTGGACGAATGGGGCCGACACACCGATCTCGCGGTGGTCCCGGACGACACGGACTTCGCGGATCTCGATCTCTCGGGCTTTGCCGCCGCGGCGCGTGACGAGTTGCGGTCTGAGGCGGAAGGCGGCGACACGACGGCCCGCGACGCGCTGGCGTTGCTCGTCCGTCTGGCGGGGAGCCGCGCATGAAGTTGCGCCGCATTCACCTTCGCAACTTCAAGGGCGTCGCCGAGAACACGGTCCACCTGGGCGACGGTGTCACCGTGATTGCAGGCCCCAACGAGGCGGGGAAGTCGAGCCTCGCGCAGGCCCTCGATCTGCTCTTTGGCTACAAGGACCGCAGCAAGCATCGCAGCGTGAAGGCGGCCGATCCGGTGCATCGCGACGCGGGCCCCGAGGTCGAGGCCGACGTCGAAGCGGGCCCGTATCGCTTCACGTATCGCAAGCGGTTCATGAAGAAGGCCGAGACGGAGCTCACGGTCACGGCGCCGCGCGCGGAGAGTCTGACCGGGGACGAGGCGCACGAACGCGTCGAGGCGATCCTGGCCGAGTCGGTCGATGTCGATCTGTGGAAGGCGTTGCGAATCGAGCAAGGGGCGGAGCTGAAGTTGCCGGACCTGGCCGAGAGTCGGTCGCTGTCTGCGGCGCTCGACCGCGCGGCCGGTTCGGCGCAGACCGACGACGACGCGGCGTCGCTCTTCGAGCGGGTCCGCGCGGAACGCGAGACCTACTTCACGGCAACCGGCAAGGAGAAGAAGGCGCTCACCGAGTCGGCGGCAGCGGTCACCGACGCAGAGGCGCGCCGTGACGAGCTCACGGAGCGGTTGCGACGGCTCGAAGCAGACGTCGCACGCAGCCGCGATCTCGTGCGCGAGGAAGCGGATGCTCGCGCACGGCTGGCGAAGGATGAGACGGACGCGGCGCTTCGGACGGAGGAGATGCGCGTCGTCGAGCGTCGTGTCGCAGAAGTGGAGCGCCTCGAAGCGAACGCAGCGGCGGCGGGCGCACAAGGCGAAGCCGCAACACGCGAACGGAGCGCTCGCGAGGTCCTTGTCGAACGGGCGGCGGCAGCAGCGGAGGCGGCGAAGCTGGCCGTTGAGGAGGCGACAGCGGGCGACCCGGCGACAGAGCGTGCCGCGACGGCGCTCGCCGCGGCAACTGCGGCGCTCGCGGACGCGCGCGGCCAGGACACCGCGACCGCTGCCGTCTTCGCGGTGCGCAGCGACGACCTCGCGTTCCGGCGCGACGAACTCGACTATCAGACTCTCGACGAGCGTCGCGCCCGGATCGTCGCCGCAGATGAGGCCGCAGAGGAGGCTGAGGCAAAGCTCGCGGACGCGCGCATCGACGCCGCCACGCTGAGCGCGCTACGCGCTGCCGAGCGCGATGTGGCCGCCGCCCGCGTTCGGGCCGAAGCGGGCAGTCCACGCGTGGAGATCGTTGCGGAGACGGACGTGTCGGTGCGCACAGGGGACACGGACAGTTCCATGGACGCGGGCGAGACGCGGTCGCTCGCGGCACTCGACGAGGTCGTCATCGAGGCACCGGGCGTTGTGAAGGTCAGCGTACGTCCGGCGGGCGATGCCGCGCAGTTGAGGGCCGAGTTGCTGCACGCGGAGTCGGCGCTCGCCGATGCACTCGAACGGGTCGGTGCAAGCGACGTCGCCGCGGCAGAAGAGGCGCTCGCGCAGCGGCAAGAGGCGGAGCGCATCGTCGCCCGGCGCGACGAGGTGGTGAAGCAGGATCTCCGCGATCTCTCGCGTACTGCGATCGATCGCAAGCACGGAAAGCTCGCGCAGCGCGTGGCGGCGTATGTCGCCGAGCGTGGTGCAGTCGCGGGAGCCGAGGACGTCCCGAGCGACTTCGACGCGGCGCAGGAGACGCTCGCGAGCGCGAGTTCAGCCAGAGACTCCGCCGCCATCGCCTTGGACGACGCGCGCCGTGCGCACGAGACCGCGCGCGATGAGGTGCAGCGCCTGCAGATCGCCGCCGAGGGCTGCCGCGCCCGCCGAGAGGTCGCCGAGCGCGAGGCCGCGCGCGTGGCGGTGGAGTTGACAGAAGCGCGCTCGACAGTGATCGACGCGGCGCTCTCCGAACGCGTTGAGGAACGGCTCGCAGCCGCGAAGGGCTCCGCAGAGCAAGCCGCCGAGGCGCGCAAGGAACTCGACGCGACCGGCCCGGCCGACGTACGTCGGCTGCTCGACGCCGCTACGGCTGCAGTCACATCGACGCGGGCGCAACTCCGGGCGACGCAAGACGAGGCCCTCCGCATCCGCACACGTCTGAAGGAAGCGGGGCAGGAGGGGTTGGCCGAGCAACTCGACCGCGTCGAGACGGCGCTACTGCATGGGCGTCGTCTCGCTGACGGACTGCGACGCCGCGCGGATTCCGCTGATCGACTCTATCGCACGCTGGCGGCCCACCGCGACGACGCGCGGCGCGCCTACGTGCGCCCGCTGAAGGAGAAGATCGTCTCGCTCGGGAAGTTGGTCTTCGGAGGTGCGTTCGACATCGAGTTGGGCGACGATCTCCGCATCGTGAACCGCACGCTCGACGAGCGCACCGTGCCGTACGACGGTCTCTCCGGTGGTGCGCAGGAGCAACTCGATCTGCTCACGCGACTCGCCGCCGCGATGATCGTGTCGGATGACGACGGCGTTCCGCTGATCCTCGACGACGCCCTCGGGTACAGCGATCCGGCGCGGCTGCAGGCGATTGGCGCCGTGCTCTCACTCGCGGGGAAGCACTGCCAGGTGATCGTGCTGACGTGTGTTCCAGATCGCTACCGGCATGTTGCTGGGGCAACGGTGATCCAGATCTCGGCCGACACGCCCATCGAAGACTGAGAACGCCGCGTCAGGCGGAGCGCGGCTCTGGTTCGGTCCCCGCGGTTTCGCCCTCCGCGGGCAGATCGTAGATCGGGATCGGAAAGCGCTCGGAGTAGCGCCCGCACGACGTGTCGCCCGTGACCTCCAGCATCCAGTACACCGGGAGGTCGCGGGCCGTGTCGGTCCCGGACGCATTCGTCGGTAGGTCGAAGTGGACTTCGACCTGTTCGCCTGGTGCCGGCGGGGGTTGGTCGGAGGGGAGTTCGTACTCGCCCCAATGCGACGTCCCGGTCCAGCCGGAGGGGCCGCCAAGACCCACGCGCACTCCAGGCACGTCCACGAGGCGCATCAGGACGAACTTGATGCTCTCGAAGTCGGCACCCCGGGGGCCCACCGCGAAGTCCATCACGACCGGGGCTCGCGCGCGCATGGGCACCTCGCGCAGGCGCACCTCGGTCATCCCGAGGAAGATGGCATTTTGCAGACGATACGCGAGATACGCGCACCACAGCCCCAACGCCACGCCTGCGCCGAGACGCGCGACCGGAAGAACGACCTGACCGCCGAGGGCGATCCATGCGGCCATTGCCAACGAGACGACGAGGGGACCGAGAAGCGGGGCGCACCGCTGCCACGCGGGCAGCGCAACAACGCGCGAACGCCAGTAGGGGATCGCATTCCACGGATCGTCCTTGTGCTGCGCAGCCAACGTGCGTCGACGGACCTGTCGCACCCGGGCAGTCATCCACACGATGAACGCCGTGGCCAACGCGACAGGGAGTACGCCTTCCCACATGCCCCCGAGCATTGGCGAGGCGATGACTGCGGTCATGGTGGTGACGACCGCGACTCCGCGCGGGATTGTCGTTCGCCACCGAAGCACACCGCGCGAGATCGCGGGCAGTCCCCAGGTGTCGTGAATCAGGTTCATCGATCCCGCGGGCGTGCGCGCGTCGCGGTATCGGGTGACCCGCCGGACCTCTCCTCTGGCTCGACTCATCTGGACCGACTCATTTGCGCCTCTTCCGTCTCACCTGCTCCCACGCGCCGGGCGGCTCGTTGAAGATCGCGGAGACCGGGTAGCGCACCCAGCCGTCGGTGTCCGGCTTGCCGCGCGGTTCGTAGAGAGTCGCCATGCGGAATGGGACAGAGTCCGGACGATGGCGTTTGACCAGCGCGCGCGAGGCGATGCGCGGTCGCAGCAGGACGAACGTGCCTTTCTCGCGTCGCACAAAGCGCCAGCCGCCTGCGGGCTGACCGTCCGGTGCATCGCGCAATTCGAACGTGCGACCGTCGTCGTGCAGACGGCCGAAGAGGAGGTCCGGGGGAGCGGGGCGCAATACGTCGAAACGCGCATCGCGCAGGTCGAGCAGCGCCCACGTCATCGCACCGAAAACGAGCAGCCAGAGTGGACCCGGTCCGTTGCCGAGCGTCGTCCATAGGAGCGTTCCGAGGAACGCGAAGAGCGCGAGAGTCGAAACGGTGCAGACGAGGAGCACGCCGCGGGATTGGTTCGCGGGGAGATGCGCGAGCGGGAGATCGTCGACGTTGCGCCGCGGCGTGCCGTCGTCGTGCCCGTCCCACGCGGACCGCCGTGGAATGAACGCCGGGACGTTGCGCGCGTAGCACGCGTACTCGGCGCCGAATCGCTCAAGGAGCGCCGGTTCTTCGCGGAACGGGATGTAGAGCGCATTCGACAGGGCGAAGGCACCGCACCAGATCGCGAGCGGCAGGGACCAGAAGACGAGCGCCTCTCCGGCGAGCACAGCGATGATGGCGACGATCATCGGGTTGCGGAGGTGACGGTAGGGGCCGACCAGCACGAGTTGCTGCGGCGGGTCCCAAGGCGCGAGGGTTCCGTGTCCACGCGTCGCGAAGAGAGTGATCGTCCAGGCGGCGATGCCAAGTCCGAGGGCGACGCACGCGACTCCGACGACGAGCGCGGCGCTGCGTTCCGACGCGCCGGACCACCGCCACCAGACGAGGGCGGCGGGGACCACGACGGTGACGAGAAACGGAAGGGCCAGGATGGCGCGGAGATGTCGCACGCGAGAAGTGTCGCCGCGTTTCGCTCAACCGGCCACGACGGATCGTCCGCGATCGGGGTTCGGATGGAGATCCGGGACGTCGTCGCGAGGATCGTACCCGGGCGTCTGCGGGCTGACTGGCCCCGACAAGAGACATCGTTGCTCCGCATCCGACCGGGGACGGCGAGGCGTCTTTGCGAGTTCGTCGGAGTCGCGAAGACGCCTCATGGGATTGCCAGCTGGCTCAGGTTGGGTTCGAGAGTCTCTGGGGATGGTGCCCGGTGATCGCGGGCGTCCTGGCTCGGTTGCAGTCACACCCTCGGTCCGCTGCACACCGGGCATCGAGCGGCTACGTCGACAATCCCGCGGAGCTCAAGAGAACGCCCTCCGTGCCTGGCCTGTGGCGGGACGATGAACTCTCCTCTTGAAGCCGGTTCTGCCGCCCCTGATCGCGGACGATGCAGCCCGGGCGCAGCTGACGTCCCTCGAGAGCTCATCGCCGTGCCGAGTGGCGGATCTCTGAAGTGTCTGCGGCCAAATCTCTCCCTGTGAGACGACGCCGGTACCGCGCCGTGATCTCTGGTAGGCGCGTCGCGAGGTCGGTCGTCTCGCCCGGGTCGGCATCGAGATCGAAGAGTTGCGCGGTGTCCGAGTCGAGCGAAAGGATGAACTTGTAGCGGCCGTCGCGCAGACCGATCAGGCGTTCCGACCAGTCGGTGGCGAAGAGCGCGATGCGCGGTGTCGGATCCAGGAGCGACGCACCTTCCCAGCCGTTCGGCGCGGCGATGTCGAGCAGGTCCAATACGGTCGGCGCGAGATCGACATGACTCGCGACGCGCGAGAGTCGGCGTGCGGTGTTGCATCCGGGGAGCGCGATGACGAGGGGCACGTGGACGTTCTCGTCGAAGAGTTGGAACGTGTGTCCGTAGTTGCCGGGATGCTCGCCGAACGCCTCGCCGTGGTCGCCGGTCACAACAACGAGTGTGTCGTCGAGGACGCCGCGCGCGGCCAGTCCGTCGAGCAGAGCGCCGAGGGCGTCATCGGCGTAGCGGAGCGCATTGCGGTGCTGCGACTGTGCGGATGTTGCAGGGAAGGGCCCGGCGCGCGGCGTGTCGTAAGGGTGATGTCCTGCGATCGGTAGGTACACGGCGAACCACGGCGTTGCCCCTTCGCCAGAGTCGATCCACGCCAGAATGTGATCGACAGCGGCCTCCTCTGTGACCCCGAAGCTCGTGGCGCGGGCGTCGTCACTTCCGGAGCGCACGATGTCGTCGGCGTCGGCGAGGAGGTGGAACCCACGCCCCTCGACCAAGTCATGCATGCCGAGATAGTCGAAGTGACCCGCGTGAACCAGCGCGGTCCGGTAACCATGTCGCGTCAGGATCTCAGGGAGCGGCGAAACTGGCGGGTCCGCCAGGTCGTGCGGCATCTGTCCAATGCGCGGGTGGCGGGACTCCCAGAACGCAACTTGCGAGCGGATGCTCTCGGGGAACGTCGAGTACGCGGCATCGAAGACGAGACCGTCGCGGGCAAGCGACGTGAGGCGCGGCATCGGATCTTCGCCAGCCGCCCCGTAGAGACCCAGCGGCGCAACGCCCGTCGATTCCAGTACGACAAAGAGGACGTTACGTCCGCGCGCGATGCCGCGCAGCGCACCGAGATCTTGCGCGGCACCCTCCGCTTCGCGAGCGGAGATGCGCACAATCGTCGCGCGTACCGGGGGCGCGTTCGTGAGCGGTCCCACCAACGCGACGAGGGAGTTCTTGTGGAACGGAGGGGCCGCTCCGGGGATGACAACACCGATCGCGGAGATCGCGAGCAGCAGCGCGACGGATGCCGCGAGCCCTCTGCGCGGATCGCGACTCGCCGTCGGAACGCACAGCCGGATCCACGCCAAGGGCACCAACACGGCGACACCCACGACCGTCGCGATGCGAAGAACGGCTCCGAATGTCACGTGACTGAGTATGGAGTCGGCGAGCGCAACGTGCGCTCCCCGCAGCATGACCGGTGTGAGCGGGGTCCCCAGCGCGCGCACGACGGGAACCTCGATCGCCGCGATCGCGGCGAGCAGGGCGTAGACGATCCACGTGAGGCGTGGGCGTCGGAGAGTGGAGTCGAGGAGCGCGAGAGACGCAGCGATTGCCGCGTCTTCGATCACGCCGTGGAGGATCGGTTGCACACCGGCAGCGAACCCGGCCTCGTGCCCGATGATCGTCAGCGCACGCGCGACGAGGAGCACGACGAAGAGGCTGCCAGCCTGGATCACTCGGCGGCGTCCCGCACGATTGCGTTCATCCGCTTGAGCAGCCACCACGCAACGGGGGCGGAGAGCTCACGACGGACCCAGATCCAATCATGGATGACAAGTGCAGCGATAGTCGGATCGGCGGCGAGTGCGTCACGGTCACCGACGAACGCGAGCGGGAGAACGACCAAATCGGCGACGTGCTCTGCGGGATCGAAGCGTGCATGGATCGTCCTGACGCCGTGCGGGAGAAGGGGCACGGCCGCGGCAAGGCTCTCTGACTCGGCGTCCACGATCACAAGTTGGGCGTCCGGGAGGAGACGGCGCAAGATGATCGCGCTGCGCGGAAACAATCCGCCGCCGACGATGACGATCCTGCGAATGGGTGGTAGCGCGGGCAGCAGTTCCCGCAGTGCGCGCTCGTGCACGGCGAGCAATCGTTCGCGCACGATCGTACTCCGAAGCGCGACTCGCTCGAGCGCGTCAAGGGGGTGCGTCTCGAGAAATCGGACGACGGCCGGGTAGCGCGATCGCCGCTCCCCGGGCGAAGGCGCGAAAGGCAGTTCGCTCCAATGACGTCCGGGACGCGCGTGGTGCTCAGCGTGGTACCCGTCGTTGAAGAAGAGCGCATTGTAGAGACGCCCCTCGTGACTCGTCACGCCACGCGCATGCTCGTAGTGGCCCTGGTGCCACGAGAGTGCGAGGCCGATGAGCAAGCCCGGCGCGTACGCGAAGAGGACAACGTCCGGCACGATCACGACCAACGCACCCCACCATGCGCAGACGAGCAGCGTCTCGCGACGCAGTCCGGGCGCACGCCGAAGCTCTGCGTCACACCCGGCGTGGTGCGCGAGGTGCCGGGCGCGCCACAGCGCTTGCGGAACGCCCAGCAAGAGTGTGAGCCCCGAGGAGAACGCAGCGTTCGCGCGTCGATCGCGAAAGAAGGGCGTGTGTATGAAGTTGTGCGCGACGGTATTCGCGGTCCACCAGAACAGGACGCCGATGACGCCCGGCGTCGGCGCAACGATCAACAACCCGACGTGGATTGCGACAGCTCCGAGCAGCCACGCGTCCCGTGCGTTCACGAGAACCCGGGCACCGGGGAGAGCGAACGCGCGCACTACTCGGCTTTCCGCACCGTGAACGACCCAACCGCGACGCTCACCTGCGGAAGATCGTCGTGGACGGCACGCACGCGGTACTTGACGGTCTCGTTCTCCTGCAACGGATACCACGCCGAGTACGTCGTCCGTCCACGATCGCCGACGACGATCGGACCGCTTCCGATCACGTCACCGTTCTCGAATTCGACTTCGAAGAGCAGCCGCAGGCCGTCTAGTCGGGAGATGGGGTTCTCGACGACGATCTTCGTGAGTTCCATGACGCCATACTTCTCGTGGACGCGCATCCTCACATCGCCGATCGGCGAGACGAGCTTGACGTTCGAGCGCAGTAACGCAATCGCGCCGTAACTCGCCGACTCGATGACCCGCACACCGACCCCAGTGTCGAAGACGGGCGGATTGGCCTGCCGCGCGCGATCCGTCGTGACCGTTACACCCGCCTGGCTCCAACGGCTTCCGAACGCGACGATCTTACCGGTCCCGGCGGCGGCGCGCAGTGCCGCAATCGATTTCTGCGCCGCGGCCTGCTTGTCGGCGTCGTCGGTCGGAAGCGCATAGACGATCGATCCGCGCGCCGGGGTGCGATAGGTTCCGCCGCGCTTGCCCGTCGCAACGCAGAAGAGCCCGGTGAGGCGCACGTGCGACGCAGTGCCGTCGGCCGGTTCCAGCGTGACGCTGTCGAGCAGCGCATACGCCCCCGTGCGATCGCTGGCATACGCGTCTTGTTCCTCGCCAACCAGGGCACCGACGACAATCAAGGCTGCTACGGCGACTGCCGCCAGGACTCGGATGATCCGCTTCATCGTGCACCTCCCGTGATTCGCTCGGGAGCCAAGACGCTGGGAGCCGCCGACCGTTAGCGTGGATTCTCGGACGATCTTCAGATGTCGGGCGAGCTTTCTGCCGCGTCGTCCGTTGGACGACGATCATGAAGCATGCAACGAGGAGGATGATCTTGGCCAAGTTCTGGGGACCGATATCGAGCGACGACGGCACACCGCGGCCGCGGCGTCTCCTGCTCGCGCGCCATGGCACGACGGATTGGAACGCGCGACACGTCTGGCAAGGGCATCGCGACATCCCGCTCAACGACCTCGGACGGGCGCAGGCCCGGACCCTCGCGGAACGACTCGCGGCCGAACAGATCGACGCGCTGTGGACCAGCGATCTCTCACGCGCGACCGAGACGGCGGAGATCGTCGGTGCACGGATCGGCCTCGATCCCTGCGTGACAGCGGGACTACGCGAGATCGATGTCGGCGCGTGGGAGGGGCTTTCGTTCGCGGACGTCGAGCGAACCGAACCGGAGACCGTCGCGGCCCTGGCGCGGGGCGAGGACCTGCCACGTGGCGGCACGGGCGAACGCATCGCTGAGTTTCAGAACCGGGTCGTTGCGGCGCTCGATGAAGCGGCGGCGACGGCGCCAAACGGCACGCTCTTGCTCGTCGTACACGGCGGTCTCATCAAGGCACTCGTTGCGTATCTGTTGGAGATCCCGACGCGCAACATCGGACGCCTGACGGCGGGCCAAAACGCGTCTCTGTCCGAGATCCGATTCAGCGCGGCCGGGCCGCAATTGGTGCGGTTGAATGAGTCACATCACGCGGATGCGGTCGCGGGACCCGCGCCTCACGACGCGGCGTGAACGACAAAGTCTCGTTCTCTTTGAACGCCGGTCGCTCAGCGGCGTCCAACACGATGCAACCAAGGAGTCTCACGTGATGAAGTGCTTCGCCCTGTTTCTTGTCGTCGCCCTCGCGACGCTGCTGCCCGCATGCAAGTCGGCTGACTTCGACGCCAGGTACAACGGCACGGAGCACGACGGATTTGCGGCGGTCACGAAGGCCGACCTACGTTCCCGGGCATCGTACGCGGACGACGACTCGGGCGCCCCCATGCCGACGGCGGCGCAGGCCGAGCGCAAGATCATCCGCTCGGCCGATGTCGGACTGATCGTCGAGGACCTGGCCGACGCGGGCCGGACGATCGAGCGCATCGCGCGAGATTCCGGCGGCTTCGTGCTCTCCGCGTCGGAGACGCGCTACCAGATCAAGATCCCTTCAACGGGCCTCGACGCCGCGCTCGAGACTGTCGCAACCCTCGGCGAAGTCACCCGCCGCAGTCTCTCGGGGAAAGACGTCACCTCCGAGTATGTCGATCTGGAGGTCCGCCTCAAGAATGCGCACGCCGCGCGAGAGTCGTACGAGGCGCTGCTTCGCAAGGCGTCCACCGTCGAGGAGATGCTGAAGGTCGAGAAGGCGCTCCACGAAGTACAGGAACGGATAGAGCTCCTCGCCGGCAGGCGCAAGTTCCTCGACGAGCACCTGGCGCTCTCCGACATCAGTATCAGTCTTCGGGAGCGTCAGACCCGCGGTCCGTTGCAGGTCCTCTGGAACATCATCACGTGGCCGATCGAGAAGCTCTGGTGGCTCTGAGAGCGCGCACCGTCTCGCAGACAAATTGATCCGCGCGAGTCAGTCGACGCGCGGGAGTTCGAAGTCCATCCGCACGGGTTGGCCCCCGCGCTCGCCCTCCAGAATGGCGTGCAGGACGTCGCCCTTGCGCTCGTAGATCACGCGGCGCGGGAAGTCTTGTGCCTTGTCCTCGAATACGACGCGCGTCTCGGCCGACGCCACGAGCTTCCATTCGAGCGGGCCGTCCTTCTCGGCGTCCCACGGCTTCAGCCCGGGATGAAAGTGGCGCAGGCGCAGGACAAGACCGTCGTCGGTCAGCTCGATGGCCGAGAGTTCGACGAGCGATACCTTCCCATCCGAGAGCCCGCGGCTGACGGCGACGAGTCCGCCGCCCCAGGGAGCCGTCCAATGCTCCTCGAAATGCATCGGGCCTTCCGCGCTGCGCCAGGTTCCGGCCATCCACGCGAGATCGTCGGCTGTCACGGTGCTCTTCTCCACGCCGACATTCTCCCTTGGATCCTCGGCGGCGAAGAGCAGACCGAGGGGTAACGCGAGGGTCAGAGCCGTCACGAGAATGATCGATTTCGGGTGCATGGCACACTCCTTCAGGTCCGCCCGAAGAGTGTACGGCCAGATGCCCGCGCGCGGGCAAGTCGCGCCATCGGAACGGAAGCGAAGAGACCTCCGAGCGGATCGGGGCGTTACTCTGGCGCGCGTGCGCCACCTGCCCCTCCTCCTGATCGTCGCCCTGTCCGCATGTAACGCACAGGAACCCGAGCGCGAGGCCGCGACGCCGGACGTGCCGCTCGCGACGTTCGCCGACGACGGGGCGCCCTTCCTGAAACGTCATTGCACAGGTTGCCACGGGACGCAGGACCCCGAGTCCGGACTCAGCCTCTCGACATACGCCGATCCGGGTGGCGAAGCCGCCATCGTGCGCGACTTCCGCACGTTCGACGAAGTCGCCGAGTTCGTGCGGGATGGGACGATGCCGCCGGAAACGGAAGCGCGCCCAAACGCCGCGGAGAAGGCACGTTTCCTCGAATGGCTCTCGGCAACGCTCGCGTGCGCCGATCGCCTGGCTCCTCCCGATCCCGGGCGCGTGACGATGCGTCGCCTCAATCGGACAGAGTATCGCAACACAGTCCGCGATCTTCTGGGAGTGGACTACGCGGGCGTCGCCGACTTCCCAGCCGATGACGTCGGATACGGGTTCGACAACATCGGCGACGTGCTGACGATGCCGCCGCTCCTGATCGAACGATATCTCACTGCAGCGGAGGAGATCGCCGAGATCGCGCTGCGCTACGAGGACCCCGACAACCCGCCCACGCACTTCTTCTCCGGCGCGCAAATGCAGACGACGGCGCGCGGCGGAGTGATCGGAAGCGGTCGCGCCTGTGCGACGAACGGGGAAGTGTGGACGACGGTCCGGGTGCCGCGCGCCGGCCAGTACATCCTGCGCGTGGTGGCGTGGGCCCAGCAAGCCGGACCCGATCTGGCGCGACTCCAACTCCGCGCGGAAGGGCGAGTGGTCGGCGTCCACGAGATCAACGCCACGCAAGGCGAGTTGGACACAGTCGAAGCGCGTGTTGCACTCACCGCCGGCGCGGTCCGGATCGGAGCGGCATTCGTCAACGACTACTACGCGCCGAAGAGTCCCGACCCGAAGCAACGCGACCGGAATCTGATCATCGAGTCCGTCACGCTGATCGGTCCGATCGATGCACGCACTGGTCCTCCACCGGAGACCCGCAGGCGATTGCTCGCGGCTGGCGAGGGCATCGAGGATGCGAACGCGCGCCGCATCGCGATCCTCCGCGCGCTCTGCGATCGCGCATTTCGGCGCCCGGCCACGGACGCGGAAGTCGATCGATTGGCGGAACTCTGGAAGGCCGAGGAAGGCGCCGAAGGGAGTTCCTTCGAGCGCGGAATGCTGGTGAGCCTGCAGGCGGTGTTGATGTCGCCGCACTTTCTCTTTCGCGTCGAGGCCCACCCACATCCGGAGGACCCCGCGTGGGTCCGCGACCTCGACGAGTTCGCGCTCGCATCGCGGCTCTCATACTTCCTCTGGAGCAGCATGCCGGACGAGCGGCTCTTCATGCTCGCGCGCTCCGGTCGGCTGCACGCAGAGCTGCGTGCCGAGGCTGAGCGCATGTTGGGCGACCCGCGTTCGTGCGCCCTCATCCGCGACTTCGGATCGCAGTGGTTGGAGACGCGACGGCTCGCGACAGTGCAGCCGGACCCGGAGCGTTTCCCCACCTGGAGCGCCGACCTCGCACAGTCGATGCAGCGCGAGACGGAGCTATTCCTCGCGGCCGTGGTGCGGGAAGAGCGGAGTGCACTCGAGATCGTGAGCGCGAGCTGGACGTTCGTGGACGGGCGCCTCGCGGCGCACTACGGGATCTCCGGAGTGACAGGTGACGACTTCGTACGGACTACGTACCCCGATGGTCGACGCGGCGGCGTGCTCGGCCACGCGAGTGTCTTGACGGTGTCGTCATACCCGACGCGGACGTCGCCTGTGAAGCGGGGAAAGTGGCTCTTGACTCAGATTGTCGGTGCGCCAACTCCGCCCCCACCTCCCGGAGTCGGAGAGCTGCAGGAGAACGGAAAGGACGGCGCGAACCTCACCATGCGCGAGCAACTCGCCCGGCATCGTAAGGACCCGACATGCGCGGTCTGTCACGTGCGGATGGACCCGCTCGGTTTCGCGTTGGAGAACTTCGACGCGGTCGGACGCTGGCGCGATCGCGATGGTGAGACCGGCGAGATCATCGATCCCTCCGGGTCTCTCCCGGACGGGCGCGCTCTATCCGGTCCGGAGGATCTCCGCGAGGCGCTTCTCGCGGACGATGCGTTCATCGATAATCTCACACACCAACTGCTCACCTACGCGCTCGGCCGTGGCCCGTTGCCATCCGATGCCGACGTGGTCTCGACGATCGTCGAACACGCGCGCCCGCGCGGGCATCGCCTGAGCGATCTTGTCCTCGGTGTGGCCACGTCGGTGCCGTTTCGTCGACATCGTGGAGAGCGGACTGAGGTGGTATCCACCTCGGTAGACGCCGAGACGCACGCGGTGGAGAGTGCCGAAGACCCGGCGGAAGGATCGCAAGAATGACGTGGCGAGATCCGATCGGGCGGGCGCTCTCGCGGCGCACGTTTCTGCGCGGGGTGGGCGCGGCCGTAGCACTTCCGATGCTCGATGCGATGTGCCCTGCACTGGCGTGGGCGCGCCAGGGCGGGAGTCCGGCAGCGCCGGTCAGGTTGGTGTGGATCTTCGTCCCGAACGGTGTACACGTCCCGACGTGGCGACCGGTCGCGGAAGGGACTGCGTTCGAACTCCCGGCGACGCTCGAGCCGTTGGCGGATGTGCGCGAGCACGTCACGGTACTCTCGGGATTGACGCTCAACGGCGGGCGCCCTCACGGCGACGGGCCCGGAGACCACGCCCGCTCCGCGTCATCGTTCCTGACCGCGGCGCACCCTGTGAAAACCGGCGGAGCGGGCATTCGCTCCGGCATCTCGGTGGACCAGGTGGCCGCGGCAAGCGTCGGACGCGCGACGCGCTTCGCGTCGCTGGAACTCGGCCTCGAACGCGGCGCGCAATCGGGCGAATGCGACTCGGGGTACTCGTGTGCGTACTCGTCCAATATCTCGTGGCGGTCGCCGACAACTCCAAATGCGAAGGAGATCGATCCGCGACTGGTCTTCGAGCGGCTCTTCCTCGACCGTCGCGAGGGCGAGTCCCCGGCGGACGCCACGCGACGCCTGCGAACGCGCGCGAGTGTGCTCGATCACGTCCGTGAAGAGGCGACTCGGCTCGGTGGCAAGCTCGGCGCAGGCGATCGCGCCAAACTCGACGAGTACCTATCCGGGATACGCGAGATCGAGCGTCGAATACAGGTTGCCGAGAAAGCCCGCGACGACGGTGAGTTGCAGCTCCCGATCGATCGACCGAGCGGCATCCCACGGGACCCCAGCGAGCACCTGCGATTGATGTCCGACCTGCTCGTCCTCGCATTGCAATCGGATCAGACGCGCGTCGTCACGCTGATGGTCGGCAACGCCGGGAGCGGACGCAGCTTTGGGTGGCTCGGCGTCCCCGAGGGATGGCACGGCCTCTCCCATCACGGCGGCAAGGCGGAGAAGAACGCGAAGATCCGCAAGATCGATCGCTACCACGTCGAGCAGTTCGCACATCTGGTGGACCGGTTGCGACGCGTCGACGACGGCGATGGAACGCTCCTCGACAACACGCTCGTGATGTACGGCAGCGGGATCGCCGACGGCAATCGCCACAACCACGATCATCTCCCGATCCTGCTCGCGGGCCGCGGCGGAGGGGCGGTGCGTCCCGGGCGCCACATCGTCCATCGCAAGGAGACGCCGCTCGCAGACCTCTACCTCACGATGCTGAACGCGGCGGGAGTGGAGAGAGCGAAGTTCGCCGACTCCATAGCTCCGCTCGACATCTCATGACCGACTGACAAACCGACAGACAGACCGGGTCTGTCTTCGCGCCTTTTAGCCTCGACAATGGGGGGCTGAGGCGTATCTCGGCTACTGTCGTCGTCGGAAAAGGCGCGAAAACAGACCCGGTCTCGGGCTGGTTATGCGACGGAGGGGTTCATGGAATTGTCTCAGGCGACGGTGTTGGTGACGGGTGGCGCGACCGGGATCGGGCTGGCGACGGCGCGCGCGATGGCGGCGGGTGGTGCGCAAATCGCGGTCTGTGGACGGCGCGCTGAACCGCTCCAGCGAGTGCGCGACGAGTTTGGCTTCGCTGCCATCCGGGGGGATGTCTCCGTCGATGCCGATGCAGTGCGGATTGTCGCCGCGGCGAATGATGCGCTCGGCGGTCTGAACGTGCTCATCAACAACGCGGCGTTCGGGACGTTCGCGAAGCTCGTGGACACGGACGCCGCCGACATGACGCGCGTGCTGGCGACCAACGTCGTCGGTGCAACGCTCATGGCGCGCGAGTGCGCGAAGCTCTTCATCGCGGGCGACGGCGGGACGATCGTGAACGTCGGCTCGACGGCGTCGAACAAGGGCTTTCCTGGCGGCAGTACATACGCCGCGAGCAAGTTCGCCCTCTCGGCACTGACCGAATGCTGGCGCGCGGAGTTGCGACAGCACGACATTCGCGTGATGCAGGTCAATCCGAGTGAAGTGCAAACCGGGTTCGGCGGGCGCGACGAGCCCACCGAGTTCAACCCGTCCAAGCTACGCGCGGAGGATTGCGCGCACCTGATCGTGTCGTTGATCACGCTCGCCGATCGCGGCTTCGTCACCGACGCCACTCTTTGGGCCACGAACCCACGGTAGATCTCAGCGCTCGGTTGGGTCTCCGCTCAGAGAGCGTTGATCAGGTGTTGCAACTCGTCGTCCACCTGCGCGGCGTCGCTGACCGTGTCGGCGACGGCAGCCCGCAGCAGATCGCGGTATCTCCGTCGCATGCGGTGGACGGCGACCTTCACGGCGCCTTCGGTCATGCGCAGCGTCTCGCCCGCCTCGCGGTACGAGGGGAGTGGTGATCCGCCGACGACGTAGGGGAGCAGCGCCGCGAAGAACCGGGACTTGCCCGACGCAACGAACTCCGCGCGCAACTCGGCCAGCACCTTGTCGAGTACGGTCAGCGCCCAGCGACGCTCGAAGATGCGTTCGGGTGTCTGGTAATCAGCGGGCTCGAGCGCATACCACTCCTCGCCCTTCGACATGTTGAGCGAGAGCACCGTCTGGTCTCCGCCGCGCTTCTGGGCGCCGGCCTTCTCCCGCTCGTTCGACGTGTAGTTCGTGAACGCCGCCATCAGGAACGAACGGAAGCGCCCGCGATCGCGATCCACCGCGGCGATGTAGTCCTTCTCCAGCACGAGGGCGAAGAAGCCCTGGACCAGATCCTGCGCCGCGTGCTCGCCCGCGCCGCGGCGCCGCGCGAACGCGTAGAGTGGATACCAGTAGCGTTTGCACAGCGCGGCGAGCGCATCTCGCCCCGCGGTATCGTCGCCCTGCGCCGCGGCGACAACGATGCTCCACTGCGTGGTCGCGAAGCGGGCGCCGCCACGGGGTCCGTCGGGACTCACTCGTTCTCCCGGACGCGGTACAGACGGCCGATGACGTCGACCGCCGCCACATCCCCGTACTCGCCGTCCAGCCAGACGTCGGCTTCCGCCCCTGCTGCGACATCGAAGCGGCCCGACCACAGCGGAGTCAGGGTTGAGGATGCGGTCGCTCCGAACGGCACGACCTCGTCGCCAATGTGAAGCGCGATCTCCCCTGAGCCGCTGAAGCGACGCATCTCGATGCGCTCGACGACAAAGACCTGCCCTTCGCGAAGAGGCTCGAAATCGTGGTTTGGCTCGCCAAACGCCGCGCCTCGTCGGTCCACCGCGAGATCGGCGCGCGAGGCCGAACTCGACAGCGTGATGCGCACGGTCCGATCTGCGACATGGATGAGGTCGCCAACGTCGCTCGGTAACACGCGCCGACTCAGCTCGATCTGTGCGGTCTCGTCCCGGATCGGGGCCGGGTGATCCACCTCTGAACGCAGCGTTGCCATCCACAGAGCGCCGACGCCGGGGAGACAGCACAACAGCGGCAGCACGAGCGCAGCAATCGCGAAACCGGTTCCGTGCAAGCGCCCTCCGCTGCGCTGGATCCGGACCAGTGCGACCACGGCGAGGATCAGACCGACCAGGACTGCGACTCCGGAGAATGAACTCATCCCCATCACGAGCGTACGCGCTGTCGTCGCACTCCCTGAGTCGGGGGTGCGCTCTGGGGCGAAGAGCGTGGCTGCGATCGACAGAACAACGGAGAGGCCGAAACCGGCGATCGGGAGCAGGAACGCCCACATCGCGAGACTGCTTCTTCGACTCTTCTTGTCCCCGCCGCCGACCTGAAACGACGCCTCCTTCTTGAACTCCCGGTCGCCCGCGCCCTCCGCCGCGCTCGCCTCTCCGATCCCCGTCTTGACGTCGATCACCGCCTGGTAACGGCGGTCCGCGTCCTTCTCAAGCGCGCGCAGCACGACCTCGTCCAGACGCACGTCGATCCGCACCTTCTCGGATGGCGGCGCGAAACGCCCGATCGGCAGCTCGCCCGTCAGCATCTCGTAGAGCACGACGCCGAGGCTGTAGATGTCGGCGCGATGATCGACCTCGTCCGGCTTCTCGATCTGCTCGGGCGCCATGTAGTGCGGCGTCCCCATCACGAGTCCCTGTCGGGTGAGCGTCCGATCATCGGGCGTCTTCGTCATCAACTTCGCGAGTCCGAAGTCCGCGATCTTGACGGTCCCCTGCTTGTCGAGAAGCACGTTCTCCGGCTTGATGTCGCGATGCACGACGCCCTGGTCGTGCGCGTACTGCAACGCGTCGCAAATTTGCGGCACGATCGCCAGCGCCTGGACCGGAGTGAGATCTCCGGTGCGCATCGCCTGGCGCAAGTTCGCGCCGTCCACGTACTCCATGAGGAAGTAGTAGACGCCTTCCCGCTCACCGAACTCGTGCACTCCCACGATGTTCGGATGGCTGAGACGCGCGAGCGCCCGGGCCTCTCTCGTGAAGCGCTCTTCGAAGCGCACGGAACCCTCGTCGCCCTCGACGATCTCGCGCGGCAACACCTTCAGCGCCACGAGCCGCTCGAGATTCTTCTGGCGCGCCTTGTAGACAACGCCCATCCCCCCGCGGCCGAGCTCCGAAAGGACCTCCAATTCGGGGAACTGCTCCGCGACGGTCGTGAGGTCAGGCGCGGCGCCCGTGGCGCCGCCGTCCGCGCTCTCGAGACCCGCGGCGAGCAAACACCTCGGGCACGTCCCCTCCGGCGCATCGGCCGGCAGGGGGGTTTCACATTTCGGGCAGTTATGGGTTTCACTCATCGCAGCAGTCCTCCGTTCACTTACCAGTGACGGAAGCGCCGGAGAAGGTTACGCCCGAGAGCCCAGTTTCTCGGAATTGGGTTTCTCGGGATCGGTTGCCCGGCTACTTCGCGAGCGCACGCCGCGCCGCGGCAAGGAACTCCGCGATCTTGGCGTGAGCAGCCTCGGTGTTACGCACGATCAGCATGCCGTCGAAGGGAACGATGGCTGCGCTCTCGAACTCCTCCCATGAGCGCGGCGCCGCCGAGTATTGCACGAGATTAATCAGCGGGTCCGGATGCTCCTGCCCCTGCGAATCGACCTCCACGAGACCACCACGGATTTCGTACGGGCGCACGACCATCGGGGGGGCGCTCCGCAAGATGACCGCACCTTCTCGCACAATCAAGTGGAGGCGGCTCATCCGCGCGATGGTCTGAAGCGCCACAAGAACGGGCACATCGGCCAGTTTCAGATTGATCGGGACTTCCTCGGCGGCATCGAGCGGGACGATCACGGTGATCCCCGTCGTCTTGCTGAGATAGGCGGCCACGTCACCGAGAGCAGCCCCACCGAATTGGAATGAGACGATCCGGGAGAGCGCCTTGTCCGATTCGGCGCGCCACGCCGGAGCCGCGTCCGACGCGATCTCGCGGCGCAACAACATGTTCAGAAACGCCTCGATCCGCGCATGCACGCGCTCCGATTGATTGATGAGCAGGAGCCCGCGCCACTCGACCATGCTGGCGCCCTCGCCCTCCCAGGACCCGTCGGGCACGAAGACGTGGATCAGGTCCATAACACTCGCTCGGAACTCGGAGCGCAGCCCGCTGAGCACATCGTCGTCCCAGTCCTCCACGGCAAAGTCGTCAGCGTTCCGAGGCATCTGCGCGAGCGCCTGCTCGACAATCGGTTCGATGCGATAGAAGCGCTGATCGGCGTCGATCGGAATCTGGTGTGATACGCCGACGACGACATTCCCTTCGACCTGCGAGTACGCGAGATCCAACTGCTCCAAGCACGTCTCGAGGAGAGAACGCGCACTCGCAACGCCGCCGGGGACGACAACGTGCGCGTCGGTGACGCCCTTGCGCGACTGTTCGTGCACGACCACCTCGATTCCGGCGGCCTCGCTCCATTCGGCAAGGAACGCGGTTGCCGTCATGCGGCCGCCCGTCAGATCCACGCGGAGATCGAGCTTCGCACGTAGCGGCGCGTCCCACACAGGCGGTGGCGTACGGCGTTCGACGTGAATACGACCGGTTTCCGTTGCAACGAACGCTCCCAGTACGGCCTTGTCCATGCGGTTCATATTGACGATGCGCGTCCCATCCGCGGGCGGAGGCAGTGACCCGCGACCGTCGCCGGACCCGCGGGAACGATCGACGTCCGCTCCGGCATCGTCATCCTGCGCCGCGGCCGGCCCCGACGTCGCCCCCGTCATCCCGACCGCCATCACCGCCAGCGTGACGACCCCGCCCACCAACCACGCGCGGCGTCCGCCGCTTCCGTCCCGAGCGATCATCTCTATTCTCCTTCTGAGGTCGCGACGACGCTCCAGCAAGCTCACCGCCATGGGCCGCGCCGATGGGCGCGCACCCGACTCCAACAATCGCAGCAGCGTCCGCCCGTAGGCCTGACGCGCTTCCTGCGGCTCCCCCCTCAACGCCGCGAGGTCGCGCAGCGCCTCGCGTTCGACCCGCAGGCGCGCGACGGCAAGGCGCACGAGCGGGTTGAACCAATGCAGCGCCGTCAGCGCGGCCATGACCCAGTTCTGCAGTACGTCCCCGGCACGCAGGTGCTCGACCTCATGTGCCAGAACGTGGCGCAACTCGACATCCGAGAGACCATCGAGGACCCGGCCTGGAATCAGAATCCGCGGGCGCAACACACCCGTCAGCGCAGGCCCATCGACGAGGTCGGTTCGTACCACGCGCACGCGGCGCGTCACGCCGGCTTGCGTGAGTAGCGCGGCCAGCGTCGCCTCGACGCGCGGTTCATCGACGATCCGTGCCGCGCGGAGACGCCGGACGAAACGGAGCTCGCGAAAGAGCGTCCATCCGAGCGCAAGCGCCGCACCCGTCAGCCAGAGCAGGAGGGCCGATGACCGCCACGGCCACGCCGTCGACATCGCGGACGCGGTCGTTGATCGACTCTCGGTTGCTTCGATGTCAGGGCCATCGCGATCGATCGCCGCGAAGATTGAGCCGTGTCCCGTAGGAGCAGAACTCGCCGCGCCGTGCTCGTCGTCGGCTGGTTCGGCGGGGGCGATCTCCGCCGTCGGCGACGTCGACCGGTCATCGGGATCTGCGGGACCGGTCCGGTCACGCGCCGTGTTCGGCGACGCACTTGATGCGGCGCCTTCCGATCGATCCGTCACCGAATCAACACTCGCCACGGCGCCCCCGACGTTGTGCAAGCTGACCGGCGATGACGGAACGACGGGCAGGAGCAACCGCACGAAGACCAGGGCCCAGAGGGCGTAGCGCCAGCGCGCCGTCAGGCGCTCGCCCGCAACGGCGCAGACCGTCCAGACCACCGCAACGAGAACCGCAACTTGAACCGACGTCTCCAGGAACCAATCTGCCAGGACGACGGACGCGGAGTGCAGCAACTCGAGCATCAGACCGCCTCCTTCCCATCGAGGACGCGCCGCAACTCGGCGATCTCGGCGGCCGTCAACTGCGCGTCCCGCACCATGTGCGCCAGCAGCGGACTCGCCTTCCCACCGAACACGCGCTCGACGAACGACCGGCTCTCCTCCCGTACACAGCGCTCGCGCGACACCTTGGGCCGGTAGAGATAGCGCCGACCCTCCACGTCGAATTCGAGCGCCCCCTTGCGCACCAGCCGTCCGAGCAGCGTCTTGACAGTATTGTCCGACCAATCTCGCTGGGACAGGAGACGCGCGACCACGTCCGCAGCACCGACCGGATGGTCATCCCACACCACGTTCATCACTTCCCATTCCGCATCGCTGATCCGGGGTACGTTCGCCATCCCGCCCTCCTTTGACTACGGATGTAATCGTAACTACACCTGTAATCCTGTCAAGCGCCGACGTCCACGCACTGCAGGCCGGGAGCGGTCAGGTACTCCAGCGCGTCGCTCCTCCGCAGTGGATGCGCGACGGACTACGCACCCTCGAGACGGTCTTCGACTCGGAGTTGGCTCCTGGCGCGCACGAGGCGACGCTGGAGTATGTCGCCGCAACCGGGGATTCGGGCACCGTCACGGTCGAGCGCGTACGCGCGGCGGTCCGCCGGATGAACGACGCGATTCGGAGCGGGCTGGCGTAGGGATCGCGCCCACACTCCGGCTAGGGGGGTGCTCCCAAGAACAGTGGGGGCGCCCTCTTACTGCGGCAGTCGGCCGGTCTCGACCTTCGGGAAGGGACCGGTGCACGCTTTCATGAAGGCGACGAGGTCGGCCTGCTCCTGATCGGAGAGGTCGAGTTTGACGACCTTCTCGTCGAGCCACGGGTTGGCGTGGCCGCCCTGATTGTAGAGTGCGACGACCTCTTCGAGCGTCGCGACGCTGCCGTCGTGCATGTAGGGCGCCGTCTGCTCGCAGTTGCGGACAGTCGGGGTCTTGAACGCGCCCTTGTCCTTCTCGACCTTGGTGATGACGTAGCGACCGAGGTCCGGTTCGGCGGCGTCCATGCCGACGCCGAGGTTGCGATACGTCTCGTCGGCGAGGTTCGCGCCGGCGTGGCACGACGTGCAGTTGGCCTTGCCGAAGAAGAGTCCGCGACCGCGGATGGCGGACACGCTCATCGGGGCCGCTTCGCGGGCCGCGCGCGCAGCGGCGACCTGCGCGGCGTACTCGGGATCGTCGGCGAGTTCGTCGTCGGTCACATCGTCATAGCGTGTCGCGTCATCGTGGTAATCGAAGGGCGATGGGCCCGTCACGATCACGCGCTCGAATGCCGCGAGGGCCTGTCCGACGGCATCGATGCTGACGCCCTCGAAGACCGACTCGAACTGCAGGCGATAGCCCTCGATCCCGCGCAGCGTCTCGACACAGGCGTCGTGCGTGTTGCCCATCTCGATCGGGTTCTCGATCGGGCCGACAGCCTGGGCTTCGAGTGACTCTGCGCGGCCGTCCCAGAACTGCAGGTCCGAGAGAATGCGATTGTAGGCGACGGGCGAGTTCCGTCCACCGACCTGATCGCGAATGCCGACGCCGGTCGGCGTGTGGGCGGTCCACCCGGTGTCGGGGTGATGGCACGTCGCGCAACTGATGGTGTTGTCAGCGGACAGCCGCGTGTCGAAGTAGAGCTGCCGCCCGAGTTCGATCTTCGCGCGCGTCAGAGGGTTGGCGCCGAGGCCCTTCTCCTGGCCCGCGGCAAGCCGCAACCCCATCGGAAGCTCGACCTTCAACTCGACATGGTTCGCGGCGTCGTCCAGCCACGCGCGGATCTCATCAGTGGATAGGTCGCCCTCGCCCGGGATCCCGGCCGTCAGCGAGTCGTCGGCACCAAGCCGGGCCACGTCGTCCTGCGCCGAGACGCTCGACGCCCCGGCTCCATCACTCGGCCCGGACCCAGTCGGCGGCGCCGACGCCTCATCGGCCCCACATCCGCTCAGCGCGACAAGAACAACGGCGCCCACGAGTCGTGCGACAGTCGGTTTGCTAGACATTGGATCTCCTCTGCATCGAACCCCGCACTATGGCGGCTCTACGATTATCGCACGAGGGGAGGCTCGACGGCAGCCTCCCGCGCGGTGTCAGCGGGAGATCTATCGGAAGCGGTGATGCGCGTCACGAACCCATCGTGCCCAAGGGGTGGTCGGCACAGGTCATTCACGCAGAAAGAGCGGCCAGGCTCTCACCTGGCCGCTCTTGATCGGTTCGCTACGAACGTCCGATGCTACCGGATGAAATCGAACCTGTAGCCGCGCCCAGCTCGGACACGGACCTGGTAGCGAATCACGCCACTCGCGTCGTTCGCCGACTCCAGGATGAACCAGCTCTCTCCCGCGTCTTCGGGCGACACGCGGAAGTTCGCGCGCACGCGCTTGCCGAAGCGGCTGCGCTTGCGCTTGACCAGTACGCCGTTGCGATTGCGGACCGCATCGAGCCGCATTCGCGCGGCGCTACCGCGTTCTGTGCGCGCGGAGATCAACACACGCGCGCGGGCCGGGGCATCGAAGAAGACGACAGGATCGACATCCTGCGACACATGGATGGTCCCGGTGTATCGGCGCGGCGCACGGGCGCGAATACTCAACCGAAGCTCGTCCGCGATCGGCTGATCGGCGGAGAGGCGGATGAAGTAGCGCGCCGTGGTCGGCGTCACGTACTGCACGCGCAGCGCCCCCGGTGCCGTCGAGACGAAGTCCTTGAGATCGACCGTGTCCTGGGACAACCCGATCACGTCGCCGGTCGTCGTCATCGACACGGAGACGGTCTCCGCGCCCGGCCCGCTGAGCGAGACGTCGAGGGCGCTGCCGGCTAGAAGCTCGACTATGCGGAGCACTTCGCCGTCGGAGCCGGCGCCGATGCGCACGCGCTCGCGGGAACGTCCCGTGCGACTCAGGTCCACGAGCGGTCGGACCGTGATCGTCACCGGAACGTCGTCGGAGACCCGACCGTCCGAGTGCTCGAACCGAACAACGTAATCGCTCCTCCCGACGTCACTTGGGATGCCGGTGAAGTAGGAACCGCTGTCACCGAGGAGTTCCGTTCCGGGGGGAGGCCCGCCGGTCAGAACGCGAAGTTTCCCGCTCAGGCGCGGCGTCGAGCCGAACCTGATGCCGCCTTCGTAGCCACGCCCCAGGACTCCGTCGAGAGCGAAGAACTCGGGCGTCCTCGGCGACTCGACAACCTCCACGACAAACGTCCTCTCGATCCGACGACCGATGCCATCGGTTGCCGCGACCGTGTACTCGTAGCGGCCCTCGGGCTTCGTCGCGCCGCGCACGCTGAGAGTCTCTTGATCGATCGTCCCCACGACGGGGAACTCACCGGAGACCAGGTCAACGGTCACGGGCGCCTCGCCCCCGAGCGGTCGGACGGAGACATCGTTCGTCTGGCCGCTCGCAATCGGGGAGCGGGCGTCGTAGAGATACTCGAAGCGCGCAGGTCCCTCGTTGACTCCACCGAAGAGGAGCGCCGCGTCGGCGGCCGCACTCCCGATGACGACCGATTGTTGATCGATCGCGACCGCCGTCGCGCGTAACGGCGTAGGCCCGGCAAGCGAGGCCACAGGCGTCCAGACACCCTCCGCGCGGCGGAAGAGTGACGGGGCGCTTTCGTCACCGCTCGCGATGGCAAGTGAGTCGCCTTGCAGCGCAACGAGCGCTCCGAACCGCGCTCCGGCGGTGACGTTCGAGCCGTCGATCACTGCGACTTCCTTGAAGAGCGGTCGGGTGATGAACTGCTTCTCGTAGATACGGACGCGCCCGGCATCGAACTCCCCGCCGACGCCGTCTTCTCGCGGTGAACCGACCGCGAGGCGGCCCTGCGAGAAGGCAATCGTCGTGCCGAATTCGGCGCCAGCCTGTCGCGGCCCCGTGAAGGTCGCGACGCGGACCCAGTACGAAGGATCGTATCCAGTCAGGTACGAGACGCTTCCCTGGCGCTCGACGCCACCCGCGCCCTCGGCGCCCGGTGCGCCGACGAACGCCTCGCGCCCGTCGATCGAAATCGACGAGCCAAATCCGGTCGATCTCCCGGCGTAGGGTCCATCGATCGGCCACTGTCCTTCCCAGGCATCGTCAACACGATTGAAGGGGACGACGCGCTCCCCATCGGGTGCGCCGACGAGAATGCTGTCGTCCGCAACGCCGACGGCGGCGCCGAACGACCAACCCTCGGCTCCGGTGACGTCCGTCGCCAACTCGGCTTCGAGCACCCAGCCGTTCGGACCATTGACGTAGGTGTACGCGGCTCCGGGAACTGGCAGATCCTCGAAGACCGTGCCGTCGGGTTCGAAACCGCGAGCGATGGCGTGCCCGGGCGCGCCGACCACAATGCGAGTGCGGTCAACGTCGACGGCGTGCCCGAAGCGCTGGTCGATCACGGGGACCGGGGAGTCGATGCGCTGCCGAAGCGTCCACGCGCCGTCCACGCGCTCGTAGATATAGATCGCACCCGCATCGGTGAACGTCGCGTCACCGTCGCGGAGATCGGCCCCCGGGGCGCCAAGTACCAGGATGTTGGCGTCGATTGCAGCCGCGAACCCGAATTCGGATTGTTCGGCACCGGGGGGCGCCGAGAGTTCTCTTCGATCGAACTCCTGCGCGTACGCCGGCCCCATCAGCATCAGCGCGCCAGCACATGCGAGCGTAGCGCGTGCAGACCGAGCGGACACCGAGGCCCCGGACCAACAACTCTGCCATGACCGACGACTCTCAACCGCCCACTTCATCGCTGCCTCCTTCACGGCACCTCGCGCGGCACGAAGATGATCCCCATCAATCTTCGTGCGGGCACCGAGCTCAAGCCTCGGGGCGCCGCCGATCCGGTCAACGCGCCGTAGCGCCCCTGAGAACGTCTGCGGGACCGCAAAAGTTGCGGTGGCGCGGTGGGACCGAACCCGCGAGACCCCGCACGCCCGTGCACCGGTCACTCATCGCGCCGTGATTGCGCGCGGGCGCGTCCGTCTTCCACCAAGCGCCACATGAACCAGGCGCCCACGCTGCGGAGTGGGGCCCAGACCGCACCGCGTGCCTCGGTCTCCTTCGGCGTAGGGCGCGCATCGAGGCTGTCGAGCAGACGCACGCCCTCGCGCACTCCAAGGTCCCCCGACGGCATCACGTCCAGTCGTCCCAACCGGAACATCAGGAACATCTGTGCGCTCCACACGCCGATTCCGCGCACGGTGATCAGCCGCTCGATGATGTCGGCATCGGATAGGCGGCCGATCGAGCGCAGGCGGAGTCGACCGTCGTCGATCCGTTCGGCGAGATCGCGTAGCGCGGCGCACTTGGCGCGAGAGAGGCCCGCTCCGCGAAGATCGTCGTCGGCCAGTTCTAGATACTCCGCGACGCGGGGAAAGCGCGATCCGGCGGTGAGCGCACACACGCGGCCGTGGATCGTCGAAGCCGCGGCTCCGGCGAGTTGTTGGAACACGATCGCGCGTGTGAGCGACTCCCAATGCGTCCCGTTGCGACGATCGCCGTCCGGGAAGCCAGGATAGGCAGGGAGCGTCTTCATCACGGCGCCGAGCTTGGGGTCGCGGCGCGCGAGGGCGCGGAGGGCGGCGGGGGTGGGAGGCATCGCGACACGGTAGCGACTCGGGATGCTGCGCCCCACGGGGTTGTTGGCGATGGGGTTGCCAGTGACGGAGGTGGGAGCGATGGAGGCGCTGGGGTTGCGCGTGGCGCGATTAGAGGGCAGGATCGGTGTGGGACAGAAAGCGCGCCAAGGGCGCGTGGGAGAGCGCACCGCAGATCGTTGCAGATCGCTGCACATCACAGCGGAGATCCTCTCGTGCGCCGCGTCCTCGCCATCTCGTTCGCCCTCGTCCTCCTCATCTCCCCCCTCCTGATCGTGCTGACTATTCGTGCTCGCGGCGATCTCCGAGCAGCCGCGCCGCCTGGTCACGAACTGGGTTTGGCGAGGCGCGAGGTGCTCGCGGGGAAGAGCGCGACAGCCGAGATCCGGATGCGCCGCCACCTCGGGCACCATCCGGCTGACGCCCGCGCGTGGCAGATCCTCGGAGAGTGCCTGCGCCTGCAGTCGCGCGGCGAAGAAGCGCACGCGGCGTTCCGGCGCGCGGCGGATCTGGCACCGGATTGGGATGCGCCCGCCGTCGCGCTGGCATCTCGGGCGCTCGCGGAAGGGGATCGCGCGACGGCCGCAGAGATCCTTGAACGAGCGTTCCGCGAGGGCGGCGCGACACGTGGCCTTCTGCGCGCGCGCTCGATACTGCACGCCCGAGTCGGGCGCTTCGACGCGGCAGCAAGCGATCTTGAGCGCGCGGCGAACTACGAAGATGGAGGTGCGCTCGATCTTCTCGATGCAGCACGTCACGCGCGAACGGCGCGCTTCGTCGATGAGTCACAGGACGCCTCCGACGAGCGTGTACGAGCACTCCTGACAACCGCTCTCCAACGCGCCGAGAGCACCGATATCTCGCAGGCAATCGAGCGCGAATTGAATGCACGGTCGCCGGAGATCGAGAGTGCCGCGACGCACGTGCTTCACGCGCGCAGGGCGGCAGAGGCGGAACTCGCCGGGCTCACGCAAGCTCATCTGCGCAGCGCGCTCCAGGCACGTCCAGACGATCCCGACATCGCGTTCGCGCTCGGGTTTCGGTGGGGTCGCGCGCGGGAGCTCTCGGCGACGCTCGAACTCATCGAGCAACTCCCCGATGGCGATGCGGGGGCCGCGGGCCGACGACTCCTTGGGTGGTATCACGTCGGCTCAGGCGAGCTGGATCGCGCGGCGACCTTCCTGCTCCCGGGGCGCGAGCGCGAGCGGGAGCGGCTGGATGCGCGGCTCGCCGAGACGCTTCTTCGCGCACGCGCAGCCGGGCCGATCGCTGCGACTTCGGCCGCATGCCGTGACGTCGCAGCGCGCCCGCTCGACGCTCATCCGCGCTTCGTCCTCGGCATGACTGCAGAGCGCCGGGGCGATCGCGCGGAGGCAGCGCGTCATTTCACCGCGGCACTGGCGCGGGACCCGGGCCTCGTCATGGCCGCGAACAATCTCGCATGGAGCCTGCGTGGGGCCGCCGAGGTGCGCGACTCGCGGGCCCCCGGCGACGCGTTCGGAGCCGCGCAACGACTCGCCGCCTGGGCCCATCACCTGGCACCAACCAACGCTCAGGTACTCGACACGGAAGCCACTATTCGGCGACTCGCCGGAGAAACAAACGCCAAAAGGAACAACCGATGAATTCCCTTGCTCAGCACCTCTCGTACGTCCTGTCTCTCGTCCTCGTGACCTTCGCCGCGACCGTCGCGCGCGGCGGCTCGTACACCATCTTCAACGACGATCGCGCAGGCTTCGAATCCGCCGTCGCCACGCGCGGCGACTCCACGGTGATCGACTCGGGCGGCGCATTCGCAGCCGACCCGACGGTCGGCTCGGTCGCGTCGGTCTCCCGCTCCGGGACCGTCGGCGGGGCCGCGTTCAGCTACACGGCATTCGACCTGCAGTTTTCCGCGACGCCCACGGGCACGATCACGCCCGGAGTGGTCGGTGGCGATACCGGCGCACTCAGTTCCATCAAGGTCGAGTCGCCCACAAGCCAGAGCGGTGGCGTCGGCAGCGGCAGCTGGGGCGTGGACAGCACCGCCGTCAGCACGTCACGACGCAGCGGCCTGCTCGTGGACTTCACGACGTCGCCGGCCGGAGGAGTCAGCCACTTCGGCGTCGATCTCATCGACTTCGAGACGGGTGTCGGGAGCGAGGGCCAACTCCGTCTCTACGCGGCGGGGCTCCTCGTCTTCACGAGTGACTTCGTGCTGGGATCGGGCGGCGGCAACGGATCGACGCGCTTCCTCGGCGTCATCACGGACCCGGCCGATGGCGGCCTCGCATTCGATCAGGCCGTCGTACTCGTCGGCAGTAAGACGGACCGTTGGGCAGCCGACCGCTTCACGTTCGGCGCGAATAGCGGTGGTGGATCGGGCGGCGGCATGGACGTCGCCCGCACACCCGAGCCGGGCACGTGGGCCCTCTTCGCGCTCGGGCTCGTCGGCCTCACCTTCCACCTCCGCCGCCGGCGCATGGAGGTGGATCGCCGGATCATCGTGGGATAAGCAGCACAGCCAACGATACGGACATCCGTCTGTATCACATGCTATTGTGCCGACATGCAAAGAGCGCGCGGCGAGACCCGGGAACGCATCTATCGCTTCGTGCGTGAGCGGTTGCTTGCGGGCCGGCCGCCAACAGTACGCGAAGTGCAAGAGGCGGCCGGTCTACGCGCGGTCGAGTCCGCCCGTACGCACCTCGAGCGCTTGGTGGCCGACGGGCGGCTCACGAAAGAGGCGGGCGTCTCGCGCGGCTATCGCCTGCCGCATGGTTCGGAGGGTGAACTCCGGCCGGTACTCGTACCGATGGTCGGTCGCGTGCAAGCTGGCGGTCTGAGCGCGGCGATCGAGGACCCCGACGGCCACGTCGCCATGACGGCGCTGCCGCGCGGAGTTGTCGCGGATGACCTCTTCGCGTTGCGCGTCGTGGGCGAGAGCATGCGCGACGCGGGCATCCTCGACGGCGATGTGGTCATCGTGCGCCGTTCCGGAAGGCTGAGTTCCGGAAGACCGCGCGACGGTCATGTCGTCGTGGCCTCGGTCGGCGACGACGCAACCGTCAAGACGTTGCGCTACGGGAAGGATCCCCGCGGGCGTCGCCGGGCCGAGTTGCATCCCGAGAACCCCGACTTCGAGGTCATCGTCCCCGCGCGCGCTGATTTCAGAATCCTGGGACGTGTGATCGAGGTACGCAGGAGTCTCGTATGAGACGCCTCCCATCCGGTTCTCTGGAAGCTTGGGGATCGCTGCAAGTGCCGGGCGTGCGCCGCGGCATGACTGTGGACCGCTCGGCTTCGCACGGCTCGAATGCAGTGGGGAAAAGCCCAGCCCGGTGGCGATTCGCAGAAGTCGTCGGGCGACTCGTCGAGCTCTCTTCCCACACGGGCAAGAACCTGATCGATCGCGCTGGTGGCCGTGATTCGAGTGGACACAGATCGGGCAGAGCGACGGCGGTGCTGACACTGGCGCTGGCTCTCGTCCGCGACGCGCAGCGCTGTGGCGAAACGACGGCCTGGGTGGGTGTCGATGCCGACCTCTTCTTCCCTCCCGACGCCGCCCGAACCGGGGTCGATCTCGCCGCACTCCCGATCGTTCGCGCGCCGAGGTCAGCCGACGTCCCACGCGCGGCCGAACGGCTCGTGCGCTCCGGCGCCTTCGGCCTAGTGATCCTTGACCTCGGCTCCGCCGGGAGCCGCGTGCGCATTCCGCCCGCACTCCTCAACCGCCTCGCTGCCCTGGCCCGCGAGCACGAAGCCGCGGTCGTCTGCCTGACCGAGAAATCCGACGACGCAGCCTCCCTCGGGCCCCTGATCTCGCTCCGCGCCGCGGCCCGCCGCGCTCCCCTCAGTCCCAGTTCGACCGATTCGGGCTCGACCGACCTGGACTCCGGACACGGCACCTGCCTCGCAGTCCTCGACGTCCTCCGCGACCGCCGCCGCCCCGGCCGCTGGACCGACGCCCTGCCCTGCCGCGCCCCCGAAGGCGTGGAGTCCCTGCTCCCCACGTCGTAGCTCCGAGTCCTCTGGCACTCCGACCGGGTTGTTCCAGAAACCTGCGTAACCTTCGCCGCCGCCGTGCGACCTGGGAAGTAGGGGAGTACGAGGCGTACCGCAGCGAACCACCGAGGCGCGAACATGCCAGTAGCATGCTATGATGAGGCCATGAGCAACCTCCAGATCAAGAATGTCCCCCAAAGGCTGCACGCCGAGTTGCGGTTGCGCGCAGAGTTGGACGGTCTCAGCCTCCGCGACTACGTGCTCGGCCTGCTGGAGCGGGAAGTGGCTCTCCCCACGGTCCAAGAGTGGCTCGAGGAACTCGACCGGCTCGGCCCCACCAAGACGACCGAATCGGCCGCCGAGATGATTGCTGCGGTGCGTCGTGAGCGCGAAGCAGAGTTGGAAGAGAGGATGCCATGAGGCCAGGCATCACAGTCATCGACGCCTCGGCCCTCGTCGCCATGCTGCTCCGCGAGGACGGCGCGGAGGAAGTACGTCGCGCTCTCGAGTCCAGATACGTGTGCGCGCCCGAGTTGATCGACGCAGAGGTGCTATCCGCGTTGGCTCGCTGCGAACGTCACGGAGAACTCACTCGAGTGGAGGCTCGAAACCTGGTCCGCATGCTCGCGCTCGTCCAGATCAAACGCATCCCCCATTGCCTCCTCCTGAACGGAGCATGGAAGCGCCGCGGCAATCTCTCCCTCTACGACGCGCTCTACGTCGCACTGGCCGCCCGCGTCGGTGGACGGGTCCTGACAAAAGACCGCCGGATGGCCGCCGCGCCGGGCCTCGACGTCCCCATCACGCTCCTCCCCGCCTAAGAGAGTGTTCCCATAAACAATGGGGCGCCAGTCACACGATGTGCGCTCGGACGGCCTCGACGGCCTGTGCCCCAGTCTCGCGGCGCACATCGCGCGCCCGCAAGCGGCTTGCCCGTGGAACCTGTCAGCTGCGTTGCGGACGCTCGATGACTCCGTCAGGAGTCGCGTTCGCGACCGCGCCTTGCTGACAGGCTCCACGAGCAAGCTGGCGCTCCCACTGTTTATGGGAACACCCTCTGAGTTCGTATCGTGTCCCTGCCATGCTATACAGACATATGTCTGCAGAAGGAGGCGGACGGACAGTGCGGACGGACAGGGAACAGGACGAGGGCAAACGACCCACTCAGAAACGGCGGCTCGACGGCCCCCGGGAGCGGTTGGCGTGCGTTGATCTGCCAGCGTTTCCGCTCCAGTTGCTTCTCCGACGGCAGCCGGAGTTCAGCGCGGGCCCGGCGGCGGTGGTGGACCGCGATCACCCGCAGGGACGCATCCTGTGGGTCAACGAGGAAGGGCGCCAAAGCCGTGTCCTGCCCGGGCAACGCTACGCCGCGGCATTGGGGATCTGTCCGGGGCTCGCGGCGGCCGAAGTATCGCCCGAGGAGATCGCTGCGGGAGTGGACGAGGTGGCGCGCCTGCTCGACAATTTCTCCCCCGCCGTCGAACCCGCTCACCACGAACCGGGCGTCTTCTGGATCGACGCGGGCGGGCTCGTGCGGCTGCATCCGTCGCTCCTCGAATGGGCGGAACGGCTCCACACGGCACTCGTCGCCGAGGATCTCCAGGGCAGCGTGGTCTGCGGCTTCGGACGCTTCGGCACCTACGCGCTTGCGCGCGCATCACGCGGCGGCGCGCATCTGGTCGTCGACGAGGAAGAGGAGCGTCGACTGGTGGGGCGCGTGCCCCTCGCGCGACTCGACATCGCGCCGAAACTGCATGACGCTCTTCGGCGACTCGGCGTCCGCAACGTGGACGAATTCCTGCGACTGCCGGCCGAAGGCGTCGCGACGCGTTTCGGGAAGAAAGCCGAAGCCCTGCATCGCACCGCGTCGGGGGAGCTCATCCGGCCACTTGCCGCCCGGCCACCCACCGAGCCGCCGGTGCGCCGCATCCACTTCGAGATGCCGGAGACGAAGACCGATCGCTTGCTCTACGCAATCGAAGAAGCGGTGCCACCCCTTCTCGCCGAGATCGCCGCGCGCCGCGAAGCGCTCGTCTCGCTGCACTTGCGGCTCTCGATGGAGGACGGTCCCCCGCGGCTGATGGAGGCGCGCCCCGCCGCCCCGACGCTCGACGCGGCGCAGGCCCTCGAGCTGCTGCGTCTGCGCCTCGAAGCGATGGTCATGCACCGCGGTCTCGGGCGTGGCGTCGAGGAGGCGATCCTGACCGCGCGCGGCGTCTATGCGCGTCCCGAACAACTGCGCCTCTTCCGCGAGAATCCGCGCCGCGATCTGAAGGCCGCCGCCCGCGCACTCGCCCGCGTCCGCGCGCAACTCGGTCCTTATTCCGTGGTACAAGCGCGACTCGCTGGCGGCCATCTCCCCGAGGCATCGTTCGCCCTCACTCCCGTCGAGAAGGTGCACTTCCCCGACCCGCGGATGCGCGCCGCCAACGGCCCACTCTCCCTCATCCGACGCATCCTCACCCGCCCCGCAATCCTCCCGCCTCGCCCCCGCCACGAACCCGACGGATGGTTGCTCGCGGGGATGGAACGCGGCCCGGTGCGACGTTCCGTCGGGCCCTACGTGCTCGCGGGCGCATGGTGGGGAACGCCACCCGGCGAGTACGGCGGCGTGCAAGCGGGAATTCACCGCGAGTACCACTTCGCAGAGACCGCGCGCGGCGACCTCTTCTGGGTCTTCCACGACCGGCGGCGGCGCCGCTGGTACCTGCACGGAACGCTTGAATAGTGCGGCGAATGACGTCACGAATGAGACGGGAAGTCACGACGTGAGCACCTACGTCCCGCTGTGGTGCAAGACACACTTCTCCTTCCTGGAAGGCGCGAGCGCGCCGGACGAGTTGGTGGAAGAGGCGCGCCATCTTGGGTTGCGCTCGCTTGCGGTGACCGACCGCGACGGTGTGTACGGGATCGTGCGCGCGCACGTCGCCGCGAAGAAGCACGGGCTGCACCTGATCGTCGGCTCGCAGGTAAACGTCGGGCCACACGATGGCGACCTCAGCGACATCACACTGCTCGCCACCGACCGCCCTGCGTACGCGCGCCTCTGCAAACTGATCACGACCGGCCGTCTGCGCTCCGAGAAGGGCGCGAGCCGCGTCACCTGGGAGGAAGTCTGCGCAGCCTCCGAAGGCCTCATCGCCATGTACGGAGCCAAAGCACCGCATTCCAACCTGCGGGATGCTTTCGGGGATCGGATCTACGCTCTCGTCACCCGTCACCGGCAGGCCAACGAGCCGGCTCGCGAAGCGCGGCTGCGTCGACTCGCGGCGCAACTCGACACCCCCATCGTCGCTGGCACCGAGGTGCTCTACCACGCGCGCTCTCGCCGCGACCTGCAGGACATCCTGACGTGCATCCGACACGGCGTGACGCTCTCGGCTGCCGGCCAACTCCTGCGTCAGAACGCCGAACATCATCTGCCCTCTCCCGCCGAGATGAACGCGCTCTTTGGTGACGATCCCGCCGCCCTCGAACGCACCCTCGAGATCGCGTCGCGCTGCACGTTCTCGATGGACGAGATCCGTTACCGCTACCCATCCGAGCGCCTCCCCGACGGCCGCACGTCGTCGGAATGGTTACGCGAGTTGGTGCGCCGCGGCGCGGTGGATCGCTACGGCAGTGCTGCGCCCACCGAGGTGCGCAATCAACTCGACAAGGAACTCACCGTCATCGACGCGCTCGATTATCCGGGCTACTTCTTGACGATGTGGGAGATCGTCCGCTTCTGCCGTGACGAGAGCATCCTCTGCCAGGGTCGCGGCTCGGCCGCCAACTCCGCCGTCTGCTACTGCCTCGGGATCACCGCCGTCGATCCGGTGCGCATGGGTCTGCTCTTCGAGCGCTTCCTGTCGATGGAGCGCGCCGAGCCGCCGGATATCGATCTCGACATCGAGCACGCGCGCCGCGAGGAGGTGATCCAGCACGTCTACGCGAAGTACGGCCGCAGCCACGCCGCGATGGTCGCCAATCTCATCCGCTACCGGCCGCGTTCGGCAGTGCGCGACGTCGGCAAGGCGCTCGGGATGCCGGAGACGGGACTCGACCGCCTTGCGCGCCAACTCTCACGCTGGGAAGGAGTGGATACGAGCGCCCTCGAACGCGCGGGGACAAACGACACTGGGATGAACAACATTGGCAACACTGGTGCACATGCGCATCTGCTGCGCCTCGCGAACGAGATCCTCGACTTCCCGCGGCATCTCTCCATTCATCCCGGCGGCTTCCTGCTCGGCCATGCGCCGGTCCATGATCTCGTACCGATTGAGAACGCGACGATGCCGAACCGCACCGTCATCCAGTGGGACAAGGAAGACGTCGAGGCGCTCGGACTCTTCAAGGTCGATCTTCTCGGTCTCGGCGCGCTGCATCATCTGCATCTCTGCTTCGATCTGCTACGGCAGACGCGCAAGCGCGAACTCTCAATGGCGACAATCCCCGCGAACGACTCGGAGACCTTCGACATGATCTGTCGCGGCGACACGGTCGGCGTCTTCCAGATCGAGAGCCGCGCCCAGATGGCGATGCTGCCGCGCCTGCGTCCGCGCAACTTCTACGATCTCGTCATCGAGGTCAGCATCGTGCGTCCGGGCCCCATCACTGGCGGCATGGTGCATCCGTACCTGCGCCGCCGTCGCGGCGAGGAAGAGGTGGTCTATCCGCATGCCTGCCTGATCCCCGTTCTGGAGAAGACACTCGGCGTACCCATCTTCCAGGAACAGGTGATGCGACTCGCCGTGGTCGCTGCCGACTACACGCCGGGCGAGGCTGATCAACTACGGCGCGACATGGCCGCGTGGCGCAAGACCGGGCGCATCGAGAAGCATCGCGATCGGCTCCTCACACGCATGACGGCCAAGGGTATCGAACCGAGCTTCGCGGAACGCGTCTTCGAGCAGATTCGCGGCTTCGGCGAGTACGGTTTCCCCGAGAGCCATGCCGCGAGCTTCGCGCTGATCTCGTATGCAACGTCCTGGCTGCGTCGGCACTATCTGCCCGAGTTCACATGCACACTGCTGAACGCGCAGCCGATGGGCTTCTATGAACCGGCCACGCTTGTGGACGACGCCAAGCGCCACGGCGTCACGATCCTCCCCGTCGGCGTGAACGCGAGCGCGTGGGATTGCACTCTCACGCCGGACCCGATCAGCACTGGCGGCTTCGCCATCCGCATGGGACTCCGCTACGTCAAGCAACTCGGCTCGCGCGAACGCGAGAAGATCACCGCGGCACGCGCTCTCCGGTCCTTCACGTCACTCGCTGATTTCGTCGCGCGCACGACCGTCAACGAACGCGCACTCATCGCGTTGGCCGAAGCGGGAGCCTTCGAGATCTTCGGGGACACCCGTCGCGACGCACTCTGGGAAGTGCGCGCATTGGTGCGTAGTGCCCCCGTCGCCGGAGACCGCGCATACCTACCGATCGAGGTCCGCGAACGCAGCGCGAACCTGCGCGCTCTCGACGCGCTCGAGACCATCAGTTGGGATTACGACGCCGCGCGCCACAGCACCCGCGGCCATCCGCTCGCCGAGTTGCGCGACGTGCTCTCCGACCAGGGTCTCCCCGACGCGCGCACGCTGACCACCTGGCCCGACGGCCGTCGCGTACGTTTCGCCGGCATCGTCATCTGCCGCCAGCGCCCCGGTACTGCGTCGGGAGTCACGTTCATGACGATGGAAGACGAAACCGGCTTCGTGAACGTCGTCATCTGGAAACAGGTCTTCGATCGCTTCAGCGCCCTCGCCCGCGGCAACAACTTCCTCGGCATCTCCGGCAAATTGCAGGTCGAGCAAGGCGTAACGCATCTCGTCGCGCAAAGCCTGTGGCAACCGTCGATCGATCGGCAACCACGGAGTCGCCCGAGTCGCGACTTTCACTGATGAGGCGCTTCTCCGACAGACCCGGTCTGTCGGAGTCTGCTCTACCAGGTCCAGCGAATATCCTCACGCCACACTCCGATCGCCTCGGGATCCAGACGAGACAACGCATCCACATCGACGCCCTCGGGCAACTCTTCGCGAGCGATGATGGCATCGACGACTGCGCGGCGCTGCGCCGCATCCACGCGGAAGAGAAGATGGAAGAGCGAGAGCGTGTCGGCGGGCGGCGCACTCGCGAGGATGCGCGCGACGATCTCGACCGACCGATCCCCGCGCTCCACCGCGTCCAACAACGCGCCATAGGACGCAGACGACAACGCGTAGCGAGGTATCCCGGGACCGTACTCTGGGTCGATGCGGCACACGGCACCCGCCGGGACTTCGGACTCGCCGCCACCGCGTTCCAACGAGACCCAACCGGTCAGGACGCGCAACTCACCGCGGCCGTCGGCATCGACTTCCAACTCGTACGCGCAGCCGAGATCGACAGCGAGCGCCGCCGGGGTCTCCACGAGGAAGAGCCGTGGGGGCGCCGTGACGACCGCCGCGATCATCCCATGGTCGAGCGCCAAGCGGTGCTCGTCGGCACCCGTGCGCAACAGACGAACGCTGGAGTTGGGGGCGACATCGACACGACCAATGTCGGCCACCTGCACCCGTGCCGTGGACGTCGCATCGGTCACGAGACGACCGCCGACGACGAGTACGCCGTCGCCGGTCAACGCTCCACCGTCCAGATGCGGAGCGCCGTTCAGAACCGCGACACTCCAGCCGGCGCGCGGCCCCTCGGGAACGCCGACGCGCGCCGACCGCCCCACCGTCCACGCGGCTCCGACCGACACGATCATGAGCGCCGCAGCAGCAAGAGCGCGCAGCGTCCCCCCGCGCCGCACCGGCTCGAACGCAGGCAGACGACCGCGCACGTCCGGGGACACCGCCTCGCGCGCCTCCGGCCGATACCGGAACATGGAGAGCGACTCCTCCAAGCGCACGACATCGGGGTCCGCATCACCAGAGCCGTCCCAAAGGTAGTCGTTGGCGCGATAGTCATTGGGACGATCATCGTTCGGACGATCGTCATTCGAGGGGCGGTCGTCGCTCATCACTTCACCTCCTGACCGAGGCGCTTGCGCAGAAGGCGCATTCCCCGATGCA
This sequence comes from Planctomycetota bacterium, assembly GCA_024280885.1. Classification (GTDB taxonomy): domain Bacteria; phylum Planctomycetota; class JAJSAM01; order JAJSAM01; family JAJVHW01; genus JAJRPF01. Next base: position 50,127 of record JAJRPF010000044.1, on the reverse strand, counting down.
GATTGACGCGGACCGACCCCGGCGTCAGTCCGGTGCGCTCCGCGATCTCGGGACCGTTCATGCCTTCCACCAGGCGCAGAACCAACGTTTCGCGATACGCTTCGGGCAACGCCCGGATCGCCGCGAGCGCCTCGGCGGCCGCCGCCCGCTGCTCCGCGCTGACACCGCGGGAACGCAGCGCATCCTCATCGGGCAACGGCTCGCTCTTCCGATGACTGCTGCGCCGCAGATGATCCGTCGCCCGATTGCGGGCAATCTGCGTGATCCACGCCCCGAAGCGCGCGGGGTCACGCAAGTTGTCGATCCGCTCGAGCGCGGTCGCGAAGACATCCTGCACAAGATCGTCCGCATCCCGCGCCGGCGCCCGCGCGAGCAGCACACCGTGCACGAGCCCCGCAAAGCGCTCGTGCAGCCGTGCGAACGCGAAGCGATCCCCCGAGCGAGCGGCCACCGCCCAGCGCGTCTCTCCGGACGTATCCGTGGAAACCTCCGTGGATGCATCGAGCCCAGCGTCGTCCGGTGGCGGCAAATTCACACTCCGACGATCCACGGGCAACGGCAATACGTCAACAGTCACGCTCGGACAGACCGGGTCTCCTTTCGCGCCTTTTCTCCGACTCCTCAGTCCAGCGCTACTTTCGCTTCGATATCCCCGCCAGACCGAAAAGGCGCAAAAGCAGACCCGGTCTGGGGGATGAGTCGTCACAGAACAAGACGCACGCGTTGAGCGACCGTTATCAGGGATCTCTCTGCGGCGCGGCGCCCGCTACACTGCGCGGCCCACCACGGAGCATGCGATGACATCGACCACGACATCGATCACGGATTGGAAGCTGGTTCACCCTGCACATGCGGGCACCCGGGCGCTGACGTCCGTCGATCTCTGGGCAATTCCACGTGTGGGGAAGGCCGAGCCGACGCCGGATGAGCGTCAGGCCGTCGTGCCCGTCACGACCTTCGACATGGACGCGAACAAGGGCACAACGCGGCTCTGGCTGGTCGATCTGACAGACGGCGGCGCGGCGCCGCGCGCGCTGACCTCGACTGTGTCGTCAAGTGGCCAACCGTCTGTGTCCCCCGACGGCAAGCGCGTTGCGTTCCTGCGCAAGACCGGCGACGCAGAGAAGCCGCGCAATCAGGTGTTCGTGATGCCGATCGACGGTGGCGAGGCGGAGCAGGTCGCCGACCTCCCGCTCGGTGCATTCGACGTGCAGTGGATGCCGGACGGCGCCGCGCTCGTCGTCGGCGCAATGCTGCTCAAGGGACATCTCACGATCGCCGCGACGACGACCGAGCGCGACCGGCGCGCCGACGATCCCGTGAAGGTGAATATCACCGAGGACAACGTCTTCCGTTATTGGGACCACTGGCTGACGCCCGGCGAGACGCCGCATCTCTTCCACGTCGACATCGCAACGCGCGAATTGCGCGATCTGATGCCCGACTCGGAAGAGCTCTTCTCGATGATGGACCCGGCCGGGAGTTTCGACGTCCACCCAGACGGGACCGAGATCGCGTACGCATCGATCCGGTGGGATGGCGACGCGAACCGGCTGCGGAGCTCGGTGACGCGACTCGATCTCGCGAGCGGCGAATGCACACGCATCGCGCCGACGGACGCGTTCAACGCGTCGGACCCGCGCTACGCGACGTGCGGGCGTTCCATCGTCTACGGCGTGACGTACGACCCGGATTTCTACGCAGATCGGACGCGCCTGATGCGCTACGACCTTGCGTCGCAGACGGAGATCAGCATCCTCGCGGATTGGGAGCATTCGCCGGGGAGTTGGGATCTCGGCGACGACGGCAGCGTCGTTCTGACTGCGGGAGTCGCAGCGCGCAACGAGCTCTTCCGACTCGGCGAGGCCGACGTTCCGACACAGATCGCGGGCGACGGCTCCATCTCGGGCGTCACAGCGCTGACGAATGGCCGCGTGCTCTTCTCGCGCAATCACACATCGCAACCCACCGAGGTCTTCCTGCTGAATGCGGACGGTTCGGAACGCCCGTTGACGCAGTTCACCGACGAGGCCCTCGACGGAGTCGCGCTCGGAGAAGTCCGCGAAACGACGTTCGAAGGCGCCGAGGGCGCAGAGATCCAGATGTTCGTAGTGCTGCCGCCGCTGACCGACACACACGCGAACCTGCCGTTCGTCAACGTCGTCCACGGCGGCCCCCACGGCACGAGTGGCGACACATTCCACCCGCGCTGGAACAGCCATCTCTTCGCGGCCCCCGGCTACGTCGTCGCGACGCCCAACTTCCAAGGATCGACGACGTGGGGACAGGAATTCGCGCGCTGTATCCAGGGCACATGGGGCGATCGGCCCTACGGCGACGTGATGGCGGCGACCGACGTGATGATCGACGCGGGCGTAGCGGACCCCGACCGCATGGCCATCGCCGGCGGCTCCTACGGTGGCTATCTGGCGACGTGGGTGACGACGCAAACCGATCGCTTCCGTTGCGCCATCAATCACGCGGGAGTCTTCGACACGCAGGGGATGTTCGCGAGCGATGTCATCCAGAGTCGCCATCTCTCGCTCGGCGGGCGCCCGTGGGACGATCACGAGGGCCTCGACCGCTGGAACCCGCTGCGCCAGGCCAAGACGATGCAGACCCCCATGCTCGTCATGCACGGCGAGCGCGACTATCGCGTGCCCGTTACGCAGGGCTTACTCTGCTATTCGATCCTGCGCGACAGGGGCGTGCCAGCTCGCCTCGTCCACTTCCCCGACGAGAACCATTGGGTGCTGAAGCCGCGCAACTCGATCGTCTGGTATCGTGAGTTCCACGATTGGTTGGCGCGCTTCCTCTCTCGGGACGGCGACGCAGCCGCGGAGACCCCCGAATGACTCGCCTGCCCATCGCAATACCCGGCGCGCTCTGTGCGTTCACGCTCATCGCCGTCGCCGCCTTGACCGGTCTAGCCGACGGCGACGGAGCGCCCGGTGCACCCGACGCAACCCGACCGGTACCCGTCGTGAAGGGCGTCCCGAAGAAGCCCACGTATCACAAGCACGTGGCAAAGGTCCTGCAGAGGCGCTGCACGACGTGTCATCACGAAGGCGACATCGCTCCGATGTCGCTCGACAACTATGAGGATGCGGCCGATTGGATCGATCTCGCGCTTGAGGAGATCGGCGCGGGCCGCATGCCGCCGTGGCAGCCGACGCGCGGCGTTGGTCGCTTCCACGGTGAACGTGAACTGACGGACCGCGAGTGGGCCACGCTCGCGCGCTGGTCCGAGCAAGGCGCGCTCGAAGGGCGACCGCGCAAGAACGCCAAGCCGCCCGAGTACGCGCAGGGTTGGACGCTCGGTACTCCCGACGCCGTCCTCTCGTATGGCGAGGCATTCCGTGTTCCCGGCGAGGGCGACGACATCTATCGCTGCTTCCCGATCAAGACCGACTTCGGCGAGGACGTCTTCGTCCAGGCGATCGACGTCCAACCGGGCGATCGGCGAATCGTGCATCACGTCGTGCTCTACATCGACACGACAGACGAAGCGCAGGCCCTGGACGCTGCCGAGGACGGTCCCGGGTACACGTGCTTCGGCGGCCCCGGGCTACGCGGCCTCGACGAGATTGACAGCAACAACCTCGACCTGAACAGCAACGCCGGTCTCGTTCTCGGCGGTTGGGCGCCGGGCAATCGACCGAGTCGCTTGCCGGAAGGTCTCGGCATCCGTATCCCCGCGGGCGCCACGGTCATCATGCAGGTGCACTACCACCCAATCCCCGGCGAGCCCGTCGCGGAGCAGACGGAGTTCGGGCTCTACTTCACGGACGACCCCGCGCCGGAGGACGTCTATCTGCTCCCGTTAATCAACACCAACTTCACGATCCCGGCCGGTGACGCGGCGTACGAAGTGACGGCGGAACTCGGCCCTTCCGCCCTCATCGCCGAAGCCACTGGATTTCCGGTACAGGTCGCGGCACAGGTCCACGCTGTTCTCCCGCATATGCATCTGCTGGGTAAGGCGATCGCAGTGGATCTCGATCTCGCCGACGGCACGACGCAGCGCCTAGTCGAGATCAACGATTGGGATTTCAACTGGCAAGGCACATATCAATTCGAGGAGGCCGTGCCCGCCCCGTTCGGCAGTTCCCTTCGCCTGACATGCGTGTTCGACAACTCCGCCGACAACCCGTTCAATCCGAGTTCGCCGCCGCAAGCGATCTCGTGGGGTGAGCAGACGGTTGATGAGATGGCGCTCGCATTCGTCGCGGTGTCGTTGCGCTTCCCGGACAACGTGCTCGATCTGATGGAGTTTCTCGGTCAGCCGCTTCCGCACCGACGCGGGTTGAAGGCGATCACGTCGGATCGACCACCGGAGATCCGGCGCGCACGCATCGACAAGAAGGGACGTCTCGTGCTCAGCGTGAAGCGCCTGAACGGGGGCGGCCGGATCGAGGTCGATGGCGAGCCGCTCGCCGACTCCCTCGTGCGCTCGCGCAACCCACGACGCATGAAGGTCGATGTCTCCACGTCGCTCGTGGGTGTCGCGGTCGGGACCACGCTGGAGTTACGCATCCGGCGCACCGACGGACGGCTCTCCGAGCCGTTCCAGTTCACGCGCTGACGGGCGCTCCGAACGGACGAACGACCACCATGGAGACAATCCTCATCGACGGCCACAACGCACTCTTCGCGTTGCGCCTGCTGACGGGCGACCACGAGCGCGATCGCCATGCGTTGCTACGCCGCGTACGAGATCGCATGCCGAACGCGACCGTCTACTTCGACGGACGCGGCAGTCCCCGCAATCTCCCGACGGTGCATCGCCAGGAGGGCGTCAAGGTTACGTACTGTGGGCAGACCGAAGCCGACACCGAGATCCTCGAGGACGTCCGTCACGCGGTGAATCCGCGGCGTCTGCTCGTCGTCACAAACGACCGTGAGCTCTTCGGCAAGTGCAGTCAACTCGGCGCCCGGATCGCGCGCGTCGAAGACGTGCTCGGAGACGATGACGAGGACGAAGCGCCGATCGATGTTCGCCCGCGGCGGCGCCCACGCGTCCCGGACCCGGACTACGTGCCCGCGCCGGGTGATCCCCTCGATCGCGTCGAGACGGCACTCACACCGGCCGACTTCGACCTGCCCGAGGTCGTGGACCTCGACAACCCGAAGGGGCTGTAGCGATACGGAGCCACGATACGGAGCCAGGACAACTTCGGCGGAGTTCGGAGAGAGCCGTCGCACTTGCGTTACCCATGCTCCGAACTCTGCCGAAGTTGTCCTGGCTCCGTATCGCCGCTTCAGACGGGGAGCATCTCCAACTTCGACGTGAGCTCCAGCCACTCGGGCTCCACGGCGGCGAGCCGCTTCTCGACGTTCGCTAGCTGCGTGTAGAGCGAGCGGTCCGCCGCATCGGACGCGATGCGTGTATGCAGCGACGCCTGCTCCTCCTGGAGTTCGGCCATCTGACGCTCCACATTGCGCAGCTTGCGCTCGGCGGTCTGCCGCGCGTTCTTCCGTCGACGCCGCTCGGCGTGCAGTTGCTTCGGCGTCAACTCGGCCATCGCGCTCGCGGCGTCTCCGCCACCCGATTTCTTGGCGGTGTTCTCGCTTTTCTTCCCGTTGACGGGAGCATCGCTCCGCGCGTTCTTCTTCACGGGGGCAGACGCTCTACGCGCCCGAAGTTGCAACTGCTCGACGTAGTCGGCGTACGAGCCGGAGAGACGTCGCACAGTGCCTTGATCGACCTCGACGATCTGCGTCGCCGCCATATTCACGAACGTCCGATCGTGGCTCACGAAGAGCACGGCGCCGTCGAATTCACGCAGCGCCACGCCGAGCGCTTCGACCGTCTCGAAATCCAGGTGGTTCGTGGGTTCGTCGAGGATGAGCACCGACTTCTTCGCCAGCAGCAAGCCGGCCAGACAGACGCGTGCCCGCTCGCCACCCGAGAGCACCGAGACCCGCTTCTCGACGTCGTCGCCGCGGAAGAGCAATGACCCGGCCATCGCGAGGATCTGCTGCCGCGTCACGTCGCGTGGCGCGCACAACTCAAGGTGCTCGAAGACGGTGTCGTTCGGGTTGAGTGCCTGATAGACGTGCTGCGCGTAGTAACTGATCTCGGTCCCGTGGCCGAGTCGCACGCGGCCGGCGAGCGCCGCGAGATCGGAAGCCAACGTCCGCAGCAACGTGGTCTTGCCTTGTCCGTTGTCGCCGACGATTGCGACCTTGTCGCCGCGCTCGATCGCGAGCGCGACTTCCTTCGCGATCGTGTGGTCGGGGTAGCCGATCGTCATGTCCTCGGCGGCGATCGCCAGACCCGGCCGTCCGCCCGCCTTCGGAATGTGCACGCGCGCGGTCGCCAACGGATTGGCGATCGTGACGGGCTGCAACCGCTGGATCTGCTTCTGCTTGCTCTTCGCTTGCGCGGCCTTCGACGCCTTCGCGCCGAAGCGATCGACGAATTGCTGCAGGTGCTTGCGCTTCGCCTCGACCGCCGCGCTCGTGCGACGCGCGAGGTCCATCTGCTCGGCCTTCCAGACGAAGAACTCCTCGATGTTGCCTGGGTAGAGCGTGAGACCGCCGCGCTCGACGAGCAGCGTGTGATCGCACGACGCCTTCAGGAACTCGCGATCGTGCGAGACGACGAGCACCCCACCGCGGAAGTCCACGAGGAAGTCCTGCAGCAGCAGCACGGTCGTCAGGTCGAGGAAGTTCGTCGGCTCGTCGAGCACGAGGAAGTCGGGGTCCGCGAGCAGCATCGCCGTCAGCTTGACGCGCGTGCGATACCCGCCCGACAACTCGCTCATCGTGGTAGCGAGGTTCTCGGGGGTCAGGCCCAGCTTGTGCGCGACCTGACCGCAGCGCCAGCCCTCGCAGCCGGTATGGCGTTCGAGGAATGCGCCAGCGGTCTCCTCCTGCGTGAAGGCGTCGTGCTGCTCGAGGTAACCGACGCGCAGGCCGTCGGCCCGGACGATCGTGCCGTCATCCGGTTGCTCTTGCGCCAACAGGAGTCGGATCAGCGTCGACTTGCCCGCGCCGTTGCGACCGATGATCCCGACCTTCTGGCGCTGGTGGATCGACACACTCGCGTGTTCGAGCACCGTGACACCGGCATAGCGCTTCTCGACATCGGAAACCACGAACGCAACGGCACCGCTCATAACACCGCTCCGGGGGCTTCAATCGAGGACTTTCGGGGGTTCTGCCTGGACATACGCCGCGAAGCGTACGGATCCCGAGCGATTTCGCCAACCGATCCACGAGGGAGGCGACCGGGCTACGTCCGCGGGTGGGCCGTTCCTGCTTCCGCGAACGCGTACTTTCCAGCGGTCACGTCCTGCGCGAGGTCGTAGGCCATGCTGTCGTTGTTGCGGCTGATCCCGCGGTGATTGAGGTCGATATTCTTCAGTGCCTCGCGGCAGAAGAAGTCGGCCAGACGCAGCGCTTCGTCGCCCCCCTCGCCACGGTCGATCATTCCCTGCGCGCGGGTGATCGTCGTGGATGCGGCGAAGATCTCGGTGCCGATCTCGACGAAGCGGCCGAGCAGGACCTGATGCTCCTCGAGCGCCGGACCGTAGCGGGCCATCGCGTGGAAGAGGCGTCGCGCGAGCTTCTGGGATGCGCGCGCCAAGCGCGATGCGTGGGCGTCGAGCGTCGGGTGCAGCCCGCGCGCGCCGGTCGTGGGGAACGGCCACCAGCGAGCGGGATACCAGGGTGCGTAGAACGCGCCCGCCTTCAGTGCGGCGGCGGCGCGTTTGCCCAATGGCAGACGGCTATCGAGGACTGCGCCGGCGACCTGCAGATGCGGATCGAGCGCCTCGCGCGCGAGCAGCAGACGCATGATCTCGGAGGATCCCTCGAAGATCGTGTGGATGCGCGCGTCGCGCAGAAAACGCTCGACGGGCGAGAACTCTACGCCCCGATCCTGCAGCGACTTCTCTGTCTCGTAGCCGCGGCCACCGCGCACCTGCATGCAATCGTTGATGACGCGCCAACCGGCCTCGCAGCCCCACATCTTGCACATGGCGGACTCGATGCGGACGTCGGCCGTGCCCTTGTCCACGAGCGACGACGCGAGCAGCACCATCGACTCCATCGCGAAGACGGTCGCGGCCATGCGGGCGATCTTGTCGGCGACGGCTGCGTGCTCGCCGATCGGTGCACCCCATTGCTCGCGCTTGGCGGCCCACTCACGCGTGATCCGGAGACAACGCTTCGCGACGCCGGTCGCGGCGGCGGGCAGTGTCAGACGACCGGTGTTCAACGTCGAGAGAGCCACCTTTAGACCGCGTCCCTCGGCCCAGATGAGGTTCTCAGCGGGGACGTTCACGTCGGTGAAACGGATGACACCGTTCGCGATCGCCTTATGCCCCATGAACTGACACGTGTGCAGGATCTCGACGCCCGGGGAGTCGACTTCCACCACGAAGGCCGTGATTTGCGGACGCTCGCGACCGCGCACGATCTTCGGCTCCGTCAGCGCCATCACAACCAGCAGTTCCGCGCGGTTGCCGTTCGTACACCAGAGCTTCTCGCCGTTGACGACGTAGTGGCTCCCGTCCTCGGACTTCACGGCCGTCGTCGTCATGCGGGCGGGATCGGAGCCGGCCTCTTCCTCGGTCAGTGCAAATGCCGAGAGCGCGCCCTTCGCGAGCCGCGGCATGAAGCGCTGCTTCTGCTCCGGCGTGCCGAAGAGCTTGAGCGGTTGTGGCACGCCGATCGACTGATGCGCCGAGATCAGCGCGGCGGTACTCGCGCACTCGCCACCCACCAGCAGCGCGGCCTTGCTGTAGTTGGTCTGGGAGAGTCCGAGTCCGCCGTACTCCGTGCCGATCTTGATGCCGAATGCGCCGAGCTCCCGCAGCCCGTCGATCACGGCGTCTGGGATCTCCTCGTCGCGATCGATCGCGTCACCGTCCACGTGCTCCGCGACGAAGTCCCCGAGCTGCTCCAGGAACTCGGCGCCGGCGGCGCGGTCCTCGGGCGACTGTTCCGGGAACGGATTGATGATCGAGAGGTCGTAGTGGCCCATGAAGAGACCGCCCGCGAACGACGGGGAGACGTACGACTCGCCCTCGTCACGCGAAGCCTCCGCGAGTTCGAGCGCCTTGCGCTTGCCCTCGTTCATCTTCGTCGTGTCGATCACGGTTTCGTGCGCGGCAGGGGCGGAGGGGGTCTCGGTGGTCATCGCGGCTTTCTCGGTTTCCTGCATGGCGGCGCCAAGCCGGTGCGGCTCGGTCTCGCGGGATCGGGTTCGGCGAGGCGGGCTCGACGCGCGCCTGGATCTCGAGCATCGGCTCCAAATTCGTGGCCTTCGCTCACAACTTGGATCGATGCTCCCGGGGGAACCTCTTGAGCATAGCCTCCACAATGGCCCGTGGGGCGGAGGTCCGGAGGGTCATGGCCCGCGGACGTGACTCAGGTCGCCGGCGCGTGCTCGAATCGTGAGCTTGAGCGTCGTCCGACCAGGCACGCACGTCATCCGGCGCGCCATCGCGCTCCACAGCGGGCCAGAGTCGGACGATCGATAGGACAACGAACGACAAGACTGGGGAGGACGCGATTTGGGGGCACAGCCCTCGGCGCGACGCCACCCACGGGAGAGAGACAGATGCCTCTGCAATCGAGCGAATACACGATCCGTCGCCAGGTCTTCAAGCTCTTCGGCGCGGCGTTCCACGTCTATGACGGCAGCGGGAAGCTGGTCGGCTACTCGAAGCAGAAGGCGTTCAAGCTGAAGGAGGACATCCGGATCTACACGGACGAGAGCATGTCCTCCGAGGTGCTCACGATCCAGGCTCGCAGCATCATCGACTTCAGCGCGGCCTACGACATCGTGGACGCGCGCTCCGGCGAGTCGGTCGGGGCCGCGCGACGCAAGGGTTGGAGTTCGATCGTCCGCGACTCGTGGGAGCTGCTCGACACGACCGACACACCTGTCGCGAAGGTCGAGGAGGACTCGATGATGATGGCGATGATGCGCCGCATGCTCTCGAACCTCATCCCGCAGAACTTCAGCGTGAAGAGCGACTCCGGCATGGAGCACGCCACGTTCAGCCAGCAGTTCAACCCGTTCATCTACAAGCTGAACGTCTCGATCCAGCCGGCGTCGCAACTCGACCCGCGCTTGATACTCGGGAGCGCGATCCTCTTGGCCGCCATCGAAGGACGTCAGGAGTAGAGGCGGGCTGAATACGAAGCGGGGCGGCGACGCAGACTGCACGCGTCCGCCCCGACTTCACTTTCTGGGTCGCCCGTATCGGGGCGCCACCGTGGTTAGGGTTCGCGCAAGAATAAGTTCCTCGGACCGAGGGCGAGCGAGGCGGTGTAGGACAAGGCGCATCGACGACGCGACTCATTGCGGAGCCGAGTCGGGGAGGAGAGGCAACGCAGTCCTACGCCGCCGCAGCCGACCGAATCCCGGAAGTTATTCTTGCGCGGACCCTTACTTCGCGAAGCCGATCGTGCCGCAGGCCAGACGTCCACCGGCGTTGCCCGTGGGCTGCGACTTCAGGTCGTCCTCGCCCGCGTGGATGATGATCGCGTGGCCGATGACCGGGTTGTTCGAGCCCGCGATACTCAGGTTCGCGAACGTCCGGTTGTAGGACGCCGACCCCGAGCCGTCGGACTGGAGGTTACCGAGGTCGCCCGCGTGGCTCTCGGCCGCGTCGGGTCCAGCGTGTGCGTGACCCTCGGGGTTGTAGTGGCCGCCCGCGCTCTTGCCATCGGACGACGAGCAATCCCCGAGTTCGTGGACATGGATCGCGTGCTTCGAATTCGCCTTCAGACCCTCGATGCGCGCGGTGATCTGTACGCCCCCTTCGACCTCCTCGAAGCGCACCCAGCCGCGCACGTTGCTGCCGGACTTGGCCTGCAGCGCTGCCACCGCGACCGTAGCGCCATGTGAATCCATGCCGTCATGCGTGCCACTCGAATGTGCACAGCCAGTCAGAGTGGCGCCCGTGACGAGGAGCCCGAGGGAAAGGGAAAGAGCGGTGAGGGAGTTCCGGAAGGTCATCGATTTTCTCCTGAGTCGGGGTCAATGCCCCCGTAGCTGAGTTGCGGGCTGCCAGAATACGGCGTACGAGCGGCAACGTGGAGATTGGACTCCGCGTGGGCAGCGCCGACGATGGCTCTTCGCCATGCGCGCACTCGATCGCAACCCTCGCCTGCTCTGCGCCTTCCACGGACTGCAGATGACGCTCTTCCCGGTGGCGATCATCACGCTCTTCTGGCAGCGACGGCTCGGGATGTCGATGCACGAGATCCTGCTGCTGCAAGGGCTCTTCGGGCTCTCGGTCGCGCTCTTCGAGTTTCCGTCGGGATACCTGGCCGATCGCCTCGGATACCGCCGCTCGCTGCTCATCGGCAGCGCCCTGAACGTGCTCGGCTGGGGCCTCTACTGCATGGCCGACAGTTTCTGGTGGGCGGCCGCCGCCGAGGCGCTGCTCGGAGTCGGGATCTCGCTGATTTCGGGCACCGACGCCGCACTCATGTTCGAGTCGCTGAAGGAGACGGGCGACGAGGCCTCGTTCCGGCGTTGGGACGGACGCTTTCGCTTCTTCGGGCAGACATCGGAGGGGGCGGCCGCACTCTTCGCCGGGCTCCTCTACGTCTTCGAGCCGCGTCTACCGTTCGTGCTCCAACTCGGGGTCTGGACCGCCGCGGGCGTCATCGCCTGGCGCATGGTCGAGCCCGCACGCCACCTGCCCGAGCCCGGCGGCCATCTGCGCCGCATCGTGCGCATGCTGCGCACGGTCCTCGGCGGCAATCCGCGACTCGCGGCGATCGTGCTGCTCACCGTGCTGCTCGGGATGGCGTCGTTCGTCCCCGTGTGGCTGATCCCGCTCTACGCGTCCGGAGCCGGCGTGCCGGACCCGTGGATCGGCCCCATGTGGGCGATCGCAAACTTCATCGTCGCGATCGCCTCGCTCACGAGCGATCGCGTCGTCGGTCGCTTCGGTCTGCTCCCCACGTTGCTCGCCTGTGTCGCGCTCGTCGCCACGGGCTACTTCGGGCTGGCGCTCTCGTTCGGGACGTTCGGCTTCGCGTTCTACTTCTGCCTCAACCTCCAACGCGGGCTCTGTGGACCCGCGCTGCTGCACGAGGAGCAGAAACTGCTCCCATCGAGCGACCGCGCGGGCTTCCTCTCGCTGCGCAGCCTGCTCTTTCGCGCTCTCTTCCTGGTGATCGGCCCACTGATCGGCTTCCAGGTGGATCTCCACGGCCAACACCCCGTGCTGCTCGTCGTCGGCGGAGCCATGACCGTCGCCACACTCGGCGCCTGGCTCTGGCTCCGGCGCACACAGCGTGCAGACACCGCCGGGTGATGCTGCGAGGTGACGCAGGGGCGCGCCGATGAGGCGCGACACTGCGACTTCACGCGGCGGGGTGACGCGGGCCGGAACCGGGTGTAGCCTCGCGTCACGATGTTGGAAGGGACAGCCGACGCCGGACTTCTGGTGCGCTTGCGCGCCGGTGAAGAGTCCGCGTTTGCCGAGCTCCTCGCGCTCCACGGCGGCCGCCTCCTCGCCACCGCAAAGCGTCTCCTGCGGCAGGACGCCGACGCGCAGGACGCCGTCCAGGAGGCGTTCCTCTCGGCGTTCCGCGCACTCGACGGATTCGACGGGCGGGCAGGGCTCGGCACGTGGCTACATCGCATCGTCGTGAACGCCTGCTTGCTCCGTATCCGGAAACGGGATCGACATCCCGAGCCCACCCTGGACGATCTGCTGCCGACGTACGACAGCACCGGGCACTACATCACGCGCCAGGCGTCGTGGGCCGACACGCCACCCGAAATCTCGCAACGCGCGGAGGTGCGCAGGCTCGTTCGCGAGACAATCAACGAGCTACCGGAAGGAGCGCGCACGGCTTTGGTGTTGAGGGACGTCGAGGGACTGTCCACGGCCGATGTGGCCGCTGCACTCGGGATCGAGTCAGGCGCCGCCCGTGTGCGTATTCACCGCGGACGGCAGCTCCTAAAAGCCCTGCTCGAACGCAAGAACCTGTCGGGAGTGCTTGAGTGACCGATTGCGACCGGCCATCTGCCGATTTTCCGGATGATTGCGTGCGTGCACGCGCCTTGCTGGCCAAGCTCGCGCAGGGTCGCGGTACGCCCGAGGACTCCGCGGCTGCGGAAGCGCATATCCGCGTGTGCGCGGCATGCACCGAGGTTCGCCGCGACGCCATCGTGCTGACCTGCGCTGCGATCGCCGCGTTCCTGGACGACGTCATCACCGATCGACTGCCTGCCGCGAAGCGCATCGTCTTCGAGTCCCACCTCGCCATCTGCCCCGATTGCGTGCGGTACATGATCGGGTTCCGAAGCAGCGTCGAGCTGACACGCGGCGTCGCCGCCGCCGCCGACCCACCGCCCGACATGCCGGCGCAGCTCATCCAGGCGATCCTGGCGGCGAGGGCGGCCGGGGAGGCCGGGGAGGACTGACGTCCTGGGCGGCCTCGTTCATTCTGTGGCGACTCCGTCGCCACCCCTCGCTTCGCTCGGGTGTTCGGCTCTGGTCGCGGCTCCGGCTGCTCAACCGGGGCTGCGCTTGGCGTTCACTACCGCGCTTCGGTGCCGACCCCGACTCGTAAGTGAGCCCGTCTCGAGTGCTGGTTTCGCAGGCGGAATCCACTCCCGCCGCCTCACTCTGTTACGAGCCCTGGTTGCGCTGTCCAGAGACCAAGACCCGGAACCATACTCGGGACCATACCGGGTCTGTTTTCGCGCCTTTTGAGCCAGCGAATCGCTCGATCACGGCATTCTCGGCGCTGCGGGACGCCGTCGTCCGGGAACGAGTGGGAATACCGTGCCGGGCATGTTTTTCTCACGCCTGGCTCAACCGCCCCGAGCTCGATGGCAAACCCGACGAGACCGTCCCCGACGACGCTCCGAGAACCGCGCACACCTCGGTCGCCGCGGCCGGCGGCGGAGTGCTCGTGAGCGGGCATCTGATCGCCGGCGTCGGTGGGCGGCTCACGGCCGTCGAGGTGATCGCGCATCCGGATCCGGCAGCGGGCGCGCGCGACAAGAGCAGCCGCCGCGTCGTTCTCAAACCGAAGCGCGGGAAGCAACTCTCCGTCGCGGTCGAGCTCTTCGCATGGGACGGCAAGCGGTGGAAGTCGCGGCGCAAGTCCGTGCTCACGGACGTGGGTGGGTTCGTGAGTACGAAGGAACTCCAGACGTACGAGATCTGGCTCTCGCCTCACGTCCTCGACATCCCCCCGTTCACGACGGTCGCCGTCGCGAACACCGGCCTGCTCGGCAAGAAGCCGCTCTGGAACGGGGCGCCGCCCCCCGAGGGTGAGGAGCCCCCAGCTCCGAGTGGGATCGACGTTTCCATTCCCAGCACCTGGACATCCGTCGAGCTGAAATAGAACGTCGCGACGGACGAGAGCGAACATCTGTCCGCGGCTCCCAGTGCAGAGAAGGGCCGCCGAGACAGCGCTCGCACGAGTCGATACTCCGAGGCTATTCGGCGCTCGCATCCGCGCACCCCCATGCGGGCTCACGCGACGCGAATGCGGAAACTATCGCGACTCCGTGAATCGTGTCCCAGCGTGAAGATCAACGACGGTGATGTCGGTGTCGGTGCCGATCAACACCCAACTCGGTCCAGCCTCACCGTTCGGCAACTCCGCACCCTCGCTGAACCATGCGAGCTGACCGTCCTCTTCCACCAGCACGAAGAACCCTGGCGGCAGAGGCACCAGCAAGTCGGACGATCCCCGAGTCCAGGTATCGGCCCAGTACGGTCCGTCGTCGTACCCCATCATCAGGTACCGTCCGTTCCGCGCAGGTGACGTGCGGCCCTTGGAGAACGGTCGCTGCCACCGATACAGTCCGTCTGCGTCGTTCATCCAATCGACCCAATCCCCTGGATCGGCCCCTTCCGCCCAATGTGCGCGCAGGGACTCTCGTAGTTCGCGCGGACCTACAGACGAGCAAGCCGAGACGGCACACACGCACGCGGTGAGAAGCAATCCAAAGCCGGCTCGCGCTCTGCGGAAGAGCCAGCCCTTCACGCAGTGGTCGCTGGACAGTTGGGAACGCCTCGCAGGGGGACCGAGCGCCTCTAGTGCGGGTCCCCGTTGCGGGTTCGCGGACTCCATCAACGTTCATCACCTCCATCCGGGTTGTGACTGCCCGCTGGCGGGTCGCGGGTGGTCGTCGGATGCGTCGACCTCTCCAGCATCCTGCCTCCCCGCATTCGTCGGCGCATTAGTCGCTTTCAGCTTGTACGTAGCTCCGGAGAACATCACGCGTCGCCCGATCATGTACGGGCCGAGCGGCGTACTCCTCAGCAAGCACGCGGAGTGCCGCCTCTGCATCCCGACCACTGGCCGACGTCCAGCGGTCTGCGATCGCGCTCACGATGACGCACCGTGGGCGGTCTCGTCCGAGTTCGAGCTCGAGTGCGTCTCGCAAGTGCTCCGGTCCCCCGCCAAGAGCGGTGCAGAGCGCATCGACAGCGTCCAACTCGTCGGCGAGCGGGCCGGGGTTGCCGGTGGCCAGCGATTTCAGTGGAGTCGCTGCGTCGCGCCACGCGCTTGAGGTCTCAGGAGTGATCGCACCGCTGAACGGGAGTGCGAGTGCAGACCGCGCGACGACGAGTTGGAGCGGCCCCTTGCGGCTCATTGCCATGCTCACGATGGCGCGAAACAATCCCAATCGACCTTCCAGTGCATGACCGTCGATAGTGTCCGGTTCGGAAGCCAATGTGCCAATCTGCAACATCAAGTCGCAAACACCTCGACGGGCGACGCGTGCCCTCTGCGGACCATCTGCGCGTTTTCCGACCAAGCCAATACTGAAACCCGTGGTCTCCCAGTTCCGGCCGGGCTTGAGTTGCGCAGCCCAGTAGGCGCGAGAGAGATCGACTCCGCCCGTGCTGAACGTCACCCTCCCGCTGCGCCGGCCGTCCGGTCCCTTCCGGAACTCTCGATCAAAGTGCGTACCGCTGTACTCCTGCAGCAGGATGGCCGCCCTCGCGCGTTCGATCTCCGCGCCCGGCGACCGGTCCTCGCTGGACCCTCCTCGCAGTACAGGCGCAGCTTGTTGTCGTGTCCAGTCACTCGGCACGTCCCAGGTCACGACGCGGGTCGAATCGCTCGTGTTGACGATGAGGACAAACGACACACTCGGCGTGCGCCGCACCATCGCGATGCAGGTCTCCGCAGCTGAGTCCGCAGCCGAGCTTCGTGAGACGCGTCGCTCTGCTAGCCACGTCACGAAAGCCTGCTCGTGTTCGGGATCCGCGGCCGCCGCTCTCAGTTGCTCCGCGGCGACGGCGGAACCGTCCGACGTGCGCGTCGGCGGCTCAGTCTCGGCCACGCGCGCGCATGAAAGAGCCACCGACACGATGGTCGTCAGAAGGGCGATTTGAGAGCAGTAAGCCTTCATTCGAGGCGCCTCCATGCTCCGCGCAGCACCCGGTGTTCTTGGTCGATGCTACGCAACGTGGATCAGAACTTCACGTCAGTCGCTCTGATAGGGGAGCCGGTCAATCCACACCGTGGGCGCTTCGGACACTTCACATAGGGTAGCAACATGCGCGTGCGTTCCCTGCTGGTCGTTTCTCTCGTCCTCGCGGGCGCGGGAAGCGCACTACTCGTTCTCCTCGCAGGGGAGTTGCGACGCGACGCCGAGCCGCCAGACGGCGGCGGAGGCGCGCGTCCCCCTGCGCGCGTAGAGCGGGAGCCGCGAGCGCAACCGTCGAGCATGGCGGCCAGCCGGTAGCAGACGCCCACGCGGCTGCAATGCGGGACTTCGACCCCGGTACGCGGACGTTCAGTTCTGAATCTCCGCTGCCGACCGCGCAACCCAGCGCACGACTCCCCGAACACGGCGTCCGACAAGCCGACGACGCGGACCGGGTCCTCAACGCTCTGCGCACTGGACGGATTGATGTCGGTATCCTCACGGCGTTGCATCGCAACCTGGCACCGGATCCGCGACTCGGCGACGCTCTGCTCGATGCCCTCTCGGACCTTCCGGCGAAGCACCTCGTCGCTGCTTCGCACGGTCTCGCCGTGCATCTGAACCTCGATAGCGCGCAGCGCGACGGCGATGCGTCGCAGAGGTACGTCCTGCTACGGGCGCTCGCCATGAAGCCCTCGAGCGCCCAGCACCATCTGGGCGCCCTGCGAGAGATCGCCCTGACGGACTCGGATCGGGAGTTGCGACGGCGGGCACGCCTGCTTCGCGGGCAGTCGCAGCTCGGTGAGGATCTCGACGTGGCCCGGTTGCTTGAGTTGCTCCGCGCCGAGGATCCCGACGTGCGTCTGGCCGCCGCTGATCGGCTACATCGCGAGCGGATCACAGAGAAGTCTGCCCTGGATGCGATGCGACTCGCACGACGTGAAGAGAGCGACCTTGAAGTGCAACTCGTGATCGACGCGGCTCTCATCGCTGCGTGGCGTTCCAAGGAGCGCGACGACTCACGTCGTCACCGCGCGCGTGAAGATAGATGATCCCGCCGGAACCAGACCGGGCCTGCTTTCGCGCCTCTTGAACCTGCGAATCACTCGAAGTGGGGGTTCTCGGCGGCCGAGCTGCCCTTGCTACGCCGCGAAGTGTCGTCTTGCTGCTGCTCTTGCCCGGAAGAGGCGCGACATCACCGTTCCCTCGGGGATGCCGAGTTGTTCGGCGATCTCGCTGTGCGAGAACTCGTCGAGGACCGAGAGGAGGAGGACGTCGCGGTGCTCTTGCGAGAGCGCGGCGATGGCGTCGTGGACGGGGCCGTCCACTTCGTCACGGCGTTCCGTGAAGTCGCGGGCCTGGACGGGGGTCTCGTGTGAGGAGCGGTCCGGGAGGGCGCCGAAGATGCGCGGGGCTTCGTCGCACGCCAGGGTCTTCGGTCGGATTGCTGCTGCGCGCCCGCGGTTGATCCACGTGTTGCGCAGGATCGTCTTCAACCAACCGCGTAGATTGGTGCCGGGGCGGTACGACGAAGAGAACCGCAGCGCACGTAGCATCGTCTCCTGGACGAGATCCTCGGCCTCGGCGTAGTTTCGCGTGCGGGTGAGGGCGAAGCGCATGAGCGACTCGCGGTGCGACTCCAGACCTCCGCGCACCTCGTGCTCCGCATGCACCGAAGCGCGGTCCGTGCCGACGAGCGAGAGCGTGATCGCGATGTCGCTCGCACCAGTGGCGTCCGTGGGGCGGATGGTCTCAGTATCGGGTGCAGCGGTCGTCGTCATCGGTCTCGTCCTCGCGTTGTCCGGCCGCTGTTCGGCCGGTCGCGCACTTGGATGACCGGGGACGCCGAAGCGTTACACGCTTTTCTTCGCGAGACGCGAATGACTGACCGGATCGGCGGGCGAGTCAGACTCGCAGACGTCGGCGCGGGCCCTTTCGGATCTCTCCGGACGCGGCCAACTCCTCGGCCCGACGTGCGGCGTACGTCGCGTAGTCACCCTCGAACCAGCGTGCGACGCCGTTGCCCTCGAACGCGAGAATGTGCGTCGCGACGCGGTCCAGGAACCAGCGGTCGTGGCTCACGATGATCGCGCAACCGGCGAAGGCGCAGAGAGCGTCTTCGAGTACGCGCAGAGTCTGAAGATCGAGATCGTTCGTCGGTTCGTCGAGCATGAGCATGTTGGCGCCGAGGCGCAGCAGCTTCGCCATCTGCACGCGGTTGCGCTGACCACCCGAGAGGTCGCCGACCTTCTTCTGCTGATCGGGACCGCGGAAATTGAAGCGACTGACGTAGCCGCGCGAGTGGATCGCCTTGTTCCCGAAGGGCACCCAATCGGAGCCGCCGGAGATCTCCTGGAAGACGGTCTTGTCGTTGTCGAGATCGTCGCGCGACTGATCGACGTACGTGACCTTCAGCGTCTCACCGCGGATGACGTTGCCCTCGTCCGCCTCGATGTCCGCGTTGATGAGGCGCAAGAACGTCGTCTTGCCCGCGCCGTTCGGACCGATGACGCCGACGATCGCACCGCGCGGGATCTCGATCGAGAGGTTGTCGATGAGCTTGCGATCGCCGTACGACTTGCTGACGTTCTCGAAGCGCACGACGCGCTCGCCGAGGCGCGGTCCCGGGGGGATCTGCAGATCGACCTCGTCCTCGGCGTGCTCGTACTCTTCCGCAAGCAACTCGTCGTAGCGGCGCAGACGGGACTTGCTCTTCGCGTTGCGCGCCTTCGGCGTCTGCCGCACCCACTCGAGTTCGCGCGAGACATGCTTGCCGCGCTTCTGCCGCTCGCGCGACTCGACGTCGGAGCGCTTCGCCTTCGCACCCAGGTAGTCGGAGTAGTTGCCCTTGTAAGGGATGCCGCGCCCGCGCTCGATCTCGAGCATCCAGCCGACGACGTTGTCGAGGAAGTAGCGGTCGTGCGTCACCAGGATGACGGTGCCCGGGTACTCGCGCAGGTGCTCTTCGAGCCACGCGACCGACTCGGCGTCGAGGTGGTTCGTCGGCTCGTCGAGGAGCAGGATGTCGGGCTGACTGAGCAACATGCGTGCAAGCGCCACGCGGCGCTTCTCACCGCCAGAGAGCGTCTCGATCCGCGCGTCGCCGGGCGGTGTACGCAGGGCCTCCATCGCAATCTCGACCTTGAGATCGATCTGCCATCCGTCGGCGGCGTCGATCTCCTCTTGAACGACGTTCATGCGGTCCAAGACCTTCTGCATCGCGTCGTCGGAGAGTTCCTCGCCCAGCTTCGCCGAGAGTTCCTCGTACTTTGCGAGCACCCCACGGATGCCGGAGAGCCCGTCTTCGATGTTGCCGCGCACGTCCTTCTCGGGATCGAGCTTCGGCTCCTGCGAGACGTAACCGACGTTGATGCCGGGGGCGGACCGGGCAACGCCGTCGAACTCGGTTTCCTGGCCCGCGATGATCCGCATCAGCGTGGACTTGCCCGCGCCGTTGGCGCCGATGACGCCGATCTTGGCGCCGGGCAGGAACGACAGGGTGATCCCCTTCAGGACCTCCTTGCCGTCATAGGACTTCTTGACGTCTTCCAGGTTGAATACGTAGTCGGTGCGCTGCATGGACCCCGAATCCGAACACCCCGCGGGCCATCGCGCCACTTCCTACGGGGCGCGGCGTCCGCGGGCGCCTTCGAGGCTGCGTTCTGGCCCGGATCGAGCGGCCGTGTGCCCGGTCGTGCGAGAGCGTGCAGAATGACCGACACGGCCACCTCGCCCGCGCGTCCAAGGGGTGCTGAGGCTCAGCATCTGATCCTGAATGGGAGCAACGGTCATGAAGGCAAGTCACCTCGTCGGTCTGGTGGTCGTCGCGGGCGCGTTCGGCGCAGTCGCTGGAGGCGTCGCGGGAGCATTCTCGACGTCGCCCGCCGAGACCGAGGATTCGGTGCTCCTCACGCGCCTCAGCGACGTGGCGAAGGGGATCGACGCCCTGCGTGATGCGGCGGCCGCGAACCGAGACGCGGTTGCCGACGTGAGCGAGCGGATCGTCGCCGTCGAGTTGGAGGTGGCGCGACAGGCGAGCGAGCGGGAGGCCGGTCGGCCGACTGCGGGAGTGCCGGGCGTCACCGTCCCGGAGTGGACGATACAGAGCGGTCCGGGCGGCGAGCCCCCACCGGGGGTGCGTGATGCGATTTCGGTGCGCACCGCGGATCTCGACGGACGCCTGTGGGACGTGCGATCAGCGACCGGGATGCAGCAACGCTTCGCGAAGGGCATGAAGATCCGCGCGATGCCGGAAGAAGAGCGCTGGCAGTACGCAACCGACACACTGGGGCTCAACTCGGTGCAGGTGGACGAGATCCGCGGCGCCACCGAGGTACTCCAAGAGGCCATGAAAAGCGCGGTGACCAAGTCCACCACCACCACCGCGAACGGCGGCACAGTGATGTTTCACCAGGTGGACGGCGCGAAGATGGCCGAGGCGCGCAAGACGTTTTCGGAGCGCGTGGACAACGCCCTGAACGACGAGCAGAAGAAGTCCTGGAACGAAGAGGGCTTTGCCAATGCGATGGGCGCGGGCCGTCGCAATCGGTTCCGATTTTCGGGCGACGTGCGCGTCCGGAACCTGGAAGCCGACCCCGGGGGCACGCTGGAAATCAGCGCGACGGAATCGATCGAGATCATCGGCGAAGACAAGTAGCCAGCGGAGTTGACGTCAAGCGCCCTCCCGGCACCCGGTGATCGCGCCGCTCCAAAGGCGGCCGCGGCGCGACTCCACGCCCTGCCGGCTCGGACGGAGGACTTCGCGTCTCTTGAGAGCGGGCCGCTTCTCGATCTCGCCCGCGACGGAAATCGCGCGGCATTCGGCGTGCTCGTGGAACGTCACCACCGCATGCTGGCTGGCCTGATCCGGCAACGACTCGGCCCACGGGGACCGGTCGAGGATCTCGTCCAGGAGGTCTTCACCAAGGCGCTGAAGAATCTAGAACGCTTCGACGGGCGCTCGTCGTTCGCAACGTGGGCGGGAACGATCGCGCTCAATCTCGCGACCGATTGGCAACGCAAGCAGGCGCGCCGAAGACGATTGGCGCCGCCGTCGGACGTGGAGCAAGACACGGTGCCCGACGGGAACGCCAGTCGGCCGCCGCGTGCCGCGCAACTGCGGGAAGAGGCCGACCTGGCGCGCGCCGCAATCGAGAAGCTGCCAGTCCGGATGCGCATGGCGGTGACGCTGCGCATCGTCGAGGAACTGTCGTACGAGACCGTCGCGAAGCGCCTCGACGCACCCGTCACGACCATTCGCACTTGGGTGAGCCGAGGTCTCCAGCAAGTCCGCGTTGCCCTGGAGGTGATCCATGACCAACACTGACAACCGCCACGACGGCGATGGCAGCGACGACCATGCGCGCAGAGAGATGCGCCGCGTGGTGCGCGCTGTGCGGGCAGCTTCTCAGCCGGCAATGAGCGACGTCGCGACGAGCGCCGGCACCGCGGAGCGCATCGCCGACACTGCTTGGGAGCGCGCCCGGGGTACCAGGAAGCCCACCTCGGCGCGGCCCTTTCTGAGCACGCTCTTCGCAAGCTCGTTGCGGCGCTGGGCCGCAGCGGCCATCGTGCTCGCCGCCGCCGGCGCCGGCACGTTCGCCCTACGTCCGACCGAAGCCGCGTTCGCGATCGACGGCGACCCCGTGCAAGTCCTTCGCGGCGACCGCTGGGAGAGTGAGACGCGCGTCGTGCATCCGGGCGCCACCATCTTCGTCCAGGGCGGGACACGCACGTTGCGCGGACCGGGCGCCGAGATCACCCCGGATCCCGGCTCCACATTCCGCATCGTCGGCGACGGAGATGCGCAGAGTTTTCGACTGGAGATCCTCGGCGGTGGCGCAGAGATCTCCGGCAAGTCGATCCGACTCGTCGTCGCCGACTTCGACATGCAGCCGACGCTCACCAGCCGCACGGTGCGCGTCTTCGCATCGGTGCCCGCCCCGATTGCCGGCGCCCCCTCACCGGAGCTCGCCCTCACGACGGACCGTCTGAAACAGGTCCGTTTCGAGGTGCGCCTCGGCGACGCGCGTGTGACACGGCGATCGACCGGTGAGCACATCGATCTCTCCGACGCCGACGTGGCCGCGCTCCTTCCGGTGCCAACCGACGGAGCGCACGTGTTCCGCCTCGCGCGGTTACGCGACTACACATCGAACATCGCCGTGCGGATCGCGATGGGACACCCCGTCATCGACGTACACGAAGCCGCCGCGGGCACAATCGCCGTTCTCGGTGGCCCCGACAATGTGGTCACGGGCTTCACGATCCGCGGCGACGAACTCCCATTCGCACTCGACGAGATGCATCAGGGGATGCTCACACTTGTCACGCAGTTGAACGCCGTCCGGACCGCTCGGCCGCACGCAGGTAGCGTTGGCGGCGACTCCGAAGTGCGCGTCCGCGCTGTCGCGTGGAGGGGTTTCGGCGGTCCGATCGACGAGCTGACCCGCCTGGAACAACTCGAGGACCGCGCGATGGAGAGCCGCCAGACGCTGACAGAATGCGTTCGCGTCGAGAACGGTCAGCGCGTGCGCGTCGTCGTCAGCCAGGACGGCACGGTCCTCGTCGAGCGCAACGGCGTTGAAAGGACGTACGCGTCGCGCGCCGACGCGCGCGCAGTCGATCCGGAAGCACTTGCCCCGCTCGCCGACTTCCTCGGCGACGAATAGCGGGGGTTCTGCGCGTCGGCGTGTCAGTCCTGCCGAGAAGTCAGCGGCGCTATTCTCGACTCTCGAAGCGGCGGATGGACTCTTGGTCGCCGATGTAGAGTTGTTCGATCCGACGGCGAGCCCACGGTGTGCGGCGCAGGAACTTCAGACTCGAGTTGATGGTCGGGTTGAACGCGAAGCAGCGCACACGGACGTGCTCCTCCAGGCCATCCCAGCCGCGACGCGCGACCAGATCCTTGAGGATGGCTTTCAGCGTCACGCCGTGTAGCGGATCGTTCGCATGCGTGTCAGCCATCGTTTCTCACCAACGCCTCGATGAACTTCGGTCGCCCGCATTCGATCCGCGAGCAGTCGCCGTTCCGCGGACGAGCGTCGCGCGGAAGCGCTTGCCCTTGATGCGGCCGCGGTTGAGACGCTCGACGGCCGCACGCGCAACGGTCCGCTCGACCGCGACGTAGGAGAGGCGTTCCTGGATCTCGATCTTGCCGACATCCTTGCCGCGAAGACCGCCCGCGTCGCCCGTCAACGCGCCGAGGATATCGCCGGGCCGCACCTTGTCCTTGCGGCCGCCCGAGATCAGGATCGTCTCCATCTTCGCGCCCTGCGCGAGCGAGCGCAGCAGCACGCCGAGTCCGACCTCGTTGCCTGCATGGCGCTCGACGATCTCGATCTCGACGCCGGTCAGTTCTTCGATCGCGCGGATGCGCTTGTCTTGGCCGACGATCGTCAACGAGATTGCGGTCCCCGACTTACCCGCGCGGCCAGTGCGCCCGATCCGGTGGACGTAGATCTCGGATTGCTGCGGCAGCTCGTAGTTGATGACGAGATCGAGGCCCTCGATGTCGATCCCCCGACCCGCAACGTCGGTCGCAATCAAGAGCCGGATGCTTCCGTTGCGAAAGCGCGCGAGCACCTGGTCGCGGTGAAACTGATCGAGGTCACCGTCGAG
Source organism: Planctomycetota bacterium (assembly GCA_024280885.1). Lineage (GTDB taxonomy): Bacteria > Planctomycetota > JAJSAM01 > JAJSAM01 > JAJVHW01 > JAJRPF01. Next base: position 26,120 of record JAJRPF010000044.1, on the reverse strand, counting down.
CCGATCCGCACTGATGTCCGCATTCGCGAGAGTCGTCGCGAGTTCCGCGACGGTCGCCTTGAAGTTGCAGAAGATGAGCGCCGACTCGTGCGGAAACTCGTGCAGCAACCAGCAAAGGGCGTGGAAGCGGTCCTGTGCATCCGTGACGACCTGCAACTGCCGGATCTCGTCTTTCGCCTCGTCGGGATCAGCGATCCTCACGCGAACGGCGTCGCATTGATATGCCTCGCTGATGGCCGTGATCGACTCCGGAAACGTCGCCGAGAAGAGGACCGTCTGCCGTACGACCGGCAGCGCACGCAGGATCGCCTCGACCTCATCCGCGAAACCCATGTCGAGGATGCGATCGGCCTCGTCCAACACGAGCGTCGTCAACGACTCCGTCTTGAGCGAACGCGATTGGACATGGTCGACCAAGCGTCCGGGCGTACCGACGGCGATGTGTGCGCCGCGCTCAAGCGCATCGCGCTGAGGTCGCGACGGCTGGCCACCGACCAATTCCACGACAGTCAGGCCCGCGTGGCGCCGCCCGAGCGCCCTGAAGTCCCGAGCCACCTGCGCGGAGAGTTCCCGCGTCGGGCAGACCACCAGCGCTTGTAGCCCACGCTCTTCCAGGTCGATCCGTTGCAGAATCGGCAGCGCGAACGCGGCGGTCTTGCCACTCCCTGTCCTGGACTGACCGATCACGTCCTTCCCGGCCAGTAGCGGCGGGATCGCGGCGCATTGAATGGGCGTCGGCCGTGCGTACCCAAGGTCCGCCACCACGGAGAGCAGTGTCGGCGAAAGGGCGAGCGCTTCGAATGTCGAGGTCACGGCGGTGACTATAGCGCGGAAGCGCAGAGCGCCTCGTCGTTGCCGTGCGTCCTGCTTCGACGGGCTCGAATGGGAAGCGGCGTGCGACAGCCAGGACGACGGCAGAGGCGCCCCGCGCAGAGGGGCTCTCCCGCGAGCGTCGTCATCCCGTAGGGTGGCGGTAGAGCTTGGGCATCGGGTGGAGGTACGCCGCACACGGTGGCGCCCGCTTCGACCGGCTCCGGGGAGTGCGCAATGCGAGAATACGCGTCTCACGCGATCGTGGCGGGAGTGGCATTCGCGATCGGATTGCTGGTGGCCTTGGTGGTGGTCGAGCCGCCAGCACCCACTCCCACTCCCACTCCCGGTGCCATGCCGGAGCCGACGAGCGCCGACGGCGACACGCGTGCCACAGCGAAACGCCAGGAACGCCGACACACGAAACGTGTCGGCACGAATGGCGAGCCAGGCCACGGCGTTCTCACGGCGGACGCCCTCGGGACGCCTGTGACGGGAGTGGAGCTGGCGTTTCTCCGGCGGGCACTTGCAGATGAGCGCAAGCGGGCCCAACAGGCCGTGGCAGACGCTGAGGAGCAGATCCGCGAGGCCCAGTTGCAGTCGGATGACGACGGTCTGACGGTTCTCGATCGTTACCTCCGGCGCGGCAGCGATGTGAGCGACGTCGTCAGCAGTTTCGCGGCGATGCGAGCGCATGTACGGACCGAACCCGGGCCCGTCCGGCGGATCGAGTCCACCGGCGAGCGGACGAGCGTGGACATGAGCAAGGTGACCGCCGGTAACGCCGTTATCGAGTTCGGGGAAGGGGTCTTCGTCCTGGACCAGGGAAGCACGTTATGGAACGTCCAAAGAGAGGACCTCGAGTCGCTGGAGATCCGCGGGTCCGGGATGAACAAGACCACGCTGATTGGGCCCGGGTGGGCGTTTCTCTGCGCCAACAAGGGCGCCCGAATTCGCAACCTCGTGATCAGCGACCTCACCATCAACTCACTGGAGAAAGAGCAGATCGTGCTCGACGCGCGTGGTGGTATCTCGGCGGCGATCGAACGTGTCCGCTTCGATGGCTGGGTCGTCGCCGGACATGCCGCAGCTCTCGGCGTGACCGGCGACGCGTTCCTCGCTCTGCGTGACTGCGAGTTCAAGGGCGACGGGTACGTACTCAGCCTCCGTGGACCAGGGATGGCTGTGTTTGAGCGCTGCTCGTTCTCGGATGCGCGATCCGTACTGATTGCCGGCAGCCACAAGAAAGGGCGCGCGGCGATCGTCCGATTGAACGACTGCGATTTCAATACTGTCCCCATCGCCGACCGCAACTTGCACTCGCAGGACGAGGGCGGCGCCGACGTCGAGATCCGCGGAGGAACCGCCGCCGGCGGGCCGGCGTCATGGACGGAGGCACAGCGCATCAAGAACTTCGGCGCCCGCGAAGTCGTCTCGATGAAGGGACTGAAGTTCGTCGCCACGCCACCGTCGTTCTCGGTCGAGGACGCGGCCATCGCATTCGATCTTGCGGCCGCGGAGGGCCTCCGCAACGTCGTCGGAGTCCGTGTGGCCGGACGCGGCGGAAAGCCCTTGGAGCTGGACTTCTACGTCGTGGGCGCTGAACCGGGCACCGCCCCGAAACGCCAGACGCGCATTTTCGACGGAGCAGCTCTCGCCGCCCCCGCGACCGATCCCCGCCGCGGGGTACGAGCCAACACATTGATCGACCTCTCCGAGGTGCAGCGCGCACAGCCGCTATCGACTCTGCTACGCAACTCCGGCATCGCCGCAGACGAGAGCGTCGTGGCCGTCACACTGCGCACGTCGCCCGCACCCCAAACCAACGACGACTCCGAACCGCTGCGCACACTCATGCTGATGATCGAGTTGCAGGGTCGCCAGCAGCTCATCCTGAACGCCACCTCCGGCGCGGTGCTCGGCGGGCGCTGAGCCGTCAGGGAGATCTCACTCGCATCCGAGGCGGTACGGCGAATTGACGCACCGCGTGGCGCGAGCCTGGGTGTAGCGTCTGCGGAACGTCGCATTCGCTGCGGCAGAAGGAGATGAGCAATTGCGATCCACGATGATCATGGCGCTGGTTCTGAGCGCGCTCGCGGGCGCGTCGCTCGTCGGCTGTTCCGGTGACGAGTCCGGAGGTGCCGCACCGAACGACGGCGATACGGGCAACGATACCGGCGGAGGAGTCGATGACATCCGCGTCGAGACGCTGATCGACGAGACCTACAACATCCCGGGCTTCAAGAAGTACGCGTGGGTGGCGGCGGCGGCAGCGATCCGCGACCCGGATCGTGAGTGGACGCCGTCGGGTCTCGACATCGGCGCCGAGATCATGTTCCTCGTCGATCGCGAACTCCGCGACCGCGGTTGCTCGCCTGTCGTCGATGCTCCCGACATGGTCGCTATCTTCGCCGTCGGGCTCGACATGAAGGCCCTCGACGTGAAACTCGACCCCGAGCACGGGACGCGCGAGTTCGAGCCGTCACCGAAGGGCGGGGTGATCATCCTCCTCATCCACCCTCGCACGCGAGAGGTGTTCTGGGCAGGCCGCGCCATCGCCGACGTAACCGCCGCACCGACGCTCGAAGACGGCAAGCGCCGTCTCGAGTACGCGATCACGACCATGTTCGAGGACTACCCTGAGTGAGAGGATTGACGCATGCTCTCCAACTTCCCCAAAGGCATGTCGGCGGACGCCATCGCCGAGGCCGTCTTCCAGCAGCAGCAGGCGCTGCTTCGATATGAGGTGCCAGCGGGGGTGCTGGGTTTCGCCATCGCGCTGCCGTTCGATGCCGCGGGGCTCGAGCCCTGGATCGAATACACGTTCCGCGGTGGCCTCGTCGTGGTCGCCGTGGCGAGCTACTTCTTCGCGCCGTGGTTGATCCGGACGCAACGCACACGCATTATCCGGAACACGAAGGCAGTCATTGCCAACGGCACGCGCCCGCGCCGACAGACCACATCCTTCTACGTCGTCGTGTCGATCAGCGCGTTCTTCCTCCCCATCATCCTGGTCCCGTTGCTCCAGCGCTGACGGCGCAAGCGCCGCATGGGCGGTTGCCGTGAGGAATGCCGAGAAAGAGTCTCGTCGAATCGCTATCAGGCGGTGTTCCCTGGATGAACACAATGCCACCCGCCGACACGCCCGTTCCGCTCGAAGAACTCCTCGCCCACCGCGGCTGGGTGCGGCAGATGGCGCGAGCTCTCGTCAGTTGCGACGCCGATGCCGACGACCTCGCACAGGACGCCTGGGCGCGAGCACTGACACATCCTCCGACGCGCAACTCGTCGCTACGGGGGTGGTTCGCAGTGCTCCTGCGCCACCAGATGCTCAATCGGCGTCGCACCGATTCACGCCGAGCCGTTCGTGAGGCGCTGGCGGCACGCTCCGCCGTCGTGCAGAGAACGCATGTGGACGTCGTGGAACTGGCGGAGACGCACAAGCGGATAGTGGACGCAGTCGTCACGCTCGACGAGCCATATCGGACGACCGTGCTGCTGCGCTACTTCGAGGGCATGTCGGCGCAGTCCGTTGCGCAGCGACTCGATGTTCCGGTGACCACCGTGCGCTCGCGGGTGCAGCGCGCACTCGCGATCCTGCGCGAGAAACTCGGATCGCACGACGGCGCGCCTCGCAAGCACCTCCTGGCGATTGCCGAAGTCCCCAACTCAGCACGCCCACCTCACGCCGAGGCAGGAGTCTCAGGGGGGCCAACAGCGACCATCGCGGCTTTCGGAGGACTGATCGTGACCAAGAAACTGTCCGTAGTCATCACCGTGATCCTCGTCTCGCTCGCCGCATGGGCGGTCAGGACGACGATAGAGGATCCGCCAGCTCGCAAGCCCGTCCCGCAGATCAGCTTCGCGACCGGGGCGGACGCTCCGACGGCTGCGGCGGAATCCGCACGCGAGCACGTCGCGAGAGGGTCACGACAGAGCGAGGTCGCTTCCGATGATCCTCCGCAAGGCGCCGCGGTCGGCGTCCTGGAGTTCAACTTCGCCGGGCTAGATGGGCGCCCCGTCGCGGACGCCATCGCAAGTTTGACAACGAAGGACGGAGAAACGCGGTCCATCTCGAGTCGAGACGCGGGAAGCGTCATCTTTGCGGACGTTCCGGTCGGCCGGGTCGATGTCGTGGTCCGCGCAGCCGGGTTCGCAATGAGGCGCTATCGCAACGACGCGTTCTCTGGTCGCGCGAGAGTCCATCTGACGCTCATCGACGGTGGAGAGACCAACGTGATTGTGCTCGCGGACGACGGGCGTCCGATGACCGGCGCGCGCGTATGGGTACTCATGGGAGGGCGTACGACGCGCACTGCGTACCCGATGGAGCCGGAGCTCGTCGACGAGGCTCACACCGACGCGCTGGGGCGCGCACGTCTCGTCGGGATCGAGACCTCACGGCCCGCGACCGTCTTCGCTGACGCACCGGGTCGCGAGCGCGCCTCTGTAGTCATCCAGGCTGTCAAAGGGACGCCACTGTCGCGGACGCTGCGCATGGCGCGCGGAGGATCTCTGACCGGCGTCTTACGCGACACCGACGGCGCCCCACTCGCTGCATCACGCGTCTTCGCACTACCGCCGGACGCCCGCGGCCACACCGCGACACGCGCGGACAACTTGGCGAGTGGGTATGGCCGGAGCCTTCGCCTCGCGAAGGGGTTTTCAGGCCTGACGGACGCCAGCGGGGCGTTCCGTATCCACGGCCTCGCATTTGGCATCACGTATCTTGTTGTCGGCGCAGCGGATCAGCGTGCCGCCGGCGCACCTGCCGAAGTGCGTGTAACCGCGGCAGCGCCTTCCGCCACCGCCAATATCTACGTCGTCGCGCTCTCGTCCCTGCGCGTCCGGGTCGCGAATGCTGCGGGCGAACGTGTGAATGACGCAGTGGTGCGCCTGACGCGCCCGCGTCGACGGGAGCCACTCGCGTCGGAGAGCAACGGCGAGTTCGTAGCGTCTACTCTCTCTCCGGGTGACACGCGCATCGCAGTCGCCGCGCCCGGGGCCGTACCGAGCGACTTGACGGTCGAGCTGAGACCCGGGGAGGAGACGGTGGTCGACGTGCGCCTGGTAGCCGGACGCACCGTCCGGGGACGTGTCACGGACAGCGACGGAGAACCGGTTGGTACCGTGAGCCTCTCGGCCACACCTGAGGCTGCACCACGACGTAGAGTCATCGTGTTGGCGGACGCGAACGGACGCTTCGAGTTCGCTGGCCTGGGCCCCGACGCGTACGAGCTTGTCGTCCTCAAGGGCCGAGGCTTCGTCGCTCGCGACTCGCTCGTCATCCGGCCCGGCGTGAAGGAAATCAGCGTCGTGGTCGTGCGTTCGGCGGGTGTGAAGCTACGAGTCATCACGCAGAGTGGGGACGTGCGGGACCAAGAATTCCGCTACGAGGTTCGGTCGGAGCAAGCGAGTCGGAGACGGGAGGGCGCCGGATGGATCCGCCGCGGCACGCTGGACCTTTCTGGCGTCGCACCGGGCCGGAACGACATTCGTGTTCTCGTTGCGGGTTTCGCTCCCGCAACTACCGTCATCGACGTGAAGGCGGGCGAGACACATACCTCCGATCTCGTTCTCGACGCGGGGCGCTCCGGGGCGGGGCGAGTTGTCGCGTTGGACGGAACTCCGATTTCGGGCGCCCGCGTGATGTTGAGCGCCGCGCCTTCCCTCGCCGAGCAAGTCGCCACGTCCGACCCGGAGGGACGCTTCGTCCTCCACAACTTGGGATCAACCGAGGTGGAACTCCGCGTCCTCGCTGAGGGTTTTCTCACCTCGGTTGTGCGTCTCGCGCCACCAGAAACGTCGCGTGGATGGAACATCGAGATGTCGCGAGGCGCGCTGATCCGCGGCGTCGTTCACGATGTCGATGGTCACCCTCTGGAGAGCGAAGCCGTCGTCGCCGTCGATCCCACGACAGGACGCCGCGTCGCGCGAGTCGATACCGACGCCAAGGGACGCTTCCAACTTCGCGTCCCAGCAGGCCCCTGGCGCATCGAGCTCCTCGACGCTCCCGGCGCGGCAATCGACACCTTCGCGGACGAACACTCGTCGGCCGACGTAGAGCTGCATCGCGATCGCTGACTTGGCGGCACAATCGACTGCGCCGTCCAACAGTAGCGCGTCTCGGACGCTCGCGCAGGCAGGGGAAGCATTGAACCAATCTCGCTGTGGACGGTTGAGTTCGATCACTGTGGCGTCGTCACGTAGAAGTCAGGATTGGATTACGGATCCAGCCTCGGTCGCCGCGGCACACCTGTGCGGCCCCGCCACGTCGCGTCGCGCTTCTGTCCCGCCTCTTACGGAGTGAACCATGCCCCGATCCCCATCTACAGACGACTACCTCTTCGTGGGGACTGGCGGACGTGTGCTGGCGCTCGCGAAGAGCGACGGCAAGACGCTGTGGAGTACGTCGCTCCCGCGCACTGGCTACCAGGTCGTCGTGATGCTCGTTGAGGATGACACGCTCTTCTGCGCGACCGCGGGGCGGGCCTTCGCGCTCGACCCGCACAACGGACGGATCCTCTGGGACAACGGTCTCCCAGGCGCGGGTCAGGGCGTCACCGCACTGTGCACCGCACGGCAGCCCTCGGACCCCGCCAGTGCCGCTGCAGCGCAACAGGCGATGAACCAGGCGTCTCAGGCAGCGAGTTCGTAGCGGTCCTGGCTCCGTAGCGTATCGTCAATCTCCCGCTTCCTCGTCGCGCCAGAAGCAGTCGCGGTATCCGTCGACGAGATCCACAAGCGCAAGCGCGGTCACACCCACCCGGCCGAGTACCGGCTTCCATGGCCCGGTCGGTGTCCACGAACCCGCGTCGTTGCCGGCGACTACCTGTGTGTGCGGAATCGATTTGTAGAGCGCCCGGTACCACGGACGGCGCCGCGTCGTGGACTGATGATCCGACGCGAACAACGCGAAGTACGCTGCCCAGGGATCTCCGCCACCGTTTGCTGGGAGCACGCGATCGCGCAGCGCGTCCAGCTGCACTCGTTGCGTTTGGTCGAGTGCGCGCCCGGACTCACCGCGGAGATTGGTGAGGTAGACGCTGGCCGCGATCCGGGCATCTGCGTCGAGATCAGGCAACGGCCCCTCCGGTCTGTCTTTCCCGGAGAGCGCGCGCAGCGCTCGGTCAGTCGCAGCGTCGGCGGCGGCGGCGGAGACGTCAAGCTCGGACAATCGAGCGCCGCGAAGAGCGAGCGCGACGAAGACGGCGGCAAGCGGATGTGCCGCAGCAATCTCGTCGCCATCTCGGACGAGGCGCGCGATCGCGAGGTCCAGCGTCCCGCGCACGATGCGCGTTCCGGTGAGGCCGTAGAGTTCGCAGAGCGCGTACGTCGCCAGCGCGTCCTCAAGATCCGGAGAGACGGAGTCAGTCGATGCAAACCTACCGTCGACTCTGCCACGCCGGTTGAGGAAGAACGCCGCGGCTTTGACTGTCTTCTTATGCGGTCCGGAATTGTGGGTCTCAGCCCGTTGGAGAAATGAGATCAGCACAATGGCCGTCACCCCGACGTCGAACGTTCCGGGCGATGCCGACGACCACGTGCCGTCAGCACGTTGTTCACGCGCGAGCCACTCCGTTCCGAGGTCCATGGGCTCCCAGTTCCCCCGAGACTTCGCTTCCGCGACGACGACATCGCCACTTGATGCCGTCTCGGGCTCGGCGGGCGCTTCTGTGACCGCCGAAGGTTCAGGCGGAGCGACGTCGGGAGCGGCGGGACCACATGCCGTGAGGCCAAGAACGACGCCGATCACGACGGAGAGGGCGCCGCGACGGCGCCACCGACCGGGAACACGGCGGACGCGATCGTCGCGTGGATTGGGAATTGTCACAGTTGCTTCTCAACGAGGCGCGGCCCGATCGGTTCAGAGCGATACGGAGCCAGGACAACTTCGGCGGAGTTCGGAGGTTGGGCAACGCCAGCTCAACGGCTCTCGCCGAACTCTGCCGAAGTTGTCCTGGCTCCGTATCGCCACCGCGTCGGGGACGTTACTCTCGCGCCATGCGCATCCTGAACGCCACGCTCTTCGGACTCCTCTTCGTCGGAACTCCGCTCGCCGCTGCGGCCACGCCGCGCGATGTTCCCGTCGCATGGCGTGCTCCCCGGGCCATGCCGGGATCGCTCGACGATGCACGCGCGCTGGTGACACAGGCACATCCGCACGTCGAGCAGGCGATGAATCCCGACAACAGCCCGTCGGATCGCAAGAAGGGACGCAAGGCGGCGTACAAGCTGTTGAAGTCGGCTCGACAGCAATTCGACGATTACCTCGACGCGAATCCGTCGGAGACCGAGGCGCTCGACAAGGAGTATTGCTCCCTCTCCGCGAACCTCTACTGGATCAAGAAGTTCGCGACACTCAACGAGTTCCGCGGAGAGAGCGAGGTCACGCTCCCGCCCGGCGATGCGGACGACGGCGACACGAACGACGACAACGCGGAGAGCACGAAGAAGAGCGGGATCGGCGGGACGTCGAAGCGCGACGACCCGGAGCCCGCGGGCGGTGACGACGAGCCTCCGCCAAAGAAGAGCGGTGAGAACGGCGACGCGCCGCCGGATCCGGCCGAGGCGCCGACGATGGATCCGGCCCAGGAGCGTGCGAACGAGGCCCGCCGGGTCTTCGCCGCGCTGACCCGCGAGGAGTCGCGCCGGCCCGGCGACGTCGCGCACCTGCACGCACTCTACGAGAAGTTCCTCTTCGAGTACGACGATCCCTCGCTGCGCGTCTACCAGAAGGCGGCGCTGCGACTCGGCGCGCTGACGGATCGGATGAAAGACGTACTCAAGGATCAATACGGATTCGATCCGGACGACTTCGATGTGGAGGATAGCGCCGCGGTCACGCGTGTGGTGAAGCGGCTGAGCGACATGCTGCGCAAGGGTGATCAGGACGCGCGACGGCGGTCGTCGGAACTCCTCGGGAAGCTCGCGACCGGCGCGGCCGGATACCCACTCGCGAAGGTGCTCTTCGACAAGGACGACGTCGTCGCGAAGAACGCATCGGACGGATTGATCGCGATCGGCGGCAAGCGCGTCGCCACGAATCTCACGAAGCTCTATCGCGATGCCAACATCGACAAGCAGCACGGTGCGTTGCACGTGTTGACACAGATCTGCCAGGCGAGTGACACGGATGCGCGCTCAGTCTCTCACGCCATCGGTCGCTTCGTGCTCTCCCGCGAAGAACGCGTCTCCGACACCGCGCTCGAGAGCCTCGCAAGACTTGGCCCCGCAGGCGTTCCGGGATTGCTCGAGGGACTGTCCACGCGCGACACGGAGAAGCGCGTCCAGGTCATCCGCGCCCTCGGCGACACGGGCCACGTGCCAGCCACGCCTCGGATCGCGATGTACCTTCTTCCCGGTAGCAAGCCGCGGGCGCAGACGCAACGCGAGGCCGCACTCGGCGCCATCGAGAAGTTCGGACTCCCGGCCGTGCCCTACCTGATCGTTGCGTTGAAGGACACCAAGCGAAAGGTGATCGTGCGCGACGCCCTCACGATGCTGACGGGCCAGCGCTTCTCTGCTGCGCGTCCGGGGGACTGGCAGCGCTGGTGGAAGCGCATCGGGAGCAAGCAAGTCGATGGGAAGTAGCGGCGGGCTTGGCGCAACGTCGCCATGAGTGTTGGTCGGGCGGCGGCGCCCGACGCGGCCGCCGCGCCCGGGCGGCGGTCGTGACCACCCGGGCAAGACGAGAGCGATAAGCGACTCCGCGTCAGTTCTCCGGACGCCAGGTCGGGACGAAGACGCCGTTGTGGCCGCGCAGATCACCGATCGCTTCCTCTGAGAGGTCCACCTCTACGAGCAGGCGGTTCATCAAGACGATCTGCTGCTCCGCCGCGAGGTCGATTGCGTCGAGCGGCACAAGCCCTTTCAGCCACAAGACATCCGGCTCACGCGTCATCAACTCGTCCGGAAGCCCGGCAGCCCAGTCGGCAAGCGTCGCAGTCAGGCGGTCGCGCGCCTCGCCCTCGACACCGAGTTCGCGGCCCATGCGTTCCGCGAGGATCTCGCCAAGGTCCGCACGATCCTTGAACGGCACTGGCCGCGCACGGCCGGCCCACACGAGGGCCGCGGAGAAGAGATCCGCCGTGACGCGCCCGCGGGTCGCTTCGGGTCGCAGAAGCGCGTGCTGCTCGTCGGTCAGCGTCGCCATCGCCGCGTCATAGAAGCGCCCCTTCAGCAGCGACTCGTCGGCCTGGCGCCGCAGCGTGAGGGTGTCGTCCGCATATGCCTCGACACGCCGACGATCCTCCGAGACAAAGTCGTTGCCCACGCGCTCCAGAGCGGCAAGTTGCTCCTTCGAGAGCGGCTTCCCCATCGACTTGAGCGTCGAGACGATGATGTTCACGACGGCCGCCGGATGCGTGAGTGCTCCGTTCACCGTCTCGCCGGGGAGCTTTCCGTGCAGCTTCATGGCGACCGTGACGAGCGGCCCATTGTGCTGCTGCAAGCTTCCGATCGCCTCGGGCGACGGCTGCCCGCCCTGCGCAACGGCATCGAAGATCTCCGCCAGCAGGGGCGCCATCGCGCCGAAGTGCTCTCCGACCTCGGTCCAGTTCATCGCTGCCAGGTACTCGTCGTACTCCGGGAACGAGAACACCTGCCCCTCGCCAAGACCCGGCGTTCGCTCGGCGTCGGTCTCAACGGTCTGTTCCTCCACCGCAGCGGAGACGGCCGCCTGCGCCGCGTCGGCCTGCGCGTTCGCAGAGGCGAGTGCCGTGCGCAGTTCGTTCAACTCGCGATCGAGTCGACTTGCACGCAGCTTGGTCGTTTCGAGTTCCGTCATTGCCGCAGCCTTCTCGTCGGCAACGGCGTCGCGCTCGCTCTCCACGGTCGCGAGTTCCGCCGCCGCAGCTTCACGGTCGACTGCACCGACGCTCCCGGTGAACCACCCCACCACGCCACCGAGAACAAGTCCCGCCACCACACCAATCACAGTTCGTTCGTTCACGACAATCTCCTCGGGCACGCAGTGGTGCTCGTCCAATTCACTTCATTGATCGCTTTGACCACCCCGACGTCGCCGCGCTACGGCTTGCGGCGCAAGAGCAGCATTTGCTTCGAGTTGCGGATCGACTCCCGCTGCGTCACGGAAAGGTCGAGTTGCTCCACGCGCCGCATCAGAACGAGCATGTGGCGAGCCGCCTCCATGATCTGATCGATGGGATGCGCGTCGCGCGGGTTCGGCGGTTGCTCCAGGTACTCCTCGGGCAACGCGTCGAACCACTCGCGCACGACACCTCGCAACGCTTCCTCGCGACGTGGATCGAGACGCAGTTCGCGCGTCAGTCCCGACGCAATGATGCGCGCGACGTCCGTTCCCTCGGGAAACGACGCCGCCTCTACACTCTGCACCCACATCATGCTCGGCCCGAAGAGGTCGTAGCCCATCACCCCGCGCAGCCCTTCATGACCGAGCAAGGCGCGCTGCGGCGGCGTGAGCAACTCCCGCAGCGCGTCGGCGAACTCTGCCTTGACCAGCGTCTCCTCGATCAATGCCTCCAGCCGAAAGCCGCTCTTCGTCGGTCCATCCACGACGCGCGCCACCGCAATCGTCGCATCCTGAGCCAATCGGTCGAGCGCCGTCAGCTGCTCCGCGCTGAGCGGCAGGTCCCGGGCCTGGCAGAGCGCGGCTGTCATCGTTGCCGTGAATGCCGGATGTGTCAGCGCGGCGTTCGCCAGTCCGCTTGGAAACGACTCCTCCAGTGGCCCGACGATCGCGACCAGCGCACCGTTGGACACCTGCATCTGCCCGACGGTCTCGGGTCGGAGCGCCCGGTCTGCCATGACGTCGGAGTACACCTCACCCAACAGCGGGATCATGCGCGCGAGATTCTCGCCGAGAGCGTCCCAATCAACGCCCGCCAACGCCGCGTCGAATTCCGGAAACCGGAACGGAGGGACGAAGGTCGCGCGTGGGGCCGCTTCTGAAAGAGCGTCGCCAGACGCTGCCACTGCGGGCGCGCTCTTCGGCGCCTTGCGCAGGTCGACGAGGAGCGCGGCGCGATCGGTCGCGGACGCCCGCAGCGTAGCGATGCGCGTCCGAAGATCCGTCAACTCTTCGCGCTCAGCATCCAGCGCGGTCTCCGCCGATAGAAGCGCCGGCGACTTCGCCATTGCGGAGCCATCGCTGGACACGTCCCCGCTCCCGCGAGATGACGTCGCCAGTTGGAACCCGCCGAGTGCGCCTAGCACAAGAGCCGCAACCGCGGCAGCCAATGTCGCACCCGAGATCGCACCCGGCGCACTCGCGGCTCCCGAGCCACCGCCGTCGGAGCCCGTATCGCCGAGTCCGGCTCCGCCGATCGGGCCCGCAAGGAACGGCCCCAGCGCCGCCGTCCACACATCTCGGTCGCCGCCGTGGCGACGATCCAGACCGACGCGAACACGTTCGAGCCCACGCCGAACCCGCGCCCGCACGGTCTCCACCGGCACGCCCATGCGTCGCGCGACATCGCGCGGCGGAAGCTCATCATAGAAACGCAGGAGCAGCGTCGTCCTATACGGCTCGGGCAGTTCGGCCACCGAGTTGACGACCGCGCGATCGATCTCAACGCGCGCCACGACGTCACCCGTCGAAGGCAACCCCTCGGGACGCGCGGCTACGAGTTCGCGCCGCTGCCGTCGCACATGCCGCCGCTGACTCTCCAGCACCGTCCGTCGCACAACCGAACCCAGCCAGGCCCGCGCCGCGCCGAGCTTCTCAGGCGGGTTCTCGAGCGCCGCCTGCCACGTCTGCTGCTCCACGTCGTCCGCGGAACTCTCGTCCCGAACCAGGCTGCGCGCGAGCGCACGCACCCATTGCCGATGCGCCAGCAGCGCTTCGATCTTCACCGGGCTCGGGGAGGGGGACGACGGGACAGGCATCTGACTCATGGCTCATGAACACAGTTGCCGTCGCGACCAGAACCGGTGCAGAGTTTTCGGGAGAAGGCACGATTCGATCGGATCCGAGGCCACCGGCCCGCGGAGGCGAGCTGTCCGGCGGGCCGCAGCCCGCTCTTCAGCGAACGGAGATCTCGACGATCGCGGCTCCCCGCTCGTCGGTCTGCACCCGTTTGGTCGTGATCGGCTCCCGCCCATCGACGATCACAACTGCGACAAAGTCCTCGGCAGGAAAGCGCCGCAGACGGATCTCAGAGAACGCCGAGCGGCTCGGTCCGCCAGAGAACGTCTCGGTGTAGGAATCGCCACTCTCGAAGCGCAACTCCACTCGCACGGTCTCGGCGCGATACGCCTGTCCCTGGTCGTCGATGAGACGCAGCGTAACGCCTTGCGGGACGACAACCTGCACGGTCTTACCGTCGGCCTCGACACGTGATGTCACGAGCCGCCAACTCGCTCCGTCCCGAACGCGATGGACATACACGTGGAGGTTGTGTGGTCCACGACCGACATGCGGAAATTCAAAACTCCCGTCGGACGACAGTCCGCTCGTCCCCACGCGTGTGCCGTCGGCCAACGACAGCGCGAGAAATGCGCGCTCGATGGGCCGACGATCCGACTCGCGGACGGACCCGCCCAGTGCGCGGCCGGCGCGTAACTCGACGTCGCCCAGATCGACGGGGCCCGTGCCCGCGGGCAGCATTAGTACGCGCGCCGCATGGCTTTCCGAAAGGAAGAGGAGTTGCCGCACTCCGCCCGGCATCATCGGTATCTCGAAGACACCCCCACCTGGCACGCGCACCTCATCGCCGTCCATCGGATCACCGAAGAAGATCCGCGCCGCCCGCACGTCGCGCCCGTCGATACCGACCACACGACCACGGATCGGGCGGGGCGGCTGGATCTCTACTCGCATCGGATACACGGTGCGATCGTCCAGTTCCACGCGAGTGCTTGGCGCGTTCTCCGCGCGGATCTCGAGATACATGCTCCCGGACTGGACGCGCGTCGTCGGCAGCGGTGCGAATCGGAATCCGCCGTCCTCCGCGACCGTCACGTCGAGGTGATGCCACTCGTAGCCTCCTGGGAATTGGATCCGCAGACGCGGCTCCACGAGTGGCTCTCCGGCGGGCCCGACCAGAACACCGTGCACGCTCGTCCCCGGTCCGAGCTGCATGTGGATCGGCTCGTCGCTGCCGACGTGATTGCAGAGAAACGCAGAGCGGTCGTCCTTACTCGCCAACAGACAGATCGGCGCACTGTTCATAGCGAACCTCGCCAGTCCGTCCGCAGCCGATGTCGCGACGGCGCGATCACTGGGCAGCCAGTTCCCTCGGGCGGTGCTCCCGGCGGTCCCCAGGATGCGGACGGTCGCGCCTTCCGTCGGCTCGCCACCATCCGTGACCACGACGAGCGCACCGCGCGGCTTGCGAGCCTCTACGGGGCGGCCACGCGACACGAACTCGAATGTTTCGCGAGCCTCGGTCCACCACTCCTGAAAGAGCGGTGCCGACCGTGCAAGCGCTGCCGCGTTCTCTTCGTCGGCACTCGGACCACGCTCGAAATTACCTTCGAAGAGCGTGCGATCGACGACGTCGTTCAGTTCCCGTGCCGCCTCGAAGTAGTACGTGAGGGCACTGCGGCCAGCGTTGACCGGCGCTCGTCCCACAAGAGCAACGAGTGCATCGACGCCCTCCTTGCGCTCGTGCCCGATGAGCGCGACACCGAGGCGCTTCACCGTCTGCGGCTCGGTGGCGTGCGGGAGCGCGCGCAGGAGCGGGTCCACAACGCTCGGATCATCCGACGCGCCCAGTAGTGACGCCGCAGCAGCGACCTGCCAGTCGCCCGTCGTCAGGTGGCTCTCGAACCACGCGACAACGGCCGACGCGACGCGCGGGTCCGCCATGTGTGGCGCAAGCGCCTTCTCCAGCTCCCAGGACATCTGGTCCGCGGCCACACACGCGAGAAGCGCATCCAGCGCCGAGGGGTCGCGCACTCCACCGAGTACGACGATCGCTCCCCCCGATCCGGACAGAGCCAGCTTCCTGAGCGCGGGAACGTGATCTGCGGACGCGAGTTGCGCAAGAGCCTCGCTCGCCGCCAGCCTGCGGGCCCAGCCCTGGCCGAACCTTGCCTTCTCGCCGATAACACCCAGGAGCGCGGGAACGGCCTTCGGGCCGAGCGAGATGATGTGCTGCACGTCGGCGTTCGCGTGACGATACGTCTTCACGGCTCTGAATTTGTCGAGGATGCGCGCCACCTCGGCGCCGACATCCGCGTCCGCGCTCTCCGCGATTTCCCCCGCGGCTCCCCCCGCGGTTCCCTCGTCATCCGGCGCCGCATGCGACACGCTCGGCACCGCACCCCAGAATGCCAAACTCGCGAGCGCGATCCCCAGCAGCATGCGTCGGCCCCATCGCAGGTCCCACGCCGAACGAACGCTTTGCCCCATCATCCCGTCCCCCTCTCCCACCGATGTCCCCACGGACAGGCGAAGTGGCGCGAGCTTACCACTTCGCGAGGCCACGTCGGTGCCCGATGTCACACGCGCTCCGCTCGACCGGAGATCACGACTCCGGCGGGCGCTCGTCACTCTCAGAACGGGCGTCCGGCCTTCTTGTCGTCGTGGTACTTCGCGATCCAGAGCGCGAGAAACACACCGACCAAGGCGATCACGTTCGAGAAGAGCAGGAACACGCCGAATTGCGTCGTCAGCACAATGACCCCAGATCCCGTTGCGAATCCCCACGCCCACGGGTTGCGCCCCTCGATCTCCGCCATCTTCCCTGCCACGAAGATCACACACGCCAGTAGTAGCCAGCCAAGCACCGATCCGCCTCCTCTCCGCGTCCACTGTCAATGGTGGGCCGTGAGTTGAACCGATTTGCGCATCGAAGGTGCACTGCGCTCTGGTGCGGACGACGGCTACACTGCTGGGATGAAGCCCTCGCGTGATGCCCCGGAACTGCGCGCCGACCACCCGGCGCCAATCGTCCGCGCGATCGAGACCTGGATCGCCAGCACGCTGGACGGCGTACTGGACGGCGCGGCAGTCCGGCGACCGGATGGCGAGGGGGCGACGTGAGCAACTCTCGCATCGCGATGACTCTCGCGTTCGCCATCTTCGTGTCGCTCGGCATCGGGTGGTTCTTGCGCGCACGCGTGACGCCGCCTCCGAGCCCACCGAACGAGCAAAGACGATCGGTCGCGGACGCCGACGAGATCGCACGCCTGCGGCGAGAGATCGCGCGACTACGTCGCATCCGATCCCGTGCTGGCGAGACGCCAACACTGGGGACCGCCTCGACGGCATCGCCGCAGTCGCAGACAATCGAGCACTCCGAGTATGTCGATGCGGCGACGACGGAGGTCGGGCCGCATCCAGTTCCGTTGCCCGTCGCAGGTTTCGCGAACGCTCTGTCCCACACCGACTGGACGCTGCTCGGCGCGACGCTCGCCGCACGTCAGAACATCGACAAGCGCGACACGGAGATCGCGACCGGCGGTGAAGCCGCTGAGTATCTCGAAGAAACCGAAGAATGGCTCGACGATGGCATCTACCTCGCCGCGGGGAGCCTCGGTCTTCATCTCGGGCGCACCGACTACGACGCGCTCGCCCATCCCGCGGTCGTCGTCAATCTGATGGTGGCGATACTGGACGCGGCGCGACTCCCCCCGACTCCCGCGGCCCGACAGCGTCTCGCCGAGATCGGCGCCTCGTGGAGCAAGACGGAAACGGACCGCCGACGGGCGGCCAAGAACTCCGAAGCCCCATACCTACGTGAGTTGATGAACCGCGTGGAGGTCCATGAGCGCTTCCTGCGCGACGCGTTCGCGCTCCTCGACGCCGAGCAGATGGAGATCCTCCGTCCACCGGCAAGTCGCGGACTCTTGGCGGCCGACCTCTTTTCCGCAGCTCCACTGCTTCTTGACGTGAGTGGCTCCTACTTCACGCTGCCGCGGATGAGATCGTCGCTGAGCGAGCCCATCGTGCGCAACATGGGGCTCCATCGGCAGTCGCCGGAGGTGCTCGCAGACCTGATCCGGATTGCGAACGAGTGGGCCGAGACGCTCGCGTCAGAGGAAGAGCCCTTCACCGAGGATGGCGACGTCAGTCAGCTCCGAACCGGGTTCGTACGCGCGGTCGCCGCGGCGGAAGCACGACTCCACGAACGTTGGATGAACGACGTCACACTGGACGCCGCCGGACGCGCGGGATTACGCGAGCAACGAGATCTCTTCATCATCGTCGTCGCGCCGCCAGAGCCTGAACCGCGCTGACCGTCGTCGAGCGGCTCCGCATCACTTCACGGCGTCCGCCTTCTCTCCCAACTTCCGCGCGTTGATCGCGGCGCTCCGATCGATCACGAACGCGCGATACGCGGCGTCGAGTTTTTCCGCGTTGCCGAAGATCGCGCGTGTGTGCTTGACCAGCGTCTCGAGATCGAAGTCCACAACGGGCGTACCCGACTTTCCGTAGGCCGCAAGAGCGCGAATGTACGCCCGCCGCGACTTCTCGGAGTAATCCCACATGAACTCGGTGAAGAGCACGGCCGCGCCGTAGTTCGTGAGTTTGTCACTGCGGAACTCGACCCGCGTTAGTGCGAAGAGCGCCTCCAGCGTCGGGTACGAGTCCGGCTCTTCGGCAAGTCGTCTTCGCAGCCCATCGCCGTAGGACTTCCCGATGCCACCCAGCTCGACAGGCGCCTCGTCGCCGTCGCGCACGTGGCTCCAACTGAGGAAGTGCGTGTAGCCCTCGGGAACGCACGCGCCGGCCGGGTTCAGGCGACTTGAGTAGTACACGCCCGCGCGTCGAAAGAGGTGCTGCCGCGCGGACCAACTCATAAGCGTCTTCAAGGGCGGGAGTTCGTCGGCGCTCGCAACGACGCCCAGGAAGCCATCGGAGCCGTTGGAGTAGTGAGCGGTGCCCTGCGTGTTCGTGATCGCGGGGACGCCCCGACAGGCCTGGACCATCGCAGCTCGATCGCGCGTGAGCAGCACCGGCCACCGCGGGTCGTCGACCGGCAGCGACGCCATCGTCTGCGCACCGTCCTTCTGATACGATGTCACCGCGCTCGCCTTCGGCAGTTCGTGCTTCTTCGTCACGCCCGCCTTGACGAATTCCGCGTCCAAGCGCGTCACAAACCTCTCCAGCGTCTCGAGCAACCGCTCACCACGCGTGACGTCCGCGGGCGACGCCAGAGACGGAAGCTCTAGCACGTAGTGCGGGGACCCGAGAGCGCGCGGTGCGGGCTCCTCCGCTGCGAGGGTCACGCCGCAGGCGAAGACCAGCAGGACACTCCACACTCCAGTTGATCGGATCATCTTACGTCCCCCGCGACGGTCAGTCTGCACGCTCGAAGTCTACGGTGGACTGCCGCGTCGCGGCGCATCTCCGGAGATCACTCCGCTGGCCGTGATCCACCCGCGGGCGATGGCGGCGTCTCGAAGCGCTGCAAGTAGTCCGCGAGAGGTTCCAAGCCAACGCGCGCCCGACGCTCGTCGACGCGGGCCGCATCCTCGATCGGCAGCGGCTCTACGAGGCCGTCGGCGTTGCGCGACACCTGCGTGCCGTAAAGCTGCCGCTCGCCGTCCCGTACGCGCACGCGATCCTCGAGCAACGGCAACGCCGACCCGCCGATCGCTCCCGACGCCGCGGCCTCTCTGACGAGTGGGAGCAGGCGCTTCTGCGTTGCGAGGTCCGCGTGCTGCAGAACGAGCAACGCACCCTCGGACCCCAGCTCACCGACTAGGTCCACACCGGGCCATCCGAACTCTTGAACGATACCGAGCAGGCGCTCGACGTGCGTCCGATCCAGCGCCTGCCCGCGCTCGCGAATCTCATCGTACTCGGGAGACGAGCGTCCGTGCTCGCGCGCAATCGCCATCGCCCGCACGCGCGTCGATTGGTCAGCGGTGTGCATCTCTTCGAGTTCCGATCGCAGGGTTTCGTTCATGTCGCGCTCGCCCCCCCCTTGGTCATGGTATCGCATCCCGACTCACGGACGGAACGAGCAGCCTGCGCCGCACGAGAGCGTTCGCGGACGTGCGACGATGCGGATCGGTCGCAGGAGCCGCGTGATGAGGGCTGGTCGAAGAGCGCTGCTAGTTGTGGGGCTCGCGCTCGTCGGCGCCGTGACACGCATCGAGTAGGCTGCGCGGGATGAAGCGTGTGGCCTCTCTGGTGCTCCTCGCCTGTGCAGCGTCGGTGACTGCGTACGTCGCCGCTCGCTCGTGCGGTGAAGCGAACGAAGATCCCGCGCGAGAGACGACGGCTCAGGTCAGAGCGGACGCAGACTCGGGCGAGCCCGTTGCACGGCGACGAACGCGAGAGCGCGTCGGGGCCGAGGGCGCGGCACCGGATGTCCAAGTCTGGCCTGACGACTGGCCGGTGGACGACATCTGGACCTCGGGCACCGTGGTCTGGCCCGGCGGCTCACCTGCGGCCGACGCACTCGTGCTCATGGGCGACCTCGACGACACGGACGACGTGCAATGGACGGACGCTTCGGGTCGCTTCGGCTTCGACACGATGGCGCACTACTCCGACGTGAACGCATTCGCCGTGCGTGACGGCGATCAGTGGCGCGGAAGTGCTCCCGTCGATGGTTGGCCGATCGAGGTGACCGTCGAATTGCACAGGTCGGCTGCGTCGGAGACCGTCCGGTTCATCCACGTGAGGGGCTACGACGGCGGGGTGATCGATGGCGCCGTTGCGGAGGTCGTCGCCGGACGCGTGCGCGTTCCCCCCAGATTCTGGAGCACTCCGGTCAAGCACGCGGCGAACGGCTGGTTTCTCGTCGTGCCGGAGCGGTGGGAAGAGTCGAGCGAATTGTTCCTTCTCGTCCACTCCGCCCGTGACTCCGACGGAGAGCCGCTCCCCTACGGCTCGGTGCTCGTCGAAGTCCCGCTCTTCGACGACGGGCCGCTGGAGCTGAAGCTGCCGCCCGGACACAGCGTATCAGGGACCGTTGTAGACCCGAGCGGCACGCCCGTGGCGGACGTGACCGTGGAGATGAAGCCCGCGCAGCCGGATGGTTTCGACAAGGACCACATGGATGCGATCGCCTTCGAGGCGAAGACGAACAAACGCGGCGAGTTCACATTCCACGGCTTGCTCAAAGGGCCCTTCACCGTCTTCGCACACGCGAGACAGGGACGCCACGGCGGCAGCTCGGAACTCGTCGTGACGGATCGTTCGCCGCTGCCGGCGCTCGTGCTGCGGCCCGAGATCGATGTCCGGATTCGCGTGATGGACCCGGAGGGCGTGCCGATCCCGGGCGCGAAGTTCTCGGCGCAGGGGATCGACGCGCGTCCCGCCGGAGCGGATGGCGTCATCCGTCTCGAGCACGTGCCACAAGGCCGGCGGATCTGGGCGGGCGTCGCAGCCGAAGATTTCACGGAGGTGCGTCTACAGGACTGGCGCCCGACCGATGGAGAGACGCGCGAGGTGACCCTCGCGCCCGCTCGCTCCATCCACGGCGTGGTTCTCGGCCCCGACGGCGCGACGCTGCGGAACGTGCTGATCAGAGTCGAGGGCGCCGCGAGCGGACAGCGGCCGCGATGGACCGGGACGGGCTTCGCGCTCGACCGGTTGCCGGTCGGCACCTCCGTTCGCTTGTGGCTGCGCGACGGCGATCGCGATCTCCCGTACGTCACGGCCACGGCCGGCGACCAGAACGTCATCGTCCGCTGGACGTCAGAAGACCGCTTTGCGATCTACGTCGATAGCGGCGACGCGCACAGCATCTCCTTGCGTTCGGGCGGAGAGGAGCTCGCACGATCCGACGGGTGGGCGGCGCTCGTCCCGTTCCACAGTGCGTTGTTGCCACCAACCGTCGATGTGCTCATCGGTCCGGACGACGACGGCAACTCGGCGTTGCTCCGCGACGTGGCAGCGCGCGGATTTCGTCGCGTGCGATTGCAACGCGGCGCGGACGTGAGAGTGCGCGTCACCGTCCCGGACGACGTCGACATCCGCCGTGTCCGCTGCCGCGCTCTGAGCGAGAGAGGCTTCGTGATCGACATGCCCTACGTCGGCCACTCCGCGTTCGCGCGCGCCGGCCTTCCCGTCGGCACGTACGTCATCACGTTCAACTGGCCGGGCGACGGCGGCACCTCGGAGCGCACAGTGCGCATCGAAGACAACGTGCGGCTTGAGATCGACCTGTCGCGGCGGTGAGCGACCGGCGCCTGCACATCGCGCACGAATTGCGCGTGCCCAAGAGCGACGTCCCCGCGATCCCGTGAGCGTCACCGGCGCTCAACGTGACGCGAGTCGCGGCAAGATGCTCCGAGCCGCTTTCGAGATCATCCGGCGCGCGTTTCGGACTCGGAGTCGCGCGGCTCGACGTCGTCCGCGTGGGACACGTCGCCCGTGTCGCCTGAGGCGACACTCGCGTTCGTATCAACGCTCCACGCGGCCATGATCTCGCGGTTGAGGCGCAGCCCCTCCAGCATCGTCGACCTGGTCTCCTCATCGACATCAGCAACCGCGGCATCGAGCAACGTCTTCGCCGCCTCGAGGTGCGTACGGTCGCCGGTCGCCTTCCACAGCGCGTGGCGCGCCTCGCGGCGTTCGCCCGCCGTGAGACGTTCCTCGAATTGGACGAACACGCGCAACGCGTGTTCGATGTCGCCGGCGCCCAAGCACGCAAGGTGACATCGTGCGAGGGTCTCCTGAGCGAAGAAGTCGCGCTCCACTGCCAATTCGCACGCAGCCGCAAGCGACACTCGAGCAGCGTCGTCGTCCCCCGCCGCGGCGCGCAGAGACCCGTAGAGGACACGCGCCGCTGTCACGAGGAGCGGAAGGTTGATTGCCTCGCTGAGCGACAGACATGCGGTGAGATGCTGCTCTGCCGCGGTGGGGTCGCTCTCCTCCGCCCGCGCGTGACCGAGGTTGAGGAGCATGATTGCCTCGCCACGCGTGCTCCCGGTCTCGCGCATGAGTGCGAGACATCGCTCGAGGTGTTCGCGCGCGTCGGGCAGTCGGCCCTGCGAGAGAAAGAGGACGCCGAGATTCGCGGCACTCGCGGCCTCGCCCGCGCGATCGCCAATCTCCTGGCTGATCTCGAGTGACTCCGCGTAGCGCGTGCGCGCCTCGGCGAGTTGCCCCTGGGACCAGAGGACGATGCCGAGGTTCGTCATGGTCGTCGCCTCACCGCTCCGGTCCCCAATCGCCCGACTGAGTTTGAGGTCGCACTCCAGCATCTCACGCGCGTCCTCAAGCAGTCCTTGCGCCTGGAAGACGGAGCCCAGGTTGCCCATTGCATGGGACTCACCGCCGCGATCGCCGGCCGCTCGGCTGAGCAAGAGTTGACGCTCGAGATGCTCCTGCGCCTCCGTCAAACGGCCCTGGTTCAAGCAGACTCCACCGAGTCCGCCGGACGCCGACGCCTCGATCTCTCGGTCACCCTTCGTCACCGCCAAGTCGATCAGGCGACCGTAAACTGTCTCGGCCCCCGCGAACTGATCGGTCTGCACAAGACAGCCGCCGAGAGCGATCGCCGCACGCCCGAGCAGATCGGCATCGCCGGCATCCTCGGCCAGTCGCTCCGCTTCGCGCGCACACGCTTCTTGTCGCGCACGCCACCCGAGGTTGGCGAGCGGCCCGCGAACATCGCCGATCAGCAGCAATGCATGCGCGCGCTCGACGCCGACGAGCAATCTGGGAACTGCGAGCACGCGCTCGGTCAACTCCACTGCCTGCGCGTGCAGGTAGCCCTCCATCAGGCTCGCTTGCGCCGCCGGAAGGTAACGCACGGCCTGCTCACCGCGAGCGCCCTTGAGATAGTGCTCGCAGAGTTGAACAGCGAGAACTCCTTCGACGCGGAGAGGGTCGGGATCGACGGTCACGACCTGCTCCGCCAGGGCGTCCGCGATCGCCGCGTGATACTCCTCGCGAAGTCGCTCGTGGATGGCGCTGTAGAGCGCTTCCTGGGCCTGATGGTGATCGAATACGTAGTGCCGTCCCGACGCGCGCACAAGTCGATGCACTCGTTCCAATCTCCCGAAGCCGCGCAGCACGGGGACACGCGCGATACCCAGCACGTCGCCGACGAGACATGGATCGAACGCGTAGCCGCAGCACGCGGCGACGTCGAGCAGGGCACGGTCATCGTCGGAGAGGCTCGCTACTCGCGCGTTCACAAGATCGCGCACCGACGACGGGATCGCAATCTCTCTGATGATGGCGGTGGACACCCACTCGCCGTCATTTGCCTGCGTGATGAACTGCCCTTCGCGCAACCCGCGGATGATCTCGAACGCGAAGAAGGGATTGCCGTCGGACTTGAGGGCGATCCTGCCCGCCAACTCCTCGGCCAAGTGCGTGGATCCGAGCGACTCTGCGAGCAGGCGCACGAGGTCCTTCGGTCCGAGTCGATCGAGCGCGATTGGCGTCGTCTGCTCGAAGCGTGTCAGGCTGGATACCCACTCATCGGAGACGCCGTGGCGCGCGGTCCCGATCAAGAGCACGCGCTCCCCCGGTACTGCCATCGCGAGCGAAATGAAGAGCGCCCGGCCCTCGTCGGGTGCGAAGTGCAAGTCGTCGATCAGAACGACCGTCACGCGCTCTGCTGCGAGTGCACGGGTCGCGTTGACGAAACACGTCTGCAACGAGTCCTTCGTCAGGACCTGCACGCCGGTCGGCGCTCCTTCGCCGTTCAGCAACGCGTCGAACGCCGGAACGAGCACGGGCGTTCGGCCGAGATACGCGGCACTGCCCGCCTCGCCAAAGTGCTCCCGGTACGCCGCCGAGAATGCGCCCGCCGATGTCGCCGCGCCGCTCGGCGGGTACGAACCGAAGAGGAAGTTGACGTCGTGGCCGTCGGATCGAAGGCGGTCGATCAACTCGTCCACGAGCCGGCTCTTTCCGATACCGGGTTCGCCCTCGATCAACACAACCTGACCGTCTCCGCCAGATGCTCGAGCGAAGCACTTGCGTAAGAGCGCGAGTTCTTTCTCGCGACCGTAGACCAACGTCTCTCGCGGAACGCAGATGCGTCGTAGCGGGCGATCTGTCGCCGCCTCCATGCGGCGCGCACGCTCATGCCACCACGGCGAGTTCTCGCCGTCCTCGAACACGCGCAGCAGTTGAGGTGCCGACGCGAAGCGACCGCGGGGGTCCTTCACGAGGAGGGTGTGCACGGTCTCCTCGAAGAACGCACTGAGCTGTGGGTTGACGTCACCGAGACGACGCGGCGCGTCCGCGCACACGCGGCGCATCACGTCGTGGAAGCCTCCGCCGCGAAAGGGGTGAGCGCCACCCGCGAGTTCGTAGAGTAGAAGACCGAGCGCGTGAAGGTCGGTGCGCCCGTCCACATCGCCGCCCTCAAACTGCTCCGGCGCGGCATACTCGACCGACCCGACGAACGCGCCCGACTGCGAGAGGCGTATCGCTTCGTCCACGAGCCGAGCCACTCCGAGATCCATGATCTTGACCACATGATCGGCCGTGATCAGGACGTTCTCCGGCTTCAAATCGCGATGTACGATTCCCGCCGCGTGAATAGCCACGAGTCCCTTGCAGATCTCGCGCGCGACGTGCCGGCACAGCTCCTCGGGTACGCACTGCAGCTCACGCTGCAACTCCGCGAGCGTCTGCCCTTCGACGTACTCCATCACGAGAAAGTGCGTGTCGTCGATCGCGTCACATTCCAGAGTGCGCACGACGTTCTCATGCGCAATGGACTGACCAAGAGTCGCCTCGCGCATGAAGCGCTTGAAGAACCCCGGCGTCCGCAACAAGTGTGGATGCACGATCTTGAGTGCGATGACGGTTCCCGCCGCGAGCCCGGGCGTACGATCCACAGCCGTCGCAGCGTAGACGGTCCCCATTCCACCCGACCCCAGCTCGCGCCCGATCAGATACGGCCCCAACCGTTCGCCTTCCATCGGCACACTCTACCGAACGGCGGTCGCCGCGGTATCGCGTCTCTGCTCCGCACGCCATGATCAGTCAGCGACGAGGCCAGAACGCGAGGCCGACAATTCTGCACGATCCGCTCGCATCGAGAACGGCGTGCCGCTCAAGGCACGGACGCCACGACCGGACTCGGCCGTGGCGAGAGTCCTCACGGGCATCTCGTCCACGGTGAGCTTCAGGACCAGTGCGGAGGCCTTCCTCGCCAGCGCGAAAGCGCACACGCCAAGCGGACACAGGACGAGGGTCGGTCGAGGTCGTGTCGAGCCACGACATGTCGACCTTGGGTTGTGCGCTCAGACGGACTCGCGTTCAACAGGAGTGCATGGACATGTCAACGGTCGACATCTCACTCGGTCTGTTCTGCTTGGGCGTTGACGCGTTCACTCTCGTCGCCTCGCTGCGTGGCGACTTCCAGTCCGACTTCGGCATCTTCATGGGCGAGACTGCGATCGCACTCATCGTCGCCTGCGCGGTTGCGTTCCTATGGACGGCACTG
>JAJRPF010000043.1 GCA_024280885.1 Planctomycetota bacterium | reverse complement strand
TGCGCTCCGAGTGCATCGCACATGTATGTGCGGACGACGTTCTCGTGCTGGATCGACGCCCCGAGCTGCGCCTCGCGCATGAAGCGCATGAAGAACCCCTCGGTCTCCAGCAGATGCGGGTGGACGACCTTCAGCGCGACGCGGTCGCCAGCGGCCAAACCCAGCGCGCGACCCGCCACCGTCGCGGCATACACCTTCCCCATCCCGCCCGAGCCAAGCTCGCGGTCGATCAGGTAAGGCCCGAGTCGTTCCCCTTGCATGACTGGGAGTGTACCGGCCCAGAGGAGCTACGGAGCCAGGACAGTTTCGGCAGAGTTCGGAGGTTTGCTCTCGCCAACTTGAGCGGGTTGCGCCGAACTCTGCCGGAACTGTCCTGGCTCCGTATCCGCCGCGGCACTCTGCCGTTGCCCTACCGCCGGGCGAAGAAGAGCGTGTTGGTGTAGGCGACGTCGACGAGGTCGTTAACGACGTCAACCGTCTCGACACGAACCTCGGCGAACACGCGCTCGAGTCCCGCGACAAACGACGGGTTCTCATACGACGACCAGACTCCGAGGATGCCGCCCTCGCGAAGATGGTCACGCGCCGCGCGGAGCCCCTCGTCGGCGTAGAACGACGCGTTGGCAAAGTCGAGTGACGCGTCGGGCGCGTGATCCACATCAATCACGATGATGTCAAACGCTCGATCGGGCGGCGGTCCGGCGAGCCGTTTGTACACGTCGCCCGCGCTGACACTCATGCGATCGTCTGCCGTGAGCAACTCCGCCAGCGGGAACAGCCCATCCCGCATCCACGCGATCACGTCGGGCAGGAACTCGACGACTTCGACCCGTTCTACGCGGTCGCTCGCAAGGGCTTCCGCGGCGGTGTACCCCAATCCCAGCCCGCCCACGAGCACGTGGAGATCGGTGCCGGAATGCCAGTCGAGAGCGATGCTCGTGAGCGCTCTTTCCGAGTCAGTGAGGTAGCTGCTCATGAGGTGCTCGCCGTCGAGCGTCACGTCCGTCACGACGACGCCGGGACGGGAGATCAACTCGCGGCGGCGAAGGCAGAGCGCGCCGAGCGGCGTCTGCTCGTACGAGAGGATCTCGGGGCGGTTGAGCGACATCGCCGCATCCTAGTCGATGCGGGCGATCAACGTCACCCGACGCGCGGGGGGAGCGTCGTCTCTCGAATCGTACCCGGGCGTCGGCGGGCCGCCTGGCCTCGACAAGCGACGTCATCGCTCCGCCGCCGACCGGGGACGGCGTCGCGAATGCGCCGGGGGCGCGACTCCTCGCAGTTCGGGCAACGCCCCGCGGTGCACGATGTCTGGCGGACCGAGGGCGCCGCCGTTCCGGTCGGCTTCCGAGAGAGCCGCTTCTCTCGGATCGTCGCGCACGCAATCCGCGCCTGTTCAGCCGACGCGCGTGATCGACTCGGAGCCGTCGGAGTTATCGTGGCTCGGGCCGTCCGAGTCCTCGGCCGGGCCGTCGACGCCTCGGCACGCGGCCACGATCTCCCGGTGAAGACGGAGGTTCGTGCACATACGTTCGCGGTCCTCGTCCGTGACGGTGGCGAGCGACTCGTCCAGCAAGCGCTTGGCTTCCGTCAGGTGAAACCGTTCGCCCGTCGCCTTCCAGAGCAGCAGGCGCGCCTCGCCGCGCTCCGCGTCGCTGAGTCGTTCCGCATGCTCGGCGAGGGCGTCCAGCGCAGCCTGCGCTCCGCCACCCGGGAGCAGGGCCAACTCGCAGAGCGCCAGCACTTCGACGCCGCCGACGCCGACCTCCCGTGCCAGGTCCCGCGCCTTGCCCAGCAACTCTCGCGCGCCCTCGATGTCTCCCTCCGCAGCGCGCACAGATCCGAGCGAGCGTCGTGCCACCGCTCCGATGTGACGGTGGCCGATCTCGTCGCACACCGAGACGCATGCCACATAGCACTCCTGGCACTGATCGTTCTCGCCCATCTCCCGCAGAGCGTTGCCGAGGTTGTGGTGAGCCGTCGCCTCGCCGACGCGATCCTCGACCTCGCGGCTGAGTGCGAGGTAGTGCTCCTGTCTATCGCGCGCCTCGCGAAGTCGCCCGAGGGCATGCTCGATGTTGCCCAGCCCCCCCGCGACGCGGGCCTGGCCAGCTCGGTCCCCGATCTCGCGGCTGAGCGCGAGACATCGTTCGTAGTGTTCCTGCGCCTCGTGGAGCCGACCGAGCGAGGTGAGCAGCGTTCCGAGGTTTCCCGTCGCGGCGGCTTCGACAACCCGGTTCCCGATCGCTCGGCCGAGTTCGAGGTACCGCTCGTAGCGTTCCTGAGCTTCCGGAAGGCGTCCGAGGGACCAGAACACGTTCCCGAGGCAGCCCGTCGCGGAGGCCTCGCCCAGCCTGTCGCCGAGTTCCTGGCTGATGACGAGGTGCTCTTCGTGGTGTCTCTGTGCCTCGCGCATGTGACCGAGCGAGTACAGGACGATCCCGAGGTGGCCCGTCGCGGCGGCCTCGCCACGCCGATTGCCGATCGCGCGGCAGATCTCGAGGTCCTGCTGATGGTGTTCCCGGGCCTCAGGAAGGCGACCGACCGACCAGAAGACGTTGCCCAAACTCCCCATCGCCGCGGCCTCGGCCGTCTGGTCGCCACGCTCGCGGGCGAGATCGCGCGCGCGTCCGTATGCGACTTCGGCCTCGTCGGCGCGCGCGGTGCGCCACGAGACAACGCCGAGCGCCATTGCAGATTGACCGCGTAGAGCGTCGTCGCAGATCGCGTCGGCGAGACTCGCCGCTTCGCTTGCGACCTCCTCCTGTCGCTCGCGCCGCCCCATCGGGTCGAGCGAGGACGCCAGGCGGAGCAGAACGCGGACGCGTTCCTCGCCCACGAGTCCATCCGGATCCGCGAGGGCGCGCTCTGCCAACGCCGCCGCCTGGGCGTGGAGGTAGCCCCTGCTCAGGTGTTCATGCGCGGACTGCAAGTAGCGCAACGCGTTCCCGCCACGCCCGCCCCTGAGATAGTGCTCGCACAGGTCCACACAGAGGGCGCCGTCAAGATCCTCGGGGGCCTTCTCTGCTACGCCCGTCTGCGTCTCCAGGGTCTCGGCGAGGGCGCCGTGATACTCCTCGCGAAGCATCTCGGGCAGCGCTTGGTAGAGCGCCTCCTGCACTTGGTGATGGTCGAAGACGAACTTCCGCCCCGATGACCGGACCAACCGATCGCGCTTCTCAATCTTCGCGAACGCTTGCAGTACCGGCAGCCGGCGAAGGCCGAGCGCGGCGCCGACAATCGACGCATCGAACTCGTACCCCCAACACGCCGCAACGTCGAGTAGGTACCGTTCTTCGTCGTCAAGATCGGAGACACGCGCGTTGACGAGATCGAGGACAGACGAGGGGATCTCGATCTCGTCGATGATCTGCGTCGAAACCCAACTGCCGTCGTTGGTCTGGCGGATGAACTGCCCCTCGCGCAGCCCACGGATGATCTCGAACGCAAAGAACGGGTTACCGTCGGATTTGGTCGCCACCTGCGCGGCGAGAGACGCGGCAAGCGCTTTCGACTTGAACGAGTCCCCGAGGAGTGCGACCAGATCCTTCGGACCGAGTCGCGGAACGTCCAGGCGTGACGTCTGCTCGAGCCGAGAGATGTTGGCGATCCAGTCCTCGGAGACACCTGGGCGCATCGTTCCGACGAGCAGCACGCGATGACCGGGCACCGCATGCGCCAGCACCGTGAACAACGTCAGCGCTTCCTCGGGCGCGAAGTGCAGGTCGTCGATCAGGACCACAGTTGGACGCTCGGCGGCGAGGTTGCGTGTGGTGTGGACGAAGCAGGTGCCCAGAGAGTCGTTCGTCAGGGCGACGGCGTCCGCTGGCGATGGTCCTCCCTGCAGGAGCGCATCGAACGCAGGTGCGAGCAGCGGCGTCTCCGCGAGGTAGTCGGCACAGCCGACACCTCCGAAGTGCTCACGAAACGCGGACGAGAAACCGCCGGCGACCGTCGCTGCTCCACCCGGCGGGTAGCTCCCGAAGAGGAAATTGATGTCCGTGCCCCCGACTCGAACGCGCGCGACGAACTCGTCCACCAGACGGCTCTTCCCGATGCCCGCCTCACCTTCGATCAGAACAACACGACCGTCCCCCGCGGCGGCGCGGTCGAAGAGCGAAGTGAGGACGGTCAGTTCGTGGTCGCGGCCGTAGACAGAGGTCTCGCGCGGTATGCGAATGCG
This sequence comes from Planctomycetota bacterium, assembly GCA_024280885.1. Taxonomy (GTDB): domain Bacteria; phylum Planctomycetota; class JAJSAM01; order JAJSAM01; family JAJVHW01; genus JAJRPF01. The sequence goes on along the minus strand of JAJRPF010000043.1, from coordinate 20,833 downwards.
GCGGATCGGGCGCTTCGTCGATGCGTGCATCTCGCGGGCGCGCTCGCGCCACCACACGGAGTCCTCACCCAATTTCAGCACACGCAGAAGCTTCGCCGCCGTCGGGAAACGTCCTCGCGGGTCCTTCACGAGCAGCGTGTGCACGACCTCCTCAAAGAACGCTGACAGTTGCGGGTTGACGTCTCCGAGACGTCGCGGCTCTGCGTCACAGATGCGGCCCAGCACTTCGTGGAACGTCCCGCCGCGATACGGGTGCACGCCGGAGGACAGTTCGTAGAGCAGAACGCCGAGCGCATGGAGGTCGGTGCGTCCATCGACGTCGCCGCCCTTGAACTGCTCGGGCGCTGCGTACTCGACCGAGCCGACGAACGCGCCGGTCTGCGAGAGCCGGATCTGCGCGTCGGCGAGTTTCGCCACGCCAAGGTCCATAATCTTCACGATGTAGTCGTCGGCGGCTCGCACGTAGCCTGCGCGGCCGGAGCGGTCCGAGACGACAGAGATGCCTGAGACGACCGAGCCCTCGGACCGCTCGGCAACGCCATCTTCGCGCGCGACTCCGCCGCGGGCGATGATGACGTTGTCTGGCTTCAAGTCGCGGTGGACGACGCCCGCATCGTGGATGGCGGAGAGCCCCTTGCAGATCTCGCGCGCCACATGGCGGCAGAGTTCTTCGGGAACGCGACGGAGGTCGCGTCGCAGCGCCCCAAGCGTCTGTCCCTCGACATACTCCATCACCAAGAATCGCAAGCCGTCCATCGCGTCACAGTCGAGAGTTCGCACAACGTTCTCGTGGCGGATCGCCTGGCCGAGCTGCGCCTCCAGTAGGAAGCGCTTGAAGAACCCCTCGGTCTCCAGCAGATGCGGGTGGACGATCTTCAGCGCGACGCGGTCGCCCACGGAGAGCCCGAGCGCACGACCGACGACCGTCGCGGCATACACCTTCCCCATCCCGCCCGAGCCGAGCTCGCGGTCGATCAGGTACGGTCCGAGTCGTTCCCCTTGCATGGGTGGGAGTGTAACGAGAGGGCGTGCCGGAGGGGACTCTGGTCTCGGATCGTAGTCTCGGATCGTGCTCGGTCACGGGCGGTCGAACTGGCTCGAACAAGAGAGCTCATCGCCCCGCCAGAGACCAAGCACGGAGCGCGTTCTCGACGCCGGGCGGTACGGAGAGCGCGCCGTCGCTCGGATCGTACCCGGGCGTCGGCGGACCAACTGGCCCCGACAAGAGATATCGTCGCTCCGCCGCCGACCGGGGACGGCGGGGCGTCGTCGCGAGTCCTGCTCGGAGAGCGCCCAGCGAGAACGAATGAGTTCTCGGGCCAGGCGGCGAAGCCGCCGCAGCGCAACCGAGCGAAGCGAGGTGCGCGGCAGCGAGCGCCAAGCGAGCGGACGCCCCAGCGCGCAAGCGCTCGGGCCAGGCGGCGAAGCCGCCGCAGCGCAACCGCGACCGTCGCTGGTTCTGAATCCAGTCGCCCCCGGTCACGATGGCCCGTCCCGGCGCCGCTCCGATGGCAGCGCGACGCCGTGCAGAGCGGCGAACTGGTCGGGGCGACTGGATTCGAACCAGCGACCTCATCCACCCCAAGGATGCGCGCTAGCCAGGCTGCGCTACGCCCCGACCTGGGGCTCGCGGGTCGCGCATGGTTCGGGAGGGGTCAAGTGACCTCTCCGCCTCGGCTGGGGGTCCTCCGAGGGCGCGTTGCGAGGGGCGGAGACTATCGCGGCGACACACGAGTGCCAGAGGAATGCGGGCGATCGTCGTCGAGAGCGGCTCGGCTTCTCGAGCGTCGCGCGCAGTGGTTCCAGCCTCGAGCCTACGGCCTCGCGCCCGCGGCCTGCTCGGGTCTCCTTCGCGCGCGTGGGGAGCGCTGCTATCGTCCGCGGGTTCGGCGGGCGGCACGAGCCGGAGTGGTGGTCTCTTCGATCCACTCTGGAGGTGCGGCCGCGCGTGATGGAGGAAGAGCTGATGAGCGCCGATGAAGCGACCCCGGTATCTGAGTTGGAGACGGTCGATGGTTCTGTGCCGGAGAGCACGGTGGCAGACCTAGAAGACGGTCGCACCCGTTGCGCGTGGGTGCGGGGGCGGCCCGAGCACTATCTCTTCCACGACGCCGAGTGGGGCCGGATGCCGCAGGACGAGTTGCCTTGCTTCGAGCTCGTGATACTCAGTTGCCTTACGCGAGACATGCCGCTCGTGGACGTCCTGGATCAGCGGATGGCGATCTTCGAGGCCTTCGCCGATTGGGATTACGAGACGGTCGCCAAGCTGGACGACGCGGCGCTGGATACGATGGCCGAGCGTGGCGGGCTGTTCGGCAGCGTGGATCGACTGCAGTGGATCCGGGATGTGGCCGCGGCGTGCGTCGAACTGAAGCGCGAGTTCAAGGGGGTGCGCCAGTACTTCCTGGCGATGCCCGCGATGGGCGCCGAGGAACAGCTTGAGAACGTCGCGGCGCGGTTCCCGGGCTTCACGCCCGAGGATGCCGCGCGGCTCATCCAAACGATGGGCTGCGTCGGCGGAGCCATCGAACAGTGGTCGCACGAACGGGATTGTTGGATCTACTGACGGTCCACGCAGTCTCACGTCGTCCATTCGAATCAGGCGAGGATACCGAGATTCTGCTTCCTGTCGGCGCGGGCTCTCTCGTTTCGTCAGGCAGATGGGCCAAGGCGCAGGCAGGCAACGTAGGGCGGGATGGATACCGGACCATCGGTATCCCGGACAAGAGGTGATGACGTGATCGAAGCACGCGGGTTGTCGATGCGCTATGGCGCCGTCAACGCACTCGTGGACGCGACCTTCTCCGCCCAGAAGGGCGAGGTCGTCGGATTGCTCGGGCCCAATGGCGCTGGCAAGACCACCACGATGCGCATTTTGACGACGTTTCAGCAGCCGAGCGGCGGTTCGGCGATCGTGGCGGGCCACGACATCGTCGCGGAGCCGCTCGAGGTGCGGCGCCGGATCGGGTATCTGCCGGAGTCGCTGCCGCTCTACCTCTCGATGGAGGTGCGCGAGTGCCTGCGCTTCGTGGGCCGGGCGCGCGGTCTGCGCGGTCGCGAGCTGAAGGAGCGGGTCGACTGGGTCGTCGCGAAGTGCGGACTTGATCGGATGTTCCGGTCCCCGGTCCTGACGCTCTCGAAGGGCTACCGGCAACGAACAGCACTGGCGCAGGCGCTGGTCCACGATCCCGAAGTGGTGATCCTGGACGAGCCGACGACCGGTCTCGACCCGCATCAGATCCTCGAGATGCGGCGACTCATCCGCGAACTCGCGGCCGAGCGCACGGTGATGCTCAGTACGCACATCATGCAGGAGGCGTCGGCGCTCGTGGACCGGCTGCTCGTCATGTCGCGCGGACGGATCGTCGGGCGCGGGACGCCAGACGAGTTGCGCGAGCAAGCCGACGTGTACCCGACCGTGCGGCTGCGCGTGCGCGGCGCGCGCGTCGTGGACGCGATGATGGCGCTCGAAGCGCTCTCGGCCGCGGGGAAGGTCACGGCAACCGAGTCGCACGACGGCTTCGCAGCGCTCGAGATTGTGGAGTTGGAAGTGGGGCTACGAGATGCAGTCGGCGTCCTCGCACACGAGCACGAGCTGACAGTCCTCGAACTCAGCCGCGAGGAGGGCAGCCTGGAAGACGTCTTCCTCGCACTCACCAGCGACGACTGGGCGGGTGATCAGGCACTCTACGACGCCGCGGGGTCCGCGGGCTCTGCCGCGCACCACGGTGTTCCCTCGGCGGGCGCAGACGGCGACACGGACGCTGCGCCGGACGCCACGAATACCGACGACGACGAGGTGGCGGCATGAGCAACGTCATCACGCTGCTGCGACGCGAACTGGGCCAGCTCTTCCGCTCGCCGCTCGCGTACGTCTTCCTGGTGCTCTTCGTGGTCTTCGTGCAGTTGCCGTTCATGCTGAGCGTGTTCCTCTCGCGGACCGCCGACATGCGCAGCTTCTTCGGGCTCTTGCCGTGGTTCGTGGTGTGCTTCGCGGCGCTTGTGACCATGCGATCGTGGGCCGAGGAGCGACAAGAGAACACCTACGAGATGTTGCTCACGTTCCCGATGCGCGACTGGGAACTGGTGGTCGCGAAGTTCCTCGCGACGTATCTCTTCCTCTGCGTCGGGATCGCGGCCACGTTCACGTTGCCACTGATGCTCGTGACGCTCGGTGAACCGGATGTCGGCCCGATCATCACCGGCTATCTCGGAGCGTACCTGGTCGCCGCGATGTGGTGTGCCGCGGGTGTCTTCTTCTCGTCTCTGACGCGCTCGCAACTGCTCGCCGCGATCGTCTCGTTCGTGCTCGGGTTGGTGTCGCTCTTCGTCGGCATCTCGCAGGTGGCGGAAGTCATCGACGGGAAGGTCTCCGGGTTGGGTTCTCTGCTCGGTTCGACCATCGGGACGTGGGGTCATTTCGACGCACTCAGCCGCGGTGTGATCGGGATCGCCGACGTGCTCTTCTTCGTCGCCTGGACGGCTGTCTTCCTCTACCTGAACACGCTCTACGTCGGCATGCGGCGGGCGCCGCGTGCGACGACGATCCTGACGGCAGGAACGCTGCTCGCCGTCGGTTGCGGACTGCTCGGCGCGCGTTTGCTCTCGGATGCGTCGATCGCGCGCGTGGACCTGACCGAAGAGGGGCTCTACACGCTCAGTCAGGGCACCGTGGACATCCTGAAGCGCGCCGACGTGCCGATCCGCGCCACGTTCTACGTCTCGCCGCAGGACGACATGCCGGCCGAGATGGCGATGCTCGAACGCGACATCGTCGATCGCCTGACGGAAATGCGACTCCAGACCGGCGGCATGCTGGATGTGCGTGTCGTGCACATGGAGGCCGCGAACCTCACGGTCAAGCCCGAGGAGGAGATCACTCCCGAGCTCGACGGTGAAGATGGTGCGGACGTGCCGGAGGCCGACGCCGGCGAAGAGAAGTCGATCGAGCGGCGGCTGATCGCGAAGGGCGTCGAGCCCTTCCAGGTCCAGAGCTTCGACGCAACAGAGGTCACGACGAAGTATGTCTACGCGACGCTCGAACTGGCGTACGCGGCGAAGGATCCTGAGCTGATCCACCCGCTGGTGCCGGCGCGTCTGCCGGAACTCGAGTACGTGATCGCCAGCACAGTCGCGCGGCTCGTTCGCAACGCCCCGCCGCGCATCGCGCTCTACACCGGCGAAGCGCCGATGGACCCGCAGATCCGGGCGTACTACAAGCAACAGGGACAGCCAATCCCGTCGCCCTACCAACAGGTCGGGCAGTTGCTCCAGAGCGAGAAGTACGACGTGCGGCCGACGAAGCTGACCGCGCACTCGCCGATGCCGTCGGACTACGACGCGTTCGTAGTGGTCGGTCCCGTGGACTGGAACGATCGCGCACGCTGGGAACTCAATCGCGCGCTCGCCGCGGGCAAACCGGTGCTCCTCGCAGCGCAGCGCTTCACGTGGGACTTCTCCAACCGCGGTGGGCGCATCGTGCCCTCGATGACGACCTCCGACATCGGCGTCGATGACGTACTCGCGCCAGCCGGAATCCGGATCTCCGACCGCCTGCTCATGCAGGAGGAGAACGCAATCCCCCTGCGCTTCAATCTCGGTGGGCTCTCGCAACTGATGGGCGGCACGCCGATCACGATGCCCAATCAGATCGGCCTGCTCGCTGGCGACTTCAACACCGACTCGGCGATCACCGATCGTATCGACAGCCTCTTCTATCTCTGGGGCACGGCACTCGAACTCGACCGCGACGCCATGCTGAAGGCCGGTCTGGATGTCACCGTGCTCGCGCAGACCGGCGAGCAGGCGTGGAGCGTCCCCACGGATCGCCCACTGCGCAACCCGGACATCGCCGCCGCGGGCCAGGACTTCGCGCGGTATCCGCTCCTGGCGCTGATCGAAGGACAATTCGATGACGTCTACGCCGGCGGCGAGCGCCCCGACTACCCGGTCGCCATCGAGATGGGACCCAACGGACGCCCTGTTCCCCCACCGGGCGATCTGCCGGAGACGCCGTTCACCGCCGCACCGGGGAGGCTCTTCGTCACCGGCTCGGCCAGCATGTGGCAGGACGGCATTCTCGCGAGCCGCCGCAACCCGGGCAACATGCTCCTGATGCTCAACTGCGTCTCGGCCATGACGCTCGATCCCGCGCTCCTCGAAGTGCGCAGCAAGCAGGCGCGCCCGCGCCAATTCAAGGCGCCGAGCGACATGGAGGCCACGATCTGGACGGCTGTGCCGCTCGTCATCGTGCCGCTGGTTTTGATCGCCATCGGACTCGCCGTCGGTGTCATGCGCATGCGTTCGCGCGAGGCCTGGAACGCGGAGCACGGGAGATAGCCATGAAGCACATCGGTTTCCTGGCGGTGTTGTTCGTCGCGTTGCTGACCGCGGTGATTGTGAAAGAGGCGTCGCGGCCCGAGGCCGGGTCGCTCAGCCACCAGCTTCCGCAGCAACGGCTGAGCGCGAAGCCGTTCAAGGTCGAGGACGTCGTGCGTGTCGTGGTGTCCGGCCCCGCGGATGCCGAACCGTTCACGTTGGTGCGGACCTCAGCGGGTGACGTGGCGACGTGGACCGTCGTCGAACCGTTCGCAGCTCCGGCGGCGGCGGGCGTCATCGATCGCTTGCTCACGGCGGTCAGCGAAGCACGCGGCGAGTTGCGTCTCGAAGACGCGGCGGCGCTGGCAAAGTTCGACCTATCGGACAGGCGAGCGACGCGGGTCACGTTCGAGGACGAGGCGGGCGGCGTACTCGTCGAGTTTGCGCTGGGCAAATCGTCGGGGCAACGCGGCGCGTTCGTGCGACCGCTCTTCGAGGGCGTGCGCGACGGCGCCTACGCGGTCACGGAAGACTTGCGTGGCGTACTCGGGCTCACGAAGACGCGCCCGGGCGACATGGTCCCGCAGGTACCCCGCGCTGCGCACTTCCACGACCTCGCGATGCCGCCCTTTGCCATGCAAGGGGCGTTGCGAGTCGAGTTGACCACGCCGCATTGGACCGTCGCGTTCGAGAAGCGCGCTGCGGACTGGCTGCCGGTGGAAGGTGCGCCGGACGCACCTCTCCAGAGCCAGGGACTCAAGCAACTGATCGGGCAACTCGGCGGCGCGACGTCGGGCACGGAATTGGTCGATCCGGCGACAGCATCGGCGCTCGGCCTGGACGCGCCGAGCTATCGCGTGACAGTGGTCGGAGCGGACGGCACGCGGCGCGTGGCCGTCGGCGTCGCGGATCGCGACGCCGACACGTACTACATGCGGCTCGACGTCGAGGAGCAGACGCCGGCCGTGTACGCACTCACGCGCTACGCCTTCGAGCGACTGTTTCCGCGCGGTGGTTCGCTGTTCGAATTCACACCGCTCGGGGCCGACGATCTCACGCGGCTTGAAGTACAGCGCGTCGGGGGCGACGTCGCGATCACGCGTCCGGGACCGAACGACGATTGGACGATCGAGACGCCGTCGTGGTTGTTGCCTCCGGACTCGACGCAGTTGCGCGGGCTCGGGGCTTCGCTGCGCGGCGTACGTGCGATCGACTGGTACGCGGGGCCCGTTACGTTCGTCGCAGAGACGACCGTTTCCTACGGCGAAAAGGGGACGGAGGCCGACGCACTGAACGTGATGCAGATCGGGCAGGACGCGCCGGGCGGCAACGGTAAGCTCGCGCGCCTGCCGGGCTCCGACGCGATCGTGGTTCTGGCGACGTCGGCCGTGGATCGGCTGCAGCCGGACCCGCTCACGCTCTTCCGCGGACAGCCGCTCGACGGCGTGACCGCGAATGACATCACATCCGTTCTGGTGCGCAAGATCGCGGTCGAAGACGGAGCAAAGTCGGAGTGGTTCCAGCTCTCGAAGAGCGACGACGGCTGGGTGCTCACAGACGACACGGCCGGTCACCCGGGTGCGCAGATCCCGATCGAGTTGTGGCTGAGCAGCGTGATCGACATCGAGGTTTCGGCGCGGTCGGATTACGTCGGACCGTTCTCGATGGAGATCGAGGTCCACCGCGAGGGCGCGGAGCCGGTGGTGGTGGGTATCGGGGCGATCGGCGAGGCCGGTGGCGAGAGCACGGCCCTGCGGCTGGGGGATGTGACGTTCTTGGCTTCGGTAGCGGAGGCCGTCGCGGACGTCGATCCGGAGTCGCTGCGGAAGAAGGCAGAGGCTGCGCCTCCGGAGGCGGACGACGAGGGCGACGACACCGACGACACGAAGTAGCGGGCCTGACTGGCGGAGTTGGGGAGGAGGGCGGCGGACGGTATTCGCTGCCCGAGATACCCTGCCAGGCTCAGATTTCTTCGCGCGGCTACGCCACCAAGCGAGGGCGAGAGCTCGTCGGCGCGCGCAAGAATTGAGCCAGGCACGCGATTTCGGGCAGGCCACCCCCGTCGTTGATCGCCCTGGATTGGACCGAGAGGACCGAGAGGGGTTGGACTACTTGCAGAGTCCCACCCACCACGAGGACGCCGGAAGAGAGAGCGAGTGGCGGGGTTTGTGCGTCCGCACAAACCGTGACACTCGCGGTGAGGCGAAGAGAGCGGATTCCGCCTGCGAAACCCGACCTCGCGACGAGCGCACTCACGCGTCGTGGATCCGCCCCCGTGCGAGGCAACGAACTCCAACCGCGGCCCCAGTTGAAGCAGCCGGAGCCGCGACCGAAGTCGAATATGCGAGCGAGAGCGAGCGTGGCGACGGAGTCGCCACAAACGCAACAAGAACGCGGCGCGCTGTGTGCGCCGCGCACACAGCGTGACGCGTTACGCGAAGAGCCGCTTCAGCACGCTCTTGTCGCCTTGGAGCGCCACGCGCTGCTGGTAGAGGCGCATGCCGCGGTCGAAGCCGAGCTCTTCGCCGCCGCCCGCGCGACCGGGGCCGCCGTGGACCGACGCCGGGAGAACCACCCCGGAGCCGAGGGTCTGGTCGGCGACCTTCGCGGAACCGAGGTAGAGGCGACCGTGCCATGCACCGATGCCGAGCACCATGTCGCGGACGAAGTCGCGGTCGTCGCTGTAGACACTGGCGACCAGGCTGCCCCCACCGCGACGGACGAGTTCGCTCATGTCGGCTGCTGTCCCCGAGGTGGCGACGAGTGTCGCGACGGGGCCGAAGACCTCGTGCTCGTGAATGAGCGACGACGACGCCGCGTCCTTGGCACGCAGCAGCATCGGGCCGCAGAAGTAGCCGGCGTCGGCGTCGGCGTCGACGACCTCGGGCGTGTCGGTCGAGCCGAAGACGATGTCGCACTCGGCAGAAAGAGCTTCGACGCCCGCGATCATGTCGCGCTTCTGAGCCGCGGTGGCGAGGGGACTGACCGTGACCTCGCGCAGCATCGGGTTACCGACCTTGATCTGCTCGAGACGCGAGACGAGTTCGGCCTGCACGGCGTCTGCGATCGCCTCGGGGACGAAGATGCGACGCACGGCGGTGCACTTCTGCCCGGCCTTCTGCGTCATTTCGGTCATGACGTCCTTCAAGAAGAGGTTCCAGGTCTCCGAGCCGGGCGCCACGTCGGGTCCGAGCACAGCGGAGTTCAGGCTGTCGGCCTCGACATTGACGCGAACGGAGTTACGCAGCAGGTTCTCGTTGCTGCGCAGCTTGAAACCGGTCGCGGCGGAGCCGGTGAAGGCAAGCACGTCCTGCGACTGCATGTGGTCGAGGAGGTCACCGGCAGAGCCGCAGATCAGTTGCAACGCGCCTTCGGGCAAGACACCCGAGTCGGCCAGGATGCGGATGATTTCCTCGGTCACGAGACTCGTCGCCGTCGCAGGCTTCGTGACGACCGGCATGCCTGCGAGCCACGCGCACGCAGCCTTCTCGGCGAAGCCCCACGCGGGGAAGTTGAACGCGTTGATGTGGACGGCGACACCCTCGCGCGGCAGCCACGCGTGTTCGCCCCAGAAGCGCGCCGTGCGACCGAGTTGCTCGCCCTCGCCGTCGAAGAGCACCTTCGCCTCGCCGAGCGTGGCCCCGAAACGCGCGTACGCCGCGAGCGTGCCCGTGCCGCCGTCGAGATCGAATTTCGCGTCCTTGCGCGTGTTGCCGCCATTCAGGACGGCCAACTCGATCAGTTCCTCGCGCTTGGCGTGGATTACCTTCGCTGCGGCCCCGAGCATGGCCGCGCGCTGCGCGTACGTCATCTCGCGCAGGCGGGGACCGCCGGTGGTGCGGGCGAATTCGAGCACAGCGTGCATGTCGATGCCGCTCGTGCCGGTCTCGGCAACGACGTTCCCCGTCGTCGGGTCGTAGAGCTTGGCGAGTTCGCCCTCACCCTTCTTCCAGGCTCCGCAGACGTAGCTTTCGAGAGTTCGCATGGTGTTCCTCCGGGAAGCCCCACAGCGTACTCGGCGGGCGTGCCGACGCCCCGAGGAAGCGGGGCGTGACGACGATCAGGCGGGCGGAATGAAGACCGCCTCGCGCCAATGTCGCAACTCGACGATGCTCTCGCGGATGTCTGCCAGCGCGCGATGTCCCTCGCCCTTGCGCGGACGCTGCTGATAGAGGTCCGGGTACCAGCGACGAGCGAGTTCCTTGATCGTGCTGACGTCGACGGAACGGTACGAGAGGTGGTTCTCGATCGAGGGCATGTAGCGCAGGAGAAAGCGGCGATCGGTCCCGATGCTGTTGCCGCAGAGCGGATGCGCGCCCTTCTTCGAACAGTGCTCGCGGATGAACTCCAGCGTCTGCGCCTCTGCTTCCGCCACCGTGAGCGTCGCAGCCTGGATCTCAGGCAGGAGGCCGCTGCGGGTATGCATCGCCTGGACGACGGGGACCATCGCGGCAAGCTGCTCCTCGGTGGCATGGAGTACGAGCTCCGGCCCCTCGGCGATGATGTTCAGGTCGGCGTCGGTGACGATGGTCGCGATCTCGACGATCACGCACGTCTCGGCGTCGAGGCCGGTCATTTCGAGGTCGATCCAAACGAGGCGATGGGCTTTCTGGCTATTCGCGGGCATACCCCGAGTGAAACCCGCGGGGCGCAGCGATGCAAGGCAGCCCCGGGGTGGCCCGGAATTCGGCGTGCGCCACGTCGCGGTGGTACGGGGATGACGCGACCCGCCCAGGAGAGTATCGTCAGGTGCGGACGGGAAGAGACGATCGGCGGCACCAGGTTCAATCGCAGCAACGGGCAGCCGCCGGGAGCACTGCGAGGGAGAGGGACCATGCGCGTCACGAAACAGCGCACTCGATGGACGACGGGCAGACGACAATCGGCAGGCTGGATGGCGATCCTCGCCGTCGTCGTCGCGCTTGCGAGACCGTCGCCTGCCATCGAATTGGAGAAAGAGATCGGTGACCTTCTCACGGCAGTCGAGGCACGCGTCGCGACGTCGCCGATCCCCGCCGAAGTGAAGCAACTCGGTAAGGCCGCCAAGCGGATCAAGAAGGCGCCGGGCGCGGCTTCCACACCCAAGGACCTCTTCAAGGTTCTCTCAGCGACCTACGGGGCGAAGTCCGAAGATCAGGCGGTGCTCACCGAGGCGCGTGACGTACTCGACTGCCTACAGACACAGGTCGAGACAACCAAGACCGCCGCAGAGGCTCTGCTCCGGCAACTCGACAGCAAGTTCGGTGCGAAGCTGGGGAAACGGCTCGACGCGGCGAAGAAGCGCTTGGACGCGGCGCTACCGCTCCTCGACAGCGATGGGAAGAAGGCGGCGAAACTCCTGCGGTCCGCAGCCGACAAGTACGCGAAGGGCGAGGCGTTCGGCAAGAAGGCGTTGGCGAAGCAGAACGCCGGACCGGCGCTGCCCCGTGGCAACGCCGTCGTGGGCACGCTGACGGGCGACGACGGATCAACCGCGAAGTTCAACGGGTTCGGAGCTGCATTCGCGTTCTTCAACGACTTCACCGTGCAAGGGTGCGAGACGAAGCCAAAGTCCGACGTGTGCAGGCGCGTGCTAACGTTCTCGATGAACTATCCGGCGAGCAGCCGCGACAAGGGGCGGTTCGGCGGTTTCACGCTCCGGTTCGATGACGACGTCGATGCGTTCGGAGAGGCGTCGTATGAGAGTTTCAGCGTGCAGGTGAACGTCACCGTAAGCACCGCCTCGAAGGTCGGCGGGACGTTCACGGGAACGGTCCAGGCGCAAGACCCGACGCGCCAGCCACAGACGTACACCGTCAAGGGCTCGTTCCTCGTCAGACGCCCGAAGTAGTCGCACGTCCTTCGGTCGGTCGCGGATTCGCCGTCCACGGAGGCTGTTCCGCCAAGGTGCAGCAATCGTGCTGACGAACGTGCCCCCACGTCCGCGCTCCTCGCCGAGGGGTGACGGACGACAAGCGTGAGAGCGGGCGACATCAAATTCTGTGCGGAGCCTCTAACGCGGGCGAGCCAGGCTCCCGATCCCGAGGTATTCGGACGACGCAGCGGACGTCGAACCGGCCCTCTCGGGAGCAGCCCGCATGCGACGCAACGACCGCGGAATGACGTTGGTGTTCGGCTTGATCGCACTCGTGATCGTCGGTGGCATCGTGGCCGCCGGAACACTCTCGATCTCCGCGACATCGAGTCGCGTCGAGACGACGTTCCGTACCGAGGCCCAGGCACTTGACGTCGCGCGCGCCGGGATGATCGACGCCTACGCGTGGTTCAGGCGACAACCGAGTCAACCCGTCTCGGCCTTCGCGCCGCAACGGGATCTCACCGTCGCGCCGCCGATCAACGAAACCGACGATCCGTCCATCGGTCTCGTCCGCGAGTTCGACATCGCGCCCGGATACGTGGCCCGCTACGAGGTACGCACGTATGCCGACACGAACAGCAACGGGATCTTCGACAGTGGCGAAGGGGTCTTCGACCTCTCCTCCGCTCGATCGCTGAGCGGGATCGGCACGGTCTGGCTCATCGAGTCGCACGGATACGTGTACCGCCAGATCGACGCGAGCGTCGCGTGGAATCAGGCGCCGAACTACCGCGTGGCCGGAGCACACGCCGCATCCGAGATCCGTCAGATGTCGGTCGTCCCGCCCGGCGAAGCGCCTCTCTGTTGTGACACAGGAAGTACGGTCCGCGCTGCGAGCCGCTCGCGCATCGTCGCGAACGGGGTGACGGGGATCGTGTACGCCGAGAGCACCGGCACAGCCGACGTCTCCGGCTCCGAAATCGTCGCATCGCAATCCCAGGCCGCGCTCCCGGACTACGACGCGTCCTGGACTGCGGTCTTCGGCGCCACTCCGGGCGAGCTGCGCGAGATGGCCACGATCCGACTCACGGGCAGCGGCCCGCTCCCCTCTCCGCTACCGGATCTGCCGTTCGTCTTCGTGGACGGGGACATGACGGTCACGTCGGCGGCGCCTCTGCAGGGCACAGGGCTTCTGATCGTGGACGGAGACCTGACACTCGACGTCGGCAACAACTCGTATTTCACAGGGATCATCTACGTCACGGGTGACTACGTACAGCGGGCGCCTTCGCTCGTCCGCGGCGTGGTGATCGTGCGCGGCGCGGCGCGCATCGAAGGCTCGGGCGACATCGCGGAACTCGTCTTCGACCCGGACGTGACGAGTCTCATCAACGGGAGCATCGGACCGTACCGACTCTCACGCGGCCTACGCCGGATCGACTCGACGGGAGTCGGCGGCGAACTCGTTACGGGGACGCAATGAAGATCAACACGCGGACTGTGAAGGCCCTGACCGGGAAGAGCACAACGCGCATGGGGCACAGCGCCGGCTTCTCGCTGCTCGAGACGACGGTGGGCCTTGTCTTTGCCGCACTCGCCGCAGTCGTCGCTGCCACCTACGTCACCGATGCCACGCAGGCCAACGGCCGCAACGCAGACCAGGTCTTCGCCTACGCGAAGGCCCAGGCGATGCTTGAGGAATTGCGTGCGGTCGCCGAGTCCGGCGAGACGAAGGACGCCTCGGAGCTCGACCGCTTCGACGATGGTTCGCGCACAGTCTTCACGCTGACTCTGCAGACGAAGCTCGCGTCGACCGACCTCGTCGACCCCGACTCCCCGGCAAGCGGCAACCGCAAGCAGGGCACCGATTGGCGCTACTCGCGACGCATCACGGTCCGTCCGTTCAACGGCATCGACACGCGCGACCTGCGCGTTCTCACGGTGCGTATATTCAAGCATGATGCGGACGATTTGCCCGGAGCCGAGCTCGCCAATCTCAGCACGGTTGTGCGCACGCTCTCGGATACGTTTCCGCCGTCGCAAGTCTTCGACGTCTATCTGGTTGCGCTCGAGAACGTGCCCGGATGGTGGGTCAATCTCGGCAGCTTGAAGCCATTCGTGGAGGCGTCTCTGCGCGACATGATGGCGCGTAACCCAGGGCTCGAGCTGCGCACGCACTGGATCACGAAGGCGGGCTACGGCCGCAACCCGCAGTACACGCCGTACTTCAACGAGACCAACGAGTCCACCGACACGATCCCCTTCACGTACTTCTATCCCGGGACGATGCCCGCCGGTTCTTCAACGCAGTTCTACTACGTGCCCGAGCGCGTGAAGGGACGCGCGAACGTCGATGGCGTCGTGCGCAACAACTACGACGCGACGGATAACCCCTTCCCGTACACGCTCGCCGATCAATTCAACCATGTGATGCGGCTACCCGATGCCGAGGCGCTCTTCGACGCGCGCGTTGCCGCGGGCCAGGAGGACCCGGACGTGCCGACGTGGCGGCTCTTCCTCGAACGCCTGAACTTCGAACCCGACCGCTACAAGAACGCGATCATCGTCAACCTGCACGGCGAGTTGCTGCCGATGCCGGCTCTGCGCAACTTCAGCGACGCGGCGCGTGAGCCACTCGGCCACCCCGGCGTGCGCGTGGTCACGCACCCCGAGAAATTGCGCGCCACGCGCGACGACGCCAATCCGTCGGCGAGTGACGATGTACGACTGCGCGTGTACACGTACAAGACGCAGCCGGGCGTCGGGCCGGAGCTCCTCACGGTGCCGGTGATCATCGAGATCCCGGGCATCGACCTGACCGCCGATGTGAACGGGCTGGCAACCGGCACGCCGTCGCTCGTCATCGGGCGTGTCCAGGGCGGCCTGGATCTTGATCCGGTCGACACGGTCCGCGACGACTACCAACTCCCCGATCTCGCTCCGGTGGAAGTCGGAACGGGCCCCCACGCAACGGCGTACTCGGGCGAGATGTACTCCCGCGTGTACTTCGCACCAGCGTCCGGCGGGCGCCCCGGGACAACCGTCATCGAATTGCACGGCTCGCCGCTGATCGCGCCGAGTGTGAGCCTCGCAGGTCTGGCCTCCGCGTCTCGCCTCTACGGCATGGAGTACATCCCGTGCAGCACCGAGGCGTCGAACGACTTCTCCGTGAACCTCTCGACCGCGGGGTCCACCCCGAAGAACACGGCGCGCTGGATCATCGCGATCCCGGCCGCCATGCTCGGGACCGACGACCGTCGGCTCCAGATCACGACGCGCATCGGTGCGGGCGACGGTGGCGACCTACAAGAAGACGGCGCGGCGTTCTCGACCGGGATCATGAACCCGCCCGCTGCGCGCAATCAGCCCGAGAACATCTCCAACACGTACGCGTGGTGGGCCGCGTCGCCGGACGTCGTACCGTTCACCGAACGCTTCCAGTTCCAGGGGGATCCGCGCCACAGCCCCTACGCCGATACCAAGTCGGGCGGGTCGTCGTTCCCCAATGGCTACAACTGGTATCACGACGACTTCCAGACGTCGTCTGTGAACGCGATCTCCGACTGGCCGGGTTTCGACGCCGGTCGGATCAAGAACAACAGCAACGCAACGGATGACGGTTGGGAGCGCCGCGTCGAGATCGACGTCCCGCGCTTCTTCCAGCTCCTGCGCGGCGGGCTCGTCACATCCGAGACGCTCTATACGTCGATGACGGGCTGGTCATACTACTACATGGGGATCGGCAACGAGATCGGCTACGACTCGGCCAACGGTTTCCCGAATAGCATCCCGGTCTCCGGCGAGCCGTTTGGCGCCCCCGGCACGACAGGCTTTGAGCAGGCGATCACGAGTTCGAGCTCCACGTGGGGTTCGGGCGTGAAGTACGTGCGCTCGGCGGCGTCCGGGAACTACTGGTGGGGCATCCCCTGGCTCGGAGAGCTCTATCCCGACTCGGCGTACGACGCGTCGTGGCGCGTACCGGAATTCGAATACACGGACGCGCTGCCGCTACCCAGCCCCGCCGTCGCGCGCGGCAACCTTCCGGCCGGTTCGGGCGCGGCGGAGTTCTATCGAACCCGACGCCAGAACATCTCGGTCAACCTCCCGCGCGGCACAGCACTCCGGCCAGGCGAACGACGCACGAGACAGGAAGGCTGCACGTCGTTCTTCAACACCGGAACGAGCTCCGCGACGTTCCACCATCAAGGGCAGAGCAATACGACGGGCGACCTAACGACACTCGGCGCCGAACTGGCCGCCGACTTCCGCATTCCGCTCCCGACGACGACGCCGGTGAGCCGCCCGTTCGTACTCGCCGGAAGCGGATCGGGCGGTGTCGGCGATGAGTTCAATTTCAATTCTGAATATCCGAAGTACGCGCTCACGCAGCGCGACATGTACTACGACCACAGCTCCGGGGCGACGGGCTCCGCGCTCATCCAGGTCACGAACCCCGATGCCTCGCGCACCGGCTATCAACTCGTGCATGGCATCGACCGCACGCTGGAGTCAGGGTCGGCGTTCATTGCGCGCTACAGCATCGCGACACTCGTCCATGGCTACTTCCGCGCCGGTGATCCCGGACTGACGACGCCACTCGCACTCTCGCCGCGCGTGGACATCCGCGCACCGACCGCGATCAGCGATCTCTCCGATCCGACGTCGATCACGATCACCTGGCGCACGGCGTGGCAGCGTTGGGACGGCATCGACTACAGCCGCACGCAATCCAGCGCGATCACCGAGTCGGAGTCCGCACTCGAATACCGCCTGATCTACAGCGAGGATGGCGGCGACAACTGGAAGCACATGCAGGATGACTCCGCCGCGATCCCGGGCCGCCGCCCTGCTGACACGTCGCTTCTCCTTACCGATCAGAACGACGGCGCGAACGAGACGTACGCGTGGAGCACGCCCTCGCCCTCAATCCCCGAGGGCTCGTACATCATCCGCCTCGAGGCGTGGCGCGTCGGCTCCTCGCTCCACATGAGCTATCACCAGGAACGGATCTTCATCGGACGATGAGTACCTCCCGCCCCCGCCCGAGTCGGCGCCGTAGTCGCGGTCACACACTGATCGAGATCACGGTCGTGCTGGCGATCTCCACACTGCTCGGCATCGGATTGAACGAGACCGTCGGTCGCGCAGTCAGCGCGCACAAGCAATTGCTCGTCGCGGACATGGCCACGCGCATGCAGCAGAAGTCGCTCGGGAAGATCCGCTCCGCTGCGTTCTCCGCAGTCCGCGTACTCGGCGCGGACAGCGTGGGAAGTTCGATCTTCGCGGCACTCAACACGGACGGATTGACGCCCCTGGCCGGTACGCGCCTGCCAGTTCTCGATACGAGCGGGCGGCTCGCCGAGGACGTCGCGGGCGCCGCTCGCACGGGCAACGCGTTGCTCCTGGCGGTCGAAGGGAGGCCGGTCGACATCGCCCCCAACGGCACACTGCATCGCCTCGACCGCGTGCGCTTCGTCGCGTTCTATCTGACACGCCTCGACGAAAAGGTCGTCGCGGGTCAGAACGACCGCCTCGATGTCGTGCAGTTCACGAGTCGCGCGTACATCCTGCAGAGCGGCGTCGATGCGATCACCGACTCCGCAGAGCAGAAGGACGTGCTTCTTGCCCTGCGCGCGATGGATCTCGACCGGCTTGTCACCCTCGACGTGGATGCAGCCGCAGCATTCCGCGATGTGAGCACGCTGGGCATCGTCGGATCGGCAACCGTCGCCGATCCAGTGATCGAGGCCGACGATCGCTTCCCGGTTCGGCGCCTGCTCTTCGGACGACCGATGAGCGTCGCCAACAATGGCGCGCCCATCGGCGTGCCGCGCTTCGCGCTGCCCGACCCCGATGCGCCGGACTTTCCTGGCGGACTCGAGGTCAAGGTCGCGGGCCCCTGGGCCGCCCGGCGCGTACTCGTCCGTCTGGCGCTTGTCGGCGGCGGCGCCGGAAGCCACAACGTCGTTTCCGACGTCACCAAGGTCTTCACCGTCGGCGCCCGCTGAGAGGCTGTGAAGATATCCCCCGCGGCACCGGTAGCGTGGACATCCGGGCGGTGTGTGCGCGTTCAACCGCGCCCGGGCGGGCCGTCTGCCGCGGCCAACAGGCTCGGAGACTCGCCAAAGTCAGATCGGCTGCCGGCCACGACAGCCGACCCACCCGAACACGTCCGGCATCCACGGGGGATATCCTCAGAACCTCTGAGCGCCGCGCCCGCGCCCGAGTCCGGAAGGACCGATACGCCGACGAGCGTCCTGAACCGTTCGCGTCGTGATCATGCGCGCAGCCGGTGCAATGACGAGTACAACGGAGTCACGACGCGGACGAGCGTCGGCGAGCAACCGTGCGCATCCTCATCGTGGACGACGACCCCAAGTACCGGACCTTCGTGGCGCGTGGCCTCACGGAGTCGGGCATGGTCTGCGCCACAGCACCCGATGGTGAGACCGCACTGGAACGGCTCACAAAGGAGAGCTACGACCTCGTGCTACTCGACGTCATGCTTCCCGGGCTCCAGGGCTGGGATGTCATGGAAGCTCTGCGCGCACGCAGCAACAACGTTCCGGTGATCTGGGTGACCGCACGCGATGCGGTCGATGAACGCGTCAAGGGGCTGCGCATGGGCGGCGACGACTACATCGTGAAGCCCTTTGCGTTCGCCGAGTTGGTCGCGCGCATTCACGTCGTCATGCGCCATCACCGCTCGCGAACGAACCTCTCCGTCGGCGATCTCGAGATGGACCTCGTGAACTCGGCGGCGACGCGCGGCGGACAGCAGATCCGCCTCACCCGCACGGAGTTCGGGCTACTGCGCTGTCTGGCGGAGAACGCCGGCGCCGCGGTCTCGCGCGCGCAGTTGCTCCAGACGGTATGGGGCCTCGATTTCGACCCGGGCACAAACGTCGTCGAGGTTCACATTCGTCGACTGCGCAAGAAGGTTGACGATCCGTTCGAGCAGCCGCTGATCCACACGGAACGAGGGGCAGGCTATGTTCTCGAAGAACGCGGCTAGAGATTGGTCACTGACGCGGCGCATGGCCGTGATCTTCGCCATCGCGAATGGGCTCGTCCTGCTCGTCTACACGATCGTTTTGGCAGGCGAGGTGATGGGGATTCTGCGTGGCGAGGTGAAGGCGTTCATCAGCCACGAACTGACCGAGTTGACGCTCGAGATCGCGGAGACCGACGGTTCGCGTGAAGCGATTCAGGAATGCGTGGACGACGTCGTCGAGGAGACGACCGGCGAACCGGACTGCGCATTGCGCGTCCGCGATACGGACGGCACACTGATCGCGTCCGCAGGCGAAGAGCGGCTGCTCTCGATCGTGCCGGGGGCGATCCCGCTCGGCATTAGCTGGCGGAGCCGCCTGCTCTCGGACGAGATCGCCATCAAGGCGGAGGCACTCGGAGATCGGCACATCGAGATTATCGTCGATGCCAGTGAACCGGTGGCGCGCATCTTCGAGTTTTCTCAAACGGCGATCGTCGTCTTCCTCGCAGCCGCGGTGATGACCGGATTGACAGGATGGTTCACGGCGCACCGCGGACTGCGCTCTCTGCGGGAAGTCGTTGCGCGCGCGGCGAGTATCGATTCTCCACGCGATGCGGCGCCGATCGTACTGACCGGCGCTCCGCGCGAGGTGCGAGCGGTCGGCAACGCATTGAACGAACTGCTCGCTCGATTGCAGGCCACGCTCGACGAGATGCGCGCCCTGACCGCGGGACTGGCGCACGAACTCCGCTCGCCCCTTCAGAACCTCATCGGCGAGACAGAAGTGACGCTCATGTCGTTGCGCTCGAAGGAGGAGTATCGCGACGTCCTCAGAAGCAATCTCGAGGACCTCTACGACCTGACGGACGCCGTGGACAATCTCGTCACGTTCTGCCGCACGTCGGAACCGTTGCACCGCGACCTGGCGTCCGAGCGGTTCGACCTGGCCCGCGAGGCACGGCTACGGCTGACTCGTGAAGAGCGCGTTGCCGAGCGCAAGGGAGTCGATCTCGAGTTTTCGACCGAAGGTGACACGGCCCTCGAAGCCGACCGCGAGTCCACGCTGCGCGTGCTCCGCAACTTAGTCGCGAACGCGATCATCTGGACGCCGCCCAGCAAGCGCATCCACGTCCACGTGCGGGGCTCCAACGGAAGCGTCGAGATCGTCGTGGATGACGAGGGGCCCGGGGTCTCGCCCGACGTCGCAGATCGGATCTTCGAGCCCTTCGTCACCGGCCAGAGTCGCAAGGGCAAGCGCGGCGGATACGGACTCGGGCTCGCAATTTGTCACACGATCCTCAAGGATCACAACGGAACGCTCGCACACGAGGAGTCTCCGCTCGGCGGCGCGCGCTTCGTCGCCCGTTTCCCTCGCGACGCAGGCGGGCAGCGCGATGCCGCGCCGTCCGCCTAGGCTCTTCCGCACGGCTCTGACGGATCACCGATGAGCAGCGAGTGCGGGCGCGCGGCGAGGCGTCCTAGGGGTGCGGCCAGAACCCCCCGTGGAGAGCCGGACACGGTGGATGCTCCGCACGTCGGCCGGCTATCACGCCCTCACCGGCGCCGCGGGGGTTTCTGGCCGGGCCCCTAGCAGCCTGTCGGAGTAGTCCATCGGAACCGGAGAATGTGCCTTCGCAACCGAATTCGAGAACGGTTGACTCCGCCCAGGAACGCCGTCCGTCGCACTTGCCAGGCTCGATGTTGCTTCGGCAGGGACTTCGCCT
>JAJRPF010000042.1 GCA_024280885.1 Planctomycetota bacterium | reverse complement strand
GCGACGTTCCGGCGTGACCTCGACGAGGCTCTCCGCCTCGGGACCGATCACGTCTCCGCATATGCCCTGCTCTACGAGGGCGGCACCAACATCACAGCTCGCAAGGAGCGGGGGCTCGTGCAGGCAGAGGATGAGGACGTGGAGCTCGCCATGATGCGCATGGCGCACGATGTCCTCGGCGCCGCAGGCTTCGAGCGCTACGAGATTTCCAACTTCGGGCGCCCTGGCGCGCACTGCCTCCACAACGTGAACTACTGGCGCAACGGCGACTACTTGGGCCTCGGCCCGTCAGCGGTCAGCTACATGGATGGCGACCGGCGCGCCAACGTGGCCTCGTGGCGCGAGTGGGAGGAGCACGTCCTACGTGGCGCCGATAGCGTCGCCAGCAGCGAGCGCCTCCCGCCGTCGCGCGCGGCCGCCGAGGAGTTGATGGTGCGCTTGCGACTCGCCGAAGGAGCCTCTCTCAGCGCCGTCGCAGCCCGCTGGAACATCGATCTCCGCACGCCTCTCGAGCCTCTGTTGCGCCGCTTCGCGACAGCCGGCCTCCTCGACTTCGTCCCGGAGAACGGCGCCCCGGAGATCCACGCCGAATTCGGGCGCATCCGGCTCACCGAGCGCGGGCTGGAAGTCGCGGACGGCGTTCTCGCGGAGATCATCGACTGCCTCTGATGTCAGGCGCGCCCCGCTCTGTTCTCAAGACCTGTCAAGACCTGCTCTCAAGACGCCAACGCCTCGCGGTAGAGCGCCTCGTAACGCTCGACAACCGGCCCGACCGAGAACGCCGACGTGGCCCGGTCGCGGGCGGCGCGCGAGAGCTCCGCGTGGTGGTCTTCATCCGAGAGCATCGCGTGCGCCAACTGCACGGCGGCCTCGACATCGCCGACATCGAAGAGCTCTCCCGAGACGCCCTCGTCCACGACCTCAGGCAGGCCGCCGGTGCGTGTGCCAAGGACCGGTACGCCACACGCCATCGCCTCGAGCGCAGCGAGGCCGAACGACTCGGAGTCACTCGGCAGAACGAAGAGGTCGGCACACGCGAGCACGCGCTCGATCTGATCCTGCTCACCGAGGAATTGGACGCTGTCCTCGACGCCCAACTCGCGCGCCACGGCCTCGGCCCGCGGGCGCTCGGGTCCATCGCCAGCAAGGAGCATGCGCGCCGGGCGCTCAGCCGCCACACCGGCGAAGATACGGATGGCGTCAGCCACCCGCTTGACAGGGCGAAAGTTCGAGACGTGGGCCAGGACGACCTCATCGCGCACGCCCAGACCCGCGCGCGTATCGGAGCAATCAAATGGCCGGAACCTCTTGGTATCAACGAAGTTAGGGACGACAGAGATCTCGTTCTCGGGCTTGAATATCCGCACCGTCTCGTCACGCAGCCAGCCCGAAACAGCCGTGACGACGTCGCTCTGGTCGATGCCAAAACGAGTCGGGTGGAAGTACGCGCGCTCGGCGCCGACGATCGTGATGTCGGTACCGTGAAGAGTGGTCACGATCCGTGGCAGCGAACGACCCAGCATCGCGCGCGCCAGTACTGCGGAGACCGCGTGGGGGATGGCGTAGTGGACGTGCAGGACGTCCAATTCACGCGTCTCGGCCACCTCGCGCATCACCGACGCCAGCGCCAGATCGTAGGGTGGGTAGCGAAAGAGCGGATACGACGAGACATCGACGTTGTGGAACGTCACGGACGGATGAAACTCCGCCAATCGCGCGGGGCGGGCGTACGAGAGGAAGTGGATCTCGTGCCCACGATCCGCGAGCGCCATGCCCAGTTCGGTGGCGACGGCGCCGGAGCCGCCGTACGTCGGATAGCAACAGATCCCCACACGCAGACGACTCATGACAACGGTTCCTCGGGCGACCCGCTGCCCGACGCGACACCAGAAACTGGGTCCGGCTCCGACGGCACCTGGAGCAACGTGCGCGGGTCCACAACCGCGAGTTGCTGCGGCGCGAAGAGTGGCTCTCCGAATTCGACGCCAGCGCGGCGTCCCCAGGCACGGGCGCGTGCCTCGATCCGCAGGAGAAAGTCGGGCTGCGAGATGAGCGTCGGGAAGTCGTCGCCCTCCGGCGCGAGCTGTCCCTGCGAGCGATGCAACTGGCTCGCGAAGCAGCGCGCCAGCTCGAGGCGCCGCTCCCAGACGCTGGTGACATCCACCACGATGTCGGTCGGACGCTCGTCGTGCATGAAGTAGTGGAAGAGCGCGCGGGCTCGATAGGGCTCCCCGTCGGCCTCGACGTTCTTCATGCCGGAGGGATAGAAGGCATCGCGCACGGCGCGCCCCGCGGCATCGTGGTCGGGATGCAGATCGCCAGGCAGCGGCGCCAAAATGATCCGCGGTCGGTGACGCCGGATCGCCTCGATGACCGCCCGCCGAACGTCAAGTGTCGGCTGCAATTGGGTGTCCGGAAAGTGGAGTGCCTCGCGCGCCGCAAGACCCATCAGTTCGCTGGACACACGCGCCTCCTCGGCACGAGTCTCCGCTGTTCCGCGGCTGCCACGCTCGCCACGCGTGAGATCCACGACGCCACAGCGCAGCCCCGCGTCGGTGAAACGCAACAACATGCCGCCTGCGCCGAGCTCCACGTCGTCGGGATGGGCACCGAACGCGAGTACATCGAGCATCTACAGATCCTCCTCGACCGACAGAATATGGTGCGCAGGGCCGCCGTCTCCGAGGTGCTCGAGCAACGCCGTCACGAACGCAGAGCCGCCACGCGCGAACCACGGCAGATACGAGACGACGCGCTCCATCGGGCGCCCGAGCGGCCGTAACGCGGTGAGCGCCGTCTCCCGGCGGCGAGCGCGCACCTGGTCGGCCTCGGCGCTCTCGCGCCGAAGCGCCTCCTCGAAGAGCTGCGCCTGCCGCGCGAGACCCGCGCGACGTCGTTTCGAGGCTGACGCTCGCCCCTCGGGCAACTGGCCGAGCGCTTCACGAAGGCGCCCGAGGGCCGCCTCGCCCTCGAACGGGGCGTCCGGAATCGCCGCCGCGCCGTGACGAACGACGTCTTCAACAGAAACGCCGAGGCGCGTGCAGGCGCGCCGCGCGCCGCGCTCCACCAGCGTCACACCAGGCCGCAGGACAGCGAGCGGCTGCGGCACGCCGAGCGCCGCGTGGCCCGCACGCATCAGTGCGACATAGCCAAGCTCGGCCGGGCCGCAAATCTGCGCGGCTACCGGCAACGCAACGTCCTGCGCGAGAACGCGCGCGGCCACGTTCCACGAGAAGAACGACGGGTCCTCGTCGAGCCTCCGCAACCACTCCGCGATCGACACGCCCTCGCCATCGACTCCGCTCACATGGACCCGGCCATCGGCAATACGGATCCGGCGACGCGCCCCCGTCTCGGGGTCCACCTGAAAAACAAGGTGCGGACTACGGAGCGCGAGAGGGGCGTCGTAGCCCGCACTCTGAACGACCGCCTGCGCGCGCTCGACCCCTGCATGCAGCACGCCAGGGTGGTCGAGTTCGTAGCGCGCGACAGCCGCGGCGGCCGAGCGCAGCCGATGGGGCTCCACGACGACAATCCCCTGCTCACCCAGAATGCGCGCGAGAAGCCGCCCCGTCCATGTGCCAAAGCTCTCGGCGGGGCGCCGGGGCAGGAGCTCCCTCAATGTGACGAGACCGGTGGCAAGACCGAGTTCCGCATCGGCGCTGGACTGCGAGAGGTCGGCGAGCACCCGCGCGACCAGCGTGTCGGCGGGCTCCTCAGGGATCTGCAGCGCGGCAAGCGTGCAGCCGTCCTCCGGGAGCGGAAGACGCAATCGCTCGAGTGCGCCGCCGCCCGACCAGCCCACGTGATCCGCTTCGCCGTGGTCGTGATCCTCGCTCGCATGCCAGAAGAGCGGCACGGCGGCGACCCCCGCCTCGTCCAGGCGGCGCGCGAGAGCCGCGGCGGCAAGCGCCTTGACCAGCACCATCAATGGCCCGCCGAGAAGGCCCGGCTGCTGGCCGGCGACCACGACCACCGTGCCGGGAATCCGCAGTCGCGCGAGAGCCTGGAACGCCGCCTCGGGGGCGTCCAGATCGCGCAATCCCGCTTCGAGACTCGCCACGAGTGCGTCCCGATCGATGTCACGCGCCGCGGCGGTGCGCGCAGACGCGAGCAGAGCGTCGTCATCACCCGAGTGATGCGTGAGCAGCGCGTCCAGGGCCGGACCGCGGCCCAACAACCCCTTCGCCAAGCTCGACTCGGCCAGGAACGCAGTGGCAAGAAGACGCGTCACGCGGCCTCCGCCACCACGACACAGCGGAGCGAGTCGGGGCCCAACGGAGCGCCGCGCAGATCCCCGTGGTGCGCAACGACGCGAAAGCCGGCCGCGACAAGGACAGCATCCAACTCGTCGGGATCGTAGAGCCGCACGGACTCGCGCCATTGTCGCTGCGACCCGTCGGGTCCCGTCATCGTCACATCCTTTTCCACGCGCCCAACTCGCAGCGCCCGCTGCTCGACGATGGTCGTGCCGTTGCACTCTTTCCGCGAACGCGCAACCAGCGTCGCGCGCACACGAGGAGCGTGCAGAAAGTCGAGTACCAGGCGCCGCCCGGGTCGCAACACGCGTCGCAACTCAGAAGCATGACGCAAGTTGTCGGCATCGCCGAAGTAGCCGAACGAGGTGAAGAACGAGAGAACGGCGTCGAAACTTCCCTCCGCGAACGGCAAAGCACGCAGATCGGCGCGCACGTAGTGCGGCGCCGCAAGAGGATGCGTGCTCTTTGCGGCCGCCGCAGAGAGCAGATCACCGCTCAGATCGATCCCTGTCACGCGCAGTCCACGCCCAGCGAGCGCGCGCGCATGTCGGCCCGCACCACATCCCGCGTCGAGGACGATCGCCCCGTCACACGCGCCGGCCGCCTCGGCGGGAAACGCCACCTCGCTCGCCGCTGCCCCGTCGTCGCGGTGGGCGTAGACGTCCAGATACCCCGCGCGAAACGCCTCGATGTACCACGGATCGCTCATTCGCCGTCCGGGCCTGCCCGAACGGCATTCAGCGCGTCGCGCATCGTGCGCGCGGCCTCCTCGACCGAGCCCCGCCACCCCGCGTCGCCAAAGCGCTCGCCGTGATCGCCCTTGCCGAACGCGAACGTGATCCCGCGCGACGAGTTCACGACGGCGCCCAGTCCATCGGTTCCGAAGCCGGAGCGACAGTCCTCTGCGCCGCCTCCCTGCGCTCCGTAGCCCGGGATGAGCAGCGGCGCCTGCGGCATCTTCGCGCGGAGGTCGGCAAGCTCGGTCGGGTAGGTGGCGCCGACGACCGCGCCGACGGAAGCCCATACGGTGTCCGTAGTTACAGTGTCAGCAGTTAGAGCGTTGGCAGCAGCGCACTCGCGACCGAGCGCGTCGACCGCACCGGCCACGCGATCGCGAACCAACCCGCCGTCACCGAGCGCGACGTCCTGGAAGTCAGCCGAACCCGGATTACTCGTCTTCACGAGGACGTAGATCCCCTTGCCAGCGTCACGGCAACGCGCGACGAAGGGCTCGAGCGTGTCGCGACCGAGGTACGCATTCACCGTCAGGGCATCGGCACCCGCGTCGGCGAGATGCGCCTGGGCGTAGGCCGCCGCTGTGCTGCCAATATCCCCGCGCTTGGCGTCAAGGATGACCAGCAGCCCGCGCTCCTTTGCCGCGGCGATGACCGACTCGAGCGCGGCCACGCCCGCGGATCCGAGCAACTCGAAGAAGGCTGACTGCGGCTTCACGACGGGCGCGAGCGGGGCGATCACGTCGAGCAGTTCTTGCGCCCAGAGCCTGAACGCTTCCGCCTGCGCCGCCGCACTGCCCGCGCGCCCCTCGCGGAACTCCGACGGCAGCATTTCAAAGCGTGGGTCGATCCCAACGCAGACGACGGAGCGCTTCGCCACGCAGGCCGCGTGGAGTCGTGCTGCGTAACCCTGGTTCGCAGTCTCCGTTGTTCGGCTCGCGTTCACTGGGCTCTCGTTCACGTGGTCCTCGTTCATTGGGAGCTCACCTCT
Organism: Planctomycetota bacterium; assembly: GCA_024280885.1. GTDB lineage: Bacteria > Planctomycetota > JAJSAM01 > JAJSAM01 > JAJVHW01 > JAJRPF01. The sequence goes on along the minus strand of JAJRPF010000042.1, from coordinate 128,416 downwards.
GGAAGTCGCGCGCCATCGCGAGGAAATTGGCGACGAGCCGCGGCCCCTCCGGGGTCATGAACGACTCGGGATGAAATTGCACGCCCTCGATGGGTAACTCGCGGTGCCGAAAGCCCATGAGCTCGCCCGCTTCGGGGGACTCGTCAGCGTCGGGGCCTGCATTCGCTGGCGCTCCCTCGCGCTCCACCCATGCCGTTGGCTCGAGCACATCGGGGAGCGGTTCGGCGACGATCAACGAGTGGTAGCGCATCGCCTGGAAGGGGCTCGCGATGCCGTCGTACAGACGCCCGCCGGCGTGGTGCACTCGGCTCGTCTTCCCGTGCCGCAATCGATCGGCCACAGCAACCGACCCGCCCATCGCCACGCTGATCGCCTGGTGGCCCAGACAGACTCCGAGCAGGGGGACGTGCTCGCGCGCGGCGGCTCTCACGATCTCGACCGAGACGCCCGCTTCAGCGGGGGTGCATGGGCCCGGCGAGATCACGATGGCGGCGGGCGACAGCGCGAGCGCTTCATCGACATCGACGGCGTCATTGCGTCGCACAACCGTCTCGGCTCCGAGTTGCCCGAGAGCCTGCACGAGGTTGTATGTAAAGGAGTCGTAGTTGTCGATGAGGAGGACGCGCACGGCGCACGGCAGCATAACGTCGCCGCGGCCTGTCGGTGCGTCGTGCCTGAGGGCGGCGTCTCGCCGGCGGCGGCAGCGCCCTCTTTGGCTGACCTACTCGCTCAGCTGACGGGCGCGACAGCGGGCGCGGGACGCAACGAGAACGCGAAGCGAGCCCCACCCGAGTCCGAGGAGTCCACCCAGATCTCGCCGCCGTGGCGCTCGACGACCAGTCGCGCCATCGGCAAGCCGAGCCCCATCCCGCTGGGCTTGTCCGTGAGCACGTCGCCGACCTGCTTGAACTTCTGGAAGACGGTCGGGCGGAGCGCCTCGGCGACACCGGGTCCCTGATCCTCGACTTCGAAGACGATCATCGCGTCCAGGCGGCGCACGGTCACGATGACCACCGCCCCCGGCGGGCTGAACTTGCAAGCGTTCGAGAGCAACTCCTGGGTCACGCGCGAGAGCCACGATACATCGCCGAGGACGTGCGGAATGTCGTCCTCGACGCGTACACGAACGGATGCACCGCTCACAGTGAAGTCATCCTTGCGCGCGCGGTAGGCATCGCGGATGAGCTCCCGAATATCCACGGGCTCACTGGCAAGTTGCACCTGTCCGGCCTCGAGCATGGAGAGGTCCAGAACGGATTGCAGCATCTGCGTCAGCCGACCAGACTCCTGCTGCACGATCGACGCGAACTCGAGACGCTCGGCGGCGGCAGCCTCGCCATCGTCGGCGGCGGTCGTCCCCAGGATCTCGGCAAAGCCGCGGATGGAGGTCAGCGGGGTGAGCAACTCATGACTCATCGACGCGAGGAAGTCGTCCTTCAGCGCGTCGATCTTCTTTAGCTCGCTGTACGCGACCTCGAGCTCGCGAGTACGCTCCGCGACCTTGTGCTCGAGCTCGCGATTGAAGCCCTCGATGCGCGAGAAGAGCCGGGCGTTGACAAGCGCAACCGCGGCCTGCCCAGCAACGGCGCCGAGGAACCGCAGGCGGCCATCCGTCTGGTCATCGCGCGGCGCCTGATGCAGGTAGGCGATGATCGCACCGACACCCTCACCCTTCTGCAGCAGGGGCGCGACGAGTGCGGAATGGGGCGGCGTCTCGTCGCCGGCGACGGACATCCAGCTCGCCTCGCGCGCGGTGATGCAGAACGGGCGACCGTGTAGGATGCGGCCCGCAAACTCGGGTTCCGGATCCGCGCCGCCCACGAGCGGGTCGGCGTAGTACCCGTGCAACATGCGCGCCGAGAGCGTGCCAGTCTCGGGGTCTCGCAGGACCACCGAACCGTGCGTCGCGCCGACCGTCGCGAGCGCCTTCTCGAGTATCCGCTCGAAGCTGCGATCCGTATCGAGCTCGCTCGAGATGAGTACGCCCGTTTCGTGCAGTGTCGCGAGCTGGCGCACGTGATCCGAAAGGCGGCGCCGGGTCTCATTGAGGTCAGCGACGAGCTTGGCCGACTCGATATTGCTCGCCACCGCCTTCTCGAGGAGTTCCTCGAGGTTCGGGGTCTCGTCGTCGATGTCGGGATCAGCCACCGTGATGACCGAGACCTGCGAGGCGTCGTTCGTGTCGAAACGGTCGCCGGCAGCGGTGGCCAGCGCGGCGGCCTGCTCGCCCATCGGCGTCGTCGGCGTGGCGTGGTCGGCCTCGCGCTTGCGATCATCGTGAATCTGTCGCAACCCGTCCAGACGCCCCGAGAGCTCGGCGCGCATCTCGTCGGGGTCCGCGATTCGATACTCTCGGGCCAGGCCTTCGAGCAGGTCGCAGCAGAGGCCAGTGAAGGACTCGAAGATGCCCGGCCCAGTTGTGGCAATGGTCGGGTGGTCACGAGCGCCACGCCAATTCAGCGCCTCCCGGAGCTCTTCCTCAGGAACGATGTCGTCCAGATCCCGCTTGTTGTACTGGATGAGAAGTGGGATCTTCTCGGGGTCCAGGCCATTCGCAGAGAGGTTCTCGCGGAGCCCTCGGAGCGCGACCAGGTTGTCGTCAAATGCCTTCCGTCGCGAGTCAGCGACGAAGACCACGCCGTCAGCCCCACGCAGCACGTAGCGCCGCGTCACCGCGTACTTCACCTGCCCCGGGACCGTGAACGCCTGGAGCTTCACCTGAAACCCGCCGAGGTTGCCGAGCGGGATGGGCAGGAAGTCGAAGAAGAGCGTGCGGTCGCCCTGCGTGTTCAGCGACACGAGTTCGGTGAGACCCTCGGGGTCCACGACCGTGTGCACGTACTGCAGACTCGTGGTCTTCCCGGAGAGCGCCGTACCGTAGTAGACGATCTTCGCGTTGATGGTCCGGTCGCGGAGATTGATGAGGCTCATATTGGGGCAGTCTGCTGCGCTCCGTCACTCGTCGTGACGCAGCGGCCAACTGACTGCCTATCGAAACGCGCGGCCATGCGTCTTGAGCGGTGCCAAAGCCGGGTCGCAGTGCAGCAATTCACACCGAAGGGGTCCGCTCCAAAGAGAGTGGCAACCAGCAGATGGCCCAGCCTGAAGAGATCTACCTCGACCACGATGCATCGGCGCCGCTCCTCCCCGAGGCGCGGGCCGCGATCCTGCGTGCTCTCGACATCGGTCCGGGCAACCCGAGCAGCACCCATGCGGCGGGCCGGCGTCTGCGCCGCGTTCTGGGTGACGCGCGTCAGGCCGTCGCCGACCTGGTCGGTGCTGACGCCTCAGAGGTCGTCTTCACATCCGGCACGAGCGAGTCGAACGCGCTCGGAATCCGGGGCCTCCTCGGGGCTCTCCCGCGAGAGAAGCGACGCATGGTGCTCACCGAGGCCGCTCATCCCGGAACACTCATACTCGCCGAGGCGCTCAGGGAGGACGGCGTCGACGTCGCGGTTGTTGGGGTTGACGCGCAGGGCGTGGTCTCCGTCGCCGACCTAGCCTCGGCCACGGGAGAGCAGCCATGCGTGCTTTCGATTTCCGCCGCGCAATCGGTAACCGGCGCGCTCCAACCAGTCGCCGACATCGGGCGCGCACTGCCCGAAGCGAGCCTGCATTGCGACGCAGCCCAGCTCGTCGGCCGCGTTCACGTGGAGTTCCAGGCTCTCGGAGCGGCGACGTTGGCGTTCTCCGCTCACAAGATGGGCGGACCGCGGGGTATCGGCGCGTTGGTCATCCGCGACGGCGCGGCATTCAAGGCGCCGGATGGCGAGGCCGCGCAGGAGCGGGGCCGCCGCGCCGGCACCGAAGCGGTTGCGCTGGCGGCCGGCTTTGCGGCGGCGGCTACAGTCGCACGATCATGGCCGGCCGCGCATGGCGCCGCGTGGCGCGCACTCCTCCAGCCGCTCCGAGCGTTCGTCGGCGAGTTCGGCGGCGGCGACGTCGTGACGCCAGACCACGCGCTCCCAAACACGCTCCTGGTTCGCTTCGCCGGGTGTCCCGGGGACGCCGTCCTCGCCGCCCTGGACGGCGTTGGCATTCGGGTGTCGACCGGAACCGCCTGCGCGAGCGGCGCCCGAACGCCTCCGCGTGTCCTGACGACGGCTGGCCACTCTGACGTGGAGGCCTCCGAGTGTATCCGGGTGTCGGTCGGCGTCGGGTCGACGGAGCGCGATGTGGCGCGACTCCTCGACGCGCTGCGCGACGCGCTCCCGCGCATCCGAGCCGCGCTCTCGAGCACTTCCGCAGGAGAGCCGCCGGGCGCGCCGAAGCCGGACACCGCGCGCTGAAAAAAAGTTGTCCGAAAATGACGCGTCGCGGAACGCATCATCGGCGTGAAAGCTGTGCCACTGCTGGATTACAGGGCGCTGCACCACCTGCCTCGGCGGCTTTTGACACGCGCCCCCGCGTGACTTACATTCGACGCCTCATCGATGGCACGCCACCGATGAGATGATGACAGCGAGTGATGACGGCGATCTCCCGCGAAGGCGCAGCCGCCATAGCCATGGCAGCGCATTCCCGACAGAACCTCGCACCATCAAGTAGACGTATCTGCGAATAGGCTACCGGTCTGCCCGGACAGTGATTTCCGGAGTGGGTTCCGAAGGGTCTCTCGGACATGGATACCGGCCCGGCAACACAGCCCGATCAGTCACAATAATCTCACCCTCTCGCTGGAAATGGAGCGCCCCCTTCCGATGCCCGACGCGCGATCCGTTCCCAACCTGCAAGTCACTGTGCTCACGCTTCTGCGTGAACGCGTCACGCCGCAGCAGTTCCAGCGCTGGTTTCGCGGACTACGAATCGAGGCGGCGCCGGATGGGGTCATCGTCTTTTCCGCCCCAAACGGCTTCGTCGCGGATTGGCTCGAGGTGTATTACCGCGACGTGATCGAGTCGGCGGTGGCGCAAGTGGCCGGGCCGGCGATGCGCGTCGACATCGTCAAATCGGATCCGACACAGGCTCGACCGCAAGCCCGGCGGCGGCGCACGATCGGCGACGCAACGACGAGTCGCTCATGGGATGGGGACGAGCCCAACTACAACAGGCCAGGTGGCGAAGAGTTGGGCCACGCCAATCCGCAGCGCGCCACGCCGACGACCCCGCGGCAGCCGGGACGCGGTGAGGCAGGACAACGGGGGACGGGACGCAGAGAGCCGGGCAACCGGGGCTCTGGGGCTCCCCGACGAGGGGCCACGCAGAGGGGGAGATCCCGGGGCGGATCATATCGGACGGGTGGGTTGTCGGTTCCGCGAGGCCCAAGCCGCGGGGCACCGCGAACGTTCGCCGCGAGCGGCTCCGACCTCTTCGGCCATCCCCGCTTCCGCAACTTCCTCTCGGACGTGATCCTGAACGACGACTACCTCTTCGAGAACTTCGTCGAGGGGCCGAGCAACCAACTCGCGCACGCCGCGGCAACAGCCGTCAGCAACAAGCCCGGGCACGCGTACAACCCACTCTTCCTGCATGGCGCGGTGGGCCTTGGCAAGACGCATCTCTTGCAGGCGATCTGCACGCGTTTCTTGATGAAGAACCCCGAGGCGCGGGTCATCTACCTGTCCTGCGAGTCGTTCGTGAACCAGTTCATCGCTGCGGTCGCGGAAGGGCAAATCAAGGACTTCCGGTACCGCTACCGCCACGTGGACATGCTGCTGATCGACGACATTCACTTCCTGGCGAAGAAGGAGCGAACGCAGGAGGAGTTCTTCCACACGTTCAACACGCTCTACAACTCGAAGAAGCAGATCGTCCTGTCGTGCGATAGCCCACCGGTCGAAATCCCGACACTCGAGGATCGCCTGGTCAGCCGCTTCAAGTGGGGCCTCGTCGCCGGGATCGAGTCGCCCGACCACGAGACACGCGTCTCGATCGTGCGCAAGAAGGCCGAGCGCCGCGGCATCGATCTCCCCAACGACGCCGCGCTCTATATTGCTGACCACATCACAGCGAACGTGCGCGAGCTCGAGGGGGCCGTGTTGCGCGTCTGCAGCTTCGCGTCGCTGACAGGCAATCCCGTCACGCTGGAGCTGACCCAGGATTCGCTCCGCGACCTGGTCCGCACAAAAGAACGCAAGGTCTCGATCGAGACGATCCTGCGGATCATCGCGGATCATTTCAGCGTCAAGGTCTCGGAGTTGACCGGCAAGCGACGCCACAAGTCGATCTCGCATCCCCGGCAGGTGGCGATGTACCTGGCGCGGCGACTGACCGAGTACTCGCTGGTCGAGATCGGTGGACAGTTCGGCGGCCGCGACCACACGACCGTGATCTACGCGAACGACAAGGTTGCCCGCGAGATCGAGACCAACCCGCGCCTGCGCGAGGATCTCGAGATGCTCGTCCGCCGCATTCGGACCGGCGGATAGGCCGGAAACCACTGCTATGGGCGCCCGACCACTGTGGGCTCCCAACCGCGCGGACGCTCGTGTTGGCACCCGGCCGTGTTTGCAGCCGGTCGTGTATGCACCAGACCACCGTGATGCACCAGACCACCGTGGGCGCGCGCGACGGCTGAGCGCCGCGCCGATCACTGCAACCGGCGCTCCCGCGCGCCAACCGAACCGACCGCAACCCCCTTCGCTCAGAGAGAGTCGCCAGCGCGTACCGGGTGGGGAGGCGTATCCCCACCACGCAGCGTTCGCGTTAACCGGCTTGCTGCAAGCGTCTTATGGCGGCGTCTCCACCGACTGTCCCACGCTTGTCCGGGACATTCCCAGAAGGTTGTCCACAGCCGCCGGCGCGCGGTGCAAGGCCTGTGCGAAGTGTCTTCGAAAGCGTCTTTCGGGCTGGGTACAATTCGCCAGTAGTCCACAGTCGAAAAGCGGCATGGACGAAAGTGTCGACGTTCGGCACAGACTCACCCCCGGTGATCCACTGTGGATGACCTTGGGGAGAACCGTGCACACGGCCCGCACCGGGCTCGGAACAGCCATCTGGAAGACGTGGATCCCCGGGATCCACCGACCCTATGACGACTACTACTCAATAAAGAACCCGTAAGAAGACGGGTGTGGTGGAGAGAGCATGCGCTTCAGCTGCGAACGAGATGACCTCTACAAGGCCGTGCAAGGCGTACTCGGAGTCGTCGCCTCAAAGGGCGTCCATCCGGTCTACGAATGCGTCCAGATCACGAGCGATGCGGACACGCTGACCTTGCAGGCCACCGACCTCGAGATCGGCATGAACATCCGAGTCGGTCCAACGGACCGACTCGTGATCGATCGGCCCGGGACGTCCGTTGTCCCCGCTCAACGCCTGGCGGCAATCCTGCGCGAACTCCCGAAGGGGCCCGTCTCCTTCGACTGGGACGCCGACCGGCGCGAGTGCAAGCTGCAAGGCGGCAACGCCCGCTTCAAGATCCAGGGCCCGTCTCCAGAGGACTTCCCTGAGATCCCGGATGTCGGAGGTGCTGAAGAGGTCGCCGTCTCCGCGGGGTCGCTCCGGCGCATGATCAAGCGCACCGCGTTCGCGGCCGCGAAGGAGCGCATGCGCTACGCGCTGAACGGGTTGCTGATCCAGGTGACTGGCGACTCGATCGAGTTGGTCGCGACCGACGGGCGCCGCCTGGCACTTGAGCGCGACACGTGCAACAACCCGGGCGAAACCGAGTTGCGGGCCATCGTGCCGACGAAGGGCTTCCAGCAGCTCGACAAGGGCCTCGGTGGACCCGAAGAAACCGTCTGGCTCTCGATCGGTAACAACCACTTCAGGGCCCGGACAGGTGCGCTCACGATGGTGTCGCGGCTGGTCGAGGGAAGCTTCCCTAGCTACCAGGACGTCGTTCCCGAAGCCTGCACGCACTCAGCCATGATCTCGCGTGAAGTCTTGCACTCCGCGCTACGTCGCATGTCGTTGGTCACAAGTCGCGACGCGCAATGCGTACGGCTTGCGTTCACAGCAGACGGCCTGACCGTCTCCGCACGCTCAGCCGATGGGTCGGCCGAGGAACGCATTGCGTGCGGTTACGACGGCAGTGACGAGGTCCTGGGCTTCAATCCGGAGTTCATCCTCGATGCACTCGGCGTGGTCACCAGTGACGACATCTCGCTCGAGTGGAATGGCAAGGGCTCTCCCGGAAAGATCACCGAGGGCTCGTACACGTACGTGGTGATGCCGGTCAGTCTCGAGTGAGCGGTCACGGGAGCGCTGGCTATGGCGGCGCTGGACATCCGGGGAGTGGACAGCACGGGGCTGGCGAGCGCCGACCGAAGTACTCAGGTCCAGAGTCGATGGCTGACATTCTTCAGCGCGTCATGCGTGACGTCCGGCCGTCCGTTCGCAAGCGCCGCGACAAGATGCGTGATACGTGGGAGTTCGTGGCCGGTCCTGAATTGGCCGGAGAGACCCGACCGGCGACACTGCGCGCAGGCGTACTGACCATCGAGGTACGCTCGACGGCACTCCTGCACGAGCTCCAGGGGTTTCGCCGCGACGAGTTGCTGGATCGTTTCCTGAGCGAGGACCCGACGGGACGCGTGACGGGCCTTCGTTTCCGGCTGGGTGTTTTCTGACTGAGATGCGTCTTGACTGAGATGCGTCTTGAATGGGCTGCCGAGACGGTGAGCCGATGACGCTTCGGTGTCGATCGCGCGAGGACATAACATGACCGACAACACTGATACGCCCGACAACTCTGGCACCCCCGACGACACGAAGCCTGACGCAGAGAACGACGGGAACGGCACACCGAAGTCGCCCGACGAGTCATCCGCGGACCAACCGTCGTCCACTGCCGACGAGCCATCGACCGCGATACTCGTCGCGCTGGACGACGATCACTCCGACGCACACGTTGCCGCCGAGGACTACGGCGCCGACCAGATCAAGATCCTCGAAGGTCTCGAGGCGGTGCGGAAGCGGCCGGGAATGTACATCCCGAACACCGCGTCCGAGGGCCTGCACCACATGGTCTTCGAGGTCGTGGATAACTCGATCGACGAGGCGATGGCGAACCGCTGCAACGCCATCAGCGTGACGATCCTGCCCGGCGACGAGATCCGTGTGACCGACGACGGCAGCGGCATCCCCGTCGGCATCCACCAGGTCACGGGCACGTCGGCGCTCGAGGTCATCATGACCACACTGCATGCCGGCGGGAAGTTCGAGGGCCAGGCGTACAAGGTGTCAGGCGGACTTCACGGCGTCGGCGTCTCCGTCGTGAACGCGCTCTCCGAGAAGCTGATCGCGACCGTTCATCGCGACGGCAAGGCGCATCAGATGACCTTCGAGCGCGGTGATGTCACGCAGCCAATTGCCGTTATCGGCGACGCCGAACACTCCGGAACGACGATCCAATTCCGGCCCGATCACACGATGTTCAGCGAACTGGAGTTCCACTTCGACACGCTTGCGCAACGGCTCCGAGAGCTTGCCTTCCTCACCCCGGGTCTGCACATTCGGCTGGTCGATGAGCGTCCCGGGCGTGAGCACGAGCTCGACTTCCAGTACGACGGTGGCATCGCCGCGTTCGTGAAGCACCTGAACGCGAACCGCAACGTCGTCAACCCGGACCCGATCCATCTGCGCGGCCGCGACGGTCCGTACGAAGTGGATGTCGCGCTGCAGTACAACGAGACGTACTCGGAGACGCTCTATTCGTTCGTGAACGCGATCAACACGTACGAAGGCGGCACTCACCTCTCGGCGTTTCGTTCGGCGTTGACGCGCACCATGAACAAGTACACCCAATCCGCGGGATTCGTGAAGGACGGTGAAGCTCCGAACGGCGAGGACTGGCGCGAAGGTTTGGTCGCGGTGATTTCGGTGCGCATGCCGGAGCCGCAATTCGGCGGGCAGTCGAAGCGCAACCTCGGCAGCCGCGAGATCCAGAAGCCGGTCGAGCAGATCATCAGCGACGGCCTCTCGACCTACCTCGAAGAACATCCGGCCGTAGGCAAGTCGATGATCCAGAAGGCCACACTTGCCATGCGTGCCCGCGAGGCGGCGCGCAAGTCGCGCGATCTCGTCCGCCGCAAGACAGCCCTAAGCTCCGGCGGCCTGCCCGGCAAGCTCGCCGAGTGCAGTAGCCGCAATCGCGACGAGACCGAGGTCTTCCTGGTGGAGGGAGACTCTGCAGGCGGCTCCGCGAAGCAAGGTCGCGATCGTCGGACGCAGGCGATCTTGCCGTTGCGAGGCAAGATTCTGAACGTCGAGAAGGCGCGCATCGACAAGATGCTGCGGCACCAGGAAATCCTGACGATCATTCAGGCTCTCGGTACGGGGATCGGTGTTGACTCGTTCGATGCCGACGGCCTGCGCTACGGCAAGATCGTCATCATGACGGACGCCGACGTGGACGGCAGTCACATCCGGACGCTTCTGCTGACGTTCTTCTTCCGCCACATGCCGGAGTTGATCCGCCGCGGTCATATCTACGTCGCGCAGCCGCCTCTCTTCCAGGTCCGGCGTGGCCGGCGCAAGGAGTACGTGCACTCCGAGGTCGAGATGCGCGAGACGTTGATCGGACTCGGGATCGACAACGCTCACCTTCAGCGTCTGGACGCCGACGCCCAGGCGATCGGCGAGCCCGTCAGCGGGAGCAATCTCCGCGCGCTGTTGGGCGTCCTGGCGCAACTTGGCGAAGTGCGCGCTCGACTCAATCGTCGCGGCGTCAGCCTCGATGCGTATCTGGCCGCGCGCAACCATCAGGGCGAGTTGCCGCTCTACCGTGTGCGGCGGACGGGCGGTCAGGCTCGGTATCTCTACTCCGAGGACGAGTTCGAGCAATTCGACGCCGCGTTGACTACCGAGATCCGGGAGCGCGAAGCCAGCGAGGCCCGCGATCCCGACGGTGAGCAGGGTGGTGATGGCGAGCAGGGTGGTGATGGCGAGCAGGGCGGTGAGGGCGAGCAGGGTGGTGTGCAGAGCCCCCGTGAGCTGATCTGGCTCCACGAGGGTGACGACGAGATCCCGTCGGAGGAGCCCGATTGCTCGCTGGCCGAGTTCCGGTGGCGCCCGACCTTGGTTGCGGCGCTCGACCAACTTGAGGGCTTCGGCTTTGCGCCGAGCGACCTCCGTACCGTCGATGACGAGCCGCGGTTCGTTGTGTCGTACGACAAGGGTGAGTACCGGGTCGCAGACCTCCGTCAGGCGACCGAGCGGGTGCTCCGGATCGGCAAACGTGGGATCGAGGTCAAGCGATTCAAGGGTCTGGGCGAGATGAACCCCGAAGAGCTCCGCGAGACGACGATGGACCGCGAGGTAAGGACACTGCTACGCGTTCGACTCGAGGACGCGGTCGCCGCCGATCGGATCTTCACGATCCTGATGGGCGAGCAGGTTGCCCCCCGCCGGCGCTTCATCGAGACCCATGCGTTGGACGTCGCAGAACTCGATGTCTGAACGCGGCAACGTCAGGCGCGTGTAGCGAGAGGCAACTCTGTAGCGTCGTCAATCGTCGCCACCTCGGTGATTCTGGGCTCGCCACGCCTCCGCGCCCTACAGCGACCATTGCCGCGTGACCGATACCGGAACAGCGCTTCTGCTTTGCCATGGTGGCCGAGCACAGCGCGGTGAGCGTGCCCATGTACAACCGCCAACTCGAAAAACTCTGTCGGACTCGGCTCGATGACGTGCTCCTTGATGAGGCCCTCGTCGACCGCGTGCAGGTCGAGGATGCGCAGGCTGAGAGCGAAGTCACGGGACGGCTCCTCTCGCAGATCCTCTTCGAGCGCGAACTGCTCGATGAGTGGGATCTCGCGAAGCTCGTCGCGCGGCATTACACCGTGCCCTATGTGGACGTCACGGAGTACGCCATCCCGCTCGAGGCCCTGGCGCTTCTTCCGGCCGACTTCTGCCAGGAGCATTGCCTGATCCCGATCGAGACGTTTGGCAGCTACATCGCTGTGGCGGTTTGCGAGATGCCGACGGCGGCCGCCCTGGCGCGCCTCCAGGATCTGCTCCAGAGTACGCCTTTCGTCTACGTCGGTGTCCGCAGTGCAATTGCGAGGGTCGCGGCGGAGATGGATGCCGAGGCCTACGTACCGAAGGAGCGTGTGAAGAAGCCCTCGGGTGCGGTTGCCGGACTGACGGATGGGTTCTCGGGGGGCGCAATTGTCGGCCGCCTCGATCTTCCGCCGATCTCGATGCGTCTCGGCTACTCCATGCACGCCCGCGGCGCGCAGCATGCGTTGCCACTGCCTTCGCTGCGATCACTGGCACCGGGCCGCCCGGCGACTGATGGACCGGCAGTCGCCGTGCCCGCGAGCACCGAGTCGGGCGACGGGCCGGCCGCCTGGCAAGAGATCTTCGATCTCGGCGAAGCGTCCTGAATTCCCGACGCTGATCAAGCGTCCGTCGAGGCCGGTGCATCCGCATCTGCGGCGTCTGTCTGCGCGACATCCTTCAGCGAGATATCCTCTTGCGCCAGCTCCGCATCGGCTGGCTTGGCCGTCTCGATCGGTAGCGGTCGCGCCTCCCACGCCTTGCGCAGCGACGCGCGCGGGTCGAGTTCCGCGATCTCTTCGATTTCATCGCGGACGAGGTCGGTCGTGCTGCGCAGGCCGCGCCGCAACTCGGCAACGCTCCGGCCCACAGCGGCAGCTACCTGCGGCAGGCGCCCGCCATACACGAGGAGCGCGACGAGCAGGATCAGCATGATTTCGCCCATCCCGAGTTCCATCAGCGCTCCTCCTTGATCTTGACCGGTTCTGGCGGGATCGGAGTCGACTGCGAGTAGTCGGCGCCCGTCGCCTCGAACTCTTCGGTCAGGTAGTTGTAGCGCGCCTTCTTGCACGTGAATGACTCAGGCGGATCGCGGCGCGTCACACGCACCGCGCGCCCCCATGGGGCAAGTAGATCGATCCACGCGCCCTCCGACTCCATTCTGTCAGCGGTCGCATCGATTGTCGGTGAGAAGAGTCGCGCTGGCCGCGCGCGCGATCCCGTGGCAATAGCGCGTTTCACACGGTCCCGAACCGAGCCCTTCGCGGCCATATCGAAGGTGAATTCGACACGATCCGCGAGCAAGCGAGCGTCGCGGTGAAGCCTGCCGTTCGGGAGTCTTGTCTCCCAGATCAACTCGACGTCGCCCGTCGCTGACGCGGACTCGGGGAGCACTTCGATGGGCCCCGTCGTTGTCAGTGAGACGCGTGTCGGTGACGCATCGTCGGCCTGCGAGTCGCGGTTCTGGAAGAAGCGCAACCGTCCGCCGCTACAGGTCATGCGGCGCGGGCGACCGTCCCCTTTCGCAGTGGTGTCGAACTCGGCGCGGATCACATCCGACGTCACGACGCTGTCCAGTTGATTGACCGTTTCATCCCAGCGGGCATCGCCCAGTTTCGTGTGGAAGAGGATGACGCGCGCCGGACTTCCCGTGGCGATGGCGATGCCGGTGATGCGGTCGTAGGTGATCGTTTGACCATTGACGACGGCGGCCGGCGTCTCCAATGTGACACCTCGTTCGCCCTCGATACGGAGCACTTCAGGTCGCCCGGACTCCCCGTTCCCCGCGTCATTGGGACGCAAGTGAATGCGGAGGAGACCGCCCGAGATCGTGAGATTGAGGGGTTTGCCGGTGTCCGGATCGCGCGCCATCCGCTCCAGTTGAACCAACGCGTGACGCTGCGCAACCACGAGCGTGCCGCTCTCCTGATAGCTCAGGTGCTCGGCTTCGATGTGATGTCGCCGCGGATCATCGGAGTCGCCCTTCGATTCGCGGAAATCACACGTCGCAGGGCGGTCAGGCTGCCCGAATAGATCCAATTCGGTACGCGACAACTGCGTCGCGCCATCGCTCGCGGCCACGAACCCGGCCACCATCCGGTCGCCCCGCAATATGACGTGGCGATCCCCGGCGCGGTCGCCGCGACCCGAGATCTGCACGTTGTCATAGGCGCGGAAGCGGGTCGGATTCATCGCCGCATCGAAGGCGACATCGAGCGTGCTCGCGCTGAGCCGATACGTCTCCCGCTCGTTCATCACCCGGCGTAGCACCACGTTGCCGCGGGCCTTGGCGGTTGCGTAGGGGCGCGCGTCCGGCGTGGCGGTCGACGGCGTGTGACGCCACTCGAACTCGAGAGCGTCGTCGGCGTTCAGGAAGAGCGTAGCCGGGTCCTTCGAGTCTCTTGCGCCGAGTGGGTTCAGTCCGGATGTGTCGTCAAACGTCGCCGCGGGGCGGCCCGCGAGAAGGAGCCGCTCGATGTCTTCGCGCCGGAGCACGCGCCACGTCAGGACGCGCGTTGTGGCGGTCAACGTTCCACGCTGAATGTGTACGCGTTCCGCGGCCGTGCCTGTGGCGATGAGCGTCTCGGGATCAAGGCGCGCGTCGCCCGTCTGCGTTCGGCTCCCGTGGAGCGTGATCTGTGGGGCCCGTACTTCCGACTCGAGTTCCCCGGCGGATCCCCATTGCCGGGCGACGACATCGTCTTGGAAGGTGATTCGGCCGCGAACAGCGAGTCCCGGCTGCGCCGCCTCCGGATCGGAGTGCAGGATCGCCGGTCCAGAGCAGTGCACCTCGACGCGTCCCTGCTCTCCACCCTTCGAGCGCCCCCGCAGGGTGCCGTCAAACTTCAGTGTGGTTCCACCGAGGAGATCCACGTCGTAGCCGCCCTTGTCGTCCCGGCGTGTGATCGATTTGCCGCAGCGCAGCGACCAGGCCGCGTCGGTGTCCGGGTCACGCCCCTCGACGACGACCTGGCCGTCGGCTAGTGCGCGCACGATCTTGACCGCCGAGCCACTCCGCCCGCCGTCTTGCGGTCTGCTCGCGCGTGCATTCTTCGGGGCCAGCTCGAATTCCACTTCGAACGTCTGGCAGCGCAGGATCGTCGGCGCTTGCGTGACGACGACGTTCTCGCGGAAGGTGGCCAACCAGCGCGAGGGTTGCCGATCGGTTCCCGCGCGGATGTTCTGGAGTGTTGCTGCCGATGTGCATGTGATGGTGGTCGTCACGATCTCGGCCGCGTCGAAGCTGCCCTGAGGGGTTGCAGCTCCACGCGCCGCGAGGAAGCGCGCCTGGACGTCCTTGCGCAGCGTCAACTGTGTGCGCCCCGCCTCCCCGTCGCCACGACCATCACCGTCACCGCCGTCACGCCCGAGATCAGCATCGAGGCCGGTCCCCTCGAGGTGCATGCCGCTGCCTTCCACGACGACATGCACTTCGCTGGTTGCGTGGACGCTCTCGTGCTGGCCTTCGCCGGCCGTCTGTTCGAGATCGAGACTGTCCGTCAGCAGCGTCAGGTCACCATCAGCGGCGTGCCGAGCGATCCGGACGTTGCCGATGAGCGCGGCCTGGAATGCGGCGTCCGAACCGAACTCCAGCTCCGCCTCGTCAGCGGTGATGCGCGTCGTATCCGGTCCTTCGACTGCGCGCGGCCGCGGCTCCTCCGCCGTCGGGCGTTGATGAAAGAGAAGGACCGAGAAGCCCTCTGTCAGCAGGCGGCGCTCATCGATTGTCTTCCCGGGCAGAGGGCGCTGCGTGTCCCAGTGTCCTTCCCAGATGCGGAACGGGATCGGTTCGCCGTCGACGACGGCGATGCCTTCCTTCGAGACGCTGACCCCACGTCCACTTCCCATCCCCGCGCCCGGGGCCAGTGGGACCACCTGTGTGTCGGGCGGGTGCGCCGCGCGATCCGGGTCGCGCGGCGCAGGGGCGGTGCCACGTGATCCGATGCCGCCCGCCTGCCACACGACGACTGCCATCGCGCCACAGAAGATGACGGAGCCGACCAAGAATCGTCGGGCAGAGTCCGGAGTCCTCATTGTGCCCCGCCCTCGCTACCTGCCTCCGCCACGCTGGTGCCGAGCGGGGGACCAGGTTTGAGAGGGAGGTCCGCGTCGAGAGGCCGCTCGAAGAAGCCCGCGAGAAGCCGGCCGCGCAAACCGCGCGCATGGAGGACGAGGTCCGCGACTTCTCGCACCGCGCCGTCACCGCCGTGCCGCTGCGTCACGTACGTCGCAATCTCGCGGAGCTCCGGTGTGGCGTCCGCGACGCAGATCGGCACTCCGGCCGTTCGCAGTGCCGGGGCGTCGAGGATGTCGTCACCGACGAATGCGCACTCGGCTGTCGCGAGGCCCCAATCGGCGAGCATCTCGCGCAGCGCACGGTCCTTCGCGCGACTCCCGGCGATGACACGGTCGATCCGGAGACCGCCGTTCCCGCGTTCGAGAATCCCCGTGTCGCGACCGGTGATGACGCCGACCTTGAGCCCGGCCTTGTGCAGCATCCACGTGCCGGAACCGTCGCGCACATAGAACGTGAGTGCTTCTGCGCCCGTGCTCGTGAGCGTGATGCGCCCGTCGGTGAGGACACCGTCAGCGTCGAGCACCACGGCCTTCACCTGCGCGAACGCGCGCTGCACGTCGGGCGCCAGCGAGGCCCAGATCGCGCTGGTCCCGACCGGCGGTCCGTCAGCCCCGTCGCGATCAGAGCGCAACGCCCCACTCCACCAGATCCTGGACGTCGAGCATGCCGATCGCGATCCCCTCGTCGTCCACGACCGGGATCTCGTCGATCTTATGCTGCTTCATGCGCCGGAACGTGTCGGCGAGCAACTCGCCCCGCTTGGCCACCTTCGGGTTCTTGGTCATCACGTCCCCGATAGGACGATCGAGAAGCTGCGGATCGACCAGCAACGTGCGGCGGAGATCTCCGTCCGTGAAGATCCCGATCAGGCTGCCTCCGGCGCCAGTCACGATGACGGCGCCGCTGCGCGCGTGCGCTGTGAGCTCGCGGTGGGCGATGGCCTCGCGGATCGGCGTTTCCGAAACCACATCGGGCACGAACTCCATGGTCCGCATGACCTCGCCGACGGTGACCATCGCCCGGCCAAGTGCGCCTCCCGAGTGGAAGAGGGCGAATTCCTCGCGCGTGAAGCGCTTCTTGTGCGCCACCGTCATTGCCAGCGCGTCGCCGAGGGCGAGCATGGCGGTCGTACTCGACGTCGGCGCCATTCCAATCGGGCACGCCTCCTCGATCTTCCCGATCGGCAGGCAGATATCGGCAGCCTGGCCGAGCGGAGTCTCCGCTGTACTCGTGATGGCGACGAGGCCGGCTCCCAGCTTCTTGATGATCGGAACGAGCCGCATCACCTCGGTCGATCCGCTGTACGAGAGCGCGAGGACGACATCTTCGGGGAGTACGCGTCCCATGTCGCCGTGCACGGCTTCTCCGGAGTGGAGAAAGAGCGAGGGGGTTCCCGTCGACGCGAGCGTGGCCGAGATCTTCTGCCCGATCAGCCCGGACTTGCCCACCCCGGTCACGACGAGCCGGCCTTTGCATTCGAGCACGCGCGTGACGGCGAGGCCGAAGCGCTCGTCGATCAACGGCAGCATGTCGCGGATCGCGTTCAGCTCAGCCTCGAGCACTTGGCGCCCGTAGGCGACCGGGTCGTCCGGTGCGTGTTCCGTCTGATCGCTCATCGCCGGGGTCCTCCGCCGTCGCGTATGGGGAACTGGGATGCTCCGCTCGCGGTTCGCTCATCCTACCTGCCGCCCCGCCGAGGGCACCGTTCCCAGCAATACGTCTCAGCGATACGCGAGGCGATGCGCAAGACGGCGCGCGCGAGCCCCGAGACCTTGTATGAGACCTTGTGTGGCCGCCGAGGTAACCTGCCAACGTGCACGAGGACGACGTCTACCGCGTGGAGTTGGAGCAATTCAGTGGTCCGATGGACCTCTTGTTGCACCTTCTGCGCGAAGACGAGGTCGATGTCGAGCGCATCCCCGTAGCGCGCGTCTGCGATCGCTTCGTCAGCTACCTCGACGATCTCGACCGGATCGACATCGATGCGGCCGGCGACTTTCTGGTGATGGCCTCGACCTTGATGCGCATGAAGTCGCGCTCGCTGCTCCCGAAGGAGGAGCAGATCCTCGATGACGACGATCTGGATCCGCGCTTCGATCTCGTGCGGGAGCTCATCCAATACCGCCGCTTCAAGCGTGTCGCCGAGGTGCTCGGCGAGCGCCGCGACACCGCGGCGCGGCGATTGGCGCGTGGCGCCCACCCCGAGGCGGAGGACCTCCGGAGCGCCGCGAATGCCCCGCCTACGGAGTTGACGATCGACGGAACGAGCGTCGAGTTGCTCTTCGCGGCCTTCGCACGGCTCCTGAAGGAGACACGCGGCGGGCGGCCCTACGTGGTCACGGTGGATGACACGCCCATCGAAGAGCACATGGAGCGCGTCGAAGCACTCGTGCCCATCGGCGAGAAGCTGAATTTCAATCAGCTCCTTCCGCGGGGTGCCTCGCGCTCGTACGTCATCGGCGTCTTCCTGGCGCTGCTCGAACTGCTGAAGCGCGGGCGCATCGCGGTGAGCCAGGAGGGCGAGTTTGGCGCGATCGAGGTGGTCGGCGCCGACCCGGCCGTGCGACAAGCTCTCCTCGGCGAGACGGACGAGGGCCCAGCGAATAGTGCGGCGAGTGATGCCGCGAATGACGGGTCGGTCGGCTGAGCGACGTCGTCTTTCTCGGAAGCGATCTTGGCGCCGCCCGCTGCCTGGCCGACCTGGCCGAGCATATGGACGTCGGGTTGGTCGTCACCCCTCCCGCACGCCGCCGACGCCGGCGTGGCGCGCTCGTCCCGACGCCGGTGGGCGCCGAGGCCGAGCGTTTGGGGCTACCCGTTCTCGCCACGCCGAATGTCAATCTCGACGCTGATGTCGAGCGGGTGCAGGCCGCGTCTCCGGAGTTGCTCGTCGTCGTGGCGTTCGGTCAATTGCTGCGCCGGCCGGTGCGGGAGGCGCCGCGACTCGGTTGCCTCAACCTACACTTCTCGCTTCTGCCTCGGTGGCGTGGCGCGGCACCCGTGCAACGAGCAATCCTCGCGGGAGACCGCGAGACCGGGGCCTGTGTGCAGCGGTTGGTCGCGAAGCTCGACGCCGGAGCGGTGCTCGCCGAAGCGCGCGAGCCCATACTGCCCACCGACGACTCGCCGACCTTGCGTGGGCGACTGGTGGACTGCGGCGCGCCACTCTTGCGCAGCGTGGTCACGCGGTTGCTTGCGGGCGACGCACTCGCCGCCACCGAGCAAGATGAGTCGCAGATCACACTCGCCCCGCGCATCGACGTCGCCGAGGGGCATCTCGATCCCGTCGCCGAGACGGCCGCGGAGCTCGATCGCCGGATCCGGGCGCTCGATGAGTGGCCCGGTTGCCGCGCCGTGTTGCGGCGCGCCGCGGCCGACGATCTCCCGTTACTCGTCCGTGGCGCCGAGCCGTTGTTGTCAGACTCCGAGATCGCGTCGTCTGCGACGGCCGGCGAGGTCGTGCGGGCTGACTCCGGTGGTCTTGTGATCGCGACGCGCTCCGGGGCGCTGCGGATCACGCATCTGCAGAAGCAGGGCAAGAAGACGCTCAGCGTCCGTGACTTCTTGAACGGTTGCCCGGTGGCGCCTGGTGACCGCATCGTCGCTCCTTCGTAGGCGCCGGCGATACGCTCAGCCGGCGTTCAGGAGCTGCTCGTACGCGCGGCGTAGCGCTTTCGCTTTGCGGTGTGCAAGATCCTGGATGTCGGCATCGAGATTCGCGACACGGTCGGGGTGACAGAGCTTCAGCGCTTTGCGATAGGCGCGGCCGATCTCGTCTTCGGTGGCGCCCCGCTTGATCCCGAGTAACTCGTGGGGTGAGCGTCGGTCCACGTCGTTGTCTGGGCGCGTCTCGGGCGGCGCTGGCCTGCTGCGGCGTTGGTCCGAGCGCGGGCTTCGGCGTTCCGTCTTCTTGCGCGGAGGCGGCTGCTCTTGGGTGCGCGCCTTGGGTCGCGGCGGCGGGCGCTGTGTCCGATCAGGGCCCGGGTTGGATTGCGAACGCGGCGGTCGGTCGGTGACATCTCGTCGGAAGCGCTCGACTGCAGCGGCGTTGCGGCGCCACCACGCAACGGCAGCGTCCTGGTGGGCGCGCGAATACCGCGGGATGAGGCGCTCGATCAGATCGGGATCGTCCTCGCCCTCGAGTGGGTAGAGCAGCCACGCGCCGGCCGTATTCACGAGCGCCCCGGACTCGGTTCCGCACACGCAGCGCCACTCGCGATAGGGGCCACCATCTGCCGCGCTCCGCACGCGCAGGACGGCCTCGACATCGAGCCTCTCGGGCGGGACGGTGGACGCGCACTGCCAGCAGCGAGCGATCGGGGTGGCGCGGTTCTCTCTGTCCGTCATGGATATTCAGTCCCCACTTTACCGATATAGGAGAGCAACGGGAGGTGGGCCTCGAGCCCGTCCGCGTTTGCATGAGTTCGGGCCGTGTGAGATGCCCCATTGATCACCGGCCCGGGCGCCCCTGGCAACATGTGATTGCAGATGGAGTCACTGAACAGAGACACGGTGGAGACCACCTCCGCCGCGTCACTCGGTGATCCGGTCTGCTTGACCTCCCCCGTTCGAGGCTCCGACGCGCGCACGACTCGTGCAGGCGCGATTGGCATCGATCGTGCGGGGGTACAGATAGAACTCGCGGCGATTGGACTCTCCGGTCGCGCAAACGGCCAACCCCGGCAGGAGGTCTCCGGGTGCTCAGACTGCTCAACCAATACTGCTCGAACTGCCTTCGAACGCAGAGGTTCCTGGACCTCGGATCGCACCTCGTGTGCGAGTGCTGTTCGAAGCGTCTTGAGCGCGTGCGCCCGGCCACCGAGACGCTCTTGGTGGCGAGCGAGTTGAGCAGCACCCCGCGCTTCGCGCAGGTACCGAGCAGCGTCACGGCAGCCCGCGCGTCCACTGCCCGCGCCTCATCCGGATAGGCCGCTCCCGCTTCGCCGGATAGCATTCTGGCATGCAGGCATCTTCGGATCGGCCCGTGGCCCTTGTGACTGGTGGAGCGCGTCGGATCGGCCGCGCGATCTGTCTCGCATTCGCGGATGCGGACCACGACGTGATCGTTCACTTCAATCGCTCGGAGTCCGACGCGGCCGAGGTTGTTCGCGACGTGAACGCGCGGGGCGGCCGCGCCGTCGCGATGCGCGCCGATCTCAGCGACGTCGCGGCGACACGCGCGCTGGCGGAGCAACTCGTCGCGACCCACGGTCGCGTCGATGTGCTCGTCAACAACGCCTCGGTGTTCCATCCGACGCCCGTCGCGACGACCGCAGCGGCGGACTTTGATCGTGCTACGCAACGCTTCCTTGCTGTTCACGTTGCCGCCCCTCTCGCGCTCATCCACGCGTTGGCGCCGGCACTCCGCGAGCGCCGCGGTGCCGTCGTCAATCTTGGCGACGCCGCCGGTCCACGTCCGCGCAGCGCCGCCTACGCCGCATCGAAGGCCGCGCTTGCATCGCTGACGCGGTCGCTGGCCATCGAGCTTGCGCCAGCGGTTCGCGTGAACATGGTCGCGCCCGGCGCGATCCTCCCGCCCGAGGGCAGCGCCCCGCTTCGACCGGACGGGGCGGCGCGCATCGTTGCGGAGATCCCCGCCGGGCGCTTCGGGACCGTCGACGAGGTCGCCCGAGCGGTCGTGTTCCTGGCGATGGGTCCGGACTTCATCACCGGGCAGGTCCTCGGCGTCGACGGCGGCCAGTACGCGTAGTTGCCGCGCCCGGTGTTCAGATCGCGGCGGTCAGAAGAGCACTTCGGCGTCGTAGGGCGCGACGCCTTCAACCGTCTTCGGGAGCTTCGCGCGTAGCTCCGCGATCGTGCAGTTGGCCGTGGGGTGACGTAGCGGTCCCGCGATGTCGGCGAGCGGCACCAAGACAAACGGAGCGTCGGCGATCAGCGGGTCCGGGAGCCGCACCGGCCCCTCGTTCGTGACGAGCTCATCGAAGAGCAGAATGTCGAGGTCGAGTGTGCGCGGCTCGTTGCGATCGTCGCTACGCACGCGCCCCTGTGCCTTCTCGACGCCGCGCAACTCCGACCAGAGGACGTGCAGCTCCAGGTCTGTGCGCAACTCGACGGCCAGATTGATGAAGTCGGCCGCCTCGCCGCAGCCGACGGGAGCTGTGCGGTAGGCGGGCGAGACGCGCAGCGCCCCGAAGCGGGAGTGCAACGCCTGCAGGGCCTCGCGGACGTTCGTGACCGGATCGATATTCGAGCCGACGCCGATGTAGACCCGATGCGGCGCGCGCAACGATCCATCCTCCTGCGTGCGCGTGACGACGACGGCGACGTCGTCAGCGTGACGCAGCGCGTGTGGCTTGCTCAATCGGACGCGCGCGCTGGTCACGCGCGGATCCGTCAGGCAGCACTCTGCCACATCGTGGGCGAGGGTTTCGATCAGGAGATAGCGGCTCGACTCAGTGCGCTCGCGAATGGTCTGCGTCAGCGTCTTGTAGTCGACCGTGTCGCGGACGTCGTCGCTCGCCCCGGCGGCCCGCAAGTCGCAGCGCAGCTCGAGATCGATGCGCACCTCCTGCAGCACCATGCGCTCCCACGAATAGAGGCCGATGATGGTGTCGACGCGCAGACCTCGGACTTCGATCCTGTCCGGCATCGCGGTTACTCGCCACCGCCGGGCTTGCCGCGCAAGCGCTCGCGATTGCGTCGCGCCCGCTTTCGGAGTGCGGCCAGTCGGCGGTCGGTCTCGGCGCGGCGGCGCTGCGCGATTGCGGCCTTCTCATCGAGAGCCACCTTGATCTTGGCGCGGAGCGCCGTCAGAGTCAGTTCGATGGGCTCGGCAGTGACGCCCTTGCCGTCGCCCGCAACGAGTGCGAGGCCGGTCAGGTCGTTACGGCAGACCAATTCGTCGGTCTTCGCCAACGCGGCGGCGCCATCTGCGTCGCTCGTCGTCTCTTCGGGCTCTGTCTTGGTTCGAGTCTTCTCGCGAGCCTTCGTCGGGCTGCTCGCTGCCCGTTTCACGGCCTTTCGTGTGACGCGGAAACACCCCTGCGACTGACCGAGCACCAGCAGGCGATCCTCCTCCTTCGTCAGGAAGAGGATGGCACGTTCCCCGACGTCCAGGCGCACCGCACCGCTGATCTCTTGGGTCAGTCCCGCCGTTGTGCCCCCCGGCACGTGGATCGAGAGCGTCTTGCGTTCGGCCCCGGCGAGCGTCTCGGTGACGCGCAGTTCATAGACCGTCCAGATTGCGCCCTGGGCGGGCTCGAACTCGGTGCGCTGCGACTCGACCGTTGCATCGACGATCACGTCGGCGAGCTGCGTGAGCTTGGCGAGGTCGGCGTGAATGACGACCGTTGCCAGCCCGGTCGTCGCGGCGAGTAGGACGAGCACCGCAGTGAACAGAACCGAGCGCGACAGACGAGTCCTCAGGGTGACCATCCAGGGCATCGTACCTGGCGTCGTCGGAAGTCGTCAGGCAGCGTCGGGCCGCAGGATCTGACGGAGGTTGTCTGCCAGCTCGCGCCGCTGCGCGAGATCGAGGCGTTCGACGCGGACCCGCGCCCGCACAGCAGGCGTGTGGAGACGCCGGGGAAGGGCGCGCATGAGCGCGAGCATGATTTCCGACATAAGTCGTTTTGAATTCATTATTTAAGTCGCCGAAGCCGCTCCCTCTGGGGGCTGTCGGTGCGTGTCAGTAGCTTGTGGATAAATGCTGATACCACCACGATACCTTGTGGTTTCTCGCCGCGGGCGTGATTCCCTGGAGCCTGGCGGGGAGGGTAGACTCTGGAGATGAGCTCAAGATCCTCCGTCCTGGCTGTCGCTGCGTGTCTCGCCTTCGTGTTTCTCGGCGGCTGTGTGTCCGATTCGGGCGAGAGCCCCGACGCTCCCCTCTCTGAAACCCAGCCCCTCGACGCCCAGTCCCCAGACGCACCGCCCTCCGGCTCCTCGGGGACCGCCGGCATGACCGATCCCCTCGCGGTTGGTGGCGGGGTTCCGGCGAACGCATTCCCCTTCAGCGCGAGCTCCGCGTCGTTCACCACGCGCGACGGCGACGTGCGTCGCGTCAACATCGAACCGACGCCGACCGGCGTGCGCATGACGATCACTGATGGTGTCGCGAAGCTGGGGCACATGGATTGGCGCCGGTCCGGAGACGATATCCTGCTCTCGGACGGCCCCGATCGCTGGGTGATCATGCTGCGCATCGGCGCGGTTCCCGGCACATCTTGGAACTCGTCGGGGCGCGAGATTCGCTTCGATGGATGGGAGCGCGTCTCGACCCCGGCGGGTCAATTTGACGCTGTGCGAATCACATCGTCTGCCGTGACGAGCGATCTTACGGAGAGCGAGACCTGGTGGTTCTCTCCGGGAGAGGGCCTCGTGCGCCTGGCGCAAGACAAGGGCGGCCTCTTCCGCACGGAGATGTGGCGCACGCGCTGACGTGGCGCCGGTTCGCGGCAAGGGTCAGTTCAGGAAGTAGAGCACCGCGCCGGCCGCGATCGCGATCGGCAGGTTGTCATCCAGCCATCGGCGCCGCGGTGTGAACTCCGCGAGGGCGCCAGCCGCCGCGGCTGCGAACGACGCGGCCGATGCGTGCGCGTCGGGAGTCTGATTCGCGACGAACCCTCCGATGAGCGTCGCCGCGCATCCCCCCGAGAGGACGAACGCGGCCGTTCCCGCGAAGGAGCGGTCAGTGCGCCCGAGGAAGGGTGGCCGGCCGAAGCGTCGCCCGACCAGGTTCGAGGCCGCGTCGCCGACCCCGAGAACTCCCCACGCCGCCGCGGCGCTCGGCAGAGGCAGGAAAATCACGAGGACGAGCACGGCGACGGGATAGAGCTTCACGCCGTCGATGAATGGTTCGCCAGGTCGGCGCAGGTCGCGTCCGATCAGCGGGAGCACGACCCAGTTGAGAACGATCGCCGCGATCGCGAGTCCCGCCGCTTGGTCCGGCGTCAACCATCGCAGCGTCAGCGCGAATCCCGTCATCGCGAGATGCGTCCACTGACGGAGATCCTCGCGCGGCCTTGCGCTCACTCCCCGGCTCCCGTCATCCGTGTTATCCGCGTCATCCAGCGGCACCGGGCGCGAACACGTATCCGAGCGCGAACACCACTTGCGAGATCACC
The DNA here is from genome assembly GCA_024280885.1 of Planctomycetota bacterium. GTDB lineage: Bacteria > Planctomycetota > JAJSAM01 > JAJSAM01 > JAJVHW01 > JAJRPF01. The sequence goes on along the minus strand of JAJRPF010000042.1, from coordinate 103,588 downwards.
ATCATCAGGTACATGAGCACCCATGCCGGATGCGTGCTCTGATCCGTCAGCGCCTCGGGCCGTGAGATGAGGAGCCAGGCCGCGCGCGCGCCCATCGCGATCAACACGACGCCGCCGCCGACGAGAATGATCGCGTTGCCGGTCAGCCAGCCCGTCGCCACGCCGATCGGCAGGAGGAACCACGGGAAGACGAGGAACGGAGCAATGATGCGCACCGCTCGCTCGACACCGACGCGCAGTGGCAAGGTGATGCACCCGCCCGCCTCGTCGCCCGCGAGATCCGCGAAGTCCTTCGTCGATGCCGCGCCCAGCACGAACGCTGCGCTCGCTGCCGCGAACGTGTAGATGTCGGTGGGCAACGCCGAACCAACTCCGGCGAACTCGGGACTGCCCCAGACGGTCGCCCATCCGGCCAGCGGGAGCAGAAAGCCGCGCGGAATAGCGATGGTGACGTTCGCGAAGGCCCAATGCCGCTTCGTGCGGAAGGGCGGCCCCGAGTAGGCGTAGGTGAGGAACACCGTGAACGCCACGATCACGAGCAGCAGCTCGTTCACCATCCAGGCGCACGTGAGTGCGAGCGCGTACGTCACGACCGTCACGACCCACGCCTCTGCAATCGAGAGATCGCCCGCGGGGAGAGGCCGCTCGGGCTTGTTGATGCGGTCCACTTCGATGTCGAAGATCTGATTGACCGAGTTGCTGGCGACGTTGAGCAAGGCCGCCCCGAGCCCGCCGAGAGCGATCTTCCCGAGGGCCCACTCGGGGAATACGAACGCGCCGCCCCACCCGAGAGCCGCCAGAGCGGTGCCCACCATCCCGATCGACGGCGCCAGTAGCGTGAAGGGCCGCGAGAGGCGAACCAGAGCGCCGACCTTCTGCCCGACGGTCACTGGCCGAGCCCTCCGGCGAATGCGAGTCCGGCGAGCGTCGCGCCGAGGGCGGTCGTCATGATGTTGCGGACTGTCCCCGGGGCGCGTGCAAACGCCGGGGCAACCCCCGCCGCCACCGACTCTCCGAGCGCGCCGATCACGCCGGCAACCGCGACGAGCGGAGCGACGTTCCACGAGAAGAGCCCCGTGGCAGCTCCGGCTGCCGCCACCAACGCAGCGCCGCCGACGGCCGCGAGTGTGCCCTGGACGGAGACAGCGCCGGCTGTTCCGGGCTCGACCTCGCGCAACGTCGGCAACATGCGCGGCTTCCCGCGCGCGAGCGTTCCGAATTCGGTACCCAGCGTGTCGGCCAGGGCCGCCGCCAGCGCCCCACCCATCGCCGGTCCAGCGCAGGCTGCCGGCCAGAGCGCAGCGAGTGCGGCGACGCCTCCCTTGGCGAGAACGCGTCGCGCCCCGCGCGCGCCATCGCCACGCTCCGCCGTCCCCGCCGCCTTCTTCTGCTTCCAACCAACGCGCGTCGCGGCGGAACCAACAACGAAGAAGGCGCCGAGGGGGGCGAGTCCGGCGAGCCCAAGCGCGATCGCGACAGCGCCACCGACCGCACAGGCCGCAATCGCCCCGGACGTATCGAGCGCCCGCGCGAAGCGCGCGACGAGCGCCCCGACAAAGACGATGGATAGAGCAGCAACAGCCGAGTCAGCAGGCATCGCCCGGAGGTTACGACCTCAAATGCAACGGAAGCGCGACCAACCGAGGGCATAGCCAGCCCGAGAGAGCGTGCCAGGCTCAATTTTTTGGTCGGTGAGGGGACCACCGCCCTCGCCGAAGGGGTTGCCCGGCCGAGAAATTGAGCCTGGCACGGTATTTCGGGCAACGCAAACCAATGACCACACTCCCTCGCTCCCCCGACCACAGGTAGACGCCCACAGACACGACTACCGACACACCAGATCGGTCTTCGCGCCCTGCTTCACCGACCTGCCAGCCCAGCGTCGCACGTCCCTGCGGCACTCGGAGCGATACGGAGCCAGGACAACTTCGGCAGAGTTCGGGGCACCGGCATCGACAAGGCGAGAGCTAACCTCCGAACTCCGCCGAAGTTGTCCTGGCTCCGTATCGCCGCGGTATGGACCTGTCCTGGGCCTGACCCCTGAACCCGTCCGGCCCGTCAGTTCCGCAGCGCCTGGTACAGGAAGTTCAGCAGGATGCGCTGCATCGCGACCGTCCCGCGCAGGTTGCCTTCCTTCTGGAAGAAGTGCCCGAGCACGTGCACCACACGGCCCTTGCCGTGCTTGAACGTGACCGCGACCACGTCCGACCCGTAGCGCGACTTCAGTTCCTTCGACCTGATCAGCACGTCCACTGCCTGCGGCGCCACGACATCGATCAGGATGCTGGAGTCCTCAAGCCACCATCGCGACGTCTTGGCTCCACCCGGCAATCCCCGCAGGAGCGGGTGCTTCGTGGCGGCCTGGAACGAGATGGTCTCGTCGTCGGTCATGATGACGCGGCCACGATCACGCAGCGTGCGTACGTACTGCGAGAAACGGCGCTCCAGAACGTTCTCGAGGCCCCAGTCCGTCGTGAAGAGGTAGCCACCGTTGCGAACGAAGCCCTCGATCCGGTCGAGGGCTGCCTCGGAGAGCGGCTTCGATGTGCAGTTGTAGAAGATCGCGCGGATTTCCTGTCCGGGGGCGGCGAGCTCAAGCTCCCCAGGGAGCAGGGCGTCGTGCTCGAGTTCGAGCCGATCAAGGACGCTCTCGCACTGGTCGTACTCGCCACGCAGGACGCGGGTGTTGACGCGCGACGTGCGCAGACGGAGTCCCTTCAGCAGCTGGCGCGTGAACGGGGATGCCCGCAGGGCGCGCGCGGCCAACGTGTTCGCCTCGCCGGCTTCGTCCTTACCGAAGGACGCGCCGAGCTTCATGTTGGTTGTCGACGTAGGGAGCAGGCCGAGCGAAGCGGCCGATGGATCCTGGATCCCCAGCGCGGCCGCTGGCGCATCGACGAAGGGGACCATCTCTTCCACATCCGGCTCGTCTTCGGTGGCCTCGATGGGCACCGGCTCGAAGGGCGTGTCCACGTCGGCGTCGTCGGGGATCAACCGCTCCATGTCTTCCAGGATGTCATCCACGAGCAACTCGTCGATCGTGTCGTCGAGGCCGTCGGCGCCGGTCCCGTCCGAGAGCGCGATGACGGCGTCTTCGGGCGGTCTCGGGGGCGGAGACAGCCCGAGGTCCACCACGGTCAGGAGCGCGAGTAGCACGAAGTGGAGGCCGATGGAGATCGCGTACCAAGGCGTCCGGTTGAGTGTCGCGTAGAGCAACTCATCGAATTCGAGATGGCGCTCCGCGCGTGGGTCGTTCGCCGGCCGTGGTGCTGGCAGAATGGACTGATTGCGATCGAAGAGGGGTGCTTGGGCGAGCGCCACTGCCCGCCGTGCGCGGGGAGCGGCGGACGCGGGAGCCGGTCGGGTGGGGGCAGTGGAGCTCGGCACTTCCGACCCGGAACGGGCGTCGGACTCGACCCCGAGGCTGGCCTCGACGAGTGTGATCCGCGCCTCGCAGACTGTGAATGACTCGCCGACCGAGACGAGCGCACTGGGCACCTTTGTGCCGCGGACCAGCACACCGGCGCGCGATCCGAGATCCACGACCTCGATGGCGTCGCCCACGACGCGGACGCGGGCGTGGCGCCGCGAAACGCCCGGGGACGAGAGCCGGACATCCGACCCGCGGGCGCGACCGATCACCGCGTCGGCGCGAGGCACTCGCACCGAACGTGTGTGATGGCCGTCATGCACCTCGAGCCTGATTGGCATGCGTCCTCCCCGCATCCCCACCGTGGGGACCGCTGGCAGAGCATTCATCGGCAGTGGGAACCCCACCGCTCGATCCCTCTACTCTAAGAGAGACTCTAGGGGAGCATGCCGAGCTCGCAGAGCGCGGGGGCGATCAAGACGCCTCGGTTCAGGCTCGGAGCCCTCACCGAGACGATTCTGGCCGGACTGCTAGTTGAGCTTGGCCTTGGCCTTTTGTGCCCACGAGCTCCGGGGGAAGCGCGCGACGCACTCTCTCCACTCGCGAACGGCGCGCATGCGGCCCATGCGCGAGGCAGCTTTGTCCTCGTCGGTCTTCGCCGAGGGCGGTCGCAACTCGTCGAACATCATGCCGGCGCGATAGAGCGCCTCGGCCATCCAGTCCTCGGCTCCCGGCGTGTTGCCGTAGAGCGTGACGACCTTCAGGAAATGCAGGAGAGCTTCCTTGTTCTTCGCTGCGTCCGCGTTGCCGGCGCTCTCGAGGATGATGGCGCGGCCGAGGAGCGTGTACGCCCCGGCCCGGGTGAGCGGGTCATCGCTCGACGCGACGAGCTTCGACGTGATCTGCTGCGCCTCGGCGTAACGCCCGAGCGCGACGATGCAGCTCGCCGAGCCCAGAAGTGCCTTGCCGCGCAACTCGTCCACGCCGGTGCGGCCCTTGAGGCTCGTGGTGAGCGTCTTGTAGCCCTTCAGCGCCTTCTCGAGGCCGCTCTTGTCCTTCGCCTGCGACGCCACCTGCTCGTCGATCCAGGTGATCCAATAGTCAACTTCGAGCTTCTCGGCGGCGGGCAGCCCGGCGAGCTTCTTGAGCGAGAGGAACGCCGTGCGCGCGCCCTTGACATCGCCACTTGCGAGCTTGATGCGCGCGTTGGCCTTCGTTGCGTCCGGGACGTATTTCGAGTTGTTCCACTGGGCTAGGAACGCGTCGAACGCCTTGGCGGCGTCGGCGAGTGCGCCCGCACCCCACATGGCTTCTCCCATGCGGAACCCGGCCTCGGCCTGGGCCCATTTCGGAGCGCGCTTGTCCTTCGCGACGCCCTCCAGGACCGAGTACGCATCTTCGAACTGGCTATTGCCGAGCAGTCGCTGGCCGCGGATCAGGTCGCCCGGAGTTGACGACGGGTCGTGGAAGATCTCGGCGACGTCCGCAGCCTTCGTGTCCTGCGGCGTCGGGACGTTGTCGATCCGAAAGACGATCTTGTCGAGGTTCTCTTCGGTGACGGTGATGTTCGAACCGGCGTAGTCGCCATCGGCGGGTGGGATGCTTGCCTTGGCGTTGCCGAGCTTCCGGCCGCTCTTCAGCAGGATGATGTCCCCGGCGCGGGCCGGTGTGACCAGAACGGGCGCGACTAGTAGCAACGCCAGCGAGGCGGCGACGACGAAACGAGCTGTCTTCATTGGAAGTGACTCCTGTCCGAGCACGGCGGCGCTCCTCGTTCTCAAGATCTTCCCGTGTCGGCCGGGAGGCACTTGGCGAGGGGCGGGCACCGGAAGCCCGGGATGGTACTGAGGCCATGCGGCGACGCATGGCGAAATCGCTCGAGGACAGGCACTCCCAGGATAGGGCGCTTCGCCAGAAGAGCCAGTCCCGCTTGGACTCGCCTGTCAGGGAGCGAGTCGTTTCGAGCCTGAGTCGGCCTCGTCAGCGCCGCGCCGCACGCGGATCATCTCCGCGACGATGGCCACCGCGATTTCACCGTGCGTCTCCGCGCCAACGTCGAGCCCGACTGGGGCCGCGAGTCGCGCAATCCGGGTGTCATCCATCCCCTTCGTGCGCAGGAACTCGTGGCAGCGCCCGACCTTCTTCTTGCTCCCGATCATCCCGACGAAGCGCGCATCCGTGCGTAGAAGCGACTCGGCGCACTGCTCATCCAGCTGGTGACTGCGCGTGACGATCACGCAATAGCTCGCGGGCCCCATGCGCGGCGCGAGGTCGGAGAGAAGCTCGTCGAAGGGCCGGGCGACGGTCTCGCGGGCGTCGGGGAAGCGCTCCGCATTCGCGTGGCTGTCGCGATCGTCGGCAACCACGACGCGGAAGCCGGCGACCGCGGCGATGCGCGCTGTCGCTTTCGCCAGGTGACCGGCGCCGAAGAGGAAGACGGTCGGGATGGTCAAGGGTTCCACGAATACCTCCACGGTGCCGCCACAGATGAGCTCGGAGTCGTCGACTGCCTCGGTCGAGAGCTCGAAGCTGGAGCGTCGGCACGTCTCGTCGGCCAGGCTGAGGAGGCCCAACTGGCGCACGTCCTCTTCCATCGACCCGCCCCCGACTGTGCCCATCGTCGAGCCGTCGGCCCGAATGAGCATCTTCATCGCACTCTGTCCGGGGGTCGATCCGCGGGTGCCAATCACGGTCGCGAGCGCCGCCGGAGCTCCTTCGGCGCGAATGCGGGCGATCTCGTCGAAGAGGTCGGGGCTGCGTCTCATGGCGTCTCTCGCAACAGCTTTCTCATCGCATCAGTCTCCCGCTTCGCCCGACTGCTCGGAAGCCCTGCGTCGCCGGAACACGCCCATCAGGCTGCCGAACTCGGTGAGGCCGAGGCCCTTGCCGATGAGGACGTACACAAGCGCTCCCGCCACGATCGCGGGGAAGACGGCTGCGATGCGCGCCGTCGTTTCGGCCGTGCCCATGGAGCCGGCGATCCAGTCGTGAACGGAGCTCGCCGTCCAGCCGCAGAGCGCTGCGGCGAAGAGCACGCGCACGAGATGGCCCGCGAGAGACCGGATGTCCACGCCGCCCGCGAGGGCCTTGAAGGCGAAGAGTAGGACGCACAGGTTGATGCAGGCCGCGACCGCGGTGCCGAGTGCGAGCCCCTGGAACCCGACGACCGGGAAGAGGACGATGCTGATCAGGATGTTCACGCTGACCGCGGTCACCGACGCCAGTAGCGGCGCGCGGGTATGGTCGAGGGCGTAGAACGCAGGCGCGATCACTTTCACCGCGGCGAATGCGTAGAGTCCGAGCGCGTAGAGGAAGAGCGCGTTGGCTGTCGCCGTGACGTCGACCGCCGTGTACTCACCGTATTGGTAGAGCAGGCGCGCGACGGGTTCGCCGAGTGCGATCAACCCGAATGTGCTCGGGACGGTCAGGTACGCAACGAGGCGCAATCCTTCGTCGAGCGTGTTGCGCAACCCCGGCATGTCGCGCTCGACCGCGCGCTGTGCGACGCGCGTGGTGGCAAGCGTTGCGATCGCGATCCCAAAGACACCGATCGGTAGGTAGATCAGCCGGAACGCCTTGCTCAGCCAGACGATTGCGCCGTCCTCCTGCGCAGAGAAGAGCGTGTTCACCAGCACGTTCACGTTCATCGCGGCGACGCCGATCACCGCCGGTCCCATCAGCCGCAGGATGCGACGGACGCCGGGATCCCCGAACGCCAGCCGCGGTCGCGGTCGATAGCCCAGCCGCCAGAGAACCGGCACCTGCACGCCGAGCTGTGCGAGACCGCCGCCCAGCATGGCCCACGCCCACGCGATGGACGCCGCCTCCGGAGGCGTGCCGGTGCCGAGCATCACGGCTCCGGCGCTGATCGCCACGACGTTGAAGACGGCGGGCGCCATCGCCGGTGCGACGAAGCGTTCCTGTGCGTTGAGTTGCCCCATCGCGACCGCCGCGAGTGACAGAATCGGTAGGAAAGGGAAGAGGATGCGTAGCGCGGGCACCGCCATCGGCGCGGCGTCGGGATTGTCGAACGAGAAGAGCGAGACGATTGGTTCGGCCGCGACGATCCCGATCACAGCGATCGATCCGACAACGAGCAGGACCAGCCCGACGATTGCGTTCGCCAGGCGATACGCCGCCTCGCGGCCCTGGTTCTTCTGCACCTCGGTGAACGTCGGCACGAAGGCGGCCGCGAGCGCGCCCTCGGCGAATAGATCGCGTGCGAGATTCGGGATGCGGAATGCGAGTTCGAATGCCTGCCCGGCGGCGCCCGATCCGAGCAGCGCGGCGAGCATCTGCTCGCGCACCACGGCCAGGATGCGTGAGAAGAGAATCGGTCCCGAGATGAGGAGCGCGCGCCCGCCCAGGAACCCGGTCTTCTTGGTCTCGCTCACGCCGATCCGCGATAGATAGCCACGCGCGCTGTCGGCAACGCGGCGCGCGCGACGGCCGCAATCTCGTCCAGTTCTTCGACCGTCAGGGCGGTGACGAACGACTCGGCTGGCGGACGCGAGACCGTGTGTACCTGCACCCAGCCGATGCGCCCGCCCGCTGCCGCTAACTCGCGCAGCCGATCGCCCCACGCCGCGATCTCGGCAGGCGACGGCGCGGCGCTGCCGTGGCGGGCGAAGAGCGTCTGGATCGTCGTTTCTCGCTCCAGAGTACACGTGCGGATGTTGTCGAGGACGCGCGTGAACGGAACGCTCGAGCGATCCACGGTTGCGTAGTACGCGTCGGTGCCCGCGTCGAGTTTCGCCCACACATCGAGACCGTGGGCGTCCAGGAAGTGCAGCGTGTCGGCGACCTTCGGCAGATGAAACGTCGTCGCGTTCGTGATGAGCCGCACCGGCAGATCGTGCAGCGCCGCGCGTGTGCGCTCTTCTGCGACCACGCGCGCCGCATCCGCGAACCAGCGCTCCGCCGTTGGCTCGCCGTCGCCCGAGAATGCGACGTCGGCGAGGATCGCCTGCTCTGGCGCGACGCCCTCGAAGCGTGGCTCATCGAGAATCGCGCCCGACGCGGCGGCTTCGAACGTCCCGCGCAGCTCGGCGCGGAGTAGCGCAAGGTCCACCGTCGGCGTGCGGCCCGGCGTTGTGCGATCGACCTGGCAATACGTGCAGTCGAAATTGCAGCGCTTGTGGGGCGAGAGATTGACGCCGATCGACACACCGCCTGCGCGCCGCGAGAGCACGGCGTAGACGTAGAGATGGTCGCGCAGCGTGCGCGCGTGATCGCGATGCGCCGGATGCAGGCCGTCCATCATCTTGTCCGTCACTGTGCGTCTCCGCCGAAGACGACTTCGCCGTCCACGACAGTGAGTACGACACCCACGTCGTCGAGTGCGTCCGCATGTCGATCGATATCGTGCGAGAGCACCGTCAATGATGCCCGCATGCCGCGTCGAAGAGAACCGAGCGCGTTCTCGGCGCCGACGGCGAACGCCGCGCCAGCCGTGTACGCCCGCAGGGTCTCTCCGACCGTGAGCGCCTCGTCTGCGTGCAGCGTCGTGCCGTCTCGGCCGGTGCGGCGCACCGCGCAGCGAATGCCCGCGAGCACGTCGAACGTCTCGATCGGCATGTCGGAACCGAACGCCAGAACGGCGCCTGAATCTGCGAGGCGACGGAGCGGAAATGCCTCGCGTGAACGCGTCCCCCAGTGGCGCGCAACGATCGCCGTGTCTTCCGCCATGTGGACGGGCTGCACCGACGCGATCACGCCGTGTTCGGCGAAGCGTGGGAGATCGTCGTCGTGGACCATCTGCGCGTGTTCGACGCGGTGGCGGAGAGGAGCGTCCGCGGGTCCGCGCACTCCGGTGACCGCGTCGAAAGCCGTGCGGACCGCGCCGTCGCCGATCGCGTGCAGGTACGACGCAAGACCGTTGCGTGCTGCGCGCTCCACGCACTCCTGCGCGCACTCGCGAGACGTAACCGCGATGCCAACGTGCGTCGGATCGTCTTCGTAGGGATCCAATAGCAAGGCCGTGCGCGTCCCGAGGGCGCCGTCCAGAAAGACCTTCATGCCGGTCACCTTCAGGTGCTCGCCGGGCATCGTGAGGGCTTCTCTCTCGACGTCCGCAGGACTCACGGTTGCGTACACTGCGACTCCAATGCGTCCCGCCGCATCCAGCGCGCGCAAGTCGGATTGCCAGCGCGATCCGCTCATGTCGTGAACGGCCGTGAGTCCGGAGCGAAAGAGGTCCGGGATCACCGCGGCGACGGCGTCGGCGCGCTCGTCCACAGTCAGATCGTCGGCCGCCTCGCTTGCACGGTTGGCCGCCATCTCGCGTGTCAGACCGGTCGGCGCACCGTGTGCGTCCGTCTCGATCACGCCGCCGTCGATCGTTGGTGGAATCGGGAGGAAGCCGGCGCGTGCGAGCCCCGCCGTGTTCAACGCCGCGCAGTGATAGTCGTGTGAGCGCAGGAGCACGGGATGATCCAGCGCCGCGTCGTCGAGCGTCGAGCGCGCCGTCGTGCCGTCTGCCGGGAAGAGCGCGGGATCGAAGCCGCGGCCGATGATCCAGCGCCCCGGCTCGCTCCTCCGGGTCGCTTCCCGCACAGCCGCGACGATACGATCGGCACTCATCCCGTGAAGGTCGATCTCGACCTTGGCGAGGCCGGTCGCCGCAAGGTGCGCGTGGGCGTCGTGAAATCCCGCGCAGACGAGTCCGCCCGACGCCTCGATCACGCGCGTCCGCGGCCCCCGCGTGCGCAGCAACACGCTCGCTTCGCCCACGGCGCAGATCACGCCTGCGCGCACCGCTACGGCGTCACCGACCGCGTCGAAGAGACGGTCGGCAGTGACGATCAGATCCGGCGCGCTGGACATGCGCCGAGGCTACCGCGAGGGAAGGAGCGCGCCGCGCAATGCGTTCAGGGAAGCGTGACCCCCGGACGCTACGATCTGCGCCCGCGTCGCGACGACGTCCGGCCGCAACGATACCTACCGCCACGAGAAGGGAGAGCACCGTGAAGCTCAGCCTCGAATATTGCTCGATGTGAGACTACGAACCTCAGGCCGTGAGCCTGACCGAGTACCTCTTGACCAACCTCAAACAGCGCCTCTCCGGCCTCGAATTGATCCCGAGCAAGGGCGGGTGCTTCGAAGTGACGGTGGGCGATCAGCTCATCTACTCGAAGCTCGAGACCGACGAATTCCCCGACGAATGCGAGATCCTCCGCGCGGTCCAAGGCGTCCTCGACGCCGCCGCCTGACCGGCGCGCCGGCCTGCTCGGGAGCGATGTCCGAGATCGCGGTGTTGCCGCCGGTGCTCCCCGTTTCGTGGGCGACGTTGTCGACAACGTCGCCGCGAGAGGCATCAGTCGATCCCAGCCTTACCGCCCGTGTCCGCGACGCGGAGCGGCCGTGCAGCCACTGGCTCGTACTGCGGTAGCGACCGGTCGAGCGGATTCCACGTCGAGAGTCCGATGCCGCACATGAACCAAGTTTTCTGGAAGAAGAGCAGGCTCGCTTGCCCGTCATCCGCGGTTCGCGACTCGACGAAGACGCCTCGATAGGTGGGCGAGTACAGGAGTTCACGGAACGACTCGAGCCGGTCCCTGTCCTCCGGCAGCACGGGCGTAGACGCGCCCTCCGGTCGTCTCGATCCGCCCCTGGTCGTCGATGGCGCTGATGGATTCCCACGTCGCCTTCGAGTTGTCGTACACCCGTGAGAACGGCGCCGGCGAGATCGTGACGACGCAGAAGAGCGCCAGGCTGAACGTCCCCACGCCAAGCCAGGTGAGCAGGCGCCGGACCTGCACCCCGCGCGGCCGCCGCGGCGGCGCTACGGATGCCATGGTTTCGATCGCCGGGCGACTCATGCCACGATGGTGCGGCCCCGTGTGCGATCCGTCAATGCCCGCACTTGGTAGCCTGCGTCGGCGCTATCGTGGCTCTCCCGGCAAATCGCTGAACCCTTTTCGCTGCGGCCGGGGTCTCCCCTCAGCAAGGGCCATGACCGACTCCACTCGACCTGTTGCCATCGAGACCCTGCTCTCGCACCGCGCGTGGGTCCGGGGCCTCGCCTGGAGCCTTGTCCGCGATGCTCATCTCGTAGACGAGGTGGAACAGGAGACGTGGCTGCGCGCGCTGCGTTCCCCTCCGCACGAGGATGCCGCCGCTCGCCGATGGCTGGCGACCGTGGTGCGCAACGTCGTACGCAACCGTTTTCGCTCCTCAAGCCGCCGCGCGCACCACGAAGGGGCCGTCGTTCCCCGGACGGCGTCGCCTGGTGCGGGAGATGTCGTGGCGCGTGCAGACTCGCAGCAACGCCTGGTCTCGATCGTGATGGCTCTCGACGATCCCGCGCGCTCGACACTGCTCTTGCGGTTCTTCGACGGTTTCTCGCCGCGCGAGGTGGCATCTCGAATGGGCGTCCCCGTCGAGACGGTGCGCACGCGCACCAGGCGCGCCCTGAACAGAGTGCGCGCCGACCTCGAGGGCAAGACCGGAGGCCGTCGAGCGGCGTTCGGCCTCCTCGCGCCTCTACTCGTCGATGCCTCGCGTCCATTCGGAGTCGGGAGCGGCGTGGCAGCGGGAGCCGGAGCAGCAGCCACGGCCACCACCACGGGAGCAACGATCATGGCCGCCGCCACACAGAATACCGCCCTACTCGTCGCTGCGGTCTGCGTGCTCGGAGTGGGCGTGTTTACGTTCTTGGCGTCCGACGATCCCGCCCGCGATTCCGCGCGACCGGAGGCGGATGCGACGAGCGAGCGGAGCCCGACTCCCGGTAGCGATCGGGGAGCGCGTCGGCGCGTGCTCGCCGGCCGCGCTGGCCGCGGCGTCGCGTCGCGCGTGCCGGTGGATGCGGGCGCGAGCACTCCGCAGGCACGCGTCACTGTGCGTCTCGCCGACGGGCGCGCTGCGACCGCCACGGCCGTCGTGATCGATGCTGGCGCGGAGGATCCCTTCCTTCTTCGGACGGATGCGAATGGCGTCGTCACGACTCCGGCGGCGGACCACGGGCGCATGATCGTCGTCGCTGCGATCGGCACGCCAGCCCGAGCTGCCGAGTTGCCAGCCGGCACGGGCGGGATCGCTGTGGAACTTTCGCCAGGAGTGGAACTCGCTGGTGTCGTTCGCGTGAACGGGGGTCCCCCTGGCGAGGTGCTGCGGTTGCACGTCAATTTGGAAGACGCGTCTGTCCGCGGCTCCGCGGCGAGTCCCGCGGTCTGGGACCTGCTGCGGAGCGATGGCACCTCGGGCGTGCGCGTGCCCTTCGACTGCGATCCGTCCGGCAGTTTCCATCTCCAGGGCTTCGAAGCGGGTCAGAAGCTCTGGCTCGTCGCGCCGGAGGGGTATCGAATCGGCGTGGCCGCAGCTCGCGGGATGGACGTAGCAGTTCCTGCTCGCGGTGTCGTTGTCGAACTCCGGAAGCTACCTCGTGTTCGGGGTCGAGTGCTCGATGAGAGCGGGCGACCTGTCGCGCGCGCTCTTCTCATGCTGCGTTGGAGTGACGGGTCTGGAACTGGCGCGGCACAGCGACGTGCAAGCGATGACGGCCGTTTCGATGTTCCGCTCCCCGCATGGGGACTCGAAGACGTGACGCTGCGTCCATCCGATCCGGAGTCCGACGCGGGGTTGACGATCGACGTCGCGCCGACAGGGTTCGACCTCGGTGATCTCGTGCTCCCCGGCGACCGCATCGTTCGGCTCCGCATCGTCGACCCCGCAGGCGAAGCGGTCGTCGGTGCCGTCGTGCGGACGACCGTGCACGTTCTTCGTTCGGACGCCCGGGGCGAGTTGAGCGTCGTGATCCCGCGCACCAGCAAGGTTGTGCTCGTGGCCGCAGCTGCGTTTCACCCGACCGATCACGAGATCCCACAGAGCCTCGTGGGTACGCAGACGGTGACACTTCGCCCTGCGACCCGCTTGACGATGTCGGTCACCGGAGCAGGTGAAGCGTTGCTCGGTCGGCTGCGCATCATCCTCTCCCGCGAGCGGGGCGAGCGTCTCTTCGGGGTCGGCCTGCCGTCGGCGGACCGCCTGGCGGATGGTGCGGCAGGACCCGTCGACGTGCAGACCTCGCGGTTCCATGACGGCACGTTTCGCACGATGGTCGCGTATGACGTGGGCAGCGGCTCCGTCGTCGTCGATGCGATCCGCACCGAGGCCCTATTCACCATGACACTCGTCGACGACCTGGGATTCGTGCACACGCGTCGTCAGATGCGACTGCCTGCGACACGCCGTGTGAACGTGGAGCTCTCGGTGGCAGAGGGCGGGAGGCCCTTCACCGGTCGCGTCGTAGATGCCGTCGGCGCTCCGATTCCGGGCGCCCGTCTCGGAGTTGCCGCTCCCTACGTGGTCGGTGGCCCCGTCGTTGGAACTCTGTGGATACGCGCTGATGCCGATGGCCTGTTCACGCTGCCCGTCGTCCACGCACCGCGTCTCAGAATGCTCGTCCGAGCGGACGGATACATGCCCTGGAGCCGGAGCGATGTCGCGTCAGGCGTCACCGTCCGAATGACCAAGGCGCGCAGCGTGATCGTGCGACTCAAGGACCCATCTGGCAATCCCGTCGTCGCCTCGTCGGTGTTCACTCGCCTCGTTCTGGAGTGGAGCGCGGGGGTTGGTCGGTGGGAGGCGGACGTCGTGTCGGACGGCGTGTATCGCCTGGCATTCCTGCAGGACCAGGACACGATCAAGATCGCGGTGATCGTCGCCGGCGACGTTCACGTGTTCGAACTCGATCCGCGTCTGCCCGAACACGAGTTCACCGTGGGCGAGCCCAAGTAGATCGCGCGCGTCGTCGGCGCGAACGTCCCTACGGGCTCAACACGGAAGCGACGGCCTTTTCGGGCAACTGCCGGACGCGCCGAGATCATCGACGAGCCCGCAGGCCGTCGCGCTTGCATCGGCCGCATCCGATCGGCATGCGCCACCACGCTTGACAGCCGAGGCCGCTCCCTTCTCTCCGCCAAGCGCCGGCGCTGAGTGACGTCGTCAGCGCAGTGTGACGGTGAAGCGCTGGTCGGAGTCATCCGTCACGACGATCTCGGTCTCGACGCGCTTTGTGCTGCCGTCGAAATCGATCTTGAGCGAGTAGCGCCCGGGCGTCTGCAATTGGAGGTGAAACTCCGACGGAGCAGGCCCGTTGAACGAGCCCGTGGCGGCGGAGAACATCGGCCGGTCCACCCGCAGCGCGGCGACTCGCCCGTTCACCAATCCCGACCGTGTGCCCGGCTCCCCGTCGACGATGTCCACGCGGACCCAGATACCGTCCGGGACGACGAGGTCTACTCCGCTGGTACCCGCGTGGTACGGGCCGAAGTGGAAGTTGGCGCGCGCGGCCGGACCTCTGATCGGATCGTTCGAGACGACGAAGATTGTGTGCGGGCCCGCACCGATCAAACCGGCGCGAAAGCGCCCGTCGGCATCCGTGCGGCCCCTGAACGCAGCGTGCTGCGTGATCGGTTCGCCGATGGTGATGTGGACGTCCGCGCGCGGCGACCCGTCCGGCCGCACGACGCGCCCGGAGATCGTCCCGCCTCGCGCGATGATGACGTCTCCGATATTGGCCACTCCGTCGATCGCGACGATGTCGCGGCGCCCGGTCTGCACACGGTCCGCGGTCCAGAAGATCACCCCGCCGCCGTCACCAGGAATCTTGATCGAGAAGCGGCCGTCGGCGCCGGTGTACGTGATCTCGCCGCTGAAGGGGAAGATGCCGCGAATGCGTACGCTCGGGAGGGGCTTGCCTTCCTCGTCGACGCACCTTCCGCGCACGCTGGCCGAGGGATCGACCGTGATGATGACGTCGTCGATCACACCCTGTCGCGCGGGGACCTCGACGGTTGTCCCCGCCGTGTCCGAGCCGATGGCGTAGACGGCGAGAGTCCCCTCCGGCGGGAGGGCTATCGGCGGGAACCGAAACGTCCCCCTCTCGTCGGTCGTGACCACACCCAAGTGGTTCGGGGCCTGTCCGCGGCGGACTCCCCCGAGAAAGACCTGCGCGTCCGCGACGGCCGCACCGCTCGTGCGTCGCACGAACCCTGACAGCTCGAACGACGGAGCGAGTGTGAGAGTGAGCGACGTCGTTTCGCCCGCTATCATCGGAACGCGAACAACGGTTGCGGTCAGGTCCTTCCCGTGTGCTCGGATCTGCACTGCTGGGCCCCGGGAGAGGGGGATCGAAATGCGCGCCAGGCCCGATGCGTCGGTCCGCTCCGTGGCAATCACTTGGCGGGGAGCCCCCTCCCAGACATCGCTGGCAATGATAAGCCTCACATCCCATCGCAATTCAGCCGAGGATCCGCCGAACACCTGAACGTCGACGTGCGGAGCGGGAGCGCCGGTCGGGCCCACCACGCGAACGATCAGCGTGTGCACTTCGGCGTCCGTCGGGGCCGAAGGGTCGGCGGGCGCCGCACTCGACGGCAGAGCGGGCGGGTCTTCGAGCGAAGGCGATGGGGCGTCGACATTCGCGGCGCGGCGCTCGACGCGCGCGCGCCGCGTCCGCGGAGGAGCGGCGCGCGCGTCAGAGACGGACGGCTCAGCGGGCGCCTGTGACGGCCGCAGCACGGGCGACTCCTCGGAGCACGAGACGATACCCGCAACCAGTGCGCCCACACCGAGTACGCAGGCGATCATCAGTGCGCGTGTCTTCGGCTCCATGAGAGTGATCATCGCATGCGGCGCGCTACGACGCACCGGCGGTATGCGCTCGCGGGGAGATGGAACTCGAGGCGGTCTTCCTGCCGCACCACGCCGGAACGAGAGCGTGTTGGCCTCGACGCTCCGTCCCATGTGAAGCACGGCGCGCTACCCGCTAGACGTCGAGACGTCTGGACGTTATGATGCCAGAATGTCGACCACCAAGCGGGCCACGATCTACCTCGACCTCGCGCTGCATCGTGCGCTGCGATTGAAGTCCGTGGACACCGATCGCTCGATATCCGACCTCGTCAACGACGCAGTGCGTGATGCGTTGAGCGAGGACGTCGATGACGTGATCGCGATCGACAGCCGGCACGCCGAGCCATCGCGGCCATTCGAGGAGTTCCTGGCCGAGCTTCGCGCGCGTGGCGACATATAGCGTTCGCATCAAGCGGTCGGCCGAGAAGGAGA
This sequence comes from Planctomycetota bacterium, assembly GCA_024280885.1. Lineage (GTDB taxonomy): Bacteria > Planctomycetota > JAJSAM01 > JAJSAM01 > JAJVHW01 > JAJRPF01. The sequence continues at coordinate 87,147 of JAJRPF010000042.1, read as the reverse complement.
TCTCCGCTCTCCCTCTCGCCGTTCGGCGTCGCGTGGTCGATCGTATCGCAGTACTCGCCGACGATCCGCGCCCGCCAGGCTGCCGAAAGCTCTCGGGCAGAGATGCGTACCGCATCCGTCAGGGGGCCTACCGCATCGTCTACACCGTGGATGACGGAGAGGTTGTCGTCGAGGTGGTCCGCGTCGCCCATCGGTCTGACGTCTACCGTCGCTGAGACAGGCAGTCTTGCGAACCTCGATGAGGGCGACCAGACAATCCGTGAACGGTCTCGCTTGGTCGGTGCCCCGCGGACCGCCAGCGTCGCCATCGTTCCTGTGGGAAGACACGGCGAGCTATCGATCGGCCGCACTTCGGGCGATCGCGCTTGCGAAGATTTCGCAATCCCGAGTTTCCCCGTGGAAGACGTAGACGCAACTGGTGACGTTGATGCTGCCGCACTCCCGGGCCACGCCGTAGTCAGGGCCACGTAGGCAGCACTCAGCGCAGGCGGATGCCCTTGCGGAACCTCTGCCAGGCGTCATCGCGGATGCCGCGGTCAACTCCGATCGCAAGGTCCACACGGATCGTGCCGTTGTCGGGCACGACCAGGTCGGCCTTCTTCACGAGGATCGTCGCGCGGTTCTTCTTCGGCTCGATCGTCAGCTTCAGCTGCGGCTGCGCGCGCCGCGCGCTCCTCCAGGTGAACTTGCCCTTCTTCTTCTTCCACGCCGGATCGTTGGCGAGGATCGTGAACGTGAGTCCGCCGGACACGTCGCCGACGGTTACGGTCACCTCGTCGTCGCGCGGATCTGCGATGGCGTCGGTTGCGAAACCGTTCGGCGTGTACCGCGTGCTGACGCGAAGTGTGTCGCGCCCTTCCTTCTTGCGGTCCAAGAGTGCGCCGCTGCGCTGCACGATGTCGTACGCGAGTGGGGGATCGACGGTGAATGCGCCCAAGAGCTCGCCCGTCGTGTCCGTGGCGTTGGTCACGCGCAGCGCGCGCGGCCCCGTGGCGGCGTCGGGCGCGATCGTGACGGTGGCGCGTACGACCGACTCCGACTCGCGCACGACGGAGCCGACGACGATCCCCTCGCCGAGATCGAGAGTCGCGCCTTCATCGAACGCAAGACCCGAGACCTGAACGTCCACCGTGCGGCCCGCGAACGCACGTGAGGGCGAGATCCCCGCAACGTCGGGCGTCGGTCCGAGTAGTACATCAAGCGTGATGCGATCGCTCTGCCCGTCGGCGCTGCGGATCGTGATCTCGCGTGCGCCGATCGGTGTCGTCGGCGAGAACTCCTCGAACGCGCGAATGCGCATCCGGAGTTGCGTGGGAGAGACAACGGTCAGGTCCTCGAGCAGCAATCCCTCGCCGAGGTCCGCGAAGAGCTCGCCGACGAAGTCACTCCCCACGACGTCGAACGTGACCGTCTGTCCGCGGAAGATGGATCGTGGCGAGATCGAGTTCACGACCGGCGGCGCGGCAGTGCTCTTCTCGAGGATCGACACCTCCGACTCGAGCACGTTGACCGTCAGGAGTTCCAGCCCGCTGTCGCCCACGATGTCGGCAAGACGCAGCCCCTGCACGAGCACTCGGCTCCCGGGATGCGTGACGAACACCGTTTCGTCGAAGCCACCGTCGCCGTCGTTCACGTAGATCGTCGCGCCGTTGGCCTGCCCGGCGAGCGCGATGTCGAGATCGCCGTCGCCGTCTGCGTCGCCCACACTGATGCGGACCGGATTCGTGATCCCGCTGTAGCGCGTCGTGTCGAACTCCTCGCCTGTGCCGTCGTTGAGACACACGATCACGCTACCGGTGCCGAAGAGCTGCTGACTCGCGGTGACGATGTCGAGCGAACCGTCGCCGTCGAAGTCACCCGTGGCGATCACGTTGCTTCCGAGTTCCAGCGAGTCGACCGTCGTCTCGTTGGTTAGCTCCCCGTCCTCGATGTTCGCGATGCGTCCGCCGCCGAGCAGAATCTCGATTTCGGCGTCCGTGTCGAAGTTGCCGACCGCGCGCGTCGTCCCGCGGGACAGATCGAAGAACGCAGTGACGAATGCCGGTTCACCGAAGCCGCCGGTGCCGTCAGCGAGGAGGAGCGAGTCGCCGTTCCCCGTCGGGCGAAGGATGTCGAGGTCGCCGTCTCCGTTCACGTCGATAAGGTGGAACGTCCCCGACGCCTGGCCGAGACCGTCGAGATCGACTGGCGTGAACTCCCCCGCGCCGTCGTTGCGGAAGACGGTCATGACGCCGCGGAACATCTTGCTGGTCTGCAGCGTGGGGTCATCGGCGGTGCCCGCCAGTTCGGCGATGATGTCCACGTCCCCGTCGCCGTCGATGTCACGGACGCTTGTCGCGACCCACGTGCCCTCGTACTGGAGCAGTGTCTCGTCGCCGAAGGTCCCGTCTCCGTTTCCCTCGCGGACGACCACCATCTTGTTCCGGAAGTTGTCGGTGATCAGATCGGGGACGTCGTCCCCGTTGACGTCGGCGACGAACACGTCGCTCGCGTCGCCCTGGTTGGTGATCGTCGTTGTCGAAGTGAAGCTGACGCCTCCCCCAGCGACGGCGACGAGCGACGTCACGACCAAGACGAAACCGACTGCTTGCGTTCTCTGCATGCGTGCCTCCATGGATGCGGGCGATCCCTCGCGCATCCGCGGGAACGACAAGGGCCGCTCCCATCCCGCGTGCGACTCTACAGCAACCCGGCAATCGGTCCAGGCGCCGGAACCGCGCGGGGCAGCGGCTCGGGAGGTGTCGCAGTCTACTTCGAAGCTGAGGCGCGAGACGACCGTGCGATCCCGACTCTGCCGTGAGTGCCGGCGCTTCCCCCGTTCGCGGGTAGAGTGGGCTCGGGCGACGCGGGGGTGTACGACTTGACGACTGGCGACGGAAGACGGCGAGGGCGTGATCGCATTCGAGCGGCTTGGCGGCGCTCCGAGTCGTGGGTGTCGGTCGCGCTGATCGTCGTCGCCGGCGTCTTCGGCGCGTGGCGGGGGCTCGGAGAGGAGTCCTCACCTCCAGAGCCCTACACGCGGTCGCTCGGCGCTGTGCTCATTGCTGCGGTCGACTCTGCCATGCAAGCCGAGATCTCGACCGACTGGCTGCGTGCGGACGTACTCGACGCTCTCCACGATGGCGATGCCTTGGCGATTTCGGGGCGCGTCGAGGAGGCACGCGCGTTGCTTGCGGAGAAGGCGCGGGATGTGGACGCAGATGATCCCCAACTCTGGGCGCTGATCTCGCGTCGGACGATCTACCGAGAGATGGTCGGGCAAGCACCTCCACCTGAGGGGATCGAGGCGGCGCCTTGGCGCCTCGAGCAACTCCTACTCCGTGAGACTTCGCTCTCGCGGAATCGCCGACTGGTTCTGGATCCGCTGCTGTGGACACTGCCCCACGCGGTGAGCTCGGACAGTCCGTCGCACGCGCTTCTTCTCGCGCACCTTCGCTCCGTTGCGCGCGCGGGTCCAGAGCGTGCATTCCGGTCGCTGCGCGCCGCCGGCTATCCGCTCGCCGACGCTGTCGCGCTGGCGCTCGTCACTCCCGCCGGCTTGAGCTTCGACTCGGCGGACTGGCGAGGCCCCATCGAGCGTCTGCTCACCGAGTGGATCGACAACGCCGAGCGCGCGGGCGTGTGTGATCGCCTGGCCGAGATCGCGGTTGACGGGCGACGACGGGATCGGGATCGACGCGCGGCGGCGTGGGCTCTGGCGCGGATCGGCACATTACCGTTCGCGTTGATGCCGCTCGTAGAGGCCGTGGAGCCCGAAGTTGCGCGGCGCCCCGCCCTGATCGCAGAAGCGTGGACGCGTGTGCGCTCGATGCGCGGCGAGGACGGAGTGCGCGCCCGGGTCGGCCTCGCACACGATGAACTCAGTCGGTTAGAGAGCACGTGGGCCGCACGCGAGATGGTAGCGGATTGGCATTTCTTCCACACCGGCCGAAAGGTCCCCGCCGTGCTGTCCGACCGCGCTCCAGGCGCTGTGGAGGAGTGGCTTCTTCAGCCGGGGCAACTAGTTCCGGAGTGTACGGACGCCGAGTTGCTCAACCTCCTCTCGGTGTCTCCCTCTCGACCGGGTGAGACCTGGCGTAGCGAGAGCTTGCTCGCAGTGCTGGAGTTGCGCCACGATCGGGAGCGCGGGGTTCCGTGGCGGATCGAGCATGCGGGGCCGTATCCAGAGACGGGCGCTGCGGACTGGCGGGAGATTCTCGAGATCGCGCCGGCAGCCCGTCGCATCGTCGCGGCGTGGGTGGACTACGACGACGGGGGATTGCGTGTCTCCACGAGTGCCGCCGTGCGTGTCGCTTCGACGGACGCGTCAGCGTTCTGGACCCGGCCGCCGCGGCGCGTGCGATGGCGACGCGCGTTGAGCACGCGGCCCGCGATACCCGGGCTCCCGGTCGTGGACGCGCGGTCTTACGGTTGGAGAAGAGATGGACATCCGCGAGCCTTCGTGTCGTACAGCCCGACCGACGCCGGCTTCCTGGCTGTGTGTGCGGAGTGGTGGGGCCCGTCGGTCAACCCGGATTCCTACGTCATCATCAGACTCGGTTTCTTCCGTTCCCTCGTGAGGCCGACCCTCGTCCGAAGTGGTGCCCTCGGGACGAGGGAGGTCTGGGTGGAAGGCGGTCGCGTCCACGACGAGCCGCGCTTCGACGTGCTCGTCGAGGTGCGGCCCGGTGGTGGAGGCGCGGTGCTCGTCTGGGCGGAGGAACTCACCGAGGTCGCCCTCGACGGAGTCGCTGCGTGCGAACGAGCGGTGACCCGTGCTCTCGACGGCAGCCGCGCCGACGCCGTCCGCGAGAGCGAGAGAGCGCTGCGGCGGGCCGAGGTCGTTGCGTACTCGCGGCGCTTCGAGCCATCTCCCGGATCGACGTGGGCGGCGACCTTCGTACCCGTGGCGCGCGCTCGCGAGGATCTCCTGCGGATCCTGCACCTTCGGGAGTCCGAGGTGCGCGCCGAAAGCACCGTTGCGCTCGCAGCCGCTCTCGCCGGGGAGACCGGCCTCTTTCTCGATTCGGGCATGCACCGCTTCGGAGACCGGATGCCTGGCGACTTCTTCGGCATGGACGTGGAGAAACCAGGGAACGCGTTCTGGGTCGATGTGCTCGTTCGGACCGACGATCTCGATGTTGCACGTCATGCGTTCGAGCAACTCGTCATGGCGAGCGTGGAGCCGGACGCCGCGCTGCGGGCTCTACTCGCCGCGAAGCGTCTTGGTGTCGAGCTCTCGGCGGAACTCTCTGACCCGCTCACGTCGCTCGCGCGGCACGCGGAAGCGACGTCTCTTCGGGAGGCGTTCGTCCGACGTCCGCGGGTACAACTCGCCGCTCTTGGCGCGGCGCTTGGCGTCCTCTTCGCCAGTCTCCTCCTGCTGCGCGGGCGCGCTCGGCGAGTGGGCAGCGCGACGCCACACGGCGGGTTGTTGCTCGCCGCGTGGGCCATCGTGATCGGGCTCTCTCTCGTCGTCGCGAACGTCTGGCTGGATGTCATCGACCTGGTCCCTGACGCGCTCGGGTGGTTCGTGGTCGCCGTCGGCGTGCGACGCCTGGGGCGCGCCACTCTCGGTCTTGCGGGACCGATGGCGTTCGCATTCGCGATCGCCGCGGCGGGGTTCTCTGCGGCGTCGCAGCTCTGGATGGACACGAGGTGGCTCGCATCCGCCGCGTCGATCTCCGCGATGGCGACTGTTCTTTCGTTCGCACCGCTGGCCCGCGCGCTTGTCCTCGCCGTCCCGCGTGTTGCCGAACCGCCGCCGCGTCGCGTCGCGCGTGTCGGCTTGGTCGTCCGCGTGACCGCGCTTGTGCTTGCCGCCACGGTCGCGGCTGTGTTCTGGGTTGTCGCGGATGCCGGCCAGAGGTGGCTCGCGGACCGGTCCGCGTGGCTGGCGTTGATCGCTCTGACGGGTGGTGTCGCAGCATGGACACGTCTGGCGTGGCGTCGGGACGGCCCTGCGGCGCGTATCGGCGGAGCGCTCCCGCCCGCGTTGGCGCTGGCGTATGGCGTTCCGTGCGCGGCGCTAATCGCGCACTTCGCCGTGATCCCGTGGTACGGAAACGCCGTTTGGCCGTTCGACGTCGCGGAGTTCATCTGGACGGCGCAGATCGTGGCCGCGATCGGCGCGCTCTGGTGCGTCGCCCGACTGCTCGACGCGGCGGCGTGGGCGGATGCGGCTCCGGCCTCGGCCCCGGTACCGGCGACATCGATACGGAGTCAGGATAGTCTCGGCGGAGTTCGGATCACGGGCATCGATGCAGCGGATGCTGACCTCCGAACTCTGCCGAAACTGTCCTGACTCCCTACTGAATTCGTTACTTCTCGTTGGTCAGGCGTTCCCAATCGAAGGCTGGGCCCGGATCGACCTTGCGGCGGCTGATGTGCAGGTGGCCGATCAGTCCGCGGTGGGCGGCGGCCGCGGCCGGTTTGAGAACGTCGCGCGCGACGTGCCCGTCGGCGTCGCGGGGCGGGCCGCCGCCGAGTGCCGGGAACGTGCGGGCGAGCGACGCGACCAATTGCTCCAGAGTGCGGTACTGCGCCTCCGTGAAGTCGCGCTGGACGACGGCTGAACCGTTCAGCGTGGCACGGAAGAGGCCGGGGCGCGACGGGGTGAACAGTCCGCCGGGTGGTGGCTCGAACGACGCGGGCGGGGCGAGCGTGAGGCCGTCGGCTGTGTCGGAAGAGGCCGCGTAGAAGCGATCGGCGGCAACCGCGGTCGCGTACGCCCCCGGATGAGCGATCTCAACCCCGATCGAGTTGTCATTCGCCGACCCGGCGTGCCGCGCGCGGGCCGTCAGGTCGAGCGTCTGAAAGAGCGTGCCGTCGAGGTCGAGCAGGAAGTGCACCGAGAGCCCGCGGACATCGTGGAGCACCTTGAAGCAGTTGCGCGAGGTCACGGCAACGTCGTAGTGAATGACGAATTGCGTCAGGCGCTCCCGCAGGTGAGCGAGCGTCGTGGAGGCTCCTGGCACACCGCGGCGAGCCCCGGCTCGAGCGGGCGTGTCGCAGCCTGCCGCCGGGCTGCTCGGAAGGACGCTTTCCGGCCGGAACCACCGATGTCGCACGCGCGCGTCGAATCCCCCAGGGTCGCGAAACGTGACGACCGGGACGTCGACGGGAATGCGCTCCCCGGCGACGATCACGAACCCGGCAGGCTCCAGAGTGCCTGGGCTTGGCGACGCTGGCGCAGGCTGCGAGGCACACCCCGTCAGGCCGAGCGCGAGGAGTGTGCCCAGGCCGAGCAGGTGGCGGACGAGAACGGTCGAGGCTGCGGTCGAGGACACGAGGCCAACCATGTTGCACCCCGACCGTGCGTCCCGGCAATCACGGGCTCCGGGAAACGCATCGCAGCCCTGTCCCGGTGCGTATCCTCCCGGGGTGAGCGACGACTCGACCCCGGAACCCTCCTCGTGTGTGCACAACCTGCACCGCGAACCGGACGTGCGCGGGGCTCCCGAGGCGACGAATCTCTGTCGGAACACGATCGGCGTCTTCCACATGCTCGACTGCCCCCTCTTCCGCGGGCGGGCTTGCACGTACTACGAGGTGGCGGCGTCCGAGGCGGGGACGTCCGAGTCGGCGTCTGGTGACTCGGGGACTGGTGAATCGGAGTACGGTGAGCGCGAAGTAACGGGCGACGTCGAGATCGAGGCCGCGGGCGAGGAGCTGCGGCGGGACTTCCTCGGCTGGAACTACAGCCGTCGCGCGCGGGCGCTCGTCAAGCCTGAGGGGTTCCTGGCCGAGTTGCTAAAGGTCGAGAACATCGACGAGGCCGAGGAAGACGCCGGCGTCGCACTCGTTGCCGGGCCCGAAGGCGCCGACGATGGGGAAGCAGCGCCTGAGGGCGCCCCTGAGACCGGGGCTGATGTTGAGGTCGGAGTTGAGGCCGAGGAAGCGACCGAGGCCGTTCCTGCCGTTGCGCCGGAGCCCGCCGCGGAGGCCGAGGCAACCGCCCCCAGTCCCCCGCGTCGGGCCGAGTCGTATCCCGGACAGCGCCGCTCCGAGGAGCGGGCGAGCGGCCGCAAGAAGGCGCGGCAGGCCGAGCAACAGGAAGCCCAGGCCGAGGCGCGCGAACCTGCGGATCACGACGACGAAGTCGATGAGCCTGTCGAAGCCGAAGAGGAGAAGCGGCCGAAGACGGTCGACGATCTCTTCGACTCCCTCCCGGAAGCCCACCTGCCGGACAAGCCGGAGTCGGCGACACGAGGTGGGGCTCGCCGCAACCGGCGCGGTCGCTCGCGATCCGGGAAGCCGCGTCAAGGTGGCGGCGGAGACAGTCGGCGCGGATCTGGATCAGGCGATGCGAAATCGTCCCAGTCATCCTCGAAGCGCAGCGGCGGGCGACGCGGCCGCGGGCGGCGTGGCTCCGGTGCGGGTGGGCAGAGTGGCCAGGGCGGCGATCGTTCGCGCGCCGGGAGCGATGCCTCCGGGTCGCGGCAACAAGGTCAGCAAGGCCAAGGCGGACAGGGCCAGGCTGGCGATGGGCAGCGCTCGGGCGCGTCGACATCCGGCGCGGGAGCGACCGGTGGCGAGAAGCCGCAGGGCGGCGAAGGCTCGCGCGGGCCGCGCCGCCGACGCCGCCGTCGGAGTCCACGCCGTGGCGGCGGCGGAGGCGACGGCGGTGGTGGCGCAACGAGCGGCGCAAGCGGTGGCGGTTCCGGCGAGTAGACTGCGCGCGGTGCGTGCCGGACCGCTTCGGCGTGCGCGTCTTCACGAATAGTTCCGGCCAGGGGCGCTGCCTTGGAACATGCTGGGCGCAACCGGCGCCCGGGCCTCATGTGCCCCCTCCTGCGCCGTGACGGGAGAACGACTTGCCACGGCGCGACGACATCCACTCGATCCTCATCATCGGCTCCGGCCCGATCGTCATCGGACAGGCCTGCGAGTTCGATTACTCGGGCACCCAGGCTTGCAAGGCCCTCCGCGAAGAGGGCTACAAGGTGATCCTGGTCAACTCGAATCCGGCCACGATCATGACCGACCCGGAGACGGCGGATCGGACGTATATCGAGCCGATCACGTGGCAGGCGATCGAGAAGGTGATCGCGCAGGAGCGCCCCGACGCGCTGCTCCCGACGCTCGGTGGGCAGACAGGCTTGAACGCGGCGATCGACCTGCACGAGCACGGCGTCCTCGAGAAATACGGCGTCACGATGCTGGGTGCGCAGGTTGACGTCATCAAGAAGGCCGAGGATCGGCAGCTCTTCAAGGACGCGATGGAGAAGATCGGGCTGAACTGCCCGGAGAGCGTCGTGGTCAGCACGCTCGAACACGCGATGGAGGTGGTCGAGGAGATCGGCCTCCCCTGCATCATTCGCCCGTCGTTCACCATGGGCGGCGCGGGCGGCGGCGTCGTGTTCAACCGCGAGGAGTACCGCGAGGTCGTCACGCGCGGCCTCATGCTCTCGCCGGTCACCGAGGTTCTGGTCGAGCAGAGCGTGCTCGGCTGGAAGGAATACGAACTCGAGGTCATGCGCGATCACGCCGACAACTGCGTGGTCATCTGCTCCATCGAGAATATCGATCCGATGGGCGTGCACACGGGCGACTCGATCACCGTCGCGCCCTCGCTCACGCTGACCGACCGCGAGTACCAGATCATGCGCGACGCGGGCTTCGCCTGCATCCGCGAGATCGGCGTCGAGACCGGCGGTTCCAACATCCAGTTCGCGATCAACCCGAAGAACGGGGAGATGATCATCATCGAGATGAACCCGCGCGTGTCGCGCAGCTCGGCGCTCGCGTCGAAGGCCACCGGGTTCCCGATCGCCAAGTTCGCGGCGAAGCTGGCCGTCGGGTACACGCTCGACGAGATCGACAACGACATCACGCGCAAGACGCCGGCGTCGTTCGAGCCGTCCATCGACTACTGCGTCGTGAAGGTGCCACGCTTCGCGTTCGAGAAGTTCCCGGACGCCGACTCGACGCTCGGATCGCAGATGAAGTCGGTCGGCGAGGCCATGTCGATCGGGCGCACGTTCAAAGAGGCGCTACAGAAGGCGCTGCGCTCCACGGAAGAGGGCTACGCCGGATTCGGCCTGCATCGCCGCGATCCGATGCTGACGGATAACCCCCCGTCGCGCGAGGAGATCGAGGCGCATCTCGGTCGCCCGAACGGGCATCGGATCCACTACTTGCGCTACGCCTTGCGATCGGGCTTCACGACGGAAGAGATCCATCGCCTGACCGGCATCGACCCGTGGTTCCTCGCGCAGTTCGAGGATCTGGTCGCGACCGAGGACACGTTGCGCGCGCATCCCGCGCTGGCCGACGTGCCCGACGCTCTGCTGCGCCGTGCGAAGCGCGAAGGCTTTGCCGATGCGCAACTCGCCAACCTCTACCGGATGGACGAGATGGCGGTGCGGGCGGATCGCATCGCTCGTGGCATCTTGCCGACGTACAAGCTGGTCGATACGTGTGCGGCCGAGTTCGAAGCGGCGACGCCGTACTACTACTCGACATGGGAAGACGAGTGCGAGGCGCGCATCTCGGATCGTCCCAAGATGATGATCCTCGGCTCGGGACCGAACCGCATCGGGCAGGGCGTCGAATTCGACTACTGCTGCGTGCATGCGGCGTTCGCATTGCGTGACGCCGGGTACGAGACGATCATGGTCAACTCGAACCCCGAGACGGTCTCGACCGACTACGACACGTCGGATTTGCTCTTCTTCGAGCCGCTGACGCTCGAGGACGTGCTGAACATCCATGATCGGCTGAAACCCGAGGGCGTGATCGTCCAATTCGGCGGGCAGACGCCGCTGAAGCTCGCGAAGGCGCTTGAGGATGCCGGCGTGAAGATCCTGGGGACGTCGCCCGACTCGATCGATCTCGCCGAGGACCGCGAGAGCTTCGCGAAGATCCTCGACGACCTGGGCCTGCGACAGCCGCCGAACGGCATGGCGCGCAACTCCACCGAGGCGCTCGAGATCGCGCGTCGCGTCGGTTACCCGGTGCTCGTGCGCCCGAGTTACGTTCTCGGCGGTCGCGGCATGATGCTCGTCTACGACGACGAGAGTCTTGTCCGCTACGTGCGGTCCGGCGTCGAGGTCTCCGACGATCGGCCGGTCTTGCTCGATCGCTTCCTCGAAGACGCGATCGAGGTCGATGTCGATGCCATCTGCGATGGCGAGAACGTCGTCGTCGCCGGGATCATGGAGCACATCGAAGAAGCGGGTGTCCACTCGGGTGACTCGCAGTGCAGCATCCCGCCACCGACGCTGCCGAAGCACGTGCTCGACGAGATCCGCGTCGCGGCGGAGAAGCTCGCGCGCGCGGTCGAAGTCATCGGTCTGATGAACGTGCAGTTCGCCGTGCAGAACGAAGACGTGTACGTGCTCGAGGTCAACCCGCGCGCGTCGCGCACCGTGCCCTACGTCTCGAAGGCGATTGGCCTACCGATCGCGAAGGTCGCCGCGCTCGCGATGTCCGGAACGTCGCTGCCCGACCAGGGCGTGACGCACGTGCCGGTGCCGAAGCACTCGTCCGTGAAGGCGCCCGTTTTCCCGTTCAACCGCTTCACCGGCGTCGATGTCGTCCTCGGTCCGGAGATGCAGTCGACGGGCGAAGTCATGGGCATCGACGCGGACTTCGGCATCGCTTTCGCGAAGTCGCTGATGTCAGCGGGCACGCATGTCCCGTTCGAGGGTGGCACCGTCTTCCTCTCCGTGAAGGAGGAGGACCGCGAGGCCGCCAACTACATCGGCGAGGAGCTCGCGCGCCTCGGCTACGGACTCGTCTCCACTGCCGGAACACGCGCCACTCTCGCCGCTGCCGGAGTCGAGGCCGAGCTTGTCCACAAGATCCGCGAACGCGTGCGCCCGAACGTCCTCGACCTGCTGACCGACGGCAAGATCGACCTCATCATCAACACCCCTACCGGTCGCGGCGCCCGCACTGACGAGGGCAAGATCCGCGCCGCCGCCGTCGAGAAGGGCGTGGCCTGCATCACGACCCTCTCGGGCGCCGCTGCGGCAATCAACGCGATCGACCGCATCCGCGAAGCGGGATACACGGTGAAGGCTCTGCAGGACTATTTTGCGCCCGCGTGACCGGTGATCTCTGGGCAGGCGCGCTTCGCGCGCGGGCCCAGAGATCACCGGTCAGTATCGCGTTTGTGGCGACTCCGTCGCCACAAACGCTCTCGCTCACATGTTCGGCTTCGGTCGCGGCTCCGACTGCTTCAACCGGGGCTGCGCTCGGGGTTCGTTGCCTCGCCTCGGCGGCGGAGTCACGTCGTGGAAGTCAGCACGTCGCAAGGTCGGGTCTCGCAGGCGGAATCCACTTCCTACGCCTCACCGCGAGAACGATCCAGACCGGGTCGGCCTTGGGGCCTTATAGCCTCAACGCGGCCGGGCGTCGGTCCGGCGAAGATAGAACCGTTGAGGCTATAAGGCCCCAAGGCCGACCCGGTCTGTGAGGGAGATTCGGTGAGTGATGCGGCTCCGTATTGCCCTCGGCCTGACGCGCGGAGTTGGGCGACCTCGTGGAGGAGTGGATCGAGATCCACGGCGAGTCCGTCTCCCCGTCCGCGAGTCAGGTGAGCGAGACGCGTCCCCGTTCCCGCTGACAGGCGTTGTCGGTGCGACGCTTCGGAGCGCTGCCCCGAGGCGGTACGCTGGCGGTTGAGATGCACTTCGCTTCGTGCCCGCCTCTCCGGCGGCCACTCCCGACCACCAACGCGCGGCGCGGCGCGACCAACATGGGGGGCATCCAATGTCCGCACAGCCTGCAATTCTGAAACCGCAGCTTGGGTTCGCCCGCTACCTGACGGCGCAGCGTCGATTGGGCGTCGAGGCGGGTGCCGTGCGAGCCGCGCTTCAGGCCGTCGAGGTCGATGAGCAACTCGTGATCGGCCTCGGGCCGGGGCTCTGTCAGCTCCTGGGGGTGGCGCGGGCGGAGACGCGGTGTTTCCCCGCGCTCTCGGGGCCCGGTGTCGAAGTCCCGTCCACGCAGGCCGATCTGTGGATCTGGGTGAACCGCAGCGCGCCCGGCTCTGCGGTCACGCAGGGGCGCGAGCTGATGCGACGACTGGGAGGCGTATTCGACTTCGATCCTCCCGTCGACGGGTTCAAGAACGGTGAGACGCCGAACGGTCTCGGACGCGATCTGACCGGCTACGAGGACGGCACGGAGAACCCCGAGGGCGCCGCAGCGACGGAGGCCGCGATCGCGTCTGACGGCAGCAGTTTCGTTGCCGTGCAAACGTGGCGACACGACCTTGCGCACTTCGCCACGCACTCACAAGGCGAGCGCGATGACATGATTGGGCGTCGCGAATCGGACAACGAGGAGTTGGACGAGGCGCCAGCGTCGGCACATGTGAAGCGGACCGCGCAGGAGACCTTCACGCCCGAGGCGTGGGTGTTGCGCCGCTCACTCCCATGGGCCGGGCCGTCGGGCGAGGGCCTGATGTTCGTCGCCTTCGGTCACTCGTTCGACGCGTACGAGGCGCAGATGCGGCGCATGGCCGGGCTCGACGACGGGATCGTCGATGCGTGCTTCCGATTCTCCCGGCCGACCACCGGTGGCTACTACTGGTGCCCGCCGCTGGCGGACGGGCGACTGCAACTCGGGCAGTCCAGGTAGTCGTTTACTGCACTGCCGCGGCGACTTGAACTGCTTGGGGCGACGCAGACTACTCGCGGATGCGCGCCTTGCGGTACCCGACGGTGACCGATCCACTCCACGTGTCGTCTTCGTACGAGTCCTTGCGTCCGGCGCGGCGGAGCTTCAACTGGATGATGCGAAGGCGGGCGCTCTCGCGCTCGATCTCGTGGCAGAACTCGCCGATCTGGCGGCGCGTCAGTGGGTTTCGATTGTCGAACTTCAACTCGATGTAGTCCTCTTCGAACCCACCCTTCGTGTTGAACTTCTCCTGCCACTGGCCGGGGCGGATCGACACGCGCTCGATGCCCTTGCGCGTCCAGACACGAGAGAACCAGGTGAGCGGTTGTTCGCGCGCCTCGTCCTCCTTGTTCGAGGTGTAGACCCCGAGCATTCTGGTGATTTCTTCCCGCGAGTTGGCAAAGGGCTCGAGGTTCTTACGCGCAAAGGCGATGTGCTTGCGCGTCTCGGCGACTTGCGAGTCCGTGTACCAGACGACGCCTCCGAGGACGACCGACATGGCGACCATCACCCAGATGTAGACCTTGATCAGGTCGAGTTCACCCACCGCTTCCTGGGAGTCTGCATTGCTCATTTGGAGCTCCCCTCGCGCGGCACAAGGACCATTTCGATCGGCACTTCGATGCGCCCGTCTTTCGTGTTGCGTGGCACGCGCGTATTGACCTCGTCGAAGAGTGTTCCGCCTTGTCCGACAGAGTGCTTCTTCAGCGCAAGCACGATCGTGTCGGCGTCGGGATAGTCGCTGACCACGAACGTGACGATGGCCTTGTCCTGTTCGTAGTCCTCTTGCTTGATGGCGATGAACTCGATCTTGTCCCGTACGCTCGCGACGCTGCTCATCACGGCTTGCCACGTCTCGAGCCCCGAGATGATCGGGGGGATCTCCGTGGCGAGTCCGAGTTCGTTCTTCAGGTGGTCCTGGATCTTCTTGAGCGCCGATCGCGTGCTTTGGAAGTAGCGATCGTTGTCGTCGTTGATCGAGATCGAGCGCGCATCCCGGACGTTCTCGGTGTAGGCGTCGAAGACGCCGTCCGCGAGCTCCTGCTTCGAGATCTTCTTCAGCGCGCCCAACTCCTTGGTGGCCGTCTGATTCTCCATGAACAGGCTCAACCAGAAGAGGAACACGGCGAAGAACGTGAGCGTCACGCCGGTCGCGAGAGCGTTCTTCACCTGATCGAACGTGCGCGCGAAACGGAACTCCTCCTGACGCAGGTCGATCTTGCCTGCATCGAGTCCGACGACCTTCAGCGCAGCGCCCAGCGCGATGGCGCCCGAGGTTGCGAGCACGTCCGCATCGCTTGGCGCGAGATCGTGCGTGACGGCCGAGGAGACGGGCAGGTCCATGACCGGCGCTCCGAAGCGTTCCTCGAGTTGCGCGCGTGCATTCGGGTGCTGTGCGGATCCCCCGCCCGTCAGGAACACGGCGGTGACGGCCTGCGCGTCGCCCATCATCGGCAGCGTGCGCTGTGTCTCGCGCATCACCCGCTTCATGAACTCGTCGCTGCGGCCCTTCGCGACGAGCGCCTCCATCTCGCCGACGGACGTCACGATCTCGACGGTGTCCATCGAGTCGATCGGGGCCTGCGCCAGGAGTTCCGCCGACGCGGTCTGCTCGAGTGCCTGGTCGGCAGCCTTCTCGTCGCCCTGGAAGTCACCGACGAGCCGCTTGCGGGCGCTGGCGGAGCCGAGGCGAATGGAGCGCGCGACCTTCAGTCCGCCGTCCTGGATGTAGAGCGTCTTCGTCGTGCGCGCACCGATGTCGATGATCAGGCAGTTGGGGTGTTCTTCGAGCGCGCCGGTGGCGTGGGCGACATTAAAGAGCGCGGTCACGTCGACGTCCACGTGCAGCGGATCCACGCCGACGGACGCGAGTTGCGTGAGCCGCGCCGAGAGCACTTCCTTGATGCACGCGAATACAAGCAGGCGCGTGCCTGCTCGCGCAGGGCCGGTCTTCACGTAGTCGATGACCACGTCCTCGATCGCTGCGCTGTGCAGGTGCGGTTCGAACTCGAATTTGGCGATCTTCGCGATCTGGTCGTCCTGTGTGAACGGCACCGAGATCTCGCGCAAGATGCACTGCTCGGCGGGGAGCGCAAGGCATGCGGCCTGCTTGGGCGCCTTCGCTTCGGAGAGGGCCTTGCGCAGGGCGTCCAGGATGGTGGACGGCGTGCTCACGCCGTCGTCGTCGAGTTCGTACTCCTTCTCGACGAAGTGCAGGAGCTTCGCGCCCTTCGGACCGCCGTGGATAACGGCGACCTTGCATGCGCGCGAGCCGATGTCGATGCCGACTGCCTTGGCCACGTTTCTACGCCTCCCGGATCGGGTTGAAACGCCGGCCTGCCATGCAGCCTCGGCGTTGATACGAAGCGGAGCGGCGCGGTTCGCTCAACCCGAAGCGCCGCGCCATGAACGCAGCAGGCTCCATGTGGGAGGCATCCAATTCCAAGAGAGAACCGGCGGCGAAGAGAGAACCCGCCACCGGGCGCGAGTGCGCGCTCACGTGTCGGGAGTCCCAGTCTCGGGCGCCGCAGCGTCTCGAACGCCCGTGTCGCGAACCGACGCGAAGCGTCACTTTGACTTGTCTCCGCCAGCGCGCGCCCGATGCCGCTCGTCGAGAGTCTTCAGGCTCTCTGCCATCTTGCTATCGATCCGATCCAGGTTGTCGACGTGGCTCTCGACGAACTGATTCCACCAGACCTGATACTTGTCCAGATAGTCGGTGTAGATCACGCGCGCCTCGCCGAGTTCGGCCTTGTCATACCCCTGCAACGCGAGATCGTCGAGCTGGTGCGCGAAGACGGTCTCGACCGCGTAGGGGCGTTGCGGCGGAGTGCCCTGGGTGTCGCGGGCCAGGTAGCCGACCGTGCCGCCGGAGAGGAACGTCACGACGAGGGTCGCGCCGAGGAGTGTCTTGTCTGCAAGCATGTTCAGCGATCCTCCGTACAGAGCAGGGGCGCCCGGCCGAATGCGAGGCCTGCGCGCAACGCGCCGCCCGCGATTTCGCGTGGCGTCCCGTCGGCGCCCGACGATCCAGGAGCGTGTCGAGGCGCCATGGGCCCGCCGTCGACAACGAGCAGTGAGACGGATGCGACGAGTACGGCGGCGACCGCCGCGCCCACGAGGAAGCGGTTCTGCGCGCGCGTCTCCAGCCGCTGTCGCACGACGCCAGCGGTAACGCGTGCGGCGAAGTCCGAGGGCACGGACGCAGGAATAGCGACCCGTTCACGCACCGCGGTGTTGACGGCCTGCGCTGCGCGGCACTCGGCACACGCCGGCACGTGCGCGTCGATCTCTGCGAGCTGCTGGGCGGTCGCCGCTTCGTCGAACGCGATCGAAAGCAGCAGGCGCACGCGACCGCATCGCAGCTCAGAAGGGGGCAGCTCAGATGGTGTTTCGGGGTTCATGTGAGAGTGCGTCATGTCTCGATCCGTTCGCGTCTCCGTCAATCGTGTTCGCGGCCAATCTGCTCTTCGATGCGTCTACTTCTCAAGCCAGGGCCGCAGCTTCTCTCGCAGCCGTTCTCGAGCGCGGAAGAGTCGTGACTCCACCGTGCCCTTGCTGATCTGCAATTCCTCGGCGATCTGCTCGTAGGACAGCCCCCGCATCTCGCGCAGCAGCAGGATCTCCTGGTATCGCGGGGGCAGGTCCGCGATGGCCTGGTCGATGATCTCGCCGAGCTCGCGCTGGACTGCGCGCGTCGCCGGGTCTGTCGTTGATGCTTCGACGCGGTCCTCGCCCTCGGGGCTCTCGGGCAACGGCGCGTGACGCCGCCGGTTCTCCTTCTTCCGCCAGTCCATCGCGGTGTTCGCTGAGATGCGATAGAGCCACGTGTAGAAGGCCGAGCGCCCATCGAAGAGGTGCAGTTTCCGAAACGCCTTGAGGAATGCCTCCTGGGTCACATCCTCCACGTCTGCCCGCGAAACCATTCCCCGGACGAGGCGGAGTATCCGCTCCTCGTACCGGCCGATCAGCGTTGCGAATGCTGTCGTGTCGCCACTCTTGGCTGCCACGACGAGCTCGAAGTCGGTCACTGCGAGCCCTCCGCTCGATTGATCGGGGGGTAGACGCACGGTTGGACGGCCCTGCCCGCGCAATCTTCCCTGCGTTCCCTGGGAGTGCTACTAGGGGTGCGGCCGGAAACCCCCGTGGATAGCCGGACGTGTTCGGGTGGGACGGCTGTCGTGGGTGACAGGCGACTCGACTCCGGAGAGTCTCCGAGCCTGTCAGCCGCGGCAGACGGCCTGCCCGGGCGCGGTGGATGCACCGCACGTCGGCCGGCTATCACCCCCTCACCGGCGCCGCGGGGGTTTCTGGCCGGGCCCCTAGACTTGCTACGAAGTGTCCCGAGCGAGGGCACCAGGCAATCGGCTGGAGGTTCGGGGATCATGGGTGGGCTGGCGTCGGCAGATCAAAGCGGAGCAGGTCCTCTGCCATCACGACGTCTCCTCCGAATGCCGCCCTGGCTTCGGCCTCGATCTGGGCCACAGGCGAGCCTGGGTAGAGGTGCGTGAGGCAGAGCGTGCGGACGCCGGCCGCGAGCGCCGCCTCCCCCGCCATGCGCCCGCTCAGATGCCGCCGATGAGCCTGGTCGTGCGCGTACGGGGCTTCGCAGACGAGGAGATCGATGTCGCGCGCCGCGTCGATCAGGGCGGACGTCGAATCGACGTCGCCGCTGACGCAGACCGACGCTCCGGTGGCGGTTTCCTCCAGCCGATACGCGAGGCTCTCCTGAACGTGGTCCACGGCGGTTGCGATGACCTTGACGCCGTGCAGCTGAAGATGCCCGGGCTGCAACTCGGCCTCGTCGAACGGATCGCCACGCGACTCCAGCCAGCGCGGCCAGACGGCGCGCAGGCCGGCGAGAAGGCGGAGCAGGCCCTCTCCGCCTCGGATCTTGAGCGGGCGCGTTCTGTCCAACTCCGGGCTGCGCAACGCGAAGAGGAACTCCACGAGCCCGGCCGAATGATCCGGGTGGTAGTGCGTGAGCAGGATCGTCGAGACGTCCGCAACCGAGACGCCGGCTGCCGCAAGTCGTCGCCCGACCCCTGGGCCGACGTCGACGAGTACGACCTCGTTACCAGCTTCGACGATTACGGCAGCCGGAAAGCGGGTTGCCGACGGCAGCGCAGTGCCGGACCCGAGGATTGTGACGCGCATGTCGGTCAGACGCCGAAGTCGCAGACCATGCGCGCGACGAAGAAGATCGCGATCTGCACGGCGAACACGCTGATCACCACCGCCATCAGCGACGCGCGCCGAAGTGGCCGGCGGACCCGGGCGGCAGTGTCGTGATCGTGCGTCGTGGAGGTCATGTCGTCTGCGATCCTATCGCGACCGGCGGAGCCGCGCTACTCGCCGGGCAGGCCTTCGAGCATGTGCCCGAGCTTGTCGCGCTTCGTGCGCAGGTAGCGCTCGCTCTCGGCGGTGGCCTCGATCTCAAGTGCGACGCGCTCGGTGACCTCGAGGCCGAAGCCCGGGAGAGCTTGCAGCTTCTTGGGGTTGTTGGTCATGAGCGCCATCTTTCGCACGCCGAGGTGATGGAGGATCTGGGCCCCGATGCCGTAGTCCCGCTCATCAGCCTTGAAGCCGAGCTTCGCGTTCGCCTCGACAGTGTCGAGACCGTGCTCCTGCAGACGGTAGGCCAGCAGCTTGTTGCGGAGCCCGATCCCGCGTCCTTCTTGGCGGAGGTAGAGAACGATGCCGCGGCCGCGCTCCCCCACGGTGCGCAGCGCGGCGTGGAGCTGCGCGCCACAGTCGCAGCGCCGCGATCCGAAGATGTCGCCCGTCAGGCACTCGCTGTGGACGCGCACGAGAACGGCGTCGTCGAGGGCGTCGGAGGGCGTGCTCTCGTCCGCGAACTCGATCCCCATCGTCAATGCAATGTGCTGGTTGCGATCCACGTTGTTGCCGTAGAGGTGTAGATCGAAGGTGCCCCAGTCCGTCGGCACCTTGGTGGTGACCATCCTATTCACGAGGCTCTCGGTCTCGCGGCGGTAGCGAATCAGCTCTTCGATGGTCGTCATCTTGAACTCATGATTCGCGGCGTACTCGCGCAGACCCGGCACACGCATGGGCTCGCCGTCGTCATCGAGAATTTCGCAGATGAGGCCCACCGGTTGGAATCCGGCCAGGCGCGCCAGATCGACCGATGCCTCGGTGTGGCCGGTGCGGACCAGCACGCCCCCGTCACGAGCGCGCAGCGGGCGGGTGTGGCCCGGCTTGCTGAAGTGCGCGCCGGTCGCATTCGGGTTCGCAAGTTGCTGGATCGACTTGGCCTGATCCGAGGCCGAGACACCGGTCGTCGTCCCCTCTTTCACATCCACGGTCACGCACTTCGCGCAGTGCAGGGGCGACGTGTTGTCGTCGGCCTGCATCTCGAAGCCAAGGCGCGCGATCCACGCGGCAGGGAGCGTGGTGCAGACCTCGCCGCGAGCGTGCTTCAACATGAAGTTGACGTGCTCCGGTGTGACCTTCTCGGCGGCGCAGATCAGATCACCCTCGTTCTCGCGCTTCGGGTCGTCGACCACGACCACGAAACGCCCCTGGCGGAGCTCTTCGAGGATCTCGGGGATGGGGGCGAATTCCATGGCGCTTCTCCTGCCGGTCCATCGAGGCCGCGCTGGGCCCCGTGCTGTACGCGCGCTTCTGGGAAACTCCGCACCACGAGAGCGCTCGGGCCACGAAGGCGGGTCGCGTCCCAGTGCCGAGCCCTAACGACGAGAGCGGGTCACGTACAGCATTGGCGGAGGTTTCCGGCCGAACCTCCGGACAATCCCGCACCCTATCCGTCCGATGGCGCGACGTTCGCTCGGATTCGGGCCGTCTGTGCACCACGCGCGCGCTTCTGGCCGGAGCCGTTATGATCGGCGAGATGGTGACTGATGCTCTCCGAAGCGCGCGCGGCGTTGCTTCGTTCGTGTTGATCGCGCTTGCGCTGGCGTCGCTCGGTGCGTGCAGCAAGCCTACGGCTGCGCCTGGAACCGGCGCCGGCCCGCATCCTTCTGCGGCCGAAGCGGGCACGGACGGCCCGAACATCGACTCGAACGATGACGTCGAAGCGGGCACGACAGCGTCTCCTCGAAAGGGCGCTCCGAGTCCCACGGACGTGGCCAAGCAGAAGGCTTTGAATGCGGAGAAGTTCCGCGCGATGAACGAGTACGGGCGTGGGCTGCTCGGGTCGTTCAGGAAGCGCGTCTACTCGCCGTCACGCGATGCCGAGCTGCGCTCGGGAACGGCGCAAATCGCCGTGCGGATCGACGAGTCCGACTATGCCTTCTCCGCCACGTTCGATGCGTCGCTGCCTGAGGGCGAACGCGTCACGGTGGAGTCTGCCCCCGTCAACGGCGAAGTCAGGCGTGGCGTAGAGCGCCAGGTGCGCCGGCTCGCGGCGCTGTCGTTCAGCGGGCCGTATCGCGAGGTTGTGCACTATCTCCCACCGACGCCGGTCCTGGTCTCGCCATCTCGCGACAAGAAGCACCGTGTCGTGACTGCCCAGCCGCACAAGCACGACCTGCAGGTCTCGTACAGCGTCGATGAGCGCGACATGGTCATGATCCGTGGAACGAGCGTCCGACCGCAGGCCGATATCGTCCACTTCATGTGGGAACCGTGGCGCGGGAGGCAGCTGCTTCGGAGTGCCGTCGCGAAGGATGCAGGCGCGCACACGGAGTACGAATACGACGACAAGGACACGCACGGAGTCGTGCTGCTGAAGCGGGCTACGTTGCGCGATGGCGAGCACAGCTTCGACGTGACGTTTCGGTACGAGAGCGTCGAAGTCGGCAAACGCTGAGGCTGCGTGCCGGGTTGGCGCACGTTGGCGCGATTAGCGTCACGGGCTGTCCATTCCTCCGGTGGGTTTATAGGGCGCGATCCTAAGTGACTTCTCTCGCATGAGTTGTGTCGATTTGTAGATTTCGACAGGGGCGCGTAACCTGGGAGTGTTCCGTCCAGGTACTCGCAGGAAGGTCGCGATGACTCGCACCAACTTACTCATGGGGCGTTTCGATACCGCCGAGCGGCTCGTGCGTGGAGCCGTTGGCGATATCGTCCGCGCCACGCGCGATGGACGCGCCGACGAACTACTCTTCCTGGCGCGTTCCGACACGGGCGCAGAGGTGGAGCGGCGTGTGCTCGAAGAGGTCGCCGGCGTCGGCGTTCCCGTTGCGCGGAGCGAGTTCGATCGCCCGACCGGAACGACCGCTCTTGTGATCGACATTCCGTCGGACGCGACCCCGTTGCGCGAATCCGGTGCGCTGCCGCCCGCGCTTCTTCGCGCAGGCCTGACCGCTCTCCTTTCAGTTCTGAGCCGGGCGCACTCCCGCGGGCGGGTCCATGGCCGTATCGATCGAGGCTGTATCGTCGTCGGCACCGACGGGCGGTTCTGGCTCGTCGATTGGGGTGCGGCGTCGCGTGTTGCCGACTCTCCGGACCGCAACGACCAATTCTCCGACGTCGCCACCGACGTTCAGGCTCTCGGATCGGCGTTCGTGCGGGCGCTGCTCGCGTCGCCTCCGCGGCACGGCGCAAGAGAGCCGTTGCCTGGGGTTGTGGACCTGCCGGGTCATGGCGCCGACCGCGACTTCCGACGCGTTCTCGGGCGTCTTGTCGCTCCGCACCCGTCCGATGCGTACACGAGCGCAGGCGAGGTTCTTGCCGATCTCGACGAGCCCGACACCCTCGATCCGTGGTGGCTCGTGCCCCTCGTCGAACCGTCGGGGCTCTTGGCGGAGGTGGCGGCGCTCATCCGAGATTCGACGGAGGCTGGGTCGCCCGACGACGAATCGCCGGAAGACGGGTCGAAGGCTGGCGATCAGGTCGCTTCGCTTGCCATTGAGGGTCCGCCGGGGTCAGGACGATCGCGAGTTCTGGAGTGGCTTGCTGCCGCGCTGCGTGCGCGCGGGCTTGTCGTGGTGCATGCGGAAGCCGCTGGCGATGGCTGGGGAGGAGTCGCCGAGATCGTTCGTCAGTTGGCCCCTATGGTCGGGCGCGAGACATCGGTGTGGAACGAGCACGCGGATGTCATCCAGCGGCTCGTCGCTGGCGAGAGCAGCCCGAGCGAGTCGTCGTTCGAGGAGGCTGTTGCCGCGATTGCGGAGATCGTTGTCGCGGCGTTCGCGAAGGGGCCCGGCGCACTGCTTCTCGACGACGTGGAGCGCCTCTCCCCGCTCGCCGAGGAAGCCTGGCACGCGGTGGCGCGGCATGTGGCGGCACGCGACGTTGCCTGTCTCTTCGTCTCGACCAGCGTGCTCCCCCGTCGCTCGCACGAGGGCGCGCGCGTCCTTCTGGAGGAGTGGGATCTCGCCGAGGTGACACGCTTCCTTAAGGGAGTCCTCGACGATCTCTCTGTGGCCCCCGCACTGGCCGCCGTCGTGCGCCGTATTGCCGGCGGCCAGCCTGCCGAGATCGTTGCGATGCTCAGCGACCTCGAGGTGAGCGGCAAAATGACGCGGCTCGGCACGCGGTTGCGGCTCGACACGCCGCTGCACCAGCTCGCGGCGTGGTCGCCGAACGAGCACCAGGATGTCCGCCGCGCGCTCGTTGCTGCTGGGCGCGATGCTGCCGATCTCACGGATCTGCTGGCGGTCGCCGGCGACGCTGTGAGCCGTGACGATTGTGTGCGCTTGATCGACGTCCCCGGTCCTCGGCTGTGGTCCGCCGCCGAGCGCGCCGAGCGCGGCGGACTTCTGCGCCGCCATGGGGCGCGCTGGCGGCTCCGATCCGAGCGTATTCGGCGCCGCATCTTGGCGTCGATGTCTGCGGCGAAGCGGCGGTCGTTCCATCGCGAATTGCTGGAGCTGTATCGCGACCGAACACCGGACGACGTGAGCGTCTTGGCCTATCACGCTCGTTACGCCGGACATGCGCAGGCCGGTGAATTGACCGCGCTCGCGGTGGACAGCTGCGCCGCGACCGGGTTGTTCGACGACGCAGTCACGCATCTCGACGAAGCGGAGACCCTACTCGGCGAGCCGGAGTGGGGGCACGCAACCGCGCATCGCCGCGCCGACCTGCTCTTCCTCGCCGGCCGCCTCGGCGAGGCCCGCGAGCAGTTGGAGCGCCTGATCGACGATTCCGCGTCGTCCCACGAGGATATCGCGCGTGCGGCGGTCGTGCTGGCTCACGTTCTCTATCACTCGCGCGACTTCGACGCAGTCTTAGAGATGGAGCTTCCCGAGGCGTTCGCGACGTCGGCGCAACTCTCGGAGATCCGGTTCATGCGCGCGGCATCGCACGCGCATCTCTACCAGATTCCCCGCGCGGAGCGGGAGGGTCGGCTTGCGGCGGCGGAGTGGGGCGCAGCGGCTGAGCCATTCGAGGTGGAGCAGGCCCGGCTCGAGTTCGAGTACAAATTCGCGCATCGGGAGTACGGGCTGGCTGCAGCGCGGACCGCACTCCTGAGCAAGATGCGCAAGGCGGCACGAGTGGGCCGGCGGGAGTGGATCGCGTTTGACCTTGTTCGACTCTCCGGTGCGATCGCGAAGCTGAGCGGAGGCACGTCCACGCTGAGTGTGCTGGAGCGCGCGGTTCAGCTTCTTCCGGAGTCCCTCCAGGCATATCGGCACGTTCGAGGTGCGGCGACGATGAATTCGACTCTGGGCCGCGCGCGCCTGGGGAGCCGGTGGGGAGATCCGGATCTCTTGATACAGAATCTCTATGAGCAGACTGGAGCGTCCGTTCTCGTGACGGCGGGACGGACGCGGCGTCTCCAGGTTCGCGCGGCGCGCGGCCAGAGCAGCAACCGCGACTTCAGGGAACTGCGAGAGATCGGCGAGCGCGTGCCGCGGGCGTCGCTCTCCGAGATCCTCGGTTGGGCGCACTCGTTCAGCACCGCCGCCGAGCGCCTCGGCCTAGCTGCGCACGTCGAGGCGACGTTTGACCACGTCTCGCGGCTCGAAGATCGAGATGGGAGGATCACTGCAATTCAGCTCATCTGCGTGCGATCACGCATGCTGTGGAGCGATCCGCCGGTTCCGTGTGATCATCCCCTGACGCCCGCGATGGTTGCAGCGGAGTCCCGCGCCAGCAGCGATCGGCGTGTGGACGAGCATCGAGCTGCGAGGATTGGGGATCCCGGTCAATGGAGACCTAGCCTCTCGGCCCTGTGCGCTGCCGCTACTATCCGCAACCCGGGCGCGGCTCGCGACGCGATGCCGGCGCGACAGTCCGTGCGGGATCTCTTTGAGATGGTCCTCGTAGAGGATGTGTCGGCAGGCGAGCTCGCGCTCGCGGCCGCTCTCGGGATCTGGCGCGGCCACGAGTTGAGTGCCGCAGAGTGGCGAGTCATCCGCCGCGTTCGCACCCACTATGACGGAGCGATCTTCCCAAGTCTTCGGTGGCAGATGGAACTCCTGGATTGCATCTCTCACTGGCGAGTCGGGCGACTCGACGCGGCGGGGAGGAGTGCTGCGCGCGCGTTCGAGGCGGCGAATTGGATGTGCGCCGAGCGCTTCGGGGAGTGGGGTCGCCGCGAGCAGCGGTTCGCGATCCGGACCATTCGCGAGCACGCGCCGCATGCGGTTCTGAGTGACAGTGGCATAGCCGACCGCCTTCTGGACGCAGTGGCTTGCTCTTCCTCAGTCCGATCTGCGCCACGGGTGGCCACAGATCCCAGGGCCAGCGGAGACAGCCGTGCGGGCGCGGCGATACCTGAGACGCAATTCGAGGACGCTCTCGGAGGCGAGAACGCGCGACTCTCGTTGACGGTCGCCGCCCGTGCGGCTGTCCTTGCCTTCGACTGGCCCGGCGGCGCGACGCAGATCCGCGCGGTTGCCGAGAGGGTGGCGGACCGCGCGGTCGGTCCTGTGACCCCCGACTTGCTGCGTGAGTGCGGGCTCGGGCCGCCGGCCGACGGCGCGGTTGCGACGCTTGACGACCCTGCCATTCGCACCATCCTCGTGGCGCTCGATGGCACGCTTCCGCGCTCGATCGCCGAAGTGGCCGAGGCGACGAGTCTGGCGCGGCGCACCGTCCAGCGGAAGCTTCGGTACCTCGTCGAAGCGGGCGTGCTGCGCCGCGTTGGTCAGGGGCGCAGCGTGCGCTACACCCCCGAGGGAGCCTCGCCTCCGACTCAAGCCTGACCCCGTCTTCTTTCGACGGTAGAGCGGATATGTCGTCCTCTTCTCCGCCGCCGGATCCAGTCGAACCCATCACGCTGGGTTGCTACGCCGTGGAGCGGCAGATCACGGTCGCGGCGGCGCTCGGGATCGATTTCCAGGGGCGGCGAGTCTGGCTGAAGGCGTCGGAATGCGACGGTGAGGCACTCTGCGGCGCGGAGCGGGAGTACCAGGCGCTCTGTGTCAACCCGAGCTCCACCGTGCCCGAGGTATTCGATCTTGTCCGCGAGGTTGGCCGCTGCTGGTCTGTCACGGAGTTCTTCGAGGGGCGGTCACTGGCGGAGGCGATGGAAGACGGTGTCGAATTCGATGTCGAACGGTTCGCGCGTGATCTTCTGGCTGGCCTGTTGCGCTCTCACGCCGCGGGCTGGGTGCATGGCGATGTCAAGCCGAGCAACGTGCTCCTCCGCAACGACGGGGCCGCGGTACTCGTGGACTGGGAGCTGGCGACGCGGATGGGCAAGCCCGCGCCCCCCGGTACGCTCGGCTACGCGCCGCCGGAAGCCTGGGAGGGGGGGTATTGCGCCCGTCCCGAGAACGATGTGTACGCACTCGCTGTTCTCTTGACGCAACTCCTGCGCGGCGAACGCCTCTTCGCGGGTTCGCGCGCAGAAGTCGTGCAGGCCCAGGCTGCACACCGGTTCGCGGAAGCTGAGGGCCGGAGCGACCTGCTGCGCGCGATCTTCGAGGCCGCCGACAG
This sequence comes from Planctomycetota bacterium, assembly GCA_024280885.1. Lineage (GTDB taxonomy): Bacteria > Planctomycetota > JAJSAM01 > JAJSAM01 > JAJVHW01 > JAJRPF01. The sequence continues at coordinate 60,720 of JAJRPF010000042.1, read as the reverse complement.
GCGCAGCGTCGAGGCGTTGACGCTACCCAGCTTGGCAGAACTCGACGTCCGCACTGAGCACGCGATCCGGATCGTGTGTCGCGGACTCGCGAGCGCACAGCTCGCCCAGATGCCCAGCGGCACGATCATTGTGCCCGATACAGTGCCGTTCACCGATCAGAGGCCGCAGCTCTGCCGCGCCCTCGCGGAGCGCTGGCGTGTCTCGCACGGCGCGAACGCGATCGTCCTCGGAGATCTCGTCTCGCACCGGCTGGCGTCCGGCTCAAGCGACACTGATGGCGCGCTGGAGACCGTCCGATGCTCGGCACGGGATCAGGCCGTGGAGTTGTTCGAGCGGGTTCGACTCCTCCCGCCGGGCGTGCTCCTGGTGGATGCCGAACGGGCAGGGGAGCCGGAACGCCTGCTCGCGGGTGAGCTTCGCCGTCTGCTTCCTCAAGCTCCCACTGTCGACTGTTGGCGTCTCGTCGACGTGACCGGAGGGGGCGTCGCCGATGCGACTGTTGGTGTCGTGCGGGGTATCGTGCGCGACGCGCTGCAGGTGGCGTTCGCGACCGCGCATGTGACCGGTGCGGTCTGCGAGGCCGTCGTGCACGGCGGATCTTCCACCCTCGAGCGCGTCATGGACGTCGTCAGCAACTTGGTGATCGAAGACGTGCTCGACGTAGGCGCCGGTGCACTCGACGTCTCCGAGCGTGGAGGCGGAACCGTTGGCGGGCTCTTCGACACGGTCGCGGGGCGATTCAGCGAACACTTGTCCGGACCTGCGACGGTGGAAGGTGCCCGGCCCGTGGACGTGGTCGGACGAGCCGAGGCGCTCCTGCTTCGTGGTGATGCGCTCGCGGCGTACCCCTTCATGGTCCGCGCGACGACCGAACTCCTGGAGGAGCAGGCCCCCACACCGGCGATGGCGGTGCGCGTCGCCGATCTCTGGCTCGAGATCGCGCGCCCGGCCGGCGCGGAACTCGCGCTCGCGACGGTTGCGGATGAGTCAGCTCCTCTTGAGGTCCTCCGCCGTCGGGGTCGGATCGCGGCCACGAGCGGCGATGCCACCAGCCTGCGGCGGACCGTCGATCAGATGACGGCTCTGGGCTGTGAGAGTGACGATCTGCATCTCGCGCGCTTTGCCGCGTTGGCTCAGCGTGTCCGCGGGTCCTTCGCCGAGGCGCATCGGCGCCTTCGACGCGCTCTCCACGCCAACCGGCGTGATCGGGTCTCACCGGCCCTGCTTGAGGCTCTCGTATCGCTGTCTGGCATCCTCAGGGCGCAGCGCCGGCCCCACTCCGCTCTCCGCATCCTCAAGCTCGCCCGGCGCCTTGCTGACGACGAGGGGATCGTGCGTCTCGGGCTGAAGCTCGATGCTAATATCCTGATCGTCGAGTCGCGGCCGATGGGGGCGGCGGGAGCGGCGGGAGCGTGGCAGGACCTCGGGCGGCGGTGCCATCGCTGGGGCATGCAGGGTGCGGCGCGACGTCACTTCGTTCGGGCCGCCCTGCTCCTCGCCGAGGTGGGCGATATCGACGGCGCCGAGACGTGCCTGGGCCGAGCGCACGAGCTTGCGCCCTCTCCGCGCAGTCTGAACGAGCATTGGGACACGCTGCACCTCATGGTCGAAGCCACCGTACGCGCGAAGCGAGATCGCCGGCAACTCCCGCTTGAGAAGCCTGTAGGCACTGTGCTCGACCCCATCGCCTGGCGCGCATGGCTCGGGGCCCGATTGGAGAATCTCAGCCTGGCGAGTGAAGTATCCCTTGCGAACGCGACGCTTCCACGCCGCACTCGGCCGAAGCCGGTGCGATTCGCTAGGCTGATCATGCGTTGGGTGGAGCGCGGGGGAGATGCCTCGGCCCGACTCTCGCGCACGCTGTCTTCCATGGATGGCGCGTGCTCGGCTCCGGAGCCGCTCACCACGGCCCTCGCGCGCTGCGTGGCGCGCGGAGCGAGCGATGTTTGGCCCTTGCGAGGCTTCCTTTCGGTGGCGCGCGATGTGGCTGAATCCGACGATCAGGTTCTCCCCTTCGCGATCGCGTGTCACGTGGCTGCGCTCGCGTGGACATCCATCGACGACATCGCAGTGGCCACCTGGCTTCGTTCGCGTGCCCCGGAGGCGGATGACGAGCGTCCAGCGGGCACATTCGTGTGGGAGTGGCGCCTAGCGATTCTCCGAGCCGACGCGCTCCTGGGTCAGGAAGCGGATGCGGATCTCCGGATGGAGAGCGCCCTCGACGCGCTGCAGTCGTGGGCTGCCCAGGATGGTCCAGAAGAGAGTGCTCGGCTCCTCGGGTTGGCGCCGTACTCCGTGATTGCGTCGACCACAGGCCTCGCATTGCCGGCGGATTGGGAGCCTGCCGGAGTCGCGGGCCCGGTGACACGCTTCCGCGCTCACCTCCGCAGTGAATCCGTGCGCTTCCGGGGGGCACGCGGCCGAGCGGCCGGCCTGGAGCGCGTACTGAGTTCCGCGTTGCGATTGCGTTCCGACGGTTCCATCGACGACGTGTTGAGCGAGATGGTCTCCGGGGTGCTCGACGTCTGCCGCGCCGAGCGTGCTGTCGTTGTTTATGGGGTCTCTGGCGCAGCGCGCCATGCGAAGATCGCCACGCGAGACGGCGTCGAGGACGCCGATGCAGACGCCGCAGAAGTGAGCCGCTCCGCCATCGAGCATGCGCGGCAAGTCGGTAGGGCGTGCATCTTCGATGACGCCTGTGGCGCATCGGAACTCGGGGACGCGCCGAGCGTGCGGCTCTACCGGCCTCGATCACTGATGATCGCGCCGGTGCAATCCCATGGCACGGTCTTGGGTTATGTGTACGTAGAGAACCGGAGCCTCCCGAAAAGCTTCTCGCCCTCCGATCTCCAGCTCCTCGAGGGCTTCGCCGCCCAGGCCGGCATGGCGCTCGAGAACGCGCGCCTCGTCGATGAGCTTCGCCAATCTCTCACCGAGCTCAAGCGCGCCCGGACCGAGGCGGTACGAGCCGAGAGCCTGCGCGTTCTCGGGCAGATGGCGGGCGAGGTTGCACACGACTTCAACAACCTTCTGGCGGTGATCCTCGGCGAGGCCCAACTCGTGATGCAGGATCGGCCGGACCCGGGCATCCAGCGCTCGCTGGAGATGATCGAGCGCGCCGCGATGGACGGCGCCGCAGCCATCAAACGCATTCAGTCCTCCACCCGCGTCCGCCCGCGTGAAGAGTTCACGACTCTGGACCTGGGCGCGCTCGTCCGTGAGGTGCTCGACTTCACACGTGTTCGTTGCGCCAGCGGTCCGAACGCGCGCAGCGGGAGGGTCCGCACACACTGCCGCGCGCAGACCGACACGCGTGTCGCAGGACTTGCACCGGAGTTACGCGAGGTCTTCACCAACCTCGTACTCAATGCGGTCGATGCCATGCCGGCGGGGGGCGACTTGGAGGTCTTTGTCCGCCGTGTCGGGGATGTCGGGGATGTCGTCGAGGTCGAGGTCAAGGACACAGGCAGCGGGATCGCACCCGACGTCGTCGAGCGCATCTTCGATCCGTTCTTCAGCACGAAGGGCGAGCAGGGCAATGGTCTCGGTCTCGCCATCGCGAAGGAGATCGTCGAGCGTCACGGCGGCGCGCTGCGTGTGCGCTCTCAACCCGGAACAGGCACGTCCATGATCGTTGCCTTGCCAGCCTCCAAGGAGCCGCTCGCGACCTCGTCGCAACCCGCCGCGGCGATAGACGCCGGTGGCGACGCGAGCGCTGCTCAAGAGAGGCGCTCCGTACTCGTCGTGGACGACGAGCAGGGCGTCTTGCGCGTGCTCGCGACGATGCTGCGCACCGAGGGCTTCCGCGTGGTCGAGGCGTCGAGTGGGGAGGCTGCGACGCGGCGAATCGAGGCCGGCGAGCGCTTCGATCTGGTCATCACCGATCTCTACATGCCTGGCACGAGCGGCGTGGAGGTCATCGAAGCGACCCGGCGCGCCGATGCGGCGGGCCGGGTCGTGGTGATGTCAGGCTATGGCGATATAGCGACGGATAACCGTCTCGCGGAATTCGCCATCGACGGCGTACTCCCGAAGCCGTTCACGCTTGCGGACGTCAGAGACGTCGTATCCGTCTCCTAGCGAGCGGCTACTCTTCGCCCCAAGCGTCGTCGAACGTACCGCGCGTGATCGCCATCAGCGCCGGGCCATCAGCCGTCAGCGTATTGCTGAGACCGTTCGTGGCGACGCCGAACGAGTTGAGACCGGCGCCTAGCGTGCCACCGCCGATGATCTGCCCACCCTGGATGATGTAGCACATCTCGCCTGCGGCGGCGGGGGGTGCATCGACGAGGACGGTCATCGCGCTATCCGCGACGAAACCGTTCAAGGCGATCTGAGGATTCGCGCCAACCGGCGACGAACCAAGAGCAAGTGCGCCAGCGACAAGGCCAGCGGCGAGGACGGACATACGAATACGCATGACGATCTCTCCCAATAAGGACGGCCCCCGAGGCTTCTCAGTCTCGAAAGGTGGGGAAAAATGGTCACCGAGTCCACTTTGGATCCCGGCCTCTGCGAGGCTGGGACCCGAGGCGGAGACACCTCGGCAACCATTTGCATAATGGCAACAAATCGCCGGTCATGTCGAGAACATTTCCTCTCAATATGAGAAATGCGCCAGATCGCGCCACTGTCCGAGCCTGCGGGCGCTGTGCTCAAATGGCGCGATTAGGGCTCAGAATGAGAAAAGTTCCTCAGATCGCGATTGGCGTCGATGAACCTCGCGTGGAATTCTCGGTGAGACGTCGCGGTTGAGGCGTCCAACACGTGCGGGAGGAGCGGCCACGGAGGGACCAGCGGGCGGGCATGGACGAGCCGAGCGATCTGGAACTGATCCGGCGCTTCGGCGCAGACGACCCCGTCGTGAGGCAGGAGGCGTTCACTGCGCTGTTTCAGCGGCATCACAAGCGGGCGTTTGACCTCGCATATCGGGTGCTTGGTGATGCCGCTCTGGCATCCGACGCCGCGCAAGAGGCGTTTCTCACCGTCTACAAGAAGGGTGCGCGCTTCGAGGCACGTGCGCGCTTTACCTCGTGGCTCTATCGCGTGGTGCTGAACCAGTGCATCGACCTGAAGCGCCGCGAGAAGCGGCATCGAATGCTGCCGCTGTCGGGTCCTGGTGGGCGCGACTCCTCCGGCGAAGGCGGAGGGATTCCCGAGCCTGCAGGACCGGCCGACGCGAACCCTCTTGCGAAGACGCTGCGCGTCGAGCGAGCGCAACTCGTGCAGACGGCTATCCTGGAGTTGTCGCCGAAGCTGACCGAGGTGATCGTCCTGCGCTACCCGCAGGGATTGTCCTATGAGGAGATCGGCGAGATCCTCGAACTGCCTCCCGGAACGGTCAAGTCGCGCTTGAACCGCGCACACGCCGCGCTCCGCGCTATCCTTGAAGATCAGCTCACCGACGGGGATGTCGATGCAGGTTCATGAGGGAGATTCATGAGATCGGGTGGGAACTCAAGTGTCCACCATGCGTCTCAAGGAGTGGGATGAGGATCGATCGCGTTCAACGGCTCACCATGAGCCAGCCCGACCACCGTCGGCGCTGGGGTGGTCGTGCGTTGTCTTGCCGTGCGTTGCGCGGTCTTGGGATGCATAGGTCTGGGTTGCGCGGTCGAAGAGCGCAGCGTCGAGCCTGGAGCCCAGCATTCCTCGCCCGACTGATCGTGAGCGTGGCGCTGCCCGTGCTCGGGCTGACGGCGTGCGACGTGGTCGATGGCGCTCCGCCCCCGACAGCTCTCGTCACGAGCGCGGGGCTCTCGATCGCCTCCAGTAGTATCGAGGGCGGCGCGCATGCCGGCCAAGGTGCCGTGCGCATCGAGTTCGATCGGTCGCTCGATCTGCGGTCGGTGGGGGCGCGCTCCGTGCGCATCAGCCACGACGGCGGACGCCGCGTGCGCCGCGTCCGGGTCTGGGCCACCGATCGCACCCTCTTCGTCGCGCCCGCGCCCGGCGTGAAATTCCCCGCCGGCTCCGAGCTTCTCCTCCGGATCGAAGGTGGAGGCTCGCCTCGCGCCCTGCGTGCAGAGGACGGCACGGCGCTCGACTCTCGTTACGAGATCCGTTTTCGGACTCGGCGGCGCCGACATGCCGACCTGACGGCTCCGAGGTTCGTGGGGTCGCTCCCGGAGGCGGGTGCGCGTGACGTCAAGCCCGGCTCGCACGTTCAACTCAGGTTTGACGAACCACTCTCGCGAGCGTCGGTGCGCTCTGGCGCAGGCGTCGTGCTACGCGTGGATGGCGTCGTCCGCCCCGCGAAGTTGCGGCTCTCTCCGGACCTGATGCGCCTTGTGGTGCGGCCGCGCCGCCCGTTCCCGCCCGGAGCAAACGTCGTCGTAGATGTGCGTCCCGGCCTCCTCGATCTCGCCGGCAATCCCGCGCAGCGCGCACTCGTGAAGTTCTCGGTCGAGGCCACACGCCTCCACGAGCTCCAGGAGAATTTTGTCACCACCGACACGTCAGACGGTGCCGCGACCACTGGCGGGTGGTCCCCTTCCGATGCGCCCGGCTATCTGGTCGCGCGCGCCGGGCGAGTGCGGTGGAGCCCGACCGAGGGTGACGACTGGGACGCCGAATTTCCGGAGACCGACTCGCTTCGCTTCCAGGTGGTTTTCCCCGGTGACTCGGCTCCCACGGGCGCCGCGTCTGCGCTCCGACTCACCCTGCGGGGTGCCGTGCCCGGCGACACGTTGACCGCAGTGGCGGTCGCGGCGGGGCCGACCAACCTTCTTCGGGCGGATCCCACGTTCTTCGGCAACCGAGCCGCGTCCGACCTCATGCTGGTCGTTCACCCCGACGACGCGTTCGATGTGGAAGTCGAGGTCGATGACGACGGTGTCGCCGTCGTGGAGATCCCGTTCGACGTGCCGGTCGCTGTGCGGCGTGGCGAGTCACTTCTCCTGGAGGTCGAATTGAGTGTCCCCGCGAGCGTGCGGCTCGCGGCGACGGAAGATCTCGGGGGATTGGCACTCGTCGAGCATCTCGGCGGCGCGCTCCTGCCCGCAGTCGAACTCCTCGTGACCGGCGTCCCGCCCCAGGCGCGTTCGACCTGGTACGACTCGGGGGTCGTGAACCCCGGCTGGCGCGAGGCCCGAATCGTCGGGACGGCAGCGTCGGAAGATCCGGGCTACGTCGTCGAATTCCAGACCGCCGCGGCGACGCCGGATGGCTTCGCGGACGCAGACCGATCCAGCGACTGGGCGCCGGCCCTCACCAGCCTTCCCGCCCTCCGCTTCGTCCGCTTCCGCGTGGAATTTGGCGGGCTGGGCGGGACCGGCGGCGGCCCACGGATCGACCGCGTCGTATTGCCCTACGAAGACTGACCGCCCTACGAGACTGGCTGGCCTAAAGGGGACTGGCGCGAGGCGCAGCCCACGCCGGGCGCCCGTCTCAAGCGTCAGTCGTCAGTCCAGATCGGCTGCGGAGGCCACGACCCGGTCGATCAGGCCGTACGCGAGCGACTCGTCGGCAGTCATCCAATGGTCGCGATGCGTGTCGTTCTGGATCTGATCGAGGCTCTGCCCGGTCTCTTCGACAAGCAACTCGTTGATGCGCTTGCGCAGCTTCAGGATCTGTTGCGCGCCGATCGCGATGTCGCTGGCCTGGCCTTGCATGCCCGTTGACGGCTGATGCAAGAGGAACCGTGTGTTCGGCAGCGAGCAACGCTGGCCCTTGTCCGCCCCGAGCAGGATGACCGTTGCCGCACTGGCAGCGAGCCCGGCGCAGATGGCTTGGACCGGACTTTTCACGAATCGCATGCAGTCGTAAATCGCGAAGCCGGAGTCCACAGACCCACCAGGCGAGTTGATGTACACGCGGATCGGCTTCTCGCAGTCCTGCGCGTCGAGTACCAGCAGTTGCGCCATGATCTTCTGGCTCAACTCGTCGGTCACGGGACCGGTGAGCAGGATCGTGCGGCTCTCGAGAAGCTGCTTCGCGATCGGTGCCGGCGTCTGCTCGCCCTTCTCCTTGTCGTCGCAGTCGTTGCGCGGGGCTCCGGTCTGCCAGTTCATCGTTCAACTCTCCTGGTGGGTGTGCCCCCGGATTCCGAGGGACGGAAATGGTAGCCGCCCCGTGTGTGACAGCGGACGCGATCCCGGGGGGCGGTCGAAGTGGCGCCCGGCGCGCGCAGTCGACGCTGGCATCGGCATCTGCGCTCCAGCGGCGTACACTGACAGAGTGGCGGGGTTCTCGGGCCGTGCCCCTACGAACCGGAGTTGTGCGGATGGCAGGGGCTAGGAAGTCATGCGTGAGGCTTGATCTCGACGCTCTGTCCTCGTTCAGGACGCGCCTTGCCGGGCCCGCGTTGGCCCCCGCTTCGAGACCGCCGCGCGGCTTCACCTCGATCGTCGTCACGAAGTGCGTGACCCTCGTGAAGAGTCCGAGCTACTATCCGCGTCGGCGTGCCGCTTCGGCGCCGGGAGGACGTGGCTCGTATGGGCGTGGTGTTGAAAGTCGTCGCTGGCCCTCGTCGGGGTCTTGAGTACCGGGCTGGCGAGCGCACGGCGATCACGATCGGTCGCAGCAAGACGAGCGACTTTCACGTGTTCGACGCGTCGATGAGCCGCGTTCATGCCGTCGTGGCGCGCGATGCCGACGGCTGGTACGTCGAGGACTGCAAGAGCAGCAACGGACTGTGGGTCGATGATGCGCGTATCGATCGGCAGCGCCTGTCCGAGAACGCCACGTTCCGGCTTGGCACCGAGACGGTGGTGCTCTTCCGCGAGGCAAGCACGGAAGAGATCCTCGGCTCCGGCGAAGTCGCCGTCGTCTTGCATTGTCGGGAGTGCGGCGAGTCCATCGCCGAGACCGATCTTGTGCGTGGGGGTCGCGGCCGACCGTTCCATCTGGACTGCCGAAACCTGGACCACCTGATCGACACCGAGCTCGGGGAGTTCCGGCTTCTCGAGACGATGCCCGCGCTTGGCGCCGGCTTCTACTTTCGCGCGCATCAGCCGTCGCTGACGCGCTCGGTCACACTCGCGGTCTTCGACGCGCCCTTGATGGCGCGTCCCGGGTACCGCGATGCGCTACTCGGCGAGGTCCGCCGCGTCTCGCATTTTCTCCATCCGCACGTGCTGCAGATCCTGGACTTCGGCGAGGCGCCTGCGACCAGCTATGTCGTGATGGAGCACTTCACGGGGCGCCCGTTCACCGAGGTGCTCGAGGAGCGCCGCTTCGTCAAGATCAGGAGCGCCGTGCAGGTTGCGACGCGTACGCTCAATGCGCTGCACTACGCCAAGTCCGAGGGCGCCGCTTTCTCGTGGGTCTCGTCGCAGCGCGTCCTCGTTTCGGATGCTCATGACGTCAAACTCTGGCTCTTCGTGGACCCAGATCACGCCGGGCGCGCGCCCTCACTCTCCGAGGCTCCCTACGTCGCACCGGAGGTCACACGAGGAGCGGTCGACGAGGGCGACGAGCGCGCGCTGGTCTACTCCGTGGCTGCGATGCTCTACCACATGCTGGCGGGCATCCCGCCCTTCGACGGCGCCACCACAGATGAGATCACACGGCGCACGCTTGCGGGCCATCCGCCAGCTCTGCGACGGATCAACATGAAAGTCAGCCCGGCCCTCGCGAGCGCGGTCGAAAGCTCGCTCGATCGAGATCCGGGATCCCGATCGGAGTCGCTCGCAGCGTTCGAGAACCAGCTCACACGCGCGGCCGGCGGTCGCTAGGTGCCCGGCCAGAAACCCCCGCGGCGCCGGTGAGGGGGTGATAGCCGGCCGACGTGCGGAGCATCCACCGTGCCCGGGCAGGCCGTCTGCCGCGGCTGCCAGGCTCGGAGACTCTCCGGAGTCGAGTCGCCTGTCACCCACGACAGCCGTCCCGCCCGAACACGTCCGGCTCTCCACGGGGGTTTCTGGCCGCACCCCTAGTCGCTCTGTCCTCCACGAGCGCCGTATGTCAGAGGTCCGGAGCGTGACGCGCCACGGCGCACGAATGAGCGCTACGATGGACGTGTATGGCGCACGACGTCGAAGCTGACAGCCGGTTCCTGGACGAGGCCGTCGCCCGTGGGGCGATCAACGCCGAGCAGGCGGCCGACTGTCGTCGCATTCTGGCGACGCTCGCGGAGGTTGACGTTTCCCTCTCGGCGGCCGACGTCGCGATCCGTCGCGCCTACCTGACGAAAGACGTGGCCGACGAGATCAAGCGGGCGCTTGCCCGGAAGCGGGTCGGGCGCTACGAGGTCTTGGATCGTCTGGGGCGCGGCGGTTCGGGCGTTGTGTGGAGAGCCCGCGACACGCGCCTCGGCCGCATCGTGGCCCTGAAGCTCCTTGCGCGGCCGCGCACGCCCGACGATGTGCTGACCACCTACCACGCGCGCTTCCAGCGCGAAGCGCGCACCGCCGTCACCCTCAATCACGTCAATATCGTGCGCGGGCTCGATTACGGCGAGTCCGATGGATACGTCTACTTCGCGATGGAGTTCGTCCCCGGGGAGACCGCCGGCGGTCGCCTCCGCCGCGAAGGCCGCATCCCGGAGAATGACGCGCTGCAGATCACGTTGCAGGTCGTCGAGGCACTCCAATACGTCGCGCGCTTCGGTCTCGTACATCGAGATCTCAAGCCAGACAATCTCCTGGTCACGGCTGCGGGGGAGGTGAAGGTCTGCGATCTGGGGCTCGCGAAGCCAACGCTCGAAGAGGCGTCACGCATGGACGCCGCCGGCACAATCGCCGGGACGCCGCTCTACATGGCACCGGAGCAGATCGAGGACCCGGACGCGGTGGACTGGCGGACCGACGTCTATGGTCTCGGCGCGACGCTCTACCACATGCTGACGGGACGCCCTCCGTTCCTGCCGACGCGTGGCGGCTCCGAGCGCGGCGGCAAGAGCGTGATCGAGCGACAACTCCACGAGGCGGTCACCGACCCTCGCGAGCACGTGTTGGAACTCTCTGCCGGGGCGAGCGCGGTTGTGATGAAGATGCTCGCGAAAGATCCGGCGCGGCGCTACGCCGACCTGGGCGACCTGGCGTCGGATCTGTCCGCGGTTGTAGATGGTCGTCCACCTTCGTTCGCGCTGGAGTTGACGTCTGCATCCGAGGGTGCGGTGGCCGAGGTCCTGGCCGAGACCCAGGGCATTCGCTCACGCCTGCGCCGTCGACGCGGCGCAGCGCGGCGTATCGCGGCCGTCGTCGTTCTCGTCCTGTCCGTCGGTGCGCTCGCATGGGGCGTCCTCGGTCCAACCCCGCCGCCGACCGAATTCGGCGCGCAGGTCGATCGCTCGACCGTTCGCGACGGCGCGCCCGCGCCCGTCGGCGACGCCGCCCGGTCGTCGCGCGGCGCTCTCGTTCCCCCCGCCGATCCCGGGCGCGGGGCGCTGGCACTTGCACGGCGCCTGGAGCGCGATCACGCCCCGTTGGACGAGGTCATTGAGCAATACGAGTGGGTGCGGGACGAGCACGGTGACGGCGCGTCGGGGCAGATTGCCGCTGCGCGCCTGGGCGAGTTGAGCGTCCTCCTCGGCAGTCGCGCGACGCAGGAGTTGATGGACCGCCGCCAGGCCGCGATACCGCGTCTCAGGTCAGGCAACTATGCCGCGGCGATCGACGAACTGCGGGCGTTCCCGGTGCTCTACGAGGGTACCGAGGCTCACGCGCAGGCGTTGGCCGAGGCGCAGGGACTTGAGCAAGAGGGGCGCGCGCGGGCGAAGCAACTGCTGGACGACTCCGTTCTCTTGGCGGTGGACGGGCGCTTCGACGAAGCGGATGCAGCGGTCGAGGAGGCCCGCCGGGTTGGCCTCGACGGGCTCGACCGTGCGATCACGCGGGCCGAGGGCGACATCGCGCTGGAGCGGGGGCGGTACGACACGCAGCGCCGCGAGCAGACCTCCGCGTATCTCGTCGCCGTAGGGCGCGCGTTGATGGCGTCCTACGACGACGAAGAAGCGGCCGCAGGCATCATCGACCTCGCGCACTCGCGCTTGCGAACCTATGCGACGGAGCTCTCTGCGGCGCGCTCCTGGCTGCCACTCGCGCGGCGCGCGCGCGTCCGGCTGACGTCCACGTGGCAGTCGTGGGCGGACGAGGGCAAGGCACTGGACTTCCGCTCCGTCGGCTACCTGTCCCGGGCCTACTCCGGTCGCGCCGCCGCATCGACGTCCGGTCACCTGAACCTCGCGGCAGGCGGCGACGAGATCGATGTGCTGCGTCCCGAGGTGCTCCCGAATTCGCTCCTCGCGGAGGCGATCTCGCCGGGCGCCAAGGATGACGCCTCGCGCCTCGACGAGGTGGCCGCCTTCCTGCTCTCGCGCCGCCGCCTCGCTGACGCGGCGGCGTTCTCGGCGCCTCCGGAACTGATCGATGCTGTGCGCGCGGCCGCCCTCACCGAGATTCGGACGCGGCTCGATCGGATCGAGTCTCTCGTAGCAGACGGTGCGCGGGTGAGCGCGCGCGACCTGGTCGGCGACACGCTCTCGTACGCGCCATGGTGTTCGGCGTCCTGGACCGCGCTCGGCGCGTTGCGGGCCGACGCAGACGAACTCGACGGTGCGGTCGAGGCGTTCGAGCACGCGCTCGAATTGCAACCCGTCGATCCCTCGGCGCACTTCGGCGTCGCGGCGGTGTACGAGCGTCGGCGACGCTTCCAGGATGCCGAGGAACACCTGCGCGCGTTCCTGGATGCCACCGAGGGCACGAACGATCAGCGCATGGCCGCCGTGCGTCCGAACGCCTCGGCCGCCCTCGAGCGCGTGGCCGCGCGGCGCCTTGAGCGCGCGTTGGAGACTTGGCGCACGACGGCTCGCAAGGCACTGCGCGAGCGTCGTGCCGGAGATGCCAAACTGGCGCTCGAGCAGATCCTGAAGCGCAGCCCAGGCGATCCGGATGCGCTCTTCGAGCTGGGGCGCTTGCTCGCTGCGGACAACCACATCTTCCCTGCGTACCGGGTGTTGCGACGTCTCGTGGACGCGCATCCGGATCATCGGCGTACGGTTTCTGCCCGGCGCGAGCTTGCGAAGCTGGAGCGATATCGTGCCGGTGTACCCGCTGGCCGCGAGGCTCTTGCCGCCGGTCGAGACGCGCTCCACGAGACGCGTCTCGCCGAGGCGATCTCGGCCTTCCGGCGAGCGATCCTCCACTCTCCCTTCCTTGTCGAGGCGCACGTCGATCTCGGTGAGGCACTCCTTCAACGTGGACTCACGACGGTCGTCCGCCAGGACATCCGTGCGGCGGTTGAAGCAGCCGACGACGCTCTGCTCTGCAACGCAGACTCGATTGCGGCACTTCTCCTGCGAGCAACAGCGCGTGTGGAGCTCTCCGAGTTCAGTGCAGCGCTGGCGGACGCCGAGCGCGTGACCTCCGCGAAGGACGCGGCAAAGCGGTCTCGCGCCCACATCGTTCGTGGCCGTGCGCTGCTCGGAACGGAGCGCGTCCGCGACGCGCTCGTCGCGTTCGAGGCGGCCTACGAAGCGCGTCATGCGGCGGATCCGCTGTACTGGCAGGCAGCCGCCCTCGAGCGCCGCGGGGAACGTGTCGCCGCGAAGCTCCGACTCGATGTCCTCTACGAGGAGTGGGGCGCGCCACCGCACCTGAAGGAGCGGATCGAGCGCCTCGACCGGATGCTGGAGGATTGATGCGGTACGGTCGGGCGACCTCGGGAGCGTGTGCCGCGTGAGAGTTCTCTCGCACGCGCCGACCGCCTACCATCCCGCCCGATGACATGGTGGCCGTTCGCACGCAAGCTCCCTGACGACGCCGCGGCAGCGCGCGGTGGTCCCCGCTTACTCGTCGCTACATTCGGCCGACTGCTCTGGTACTTTCCCGAGACCGGCGAGCATCGGGTCGCGCACGAGGGCCGCGGGAAGTACTACGGGATGGCGCCTGAGGCGGCGAATTGGGAGCAGAACGGTCGGCTGCTCGTCGTGTCCAGGCCCAGGCAGGAGAAGAACGACCGCCTGCTGCTCCTCGACCATCGGACGGGCAAGACGCTGCGCAAGCTCCCGCTCGCTTCCCGCGACACCCACCATGCGGTGCGCCGCGGCGATCGACTCTTCGTCACTGACACGTTTCGCGGGCGCGTCCTCGTCTACTCGCTGCCCGATGCCCGCCTCGAGCGCGAGTACGGGGACTTCACCCACGAGGATCATGTCAACACCGTGCTCGTCGAGGACGAGACGCTCTTCGTGCTCTGCCACAACAAGGGCAAGAGCACGCTCGTGGCGCTCGATCTCGGAACCGGCGCCGAGGTCGAGCGCTTCGAGGACGTCGGCGAGCACAGCCACGACGTCTCTCTCTGGCGCGATCACTTCGCCCTTTGCGACTCCCGCAGCGGGGCCCTGATCCTCGTCGATCGGGCGACGCACGCGGCGCGCACCGTCTTCGCGGAAGAGGGTTCGTTCACGAAGGGCCTCGCCATCGAGGGCGACACGGCGTGGTTCGCGATCTCGGCGGCCGCGACACGCGCGGAGCGCTTCGCGGTCAGTTGCGACCTCGTCGCCTACGACCTGGCCGCCGATCAGATGCTGTGGCGCCGCGCCATCCCCTCGGGCGGCCTCGTTAACTCGATCGTGACCGCCGCCGACCTCCGCTCCCAGACGCAGGGCTGATCGCACGAGACGGCTCCGTAGCGCGAGGAGGGTCGGGCTGCACCTGTAGCATCGTGCCGATGAGCGAGACTAGAGAACGCCTGTTTCTGCTGGACGGCACTGCCCTGGCCTACCGCGCGCACTTTGCGTTTCTGCGGGCTGGCCTGACGGACGTGAAGGGGCGGCCGACGGGGGCGATCTACGGCTTCGTCGCCACGCTACTCAAGTTGATCCGCGAGGAGAACCCCGACCACCTCGGCTGCTGCTTCGATCCGCCGGGGCCGACCTTCCGCCACGAGCGCTACAAGCCCTACAAGGCCACGCGCGAGCGGATGGACGACGATCTGGCGGCGCAGCTCCCCGTTCTGCGCGACGTCGTGCGTGCGTTCAACATCCCCGTCCTGGAGATCCCGGGTTTCGAGGCGGACGACGTGATGGCGACGGTCGCACAGCGCTCGACCCGTGCGGGCATCGACGCGTATATCGTCACGGGCGATAAGGATCTCTGTCAGTCGGTTGAGCCTGGGGTGTTCATCTACAACATCCTGAAGCCCGGACAGGACACCGAGATCCTGGATGAGCAGGGCGTGCAGGACGCGTGGGGGGTGCCGGCGACCAAGATTGCCGACGTGCTCGCGCTCATGGGCGATACCTCGGACAACGTCCCCGGCGTCCCGGGAGTCGGCAAGAAGACGGCCGTCAAGTTGCTGAACGAATACGGCTTCCTGCACGACGTGCTTGACGCTGCGGCCGCCGACCCGCCGCTAATCAAGCAGAAGAAGCTCGGCGAGAACCTGCGCGAGCATCGCGACCTAGCCGAGCTCTCCTACGAGTTGGTCCTCGTGAAGCGCGATGTGGCCGTCGACGTGACGTTCGACGAACTGCGATTGGGCGACCCGGACACGCCGCGCCTGCAAGAACTCTTCAAGGAGCTCAACTTCACGCGGTTGCTCGCGGATCTCAGCCAGGAGGCGCCGACCGAAGAGGTCGATCACGACTATCGCATCGTTCGCAACCAGGACGACCTGGACGCGATGCTCACGGAGCTGCGGACGGGCGAGATCGTCTCGTTCGACACCGAGACCACGGGCCTCGATCCGCTTCAGGCCGACGTCGTCGGACTCTCATTCTCGGTGCGCGCGGGCAGCGGCTGGTACGTGCCGCTCAATCTCGAGCCGCCGGTGCTCGGCGGGGCGGGCGACGACGCTGTGCAGCGGGTGCTCGATGCGTTGCGGCCCTTCCTCGAGGACGAGACCGTCCGGAAGTGCGGTCAGAACGCGAAGTACGACGTGCTGGTGATGCGCCGGGCGGGCGTCGCCGTGAAGGGCATGGTGCTCGACACCATGATCGCGTCGTTCTGCCTCGATCCTGGGCAGCGGCAGCACAATCTCGACGCGCTCTCGCTGCGCTACTTCAACTACCGAAAGACACCCACGAGCGCGCTGATCGGCTCCGGCCGCAATCAGATCACGATGGATCAGGTCGACGTCGATGTCGTCGGCGAGTACGCGTGCGAGGACGCCGATTTCACGTATCGCTTGGCACAGGAATTCGAGCCACGGCTCGCCGAGGCGTCGGTCGGTCCGCTCTACCGCGACGTCGAGATGCCGCTCGTCGAAGTGTTGACCGACATGGAGTGGGAGGGCGTGCGGCTCGACTCCGCGATGCTTGAGACGCTCTCGGCCGATCTCGAGCTGCAGGCTGGCACCCTCGAACGCGAGATCTGCCAACTCGCGGGCACCGTGTTCAACGTGAAGTCGCCCAAGCAACTGGGTGTCGTCCTCTTCGAGAGCCTGAAGATCCAGGGCCGTAAGCACGTGCGGAAGACGAAGACCGGGTGGGCGACCGACGAGCGCACGCTGCGCGGCTTCAGCGGCAATCCGATCGTCTCGAAGCTCCTGCGTCACCGCTCCCTGGTGAAGCTGCGCGGGACGTACACCGAGGCGTTGCCGAAGCTGGTCAATCCGCACACGGGCCGTGTGCACACGAGCTACAGCCAGGTGGCCGCGGTCACCGGCCGGCTCGCGTCGTCGGACCCGAACCTCCAGAACATCCCTATTCGCACCGAGGAGGGGCGCGAGATCCGACGCGCCTTCGTGCCGCGCGCCGAGGGCTGGCAATTGCTCTCCGCCGACTACAGCCAGATCGAATTGCGCGTGCTCGCACATCTGTCCGAAGACAAGCATCTCTGCGCCGCGTTCGCGGCAGGCGAGGACATCCACCGTCAGACGGCCGCGCGCATTTTCGGAATGGCCCCGGCGCTCATCACAACGGAGATCCGCGGCCGCGCCAAGGCCATCAACTTCGGGATCGTCTACGGCATGGGGGCCACGCGACTCGCGCAGGACACCGGCATCACGCGCAAGGAAGCGACCACGTTCATCGAGAACTACTTCAAGGCGTATCCCGGCGTGAAGGCGTTCGTCGAGACATTGAAGGTGACCGCGCGCGAACAGGGTTATGTGACGACGCTTCTCGGTCGCCGTCGGCCGCTCGCCGACATGCTGGAGTCTCCCAACCAGCGCGTGCAGGCCGCGGTGGACAACGTCGCCGTCAATACCCCGATCCAGGGCACGGCGGCCGACATCATCAAGCTTGCGATGCTCAAGATGCACGCCACGCTCAAGACGTCCGGCATGGCGAGTCGGATGATCCTGCAGGTACACGATGAGCTGATCTTCGACGTGGCTCCGGGCGAGCTCGAGCCGCTGAAGGAGCTCGTCAAGCGAGAGATGGAGGGGGCGTACCCGTTGCGCGTGCCATTGCTGGTGGATATGGGCTGGGGTAACGACTGGCTCACCGCGCATTGATCGCGCAGATCGATTGCGCAGATGGATCGCCTGTGGCAGCGACTCCGCGCGGGGCGTGACCATCCCAAACGCCCGCTGATGGCCCGGCGCGGATAGGATCGCGCGAGTGCGTGTGTCCCTCCCCGCTCTGATCTCGTTCGTCACTCTCCTCTTGGTGGCTGCGGCGTGCGGCGATCCGTCTCCCGGTTCGGACCAGACGGCTGGGGGCGAGGCCGGTGGAGTGGGCGACACGCAGGAGGCGGAAGTGGTCGACCCCGCGGTTGCCGCGCCGCATGTTCGCGAGACTCCGTCGGATCGCAACGTCCTCGCATTGGACCAGGCCGAGCGCGAGCGGATCGCGGCGATCGAGCATCACGTCCTGAAACTCGGTCAGCGTGGCCTGGCGGCGATCGCCGGGCGAATTGCGGATGGCGACGCCGACGCGTTGCGCTCCGCGTTCACCGAAGGCTTCCGCGGCTCGTTGCTCGAGGAGCCGCCGTTCCGTGACGTTTCGAACGGCCTGATCCGCACGCGGCGTGTTTCGCGTGCGCTCTCGCCGACGAAGGTGCGCGACGCGGATGCCGCGGCCGTGGTGGCCCAGTTCCTCGACTGGCGCGGTCGCTATGCCGGGCGTCCCTCTGTCGGCTTCAAGGTACGGACGGCGGCACCGAGCGGAGACGCGGATTTCGATGGCGCGTGGAGCGGAGCGTGCCGACTCCAGATCTCGGGTGTCTCGACAGACGGTGGCCCGCACGAGACGTCCGTGGAGCTTGCCTTCGGTCTCGTCCGCATGCCGAGCACCGACGAGATCGCGGACGCCGAGCATTGGATCAGTGGGCTCCGTGTGCTCGAGGTCGGCGAGGTGGCGGCCACGCACCCGCTCTTCGCCGAGACCGCCAAGGCGCGGGGCATCGACCCGGCCCTCTTCCACGACAATTGGAAGGCCGCGGCGGAGGACCGCCATGCCCAGTGTGGCGGGATCTACCTGCTCGACATCGATGACGATGCTTGGACCGACGTTCTCGTCATGGACGTCAACGGTCTGCGCCTGTTCCGGGCCCGAGGTGACGGGACGTTCGAGGACTTCACGCGGCAGTCCCGGCTTCCGCCGCGAACGCCGCCCGTGGGGAGCGTGGCGGCGGGCGACTTCGATGGCGACGGCACGACCGATTTGCTGCTCGGACCGCGCGCATACCGCAACACCGGCGACGGTCGCTTCCTCGACGTGACTCATAAGGCGACGCTGCCGGACGGTGCCGGAGGTGGATACGCGCTGGCAGACTTCAACCTCGACGGTCGGCTCGACCTCTACCTCGTGCGCACCGACGGCTTGCGCGGTGCCGTGCAGGATACGACGTGGTTCGACGGCCCGGGTGGCCCGGGAAATCAGCTCTGGCTCAATCGCGGCAACTGGCGCTTCGAGGAGGTTGCGGGCCCGCTCGGTGCGACGGCCGGAAAGCGCTCCGTGTTCACCGCCTGCTGCCTCGACGCGAACGACGACGGCCGTCCCGATATCTATGTGATCAGCGAGTTCGGCCCAGGCGCGCTCTTGCTCAACCATCCCGACGGGACGTTCGAGGAGGTGCGGCTCGAGGACGACGACGGCGACTTCGGCTCGATGGGCATGGCGGTTGGTGATTACGACGGCGACGGCCGGGTCGATATCTACACGGCGAATATGTACAGCAAGGCCGGGCGGCGGATCATCGACAACCTCGCCCCCGGTACGTATCCGGAGCCGATCCTGCAGCGCATCAAGCGCTTCGTCACCGGGTCCGAGCTCTATCGCAGTCGGGGCCTCGAGGGCGGCCGTCCGCACTTCGAGCGCGTGGGCGAGAAGTTCGGGCTGAAGGATGTCGGCTGGGCATATGGCGCCGTGTTCTCGGATCTCGACTCGGACGGAGCCCTCGACCTGCACGCCGTGTGCGGGTTCATCAGTGTCGATCCCACTGTCCCGGACGGTTGAGCTTGCCTCTGGCAGGCTGTCGTGTCACAGCCATGGAACCGCGCCGCGATCGTCCCCGCACCGCGCGCCCCCGACGAGCAGCTCGGCGAGTGGTGGGTGGACAACCCCTGGCGCATCACCGATGGCGGCTACAACCTCTCCGCGTACGAACGCAACCGCACGTACCTGAACGTCCCGGGCGAGGGCTTTCACGATATCTCGCGCCTCACGGCTGCCGACAGCACGGGCGATGGACGCGCCGTGGTTGCCGCCGATCTGACCGGCGATGGCATGCAGGATCTGCTCGTGCGGCAAGTCGGTGGTGGTCCTCTCCTGCTCTTCGAGAACCGTTTCCCGAAGGCCGGGTGGCTCGTCGTCTCGCTCCGTGGCACCGAGAGCAATACGCACGGGATTGGCGCCCGACTGACGGCCGAGGTCGACGGACGGCGGATCGTGCGCGAGTGCTACCCACATAATGGGTACAAATGCCAAGGGCAGGTGGACGTTCACTTCGGTCTGGGCACGGCCGACAAGCTCGAGCGCCTCACGATCCGCTGGCCGAGCGGCCGCGAGCAGGTGTTGAGCGATGTGCAGGCCAACCGCCACATCATCGTGACGGAAGGCGATTCCGAGCCTCGGACTCGGCGCTGAGCCGCGGTCGCGCGCGCCCCCGATCCGACTGCTACGCGGACTTCCACCCCGACATCCACGCCGAGTCGCGGCAGACGGGGTAGACTCTGGTGATGTCCCGCCCTCAGCGCTCTCGCCGGTCGTCTCTCCTGCTCGGCGTCGGATTCGACGCCGAGGAGGGACATCGACGCGTCACGCGGGGACGAGACTTCCTGCTCGTCGGTGGTAGCCAAGACACGCACGGCGAGATGCAGGAGCGGGCGGTTCGTTTCGACGAGGAGCTGAAGCGCCGCGGAAAGCGGCTCGCCGAGGTCGAGTCGTCGGACGAGCTGCGCGAGATTGCTGATCGCGCCGGAATGTAGGCCGGGCGCGCTCGTAACGTAGGACGCATCCTCTCGGGGAGGCTTCCCATTGGATTGCGTGTTCTGGCGAGGCCGATTTCTGCGAAGACGAATTCTGGAGTGACTGGCCCCAGGGACGTCGATCCTCGGGGTTCGGGCGCCGCGGTTGCGCGAGAGCGTCTAGAATCGAGCGCCCGTGATGCGCAGACGATTCGACCGAAGAGACACAAGCTGGAATTGAGGACCACGATGCACATCAAGACCCTGGCCGCCCTTGCGTTGGGCGTCGCGCTCACGCTGGGCGCGGCGACAGCGGCGCGTGCCGAGAGCGTCGCCTTCCTCGGTGACGGTGCGAAGCTCACTGGCACGGTGCCGACCGGCGAAGTGATCCGTCTCACGATTCCGCTCCCCGCCGGTGCCGAGCCAAGGCTGCACGTCGCGCTGAAGGGCTCGAACGTCCCACTCAGCTTCCTGCGCAGCGACCTCTACGATCCCGCTGGCAACCTCATCCCCGACACGAGTCGCTTCTTCAGTCAGCGCCTCCGGGCTAACAACAGCTCCCTCACGTTGCGCGGCTTCATTGCGCCGACCTCCGGCGAGTACCAACTTGTCATCGAGACGAACAGTGATCGCCTGCCGAATCTCGTGGAACTCCGCGCGAGCGGCAGACTGAAGGTGATCCGCCAGACGAAGATCAAGAAGGTGTTCGATACGGCGGGGGCGCGCATCGAGTTCGGCCTGCAGGTCCGCGACCGTGTCAAGGCGAAGTTCAAGCGTATCAGCGGCGATCTCCCGGACGTCTCTGCGTGGATCACGCCCGTCAGCACGCTGAAGCCCGTGCCGGCCATCTTCAACAAGCAAAAGAAGAAGGGTGGCGTCGCCGGTTCCTTCGTCGCCGGTTTCGATGGCATCCACACCTTCGAATTTGGCTACCGCGACGACGGCAGCGTGGGCGAGTACGCCGTCACCGTGAAGATTCGTCCGATCCGCTCCGTCGGCGGGCTCGCCGTGCTCCGATTGGCAAACGCGCCGGGTATCCCACTCAGCGTGCGTCAGATCGACCGCTCCATCACGCTGGACTTCGGTACCGGCGCGCCGGGCCTCGCGTACGACGGCTCGCTGGTTCTGGCGAGCGCCCTCTACAACGGCTCGGGAACGCCCGAGATCGCCGTCCGCCTCTATGATCGCGACCTCTTCTCCTTGCCCGGGACGCCGGTGCCGCGGCCGGTCGTCGGCCCCATCGACATGCAGCCCGGCGAGGTCGTCGGCGGGCATCGAATGCTCTTCGCCGCGAACGGCTACGTCGTCGCCTGGTGGACGGCGAGTGGTGCAGATGCCGGTCTCGTTCGCTTCGGACGCGACCTGCTGCGGACGAACTTCGCCCAGGTCGTCGTCGGATCCGCGACGCCGATCCGGGACCCGTTCCTCGCTTCGGATGGCACGCGGATCTCGTTCGGGATCTTCCAGCCTCCTGTGCGCCACCTCGTTCGCGTGTACGAGTCCGATTTCTCCACCGTCGGAGCGCTCGAGATCGGGGGCGGACAGTACGCGCACGCCAACGGCGCGGCCGCAGTCTGGCACCCCAGCAACTCGGCTGGCACCGGCAACTTCTTCGAGTTCTGGGCTCCCGACACGACCGACCCCACGCTGCCGAGCGACTTGCACCGCCAGCGTTACAGCAAACTCTGGCAGCCTCTCACTCCGGATGAGAAGCCGATCGCCGACGCGGCCATCACCGAGACCATGTCGACGGCAGTGTCCTTCGACGTGAGTTCCGGTGTGACGATCGTGCACTACGTCGTGCCGAGCGATGTCAGCGGCGCGGGCGTGATCTACCGCGCGCTCTTTGACGCCGACGGTGTCCTCGTGCCGGGCTCGCATGTGGCACTCTCCGGCGGGGGCCGCAACCGCCCGACGAGCCTGATCATCGGCAGTTCGCTCTACCTCGGGGCCGCCGGACCGAGCGGTCCCACCGTCGAGCGATTCTCTCTCCTGCGGACGTTGCAGCCCTGACCCGCAGTTCCCGGATCCGCAGTTCTCCCTATGATGGAACGCTGATCGGGCACGTTCCGCCCATCAGGCCGTAGGCGGAGGTTCGAGTGCGCGTATTCATCAGTGCCGACATGGAGGGCTGCACCGGCATCGTGCACGGTGATCAGCTCAGCCCAGGCGGCTACGACTACAACCGCGGGCGCGAGTTGATGACCGGCGATGTCGTCGCGGCGGCGCAGGCAGCGCTCTCGTTCGAGGGTGTCACGCAGGTGCGGATCTGCGATGGGCACGGCACGATGCGGAACGTGCTCCTCGAGCGTCTCCCGACCGGCGCCGATCTGGTCGCAGGGCCCGCGAGTAGTCGCACGCTTTGCCAGGTCGAGACGCTTGATGACGGCCGGGGCGATGACGGCCGCCAAGGCGACGACGGCGCCGGCTTCGACGTCCTGATGTTCGTCGGCCATCACGCCATGGCGGGCACGCAGAACGCCATCCTGCCGCATACATGGGTTGGGTCCATCGTCGCGGAGGTGAGCGTCAACGGTCGCGCGTTCGGTGAGGTCGGGCTCAACGCTGCGATCGCGGGCGACCTCGGCATTCCCGCCATCTTCATGAGTGGCGACGTCGCCGCGTGCGCCGAGGCCCGCACGTTTCTCGGCGACGATCTCGTTACTGTTGCCGTGAAGCGCGCGGTCGGCGCGAAATCCGCGGTCTGCCTGCCGCCGCGTGAAACATCCGAGGCCATCCGGCTCGGGGTTCTGACCGCCCTTGACGAGACCGCGGACCGCAAACCGCTCCGCATCGAAGGGCCCATCGACATGGCAGTGTCCTTCCACCGGAGCGAGATGGCCGATCGAGCGCTGAAGCGGCCCGGTGTCGAGCGTGTGGGGCGCGCACAGGTCGCGTTTCAGCGCCCGACGTTCCTTGAGGCCGCCCGCGAGGCGTGGGCCCTCATCGAGTGGACCGCAGGAGAGCAACCGGAGTGGCTACGATGAACCGACGAATAGTGCGCCTTTGGCCCCTCGTGCTCGCGATCGGCGGTGTGGGCATGCTCGCGTTCAGTGCGTGGCGGATGGCGGGGCAGGAAGTCGACGAGTTCGAGACCGCCGACGAGGTTGCCGTCGCGCCTACCATCGAGCCGCCGGCTGCGCATCACTTCCACGAGGTCGCGGCCCACGAAGTGAAGGTGTACGAGAAATTCAAGGGCCGCGTGCGCGGCGAGGGCACCGTGGAGATCCGCGCCCCGAAGGGGATGCGCGTTCCGGTCGTCAAGATCCACAAGGAGCACGGCGAGTTCGTGGACAAGGGCGAGCTCCTGCTCACACTCTCGCGGGAACAGGTGGACAAGGCGATCGCACAGGCGAAGGAGGCGGGCGAATCGGGCAAGGTGGCGCGCTTCGAGAGCTACCTGAACTTCGTCGAGTTGCGCGCGCCCATGGACGCGCAGGTGCTCGAGATCCACACCGACGTCGGAGCGACTCCGATCGACGTCGGCATCCCGCTGATGGTGCTCGCGGATCGCTCGAGTTGGAGCTTCGTCGTCATGCTGCCCGAGAGCGTGCTGCAATCGTCCGCGGCGCTCGGCACGAAGCTCAAGATCGAGCTGGAGGCTGGCATCGGCACGGTGGTCGGGACGGTCAACAGCCTCGGCGAGACGACCGAAGGCCGCGTCGAGGCGCTCTCTGGACACGTCAGCGTGATCCTCGGCCTCGATGCCCACGAAGGCGTCGAGAAGGACCTCGTCGGCATCGTCAGCATTGCGACGTCGGTGCAGACGGCGGCCCTCGTGCCGAAGGGCGCAGTGGAGTGGCGCGGCGACATTCCGTTCGTCCGCGTGGCGGACGGCGATGAGTTGCTCGACCGCACGCTCAAGATCGACGGCGAGGTGGGCGGTGAGTATGTCGTCCTGTATGGCGTCAACGTCGGAGAGTTCGTCGTCGTCCCGGGCGAGTAGCGCGCGCCGAGGGATCGGCTCGGGACCGGTGGGCGGGACGCACACGGTCCGGGCACGATTGCACTGGCTCCGGCCGCGCGGGGCAGCTATCACCCACCTCTTCGCGTGAGCTACGAACTGCTGCTGCTGCCAGTCCCACCCGGTGCTTCCGTCGAGGAGGCCGGCGAGGTGCTGGAGGTCCGCCTGAGTGGCGGTCACGTGTTCGTCGATCCGTCGGCCACGAGTACCGCGCGCCGCCGCGCCCTGGCAGCCGAGGCTGTGGGAGCCGATCCCGCGCTGATCGAGGACGACGCTGCGTCCGTCGGCCGGATCGTACTGACCGGCGGTGGCCTGCAATTCGAGATCGACGCCCGCTTCGTCGTGTGCCGCGTGGACTACGCCCGTGGTGGAGACGAGGCGGAGTCGGTCTTCGAGCGCCTTTTCAGAGTCGTTGGCGCGGTGATCCGTGAGACCGGCTGGCGTGTCTACGACCCGCAGGGTGCGACCGTGGCGGAGCCCGACGATGAGGGGCGCGACGCGACGCTCGAGATCTATCTCTCGGTGATCGATCAACTGCCGCCGTAGGCGCTTGACGAGTCTGGCGGCGCCACGGTCTTGAGCGCTCTGCCGGTCCGTTGCGTCGAAGACCTATCATGTGCGAGACGCGGCCCGGACGGTACGGGGCTGCCAGGAGTGGAGGCGTCCATGGCCGAGCCGAGATTTGTGTTCATCCTGTCCGACGCGACCGGCGACACGGCGTCGCGCGTGGTTCGCGCGGCCTTGAAGCAATTCGTCGGCGAGGAGATCACCGTTCGGCGGCATCCGAACGTGCTCCGCAAGTCGGAGGTGCGCGCCGTCCTGAAGGAGGCCGCGGAGACCGACTCGCTCGTCGCTCACACGTTCGCGGCCGCACCGCTGCGCGCGATGATGCAGGCCGAAGCGGAGGCCCTTGGCATCGAGACGCTGGATCTCCTCGGCCCGTTGCTGGACTCCCTTGAGGGCTTCCTGCACAGCAAGCCGAAGGAGGTGCCCGGCCTGATGCACCGCATCGACGAGCAGTACTTCCGCCGCATCGACGCCGTCGAATTCGCCGTCATGCATGACGACGGGAAGCACCTCGACGGCTTGAAGCACGCCGATCTCGTCCTGGTCGGGCTCTCGCGGACGGGCAAGACCCCGCTCTCCGTCTATCTGGCACTCGAAGGCTGGCGGGTTGGCAACGTGCCGCTCGTTCAGGGGCAGAAGATCCCGAAGCAGGTGCTCTCGCTACCGAAGGACCGGGTCGTGGGGCTGGCCATCGACTCGCGCCGGCTGGCAGAGATCCGGCGGTCGCGGATGGCGTATATCGCGCCGGGCGCGCAGATGAGCTACGACGATGAGCTGCTGGTCCGCGAAGAGGTCAACTGGTGCCGGCGGCTGCTGACCAAGAACAAGATCAAGATCGTGGACGTGACGCAGCGGGCCATCGAGGAGACGGCCCATCTGGTACTCAGTGCGGTCGGCCGGGACGCGGGCCCCGGCGGCGGCCCGCGGGGCTCCGAGAAGCGCCGCACACGTCGATTGGCGTAGTGGCGATTGGCGTAGCGGCACGGCGTCGTCGGGCCTTGAGTGGCCGGGCCGGTGCGCGATTCAGCGCAGCGCGATCAACTCGAGATCGGTCAGGAAGTAGATGGTTCCATCGCGGATGACGGGCACCGCGTCGTCGACTGCATCGAGGTCGAGCCGCCACTGGAGAACGCCCGAACTCGTGCTGCGGCAGACGAGTCGGCCGCGCGTGCCCCACATCACGTATTCGGCGGTTGCGCACGGTCCGCCCATCTCGATCATGCCCTCGTTGCGATTCCAGATCGGGCGGCCGGTGCCGGCCTCGAATGAGCGCAATGAACCGCCGTCGTCCGTGAGGAAGAGGCGTCCCGCGGCGGAGACGAGCGACTCCGACTTGCTGGCGCGCGGCAAGCGTCGCTCCCAGAGTGTCTTGCCGCGCTCGGCGCCGATCACGCGCAGATAGCGGTCGCGCGCGAGCACCGCGATCATCCCTGGCCCCGCGAGCGTCGGCCCCATATTCGGCGCACTGCCGAGGTCGACCTTCCAGATGCGTTTGCCCGTCCGCGGATCGAGGCGCACGAGCATGCCGTCTTCGGTCCCGGCGACGATCAGCGAGCCATCGATCAGCAGCGCGCCGCTCGGCGTCATCGGTGCGTGGAAGACCTGCTCGCCGGAGATCAGGTCGAAGGCCCGGACGCCCAGGTTCTTCAGCGCGGCGTACACGCGACCGCCATCCACGGCCGGTGCGGCGTAGCAACCGTAGTCCGCTGGCATGTGCCAGACCCTGCGTCCCGTCTTCTCGTCGAGCGCGACGAGGCCGGACGTCGTGGGAACTACCAGACGCCCGCCTGCGAGCACCGCCGACGCCGTGATCTCGCTCTCGACGTTCGTGAGCCAGCGGCGCGCGCCATCCTTCGCTGCATAGCAACGAATGACACCGTCGCGCGACAGGCACATCACAGTGTCCTCGCCTGGGACCACGGAGCCCTGGAGGAGCTTGATGCCTTGGACGCGCACGCGCCAGGCTGCTTCCGGCAGAGTGGCCGGGATTTCGCCTCCGGCGATCCCGCTGCGCGACGGATTGCCGCGTAGGCCCGCCCATGTCAACGAGGCTCGTGTGGCGCTGCGCGCAGCGTCGTCAAGGCGTCGCAGCACGGAACGGGCCCGGCTGCGGACCTCCGCATCCGTCGACTTGAGCAGTGCCTCGACACGCGGGCGCGCCTTCTCGCCGAGAGCGACGAGTCCATCCTCCGCAGCTTGCCGCACGGCCGCCGTCGGAGACGCGAGCCGCTCGACGAGCGCGTCCGTCTCCGAGCGCCCCTGCGCGCTCGTGTCCCCGCCCACATCTTGTGCTGTTGCCGGCTGGACCGGGCAGGCCACCGAGACGATGGCCGCCGCGAGTGCGACGGCTCCAAACGCGAAGTCCATTCTCATGACCGCTACCCTACCGGTAACGGGAGGAGCTGGGTATGGCCGGAAATGAACACTCCGCCGAACTGCTGGATCTCGTACGCCAGGAATGGAGTGCGTGGGACGCGCGGATCGCGGGGCTCAGCACCGAGATCGTCTCGCGACCGACCAACGCAGCGGGATGGACGATCAAGGACATCAACGCCCATCTCACGTGGTTCGAACGCGAGACGATCGAGTTGATCCGCTCTCGCGAATTCGGAGGCTCCGAACTCTGGCTGCTCGGGGCCAAGGAGCGCAATGCCGCGATCCTGCTTGAGAGTCGGGAGCGTTCGCTCGACGATGTGCGCCGAGAGAGCGCCACCACGCGCATCCTCCTGCTGGCGGCTCTCGCCACGTTGAACGACGACGACCTCCGCGATCACCGCCGTTTCCCTCCGATGCCAGGCGAGTTCACGCCGCTGCAGATCATCGAGGACAACACGTGGATCCACTACGAGGCCCATCGCGAGCGGCTCGAACCCTGGCTCATCGAGCAGAGGCGCGCTACCAACCCGTCGGAGTAGTCCGTCGGAACCGGCGAACGTGGTTTCGCGACCGAGCTCGAGAGCGGTTGACGTCGCCCGTCAAGGACAACGGGCGATGCACCTGGACGAATCCAGTCCGCGACGGACTCCCCCGAGGTCTGCTACCTGAGTTGCTTGAGATCGCCCCGTAGGGTCTTGAGCGCCTCGGCCACTTCGATCTCGACATCGTCGGGTTCCAGGTCCAGCAGGTAGGCGACTTCGTCGATGCCGAGGCCGTCGAGGAAGCGGTGGGCGACAGCGCGGCGGCGCACCTCAGGCAGGTCGAGGAGTGCGCGCTCAAGCGCCGCCAGCGTCTCCCGCTGCTGCAATCGTTCGTCCGGGACACTCGCGTCGGCGGGACTCGTGAGGCCGTCGAATTGGTGACCGTCGGGGCTGAGCACGCCACGCGCGCCGCCTCCCTCAATCGCGCCGTCTCCAGCCTCGCCGTCGCCGGCCAGCCGCGTCAACTCGACCATGTCGAGCCACGCGGCGCGCTCGTCGTCGTCCTGCATCAGATCGTGGGCGACGAGCTTGCTCTCCTCGGCGCGCTCTTCCTGGCGACTCTCCGCCGCGAGCGCCTCGCGGTCGAGCGCCGCGTCCAGGAGGAGCAATGCGTGCTTGAGCATCCACTCGAAGGGGGCGGTTCCGCCTGGCTTGCTGCGCCACTGATCGAGCGTGTGGCAGAGCGCATCGTCGGCGAGATCCACGACCGCGACATTCTGCAACCGGGCCGTGGCGGCGCGCGCATCGTGAATCATCTCGCGGCGCAGGGCACGCTCCAGGCGCTTGCGATGGTCGACAATACTCCCTCGGAAGTCCTCCCACTCGGGCGTGCTCGGGAGGTCGTCGCGGGCGGCAGATCCGTTGCTGGTCATGGTTCTCTTTCCTGATGGGGCCCGCGTGCTGGCGGCCCGACGTCCACCAGTCTAATCGGGGTCGCTCGCAGCCGGAATTTCGGTCGCCGCGGAGGGCGTCCCCTCTCGTCTCGTTGCCTCGCCGGGCTCGGGACCCGAGTATGGCTGCGTGCCACATCCGCGTCTGCTGCGATCCGGTCTGACACTGCCCGTCGGGGCGGTGCGGCTTTCCTATGCGCGCAGCGGCGGTCCGGGTGGCCAGAACGTCAACAAGGTCGAGACGAAAGTCGTCGCGCGGATTGCGCTGCGCGAGATCGTGGGACTCCGGCCAGACGAATTGGAGCGTCTGCAGCGCGTGCTGGTGGCCCGTCTCACCAACGACGGAGAACTGATCGTGATGTCGTCCGTCACGCGCAGTCGTGAACGCAACACGGCCGACGCGCTTGACCGCATGGCCGGGATCCTGCGCGCGGCGCTCGTGCGGCCCCGGAAGCGGCGTCCGACGCGGCCGTCGCGGGGCGCGAAGGAGCGGCGGCTCGCGAGCAAGAAGCAGCGCGGCGAGACGAAGCGGCAGAGGCGCCCGCCATCGAACGACTAACGCCTTGCGGTCCGGCGTCTGACGCCGTTCGCTACTTCGACGCGCTCTCCGGTTCCTATGCGAGTCGGTACCAAGCCGGTGGTGTGCTTTGGCATCGGCACTTCTTTGGCGGGCGACGCAGTCTTGCCCTCGACTGGCTGTCCGACGTGCGTGCTGGCGTCGTCGTGGATGTGGGCGCCGGTCCCGGGCCGCTCACGACCGCATTGCGCGCGCGGGGTGTGCGCGTGGTCGCTGTAGATCGCGCGCCCGGCATGGCGCGCGCCGCGCGTGGTGGCGGGGCCGAGGCCGCGTGCGGCGATGCACTGGCGCTTCCGCTGCGCGACGACGCTTGCCAGGCCGCGGTGGCCCTCGGTCTCTCGTCGTACATCGCGGACTTGTCGGCACTTCTGCGCGAGATGGCGCGCGTCGTGTGTCCGGGCGGTGTCGTCATCGTGAGCGTTGCCGTCGCGTCGGCGCCGGATTGGCTCCTGCGTCGCGCACTCCGGAGTCCCGCGCGGGCGCTGGGTGTTCGCGGTGTGCTGACTTCCGGTGTGACGCTTCATACGCGCACGCGCACCGAGTGGCGGGCGGCCGCTGCGGCGGCCGGCCTCGAAGTGCAGGACGAGCGCGGCCATGACTTCACGCTCTTCCCTCTCTCCAGATTGCTCCCCGGTCCATCCGTCGCGCTGTCGCGGGCGATGGAGACACTCGACAGCCGTGCGCTGGATCGTTTGTCGAGCGAGGTCGTCCTGCGTTTGCGCGTCCCCGGTCCGGCCGTAGAAGTCGCGCGGATCTGCCGCCGTCCGCGGATCGCGCGTGTCATCGCGCGCCTGAACGTCGGCGGCCCGGCGCTCCATACCACGCTTCTGACGCGTAAGCTCGAGCCCGTGTGGGAGACGACGCTCGCGACTGGAGCCGTTTCGGACGGTGAGGTCGAGGCGGAGCACCTGCTTGCGCGTTACGCGATCCGGGTTCAGCGCATCCCCGGTCTCGGCCGCGCACCGCGCCTCGGTGACGACGCGCGCGCGCTCTTCGCGTTGATGTCGCTCTTTCGTCGCACCCGGCCCGACATCGTCCATACGCATACCGCAAAGGCCGGAGCGCTCGGTCGTGTCGCGGCGTGGCTGACCGGTGTTCCGCACGTCGTCCACACCTTCCATGGGCACGTCTTCCACGGCTACTTCGGCCGATTGGGCTCCGCAGTCACGGTCTCCGTCGAGCGCGTCCTTGCGCGCGGAACGGATTGCGTGATCGCAGTCTCCGACGAGGTCGCGACCGACGTCGTCGAGCGGTTCGGCATCGCGAAGCGCCAGCGCGTACGCGTCATCCCCATCGGCCTGCCACTGGGTGATCTGGACGGCATCCGAGCGGACCGCCAGGACGCTCGCTCACAACTCGGCATTGCCTCCGATGCACCGGTGGCTGTCATGGTCGGTCGACTCGTCCCGGTGAAAGAGCCCGCCGTGGCCCTCCGCGTCTGGGAGCGTGTGCGACAGGATCTACCGGACGCTCAACTACTGATCGTCGGCGGTGGCCCGCTCCTGGACGCCCTCCAATCAAGCGGCGCCGAAGGCGTGCACTTCCTCGGATGGCAGGCCGACGTGCGGCCGGCGCTCGCCGCGGCGGATATCGCGCTTCTCACGAGCCGCAACGAGGGCACGCCTGTGGCGTTGATCGAGGCCGCCGCCGCCAGCCTACCATCGGTCGCGACTCGTGTCGGAGGCGTGCCCTCCGTCGTCCGCGACGGCGAGACGGGGCTGCTGGCCGACCGAGGCGACGATGAGGCGCTCGCCAAGGCCGTCGTCCGCCTCTTCAACGATCCCGCCCTGCGAATCCGGCTCGGCGCCGCCGCGCGAGCGCACGTCCGCGCCGGCTGGTCCGACACCCGACTGGTAAGCGACCTGGACGCGCTGTACAGGGAGCTGCTTCGGTAGCGTGGATGAGGTGTGCAGAGCACACCTGATGCCACGCTGTGTTGCGTTTGTGGCGACTCCGTCGCCACGCTCGCTCCCGCTCGCATGTTCGGCTTCGGTCGCGGCTCCGCGATGTTGCGTTGGGGTCGCCTCCGGCTCCCCGCTCGCTCTCGCTCGCATGTTCGGCTTCCGTCGCGGCTCCGGCTGCTTCAACTGGGCCTGCGCTCGGACTTCGCGGCCCCGCATCGGGTCGTCACCTCGACGCGCTAGTACGCCCGTCACAAGGGCGGGTTTCGCAGGCGGAATCCACTCCCTGCGCCTCCCCGCGCGCTTCACGCTGCGTGCGAGGCGCACACAGCGCGCCCCGCGCTCTCGTGTCGAGCGTTGGCATTGCGGGTGGGGCTCTCTTCGACTTCGCTGCGGCGGGCCGTCTCGTGGGGTCGACGACGGGAGCGGTGGCTGCTCGCAACGTCCCGGACCCGGTGTGAGCCGTCGCCGATCAACTGCAGGGGTGGCGACGGCCCTCGACGTGCGGGGCTCTCCAGAGGGTACCCGGGCATCGGCGCTCGACCTGGCTCAGGCTGGCAACCCAACGGAGCGCCGCTGACCGGGGACCCGGAAACACGTGCGAGTCCGCCAGCTCTCCGCGGATCGCTGCGACCGCCGCGATTGCCAGGCGCCTGGCAGTCCCGACGGGCTTGCGCGAGCCGAGCGCGGGCCGCCCGCGACGACGCCGACAATCCCAACAGCAATCGACGGGAGAGCGAGCGGCGGGGGTTGTGCGCCAGCACAAACCATGACGCTCGCGGTGAGGCGTAGGAAGTGGATTCCGCCTGCTGAGTCCCGAACTCGCGACGAGCGCACGCGCCGCGTCGAAGGTCCGCTCCGACGCGTGGCATCGACCTCCGAGCGCGGCCCCGGACGAAGCTCGCGGAGCCGCGACGGGAGCCGAACATGCGAGCGGGAGCGAGCGGGGAGCCGGAGGCGACCCCAACGCAATACAGTGATCCATCTCTGCGGCGACTCCGTCGCCGCAGAGATGGATCACTGATCCGGATCGCCGCCTTCGGCGGCCATCCGGATCAGAACTCGTAGAGCAGCGCCACGTAGTAGTTGATCTCGTTGCGGTCGAATTCGTCCTTGCGGTGCGTGTCGTACTCGTTGTCGAAGCCGGCCGCGATCGCGATGTTGTCGAAGTCGGTCAGCTTGATCTTGTACTGCACGCGTGACGTCAGCCGGTACTGGCCACGGGAGTCGAAGTCCGGGAAGTAGAACGTGTTCGCTTCGATGAACTGGTTCTCGGTGATGGTCCACTCGGCCTCGCCGCCAATCACGCCCTCAGGGCGCCAACTCTCAGCGTCGGTACCCGTCTCGTTGACCGCGCTGTAGCCAGCGCGCCCGCGCAGCTTGAACGTGTCGTTGTCGATCAACTCGCGACCGACACCAGCGCTCAGCGTGAGGCGCCGCGACCAATCCTGGAACGAGTCCCACTCGTGACGACCGGCTGCGTAGAAGAACCACTTGGACCCCGGGATCAAGAAGTCACGAACGCCGCTCAAATCGACGTTGTCCTTCGTCTTGTCGCCGTCGGCGTCGCTGTAGTTCCAGATGGCGCGGAACTTCCACCGCTTGCGCTCGTCTTCCTGCTTCGCCTCGATGGCGGCTCGCAGATCGGACGTGTCGCCGTTGCCGTCCTTGCCGTTGGCGCCGACCTCGATCTTGAACTTCCAGCGCTCGGCTTCCGGCACATCGTCTGCCGGCGCTGCATCCGTATCGGTCGCCGTGTCGGCCGTGAGGTCCGCGACGGCGTGGTCGATGGCGCTAACGATCGGCCCACCGTCAACCTTCGCCACGTTGGCCGCGGAGATCCAGAGCTTGCCGAGGATCGGGTGGTCCAGAGAAACACCGGCTGAGCTGCGCTCGACGACGCGGCCCCGCAGGACCTCTCCCGTTACGAGTTCGATGTCTTCGGCGAGCGCCGGAATGGCGAGAACGAATACGAGTGCTGCCACGATCAATCGACGCATAGTCTGGACCTCCCTGTCGCGGCAGACTCTCGCGGGTGGCCGCCGCTCGTCCAAGACGGAATCGAGGGAACCGGGCGACGACGCTGCGTGCGGGCCCGTTCAGTCGCGATCCGGGCGGTCTGGCAGCGGATCGAAGAGGTGGTCGAAGTGCAGCCAGGCGACCCGTGAGTAGCGAAAGAGCAGGGGCGAGACGACGACGAGCATCCCGAGCGCGAGGCCGATCACCAGGTTCGGATCCGCGCGCGCGATGACAAGCCAGGCGATCGGACCGGCGAGGAGCAGCAGGCCGAAGCCATAGCTGAAGTACATCGCGCCGAGGAAGTAGCCCGGCTCGCGTTCGAGATCGGCGGCGCACGTCGGGCATGCGACGTTCATGCGGACGAGACCCGCGAAGATCGTTCCCTCGCAGCATCGCGGGCAACGCTGGCGCACGAGCGCCGCGAGCTTACCCATCGACGCCATCGCGTTTGCTGGCGTTTCGTTCCGCCTTCGCCGCCTTCTCGTCGTCCTTCACGGCTTGCCAGATGCGCTCCACTTCCTCGGGCGTGGCGGCGCTCAGGTCGCCATAGATATGCGGATGTCGGCGTGTGATCTTCTCCGCGGCCCCGGCCACGACGTCACCCATGTTGAACCAGCCTCGCTCCCTGCAGAGTTCGACCGTGAAGACGACGTTGAAGAGCAGATCGCCGAGTTCCTCGCGCAACTCGTCGGGCGCGACCTCGCCGCGTTCGACTTTCTCCGCCGCCTGGGCCGCTTCCTCGAGCTCCTCGCGCAGGTAAGGAAAGAGGGTGGCAAGCGTCTGTTTCAAGTCCCACGGACAGCCGTCGTCCGGGCGCCGCAGGCGCTCCATGATCGCGCAAAGTGCCGCCAGGTCCTGGGTACGCGGGTCGTCCGACGCCGGCGGAAGGGGTGTGGCCATGCCGTCGATCTGACCACGGAACGGGCGCGCGTCCGAGTCCTCATCGAGCGCTGCGGCGCGGTCGCCCGGGTTCCTGGCGTTGCCGCCGGCGTGGACGCTCACTCGCCGAGCGTGAGCTCATGCCGCGTCGCAGCGCGTTCGATCTCGACCATGCGCGGAGAGGCGTTGGCCGGTCGAATACGGTGGCGCTGCAGGAAACGGAGAGCGTCTCGTCCATCGACCCGGGTGAGTCGATCACCGACACGGGCACCGGCGAGCTGCCAAGGCGAGCCCGCGACGAGGTCCGTGATTGTCACCGTCCACTGACCCGGCACGCCCGGATCGCGTGCGACCTGCAACTCCGCGCCCTGCAAGGGTGCGACCTTTGGAAGCGGTGGCATGACGAGGTCGGCCAGCTTGACCGGGCGCTTCAGGCGCGACTCGCCACGCTGGATGTCAACGACGACCGTCTCGCCGATTGCGCGGCGCAGCAGCACGCGCGTGACATCGGCCAACGACTCCACGCGTGTGCCGCCAATGCCGATCACTTGATCCCCTTCGGCCAGTCCGGCCAACTGGGCGGGACCTCCGGGAAGCAACTGGTCGATGCGATTCGTCGAGTCGTCCATTACCACGCCGAGAAGCGGCCGGCGGACGCGCCCGAAGCGCACGATCTGCTCCACCGCCGCGTGGACGTCGGCGCCGCGGATGAAGAGCGTCGAAGGCGCCGCCGACACACGCTCACGGGGCCGCCTCTCGGAACCCGTCCCCGTCGTCCCATCGTCGTTCGAACGTGCAGCTCGGTGGCGCACTTCGCGCACGGCCATCCCCATCAGTCGACCATCGGCGGAGACGAGTGGGCCGCCGGCGGCTCCCGGCTGGAGCGCGAACGTCATCGTGAGGTAGCGATCGTAGGGAGTCGCGCACGCCGCGGCCGCCTGCACCTGTGCGTAACGGACCGCGGGCCTGCCGTCGTTGGACTGGAAGAACCAGCCGAGCGCCGGGCTGTGGCGGTCGCTCTTGTCCGGCACACAGAGCGGGTTCGTTCGCTCCGGGGCCCGCGTGCGGAGGACGGCCAACTGGAACGGTCCGTCTACACCCACGAGGTCCGCGTCGCGGACGGTGCCGTCGGAGAATTGCACTTCGATCAGCGCGGCATCGAAGAGCACCGCCGACGTGGTCACGACATGACCGCTCGTTGTCACGAGGAAGCACGATGCATCGACCCGCTCGACGCGGCCGCCCGGCGTGGCGAGCGTGAGGCCGGGCAAGACGAGTCGGGGCCGTGTCGCTGCCCTGGTCACCACGCGTACGGACGCAACGGCCGGTCCGCTCTCGCGGTAGAGCTTCGACGTCCGGCGTTGGATGTCGGTGGCGATGTCGCGCTGGCGCCCCGCCCCTCCGTCGCGCGCCTGTTGGGCGAGCGCCGGGGCGGCGATCGCAGCCAGTGCCACGAACGAGACGAGCGCGTGGGCTAGGGGCCCGGCCAGACCCCCCCCCGGCGCCGGTGAGGGGGTGACCGCCGGCCGACGTGCGGAGCATCCACCGCGCCCGGGCGGGCCGTCTG
This sequence comes from Planctomycetota bacterium, assembly GCA_024280885.1. Taxonomy (GTDB): domain Bacteria; phylum Planctomycetota; class JAJSAM01; order JAJSAM01; family JAJVHW01; genus JAJRPF01. The sequence continues at coordinate 25,199 of JAJRPF010000042.1, read as the reverse complement.
CCGCGGCTGCCAGGCTCGGAGACTCTCCGGAGTCGAGTCGCCTGTCACCCACGACAGCCGTCCCACCCGGACACGTCCGGCTATCCACGGGGGTTTCCGGACGCCCCGCAATCTGGGCTCCACCGGACTTCCGGCGGCGTGCTTCCCACGTGGAGGCCGCCCGCAGAGGCAGCGAGTGGCTCACCTGGGAGACGCTCCGAAGGGATCGGCGCTGACGGGCGCCGCGACAGCGCCCCTTGTCGAGTCTAGGGCCGACCCGCCTCGGAAAGCACCGGGCGCTCCGGATGCGCGCGCAGCCCATCGCCGGAGCAGCCCATCGCGCTGCTCCATGTCGTCCGAGACGAAGATGCCGGTGAACGTGAGCGGAAGCTCCCCGGCCCGCATGCCGAGCGAGCCGACCTGGGCGGCGACGGGGCGATGGCGGCCTGTCCGATCTGGGGCCACCAGATCGCCAGCGCGTTCGACGGCCGCAGCCGCCAAGAGCACCGCAGCGGCCGCCGCACCGCTCGTCATGAACCAGCGCGCGCCGCCCCGGACATGACGCAGAGGCCCGTATGCGGCGAGATCTTCGGCCGGAGGAGGCGGAGCGGGGACGTGCATCTTGGGCGGTAGCGCGTCGATGCGCGCGAGGATGCTCTCGAAGCAGCCCGCTGGCGGCTCGAGATCGCCCCACGCGGAGAGTGGCGCCGTGACGCAGCGGCTGAGTTCGGCCTCGGTATCACATGTGGGACAGGTGTCGAGGTGGCCACGAATTGCGTTCGACTGCTCCGCCGGAAGGATCCCGTCGAGGTGATCGTCGAGCAGCGAGCAGACCGTCGAGCAGCGCATCAGCAATCGTCCGTCCTTCATCCGTTCAGGCCTCGCCTTGCGTGCCAGATGCTCCGTCTTGAGCTTTGAGTGCCCCATATGACGACCCTGCGTCCGCGGGCGCCAGACCCGCTTCTTTCAGACCATAAAAGAGCTTCTCTTTCGCACGCCGGAGACAGTTCTGCACCGTCCGGCTCGTCAACCCGAGAACCGCTGCGATGTCCTTGAAGGTCATGCCGTGATACTGCCGCAGGAGAACTACGGTGCGCTCCCGCTCCGGGAGCTCGTCGATGAGGCTCCTGACGCAGTCCTCGGTGTCCTTCGCTTCGGCGCGAACGCTGGCGGGTGGGATGCGCGACGCGAGCGTCGCACTCCAGGTGGCCGCCTCGGAGCCGCTGCCCGCCGCCATGGGGGCGTCCAATGACGCCACGGCGCGATAGCGACGCGCCCGGAGGTGGTCGTAGGCCAGATTCATGCAGATTCGGTACATCCAGGTCGAGACCTTGCCACCTTCCTTGAAGGTGTCGGCGCGGGTGTACGCCCGGACGAAGGTCTCTTGCAGGATGTCCTCCGCCCATTGGCGGTCGCCAACGAGACGGTAGGCAAGGTTGTAGAGGCCCTTGGAATTGGCCTCGTACACCTGTCGGAGCTGCTGGGGGTCGCGGAGATCCATATTTGAGTTGCCGGGGCTTGGAGGGCTCCGGTCCTGCAATCTGACGGACGAAGGCACCCGACGACGAAAACGAATCCGGGGCGGATCGTCATGTTCCATTGAACCACGTATTGCAGGCTCGCGTTCCACCGAGGCCAGGTCGCCAGCGCCGGCCCACTGGCGGGAGACAGTCCGCTCGCTGAAGGCTGGAGGCTGTAGGTCAGAAGGACGCTCTCGAACGGGTATCGGCGTCGGACCTCCTACGTACAGCCTCCGGCCTTCCGCTTTCCCCAGCCTCCACGCGGGTATGCTGCGTCGCCCATGCCACGCGAAGCTGCCCTCGAGACCCTGCGCCGTGTCGAACGCGGCGCTCTTGCCCGTGAGACCCTCGACGGCGTATTGCGCCGTCGCAAGCTCGAGGCTCGCGACCGCGATCTTGCCCGCGAGCTCGTCCAGGGCGTTCTGCGGCACCAGGAGACGATCGACAGCCTGCTCGCGCCCCGCCTGAAGCGCCCGCTGGAGAAAGCGCACGCCGTCGACCGCAACGCTCTCAGGCTCGGGGCGTACCAGCTCGTCTTCTTGGACCGCATCCCGGCGCGGGCGGCAGTTCACACGTCCGTCGAGGCGGTGAAGGTGGCGGGCCGGCCGCGCGCCACCGGGTTCGTCAATGCGATCCTGCGGCGGCTGGCCAGCTCGGTCGTCAACTCATCGGCCGCCGAGCCCGGCGACGCGCCCCGACGCGCGCTCCCGCGCGGCGACGGAACGTGGGCGATCTTCGACGCGGACGTTCTCCCCGATCCAGCTGCGGAGCCGCTGGCCTATCTGGCGGCCGCGTGGTCGTGTCCCGAGTGGCTGATCGAGCGGTTCACGACCGAGCACGGCGAGGAGGCGACGCTCGGGATACTGGCCGCCGCCGCGGCGCGTCCGGCCGTGTCGCTGCGTCCGGCTCCGGGGCGCCGCGCGGAACTGCAGGCGGCGCTCACCGAACGCAAGATCGACTTCGAGGACGAGGGCCCGTGTCTCCTTGTGCGTGGAGCGGGCGCCGTGAGCGAGCTCCCGGGCTTCGATGAGTGCTGGTTCGCGGTCCAGGACCCGACGGCTGCCGAGGTCGTGCCATTGCTCTCCCTCGAACCAGGCGAGGGGGTTCTCGATCTCTGTGCGGCGCCGGGAGGGAAGACCGTCGCGCTTGCCGATGGCGTCGGCGCCGCGGGCGTCGTGCTGGCCGTGGATCTTCCCGGACCACGGCTGAAACTGCTCGAACGCGAAGTCAAGCGCCGCGCTCTGGCGCAGGTGGCCGTCCTCGGTGCCGACGTCGTCGAGCCGGAGCATCTGCCACGCGGTCTCAAATCGCATGGCGACGACGGGTTCGATGCCGTGCTGATCGACGTGCCCTGCTCGAACACGGGGGTTCTGGGGCAGAGAGTCGAGGTACGCCGGAGATTGGACGGTCCGCATCGGATCGAGATGCTCGCGGAGCAGGCGCACCACCTGCTGCTGGTCGCAGCGTCGCGCGTGAGAGCTGGCGGGCGGCTCGTCTACTCGACGTGCTCGATCGATCGCGCCGAGAACGCCGACGTCGTCCACGCGTTCCTCGACGAGGACTCCGACTTCGATCTCGTCGCCGAGCAGCTCACGCTACCGATCGCCGGTCGTCGCGGCGGCGGCTACGCTGCGCTCCTGCGCCGCACCGTCTGAGAACGTCCTCGGAGCCCGGCCAGCCCCCCCCCCCCGCCGGTGACGGTGCGGTATCCGACCCCATCTCTAGCGCGGCGTGGACATCGAGGGCGCTTCGCCTGACAATGATCGCCGATGGCGGAGAGCACTCTGATGGAGGCGGCCCGGCTCGAATTTGAATCGGGGAGCGCCGGGCGTGTGGCGCGAATCTCGGGTGTTCTGACGCTGGCCACCACGGCAGACATCTGGCGCGAGCTTGAGCGTATCGAGTCGCAGTCGTCCCCGCAGTCGATCGATCTCTCCGCCGCGCCGAGTTGCGATACCGCCGGCGCGGCTCTCGTCGTCGACCTCGGTCGGCGCATGAGCGGCGATGGCGCGAAGACCGACCTCGTCGGCGTCAGCGACCAGGTCGCGGCCATGCTGGCGATCGTCGATCGCACTTGTCCGCCGCCACCCGAGCAGGGCCCCGAAGAGGTCTCGTTCGGGATGGTGGATACGGTCGGCGAGTTCGCCGAGGGCGTGCTTCGGAACGCCTACGCGACTGTCGAGTACGTCGGCGACCTGGCTCTGGGCCTCGCCGCCGCCGTGACACGCCCTGCAACCGTTCGCTGGCGCGACACGGTCAGTTATATGAGCCGCGTTGGCGCGGATGCGCTCGGCATCGTCTCGCTCATCAGCGCACTGATGGGCGTGATCCTCGCGTTCCAGATGGCGTCCCAACTCCAGCAGTACGGTGCCGACGTCTACGTCGCGGACATCGTCGGGCTGTCTATCGTGCGCGAGCTCGGGCCGCTGATGACCGCGATCATCGTCGCGGGTCGCTCCGGCTCCGCGTTCGCCGCCGAGATCGGCACCATGAAAGTCAACGAGGAGGTTGCGGCGCTCGACGCCATGGGGCTGGATCGTGTGCGCTTCCTCGTCCTGCCGAAGGTCATCGCGTTGCTCGCGATGATGCCGATCTTGATCGTCTTCTCAGATCTGTGTGGCATCCTCGGCGGCATGCTGGTCGGCGTGACGTTCCTCGATCTTCCGGTCAGCATCTACGTGGAGCAGACGATCAGCCGCATCACCCTGTGGGACGTCTTTCAGGGGATGATTCGCGCCGAGTGCTACGCGCTGGTGATCGCGGCAGTCGGCTGCTTGCGTGGGCTGCAGACCCGCGATGGCGCACAGGGCGTGGGCGCGAGCACCACATCGGCTGTCGTATCCGGGATCCTGCTCGTGATCGTGACGAACGCCGTCCTGGCCGTGGTCTTCTATTATGTCGGGTGAGCGTGCGGCGGGCAGTGACGCGGCTCGTGACGGGGGCGACGCAGTCGTGCAGGTCCGTGGATTGAGGTGTGCGTACGGCGAGACCACGATCCTTCGCGATCTCGACTTCGACGTGAACCGGCGCGAGATCTTCGTGATCCTCGGCGGCTCCGGTTGCGGGAAGTCCACGCTCCTGCGCAACCTGATCGGGATCGTCGATGCGGCCGAGGGCACGATCCGGATCGCAGGGCACGATCTCGTGTCGGCGGCCGGAGACGAACGGCGCTCGCTCCTCAAGAGCTTTGGTGTGATGTTTCAGAGCGGTGCGCTCTTCAGCAGCATGACTCTGGCCCAGAACATCGCGCTGCCGCTCGAGGAGTTCACCGACCTACCGCCGTCCGCGATCCGGCGGGTGGCGGAGCAGAAGCTCGCACTCGTCAATCTGACGGGCTACGAGGAGCATCATCCGGCCGAGATCTCAGGCGGCATGTGCAAGCGCGTCGGCGTCGCTCGTGCGCTCGCGCTGGACCCGCCGCTGCTCTTTCTGGACGAGCCCTCGGCAGGCCTGGATCCGATCAGTGCCGCGGATCTCGATCAGTTGATCCTGGAACTGCGCGACTCCCTGGGCACCACAATCGTCATCGTGACCCACGAACTCGACAGCATCTTCAACATTGCCGACCGCTGCATCGTGCTGGACAAGGCCCGGCAGACAATCGTCGCAGAGGGGCACCCGAAAGACCTGCGCGACACGAGCGAAGATCCGTTCGTGCACGCGTTCTTCAACCGTGAGGCCACGGTCAAGGAGCCATGCTGATGGCGCGCGACGCACACAAATTCAAGCTGGGAGTCTTCGTTCTCAGCGGACTGGCGCTCCTGCTCGGGGGCATCGTCGTGCTCGGCGCGGGGAGTTGGTTCCGCGAGTCCGTGACGATGTACTGCTACTTCGACACGAACGTCTCGGGCTTGGACGAGGGGAGCCAGATTCGCTACCGCGGCGTGAACGTCGGCGTGGTCGATGATGTCCGGCTGGTGTCCACCGGCGACCCGGCCATGGGCAAGAAAGCTCCCATCGAAGTGCGCTGCCTGATCTATCCCGATCTCATGGGGTCCGAGTCGCGGTTCATGGTGACCCAATCCGAGTTCAACGCGGATTTGCAGACGCGCGTCGGACAGGGGTTGCGCGTCTCCCTTGCGATCAAGGACATCACGATGCAGAAGTACCTGGCGATCGACTACTTCAGACCCAGTGAGCAGCCCATTCCCGACATGGGCGTTCCGACGAAGCAACCGTATCTCCCGACCGCCCAGGAGGCGTCGCTGGCCGACATGCAGCGCGACCTGGCCTCGACGCTCGCTCAACTTGCGCGCGTCGACTACGAGAAGATGTCGGCGCAGATCGTTGATCTGCTCGAGATCACGACGCATAAGATCGAGTCCATTGACACGCAGGCGCTGTCAGGGCACGCGGAAGAGGCCATGATCGCAGTCCGCCGCCTGGCCGAGGACCCTGGGTTGCACGCTGCGATCGGGCGCCTCGACTCGATCTCCGCGCGTGCCGAGAGCGCGGTCACGCGCGTGGACGATCTGCTGTCGAAGCCTGAGCTCGAGGCTGTCATCGACGACGCCGCGGCCACCATTCGCTCGCTCCAGGCGACCGCCCGCTCGATCGAAGAGAGCATCCCGCAGCTCGTCGAGCGCGTGGATCAACTCCTTGCGACGGCCGACTTGGAATTGCAGAAGAGCGACCTGGCGGGGACGACGGAGTCGCTGCGCCTCGCGGCCGGAGAGGTGGGCGACGGCGCGGCCGACATCGCTCGAATGCGGTCCGATCTCCAACGCGCGATGCTCCAATTTGGGCGCGCCAGCCGCTCCATCGACCGGCTCGCGCGGTCGCTCGATGAAGATCCGGGCGCATTGATCCGCGGACGCGGGTCGAAGGAGAACTGACGTGCTGCGACATCCCGTACTCTCCGTCTTCGCGCTCGCTGCGGCGCTCTTCACCTCAGGTTGCCTCGGATTGGGTGGCGAGCCGCCGGTGATTGCCCGGCACGCGATCGATCTCATCCATCCGGAACCGGTCGCCGTTGCCGAGCAGCTCCCGTCGCTGGCGGTTCGCTCCTTCGAAGCGCGCCAGCGCTACGAGGCCCGCGTTCTGCGAGTCGAACTCGATGGTACGAAGACGTATCTGGAATTCGATCGCTGGCTAGAGGACCCACAGGACGCGTTGACCGACGTCGTGCGCGAAGCGTTGGCGGACTCCCGCCTGTTCACGGTCGTCGGGCCGGCGACATCAGGGTTCGAGGGTGATCTGATCCTCGATGGCACCGTGCTCGAGTGCGATCTGCTGCGCACCGCCGAGGGGCCGTGGCGGGCCAGACTGAAACTGCGCCTGGACGTAGCCCGGACGGAGTCGAGTGAGATGTTGCACGCTGGCGTGTACACGGCGGAGCACGACCTTCCGGGCGCGAGCGCGGCTGGGCTCGGCCGCACCATGAGCCGGTGCGCCGGAGACGTGATCGCCGAGGCCCTGGCAACCTGGCAGCGGGGGCGCTGAGCAGCACGTAGCGGGTGCGTGGATGGCTCGGGAACGGGCTTGAACGGGCTTGTCCGGTGAATCGGCGCGCGACGTCCGTCACCCGGGGCGCCGCCGTGGCAGCCGGTCGATTCCAGGGATTGTGGGTCGGTGAACCCCTACCATGCGCGGCTTCACCCAGCCGGAGCGCCGAAAGTGCCCCCGGCCCGCCCGAGAGGATCTCCCGTCATGACGCTCGTTCGCACCCTCGGCCTGGCGCTCGTCGCCGCAGCCTCGATCACGCTCACTGCATGCGATTCAGGTTCGTCCGCACCGGCGCCGACAGTGCAGCCCGCGCAGCCGACCCAACCGACCGGCCCGATCGTCGCGCCTCTCACCGCGGCCCAGATGACGAAGATGCAGGCGGCGTTCACCGAAGCCCGCGCGCTCATCGCGACCGCTCGCTCCCACCGCGAGGCGGGTGAAGCTGCCGGCAAGGCCGGCAACGGCGTGCAGGACGCGATCCCGCACTATCAGGAGGCGAAGCCGCTCTACCGCGAGGCCTTCCAAGTCGTCGAAGAGTGGATCGAGCCCGACCTCGGCATCGTGACCGAGGGGCAGGTCGAGGAGTTCCTGCGCCCCGAAGTCGCTGAGCTGCACAAGTGGCAGAAAGAGTCGGCGAGCATGGGTAAGGTCCCGCCGAAGGAGTAGGCGCGGCGAGTGCGGAGCACTCGGCGGGCCTACTCTTGTTGCGTTTGTGGCGACTCCGTCGCCACGCTCGCTCTCGCTCGCATGTTCGGCTTCCGTCGCGGCTCCGGCTGCTTCAACCGGGGGTGCGATTGGTGTTCGTTGCCTCGCATCGGATCGGACCCGCGACGTGTGAGTGCGCGCAACGCGAGGGCGGGTTTCGCAGGCGGATTCCGCTCCCTACGCCTCACCGCGAGTGTCACGGTTTGTGCTGCGCACACGCCCCGCCACTCGCGGTGCTCCTTGTTGCGTTTGTGTCGCCTCCGGCGCCACGCTCGCTCGCGCTCGCATGTTCGGCTTCGGTCGCGGCTCCGGCTGCTTCAACCGGGTCTGCGCTCGGAGTTCGTGGCCGCGCATCGGAGCGAGACCTCGTCGTCTGAATACCCCCGTCGCGAGTTCTGGTTTCGCAGGCGGAATCCACTCTGTCAGCCTCACCGCGACTGTCACGGCGAGTGCTACGCACACGCCCCGCCACTCGCTCTCGTTTCGGTCGCCGTCGAGAGGGTGGGCGGTCCTGCGTCCTCGCTTTCCCACCGCCAATTCCCCCCGATAAACCGACGGGGAGCGCGGCGTCGAACTCGCGTGCCTGGCTCAATTCTTGCGCGCGCTGACGAGACTCGCCCTCGTCCGGTCGCGTGGCCGCGCGAAGAAATTGAGCCTGGCACGGTGTTTCGACCCCTCGACGAGTCGCGATCCACCCAGATCTCATCCATCCCAATCCCAATCCCCGCAACCTCATCCCCACCCCATCCCTCCCTCAGACCTCCTCCAAGGCCTCATCCATCGCATCCAACAACCCCCGCGTCTGCGCCACCGTCACATCCCCCATGTGACCGATCCGGAACGTCGCGTTCCGCAACTCGCCGTAACCGTTCGCGATCCGATACCCGCGACGCTCCACCGCTTCCAGGAGCGCTGGCACGTCCACCCCGAGCGTGTTCTCCAGCGTGGTCACCGTCGGGCTCCGCGCATCCTCGCGGGCCAGCACGTCGAAGCGACCGTGCGCCCACGCGTGTACCAGCGCTGCCATCTTCGCGTGCCGGGCGGCGCGCGTCGGCATCCCCTCCGCGACGATGGAGGGAAGCTGAGCGTCGAGCGCGTGCAGCAGTGGGGTCGAAGGTGTCTGTGGTGTCTGGCCGCCGCGCGCGCGCTCGACCAGGGTCTCCAGTCGCAGCGCATACCCATCCCCGGTCGCCGACCGCGTGCGCTCGGCCGCACCTTCGCTCACGGCCATGATCGCCACGCCCGGCGGGCATGCGAGCGCCTTGCTCGACACGCTGACCAGCACGGTTTCCGGCGCGAGCTCGTCGAAGGGGATCTCGACGCCGCCGAATGACGCGATCGCATCCACGATCAGAGCGACGCCGGCGTGCGCCCGGATGACCGCGCCGATGCTGTTGAGGTCGGTCAGCGCGCCGGTCTGCGTCTCGCAGTGGACGATCGCCACCGTGTCGAATTGACCGGCGGCCAGCGCGCGGTCGAGGACGTCCGGGTCAATGGGCCATCCCGATGGCACCGCGAGCGCCTCAACCGCCAGCCCAGTCCCAGCACAGACCCGCACGAGGCGCTCGCCGAACGCTCCGCCAGAGATCACGAGCGCTCGCGAACGCACCATTCCGCGCAACGCCGCTTCGAGTGCCATCGTCCCTGACGCCAGCACCGGAAAGACCGCAGCTCGCGTCGGCAGGATCTCCGCGAGCCCAGCCTGCACGCGTCGGACGACGGCGCGCATCTCGGGTGAGCGGTGTGGCAACGGCGGGACGGCCATCGCGTCGAGCACCGGGCGTCGAACGTGAGCCGGACCGGGGACAAAGGAGACGATCGTGTCGGGCATGGCGAGAGGCTATCAGCGGGGCAGACGAGTCGGGCTGCACGTCGCGGCGCGTCGATTCTCGAAAGCCTGTCGGCATGCCCTCGCCGGGAGTGCGGAGCCTTCTGCCGGGGACTCTACAATCGGCGCCGATGACTGCTCTGCGCTTTGCCTACAACACCAACGGACTCGCGCACCATCGGCTCGCGGATGCGATCGATCTGGTGGCGGATCTCGGCTACGCGGGGTTGGCGCTCACGCCGGATGTTCCGCACCTCGATCCGTTCCTGGCGACGCCCGCAGAGATCGACCGTGTGGCGGCGCATCTCGATCGACGTGGGCTGGACATCTGCATCCAGACGGGCGCGCGCTTCGTGCTCGACGCGCGGCGCAAGCATCAGCCGACACTCCTCGATCCGGATCCGGAAGGCCGCGATCGGCGGCTGGGCTTCTTGATCCGCTGTCTGGATATCGGCCGTGACCTCGGCGCGGGAGTGCTCGCTTTTTGGAGTGGCAACCCGCCAGCTCCGGAGGCCGCGGGCGTGCTCGACGAACGCCTGGCCGATGGTGCGCGCCGCATCGCGGACGCAGCGCACGAGCGCGGGATGGTTGCGGCGTTCGAGCCAGAGCCCGGAATGCATGTCGAGACGCTTGCGGGCTGGGCGGCGCTGCGCGATGCTGCGGCGCATCCGGCTCTTCGCTTGGCTCTCGACGTCGGCCACGTGCATTGCAATCGCGAGGGCGACGTGGCGCAGCTGACCGAGGCGTATGCGCGCGACTTGGCCGACGTGCAGGTCGAGGACATGCGCGAGGGCGAGCACCTGCACCTTCCCTTCGGCGAGGGCACGCTTGACCTTCCTCCAGTGTTGGCAGCATTGGCAAGGACCGGCTACGACGGGCTCGTCGGAGTCGAGTTGTCTCGCGACTCGCACCGCGCACCGCTGATCGCCGAGGCGGCGATCGAGTTCCTGAGGAGGATCCACCCGTGAAGACGTCTCCCGCCTTGCGGACCACCGGCCTCGGTCTCATCCCGGTCGGACTGTTGTTACTCGGCGCCTGTGCCGGTCCGAAGCCCCTCAAAGTGACGGGGCCCCTGGCCGTTTCGGGCACCGTCACCGGCCTCAAGCGCCCGCAGCATGCGCGGATCGCCATTTACCGTGTCTCGCTCGACGGGGTCGTCGAGCGCATGCATGGCGCCGACGCGAATGCCGATGACGAGGGGCGCTTCGAGAGCGAGCCACTCAACCCGGCCAGCTACATCTTCGCATTGCGCGCGCCGGGGCGTCCGGTCTCGATCGTGCGCGTGCCTGTCCCTCCGGCGCTGCCGATCACGCTCGTCGCGCGACCTCCTCTCGGCCCGGCGCGGCTCATGGTGAGCCTGGCTGATCCCTCCTCGGGTCCGCGCAACCTGCTCCTCAGCCGCGTTGAAGAGGGGGTTCCGGTCGTGGACCGTCGAGCAATCACCGTTGCCGATCCGATTTCGATCGTCGAGGGGTTGTCGGTCGGTCGTTGGCGGCTTGACGTGCTCGGCACCGGCGCTACGACTGAGATCGAGATTCCGGCGGGCGCGCGCCGCCTGACCCTCGATCTGGTAGTCCCTGAGATCGGCGTCGGTCCGGAGATGAAGGGCAACGTGATCCGGGCTGACGGTGGATCTGCACAGGGGTTGGCCGTCACAGTCCGTCCGCTGGCGGCAGACGGCACGATCGCCCAGGCGTGGGGCCGATATGCGCTCACAGATTCAGACGGCGGATATCATCTGATAGGCCTTCCGCCCGGCCGAGCGCTCATCCGGCTGGAGTCGCGTGATGCGGTCTTTCGGCGGCTCCCCTCGCCCGAGATTGTCGTAATTCCGCCATCCGGGAGGATGGATCGGAGTTTTGTCGTCTACCCCTGATTGAGCCTGTTTCGTGCCAATTGGGTGCCATTCTCGTCAATTTCAGCGCAAAAACTCGTCGCGAGGTCTTGTGCGTACTCCCGGTTCGCGGTAAGAATCCGACATGCCCGATGGCCGTGCGAACACGCGCATGGTCGGCTTGGAGGCGCTCGATGGAGTACTACATTCTCTGCCCGCAACGTGCGACCGAGGTGCCGGGACTGATCACGCACCTGATCTCGCGCGATATCTGCGAGCGGCGCCAGGCCGAGACCTATCACAAGTGCCCGAATTGCATTCGTTCGCGGATCTGGCGGGAGCACAACGGTCATGCGGCGCTGGCGACAGAAGAGCTGGCTGCACCCGTCGGGGCGGCGACCCGCGACTCCGAGTAGCGGAGTAGCCGAGCAGCCGACGAGATCGACTGGCCCGGATCGACTGGCGACGACCGCGTGCGAACGCCTCCTGTCGGCTCATTGTCGACAGGGGGCGTTCTCGATTCTCACGCGCTCGAGTCCCTCGGGCTCGACCAACGCGGCTCAAGCGATCCCGGTGCGGCTCGCGCAATCACGTTGAGAACAGTCGTCAGGCTCCGACGCCGACTCCGGAGAGAGCGGCCTTGACCTCGACGTCCGAGAGGACGCGATTACTGGTCTTGGCGGCCCCGAAGAGCGCGGCGACGTTCGCGTCGGTGACGTCGTAGCCGTTGCGCTTCAGCCAGTAGACGCAATTTGAGCGTCCGCTCATCGGGCCGACCGTGATCTTCTGCTCCAGCCCGAATTCGTCGGCCGGGACGCCCGAGTAGACGCGGTTTGCCAGCCATGAGTCGCCGCGCTCGAGGGCCTTGATCACCGCGGCGGCGTGCACGCCCGTCGCGGTCTCGAAGGCGTCGGCACCAACGACCGGGTAGTTCGAAGGGATCGGCACCTCGGTGTACTTCGACACCGTTTCGACGTAGTTCATGAGCCCGGTGAGGTCGTTGTCGATGTAGCCGAGCAGCTTCATGTTGACGAGGAGCGTGTCCATGGGGCAGTTGCCCGCCCGCTCGCCGATGCCGATCGCCGCGCCGTGCAAGCGATCCGCCCCCGCCTCGTACGCCGCGATCGCGTTGATGACGTCGAGCCCACGGTCGCGGTGGCCGTGCCAGTCCAGCTTCACGGCCGGGTTCGTCGCGTTGATGATCGCCTTCACATGGCGGATCAGCCGGGTGACGCCATGCGGCGTTGCGTGCCCGACCGTGTCGCAGACCACGACGCGGTCGGCGCCGTGGTCGATGGCCGCGCGATAGAGCTGGTCCACGATCTTCGGGTGGGTGCGCGTCGTGTCCTCGGTGACGTACATGACGCGCAACTCGTGCTTCTTCGCGAACTCGACGGCGTCGATCGTCAGTTTGAGCAGCTTCTTGACGTCCCAGTCCTCGACCAGAAGACGGATCTGAGAGCAGCCGAGGAACACGGCGGACTCGATCGAGAGGCCCGTGGCCTGTTGGATCTCGGCGACCGGGCGGATGTCGGCTTCGAGTGTGCGCGCGGCGCAGTTCGGGTCGATGTCCATCTTCTGGCTGACGATCTCGTTCGCCAGAGCGGTGACGTCGCGGACGGCGTGTGCGCCAGCGCCGGGCAGGCCGAGATTGACCGAATCGATCCCCAGAGCGTGGATCCGATGCAGGATCTCGATCTTCTCGTCGATGCTCGGATTCTTCACCGACGGCGACTGCAATCCGTCGCGCAGGCTCTCATCATCGAACGTCGCCTTGTGCGTGGGACGCGGCGGCGCCTCCTCGAGATTCCAATCGTAGATCAGGTCTTCGCGGGTTGGTTCGCTCATCAATTGGCCTCCGGACCCCTCATCGTAGCCGGTCCACTGCTGGGTTTGCAGTGAAGTGCGTCGCGCTCGGTCTCGCATTGGGCCCACGCGAGAATAACTTCCGGGATTCGGTCGGCTGCGGCGGCGCAGGACTGCGTTGCCTCTCCTCCCCGACTCGGCTCCGCGATGAGTCGCGTCGTCGATGCGCCTTGCCCTGCACCGCCTCGCTCGCCCTCGGTCCCTGGAACTTATTCTTGCGTGAACCCTTTCCCTTTGGCGCGGCGCCCCGCGCGCGCGGAGCATCGGCTCCGCCATGATCATCATGAAGTTCGGTGGAACGTCCGTCGGCGACGCCGAGCGCATCCGGCAGGTCGTCGAGATCGTCCGCGGCCGCCTGCCGCGGCGACCGGTCGTCGTCGTCTCGGCGCAAGCGGGTGTCACCAACACACTGATCCAGTTGGCGAAGAGCGCCGTCGCTGGCGATACCGACACCGATCTCGACGGCGGCGCTCTGCGCGAGCGACTGGCGAGCCTGATCGCCGAGCTTGGGCTTCCCGACGACCTGCTCGAGGACGAGGTCGACGAGCTCTCGTCACTCTTGAAGGGCATCACGCTGGTAGGCGACCTCACGCCGCGCTCGCTCGACCGCATGATGAGCTTCGGAGAGCGCTGTTCGATCCGGATCGTGGCGGCGGCGCTCGACGCGTCCGGAGTGCCTGCCCGCCCGGTTCGGAGCTACGATCTCGGTCTTCTGACCGACAGCACGTATGGCGGCGCCGAGGTCCTGGCCGAGAGCTATGAGCGCATCCCAGCAGAATTCGCCGCGCAGGCGTTCGAGGACGTTGTCCCGGTCGTGACAGGCTTCGTCGCCCGCGACGAAGCCGGGTTCATCACGACTCTCGGGCGCGGCGGTTCCGACTACTCGGCGTCGATCTTCGGCGCGGCTCTCGGCGCGGACGAGATCGAGATCTGGACCGACGTCGACGGCGTGATGAGCGCGGATCCACGCATCGTGCCGGAGTCCCGCACGCTTGAGCGGATGAGCTTCAAGGAGGCCGCGGAACTCGCGTACTACGGCGCCAAGGTGATCCACCCGGCGACCATTCATCCGGCCGTGCGCCAGAGCATCCCCATCCGTGTGCTGAACACGTATCGCCCTGACGCCGCCGGCACGCTGATCCTCGCCGGTGCCGGTGCCCGCGGCGGCGTGCGGGCGATTGCCTCGAAGGCGAACATCACGCTGGTACACGTCACGTCGCTGCGGATGCTGCTCCAGCACGGGTTCATGGCGCGACTCTTTGCGGTCTTCGAACGCCATCGTGTCGTGATCGACATGATCTCGACATCAGAGGTCTCGGTCTCGCTCACCACAGACGACGACGGCCAACTGGCGGCTGCGGCCGACGAGCTGCGTGAGTTTGCCGAGGTGCGCGTCGAGCCGCAGAAGGCGATCCTGTGCCTCGTGGGCGAGGGATTGCGGGACGTTCCGGACGTGCTGGAGCGCGTCTTCGCCACGCTGCGGCGCGAGGAGATCCCGGTGCGCGTCGTCTCGGTGGGGGCCTCGCGCGTCAACGTCTCGCTGCTCGTCGATCACGCCGACGAGAGCCGGGCCGTGCTCTGTCTTCATCGCGAGTTCTTCGACAGCTGATGCGCTGGAAGCAGCTCCTGGCGAGCGTCTTCGGCTCCCTTCTGATTCGCGCATTGCGCTTGACGTGGCGGATCGACGAACAGCCCGCGCACGCCGTGAGGCAGCGCCGCGCTGCCGTCCCCGGAGGCGCCGTCTGGATCATGTGGCACTCGCGCATCCTGCTCGGCGCCGCGACACAGGCGGGCGAGGGGCTGCACGTGCTCATCTCGATGCACGGTGACGGCGAGCTGATCGCCAGTACGGTCGCGAAGATGGGTTTCACGCCGATCCGTGGCTCCTCGTCGCGCGGCGGGCGCAAGGCGCTGCACGAGACGACGCGTGTTCTGAAGGAAGGGGCGCACGTCGCGTTCACCCCGGATGGTCCGCGTGGCCCGCGGATGAGCGTGCAGGCGGGCTGCGTCGTCGCGGCCATGCGCGCGGGAGTACCGCTCATTCCGGTCGCGTTCGAGGCGCGTTGGGCGAAACGGCTGCGCTCATGGGATCGCTTCGTCGTGCCGTTGCCGTTCTCGCGAGTCGCCGTGCGCTTCGGCGATCCGATCGAGATCCCTCCCGATCTGAACTCGGAGGAGATCGACGCGCTGAGGTTGCGCGTTCAGGCTGCGCTCGTCGAAGCCGGCGGCGTGGCCGCCACCGCCGTCGGCATCGCCACCGAGACCCCCGGCGTAGATCCGATAGCCTTGTCCTGATGTCCGACAATGTCGTGCGGAAGATCACAGCCGCCGAGGGCGATGCTCTTCGCGCCGCGTTGGAGTCTGCGGGCTTCGACTTCCGGGAGCAGCAGCACACGCGCTATTCCGCCCGCGGGCCCAGCGTGTCCGTCTCCGTCTACACGAGCGGGAAGTTGGTCGTGCAGGGGAAGGGCGCGCTCGATTTCGCGGCCACGTATCTCGGCGGCGGTGGCGACGGCAGTGCCAGCGCGGCGGTCGCCGCGTGCGACGCCGTCGCTGAGCCCATCATTGGGACCGACGAATCCGGGAAGGGGGACTACTTCGGCCCGCTCGTCGTCGCGGCTGTTCTCCTGCGTCCCGAGGACGTCGAGGTGTTGCGTACGCTCGGGGTCCGCGACAGCAAGACGGTCAGCGACAAGGCCGCACTCGAGATCGCGGAGGTGATCCAGACCGGCTACGGGGATCGCGTCGCGGTCGTCTCGATCGGGCCCCGTCGATACAATGAGTTGCACGCGAAATTCGGCAACAACCTGAACCGACTCCTTGCGTGGGCCCACGCGCGGGCCATCGAGGACGTACTCGAGGAGCACGAATGCGGGCGCGCGCTCTCGGATAAGTTCGCGAACGAGCGGCTCATTCTGAATGCACTGATGGAGCGCGGTCGGACGCTGAAGCTCGACCAGCGCGTGCGCGCCGAGTCGCATCCCGCCGTGGCGGCGGCGTCGATCGTCGCCCGCGCGCGCTTCCTGCGCGACCTCGAGCGATTGGGATTCGACGTTGGCGAGAAATTGCCGAAAGGTGCCGGCAAACTGGTCGACGTTGCGGCAAGGCGGATCTACCGCTCGGGCGGGCTCGACGGGCTGCGCGACATCGCCAAGTTGCACTTTCGCACCACGGAGAAGGCGAGGGGTTGAGCATGTCGAAGCGGAAGCAGAGCGACCCACACAAGAACACCACGGGGCGCGTTCCGCGGAACATCCCGATCGAGTTGCCGGACGAGAAGGGCCTCGTCACGCTGCGCTTCCTGGGCGCCGCGCAGACGACGACAGGTTCGCTGCACCGCTTTCGCACACCGAAGGGCGATCTGGTCCTCGAGTGCGGGATGTATCAGGGCCATCGTGCCGAGGCCGAGGCCTGGAACCGCGACCTTCCCGTGGACCCCGCGCGGGTGCGCGCCGTGATCCTGAGCCACGGGCACATCGACCACTGTGGCTCGCTGCCCAATTTGGTGAAGCGCGGTTTCCGCGGTCCCGTGTGGTGCACGGAGGGCACGGCCGATCTCCTCCCGATCATGTTGCTCGACGCGGCGCACATCCAGGAGTCGGATACCGATCGCGTCAACCGTCGCAACCACGGGCGCGGCAAGCCGAAGGAACCGCTCTTCACGACGGCGGACGCGAAGCGCGCACTCCAGCTCGTGAAGGGCGTGCCGTATGGGACGTCATTCGAGGCGTTCGATGGCGTCGAGGCGCGCTTCGTCGATGCCGGCCACATCCTCGGGTCCGCCGCCGTTCACCTGACGTTCCGGGCGGACGGGCGCGAGACGACGGTCGGCTTCACGGGGGATCTCGGACGCCGCGACGTGCCGATCTTGCGCGACCCGGAGCCGCTCGGATCCGTGGACTGGTACATGACCGAGTCCACGTACGGCAATCGCGATCACGAGGACACAGGCGACCTGCTGGCGAAGCTCGAGGACGCGGTCAACACGGCCGTCAAGCGCGGGGGGAAGCTGATCATCCCGGCGTTCGCGGTCGGCCGCACGCAGCTCGTGCTCTATCTGCTGCACAAGTTGCGCTACGACCGGCGGATCCCGGATATCCCGATCTACGTGGACAGCCCGATGGCCACGCGCGCGACGGAGGTCTTTCGCAGGCATCGCGACCTCTACGACAAGGAGGCGCACGAGTTCCTCACGTGCTGCGGCCCGCTCTTCAGGAGCGCGCGGACGTCGTTTGTCGGGGGCGCCGACGAGAGCAAGGCGCTCAATCACCTCGACGGCTCCGCGGTGATCATCTCCGCGTCCGGGATGTGCGAGGCGGGCCGCATCCTCCACCACCTGAAGAACCACGCGACCGACCCCCGCAGCATCGTGCTCTTCGTGGGGTACCAGGCGATGAACACGATGGGCCGCCGCATCCTCGAGAAGCGCCGCGATGTGAAGATCTACGGCCAGAAGGTCCGCATCGAAGCCGAGATCCGCAAGATCAACGGACTCTCCGCCCACGCCGACCGTAACGGCTTGCTCCGCTACGCGCAGTCGCTCGAGAAGACCCCCGAGGGCATCTTCCTCGTGCACGGCGACACCGACCGCATCGCCGCGCTCCAGAGCTGGTTCCACGAGCACGGCATTCTCGGTGCCACCGGCCCGGCGCCGGGCGACTGGAAGCGGCTGCTCTGACGTGGCGCGCTGTGAAGGCGAATTCGCGTCGTCATTTCAGCGACGTGTGATGCGGGGTCGCTACGCTCCCGGCCATGCGCTTCACCAAGATGGAAGGCCTCGGCAACGACTACGTGTACGTCGATTGCTTCGAGGAGACGGTCGACGATGCGTCGGCTCTCGCACGGCGCGTCAGTGACCGGCGTTTCGGCGTGGGCAGCGACGGGCTGATCCTCATCTGCCGGTCCGACATCGCCGACGTGCGCATGGAGATGTACAACGCCGACGGGAGTCGCGGAGAGATGTGCGGCAACGGCGTTCGCTGTGTCGCGCGCTACGCTCACGAGCACTTGGCGGTGGTCGCGCCGACGATCCACGTCGAGACCGATGCCGGGATCAAGACCTGCGATCTCGTCGTCGAGGACGGCGAGCTCGTCGGTGTGCGCGTGGACATGGGGCCGCCCGTTCTCGAGCGCGCGGAGATCCCGATGGAGGGACCAGAGGGCGACGCGGTCGGCGAGCAACTCTTCGTCCAGGATCACAGCCTGATCGTCACGTGCCTCTCGATGGGCAATCCGCATTGCGTCACGTTCGTCGCGGACGTCGCGGCGCACGCCGTAGAGCGTTGGGGGCGGGCGATCGAGGAACTACCGATCTTCCCAAACCGCACGAACGTCGAATTCGTGCAGGTCGTGGCGCGCGACGAGGTCATCCAGCGCACGTGGGAGCGCGGTTCGGGCGAGACGTTCGCCTGCGGCACAGGCGCCTGCGCGGTGGCCGTCGCCGGGCAACTGAACGGTCTACTGGACAACGCCGTCACGGTCCACCTGACCGGCGGTGACCTCCGCATCGATTGGGCGGGCGGCGCGAACGACCCGGTCTACATGACCGGCCCGGCCGTCGAGGTCTTCACCGGCGAAATCGCGAACGTTCGCGATTGAGAGCGGTCGATCGCGATTGACGCGGCTCCCATCGGAACCGTGTCGAATAGTCGCCCCTCGCCTCCTCCAAGACCGGGTCGGCCTTTGGGCCTCATAGCCTCAACGGTCGAATGGGGTGGTCAGGCCGTGACGGAGGCGTTGAGGCTATAAGGCCCAAAGGCCGACCCGGTCTGAACGCTCTGCGCCGAGCTGTCTCTGTCCACGAACACGGGGCGACACCTCAACGGCATCGCCCCGCGCTGATCGCAACCGCGCCGTTACCGGGCTGCGGTCAACTCGTCGCCGTGCTCCTTGAACCAGGCGGCCCAGGCGCCGTCCTTGTTCTCGACGTCGTTCGCACCCGTCAGGCGTTGCAGGGCGCCGTGCACGATCTCGCGCTCGACGAAGTAGCTGGTCTGTTGCGTGGCAACGACCTTCACGTCCAGGACGACGCCTTCCTGGATGACTCCAGGGATCGGGTCGGCGATGAACGCCGTCTGGGCAACCTCGACGTCGAAGTCCTGAATGAACGTCAACTGGTTCGCGAACATCGAGTACGCGCGCCCACCGCCGCCGCCGCGGGCCTCGAAGCGGTAGACGAGGTAGCGCACGCCGCGTGGATCGCCAGCGCGTGCGATCGCGCGCGCCGCGTTCATGCGGACCTTGCCGTCGTCGGAGCCGAGCGCCCCGACGAGCGGTGCAATCAAGTTCGCGTCGCCGATCGACTTGGCCGCGTCGATGGCCGCGTGGCGGACACCCTCGGACGGGTCGAAGACTGCGCGATGGAGAAGCGGTCGCAACGAGCGCCGATTGTTGAGCTTGCCGAGTTCTTCAGCCGCCAACGTGCGCACCGCCTCGTTGCGCGAGCGCAGCGCAAACGCCATCGGCTCGAGTTTGTGCTCGTCGGCCACAGTGTCGAGCGACGCTCGGGCAAACTTCCGGGCGCGCTCGGTGCCCTTCGCATACATGCCGAGTAGCTTGCGCACCTTCGCCTGTCCCTGTCGGCGCAACTCGCGCTGCTCCTTCGGCAGATCCAAGATCGCGGCTTCCTCGCGCAGGATCCAGGTGCCGCTTCGCAGGACGAGGCCCTTGGCCTCCATCGATTCCGTGTGCGAGAGCCAGCGGTCGCCGTGGCGAACCTGCCCCAACTCGCCGCGGGCGCCCTCGTGATCCGTGTCGTATTCGAGCGCCTTCTGGAACGACGAGCGAGCGTCGGCTTGCAGGCCGTTCTCGTCGGCCCACAGGCCGAGCATATAGTGCGCGCGTGCGAGTTCGGGCGCCTCTCTGTCTTCCAATTGGGCAATTGCCGCGCGTCGGGCGCGATACTCCTCGGCGCGGTCACAAGCCTCTGCAGTGTCGTGTGCGAGCGCCGCCCCCAGCGTCGCCACGAGTACCGCGGCCATGAGTCGTGTCTTGCTCATCCGTGGTCGTCTCCTTGATCTGGGATCCCCCGACCAAGTTTCGACGCTACACGCCCTCGCCGCGGTGTCAACGAGCGCGGAATTCACGAGTGGCGACGCCTGGAGTGGGCCAGAGTGCCTCGATGCGTACTCGCCCTGCCTCGCTCCTCGCGTGCGGCCTCCTCGCGATCGCCGCCGCGACCGGTTGCCGATCCACTACCCGCACCGGCCCGCTGGACGATCTCGTGGCCGCCCGTTCCGTGGACATCGTCTATGCCGCGGAGTTTCACGACGACGTAGCGCATCACGTGCATCAACTCGAACTGCTGCGGGCGGTCGCGGAGTCGGCCCGGGTCAATGGTGTCCCCGCGCTTCTTGGAATGGAGATGTTTCAGCGTCCCTTCCAGGCACACCTCGATGATTACGTCGCCGGGCGGATCAACGAGATCGAGATGCTCCGCCGCACCGAGTACTTCACACGGTGGCAGTACGACCACACGTTCTATGCGCCGCTGTGGCGCTATTGCCGCGACAACGGCGTGCGTATCGTCGCGCTCAACGTCGAGAAGGACATCTCCCGGCAGGTCGGGCGCGAGGGGCTCGACTCGCTGACCCCGGAGCAGCGTTCGCAGATCGCCGACGAGATCCAGCTCGATGTCGCCGGCCACCGCGCCCGCCTGATGCCCTTCTTCCAGAGCGATGCCCATCCGATGCCAGCAGAGCGCATCGAGGCCATGTACGAGGCGATGACAGTCTGGGACGAGACCATGGCCGAGACCGCGGCGGACGCGCTCGCCGCCGCCGGGCCCGGCGCGCGGATGCTGGTGATCGCCGGTTCGATGCATATCCAAGGCTTCAACGGCATCCCGGATCGCGTCACGCGGCGGCTACCCGACTCCAACCGATTGGTCGTCGTGCTACGCACCGAAGACAGAGATGGCCCTGCCGAGGACGCCTCGACGCCCGAGCTCGGCGACGTGGTCATTCAGCTCGTGCCGATCGCGACCGACCCGCCCTCGCGCATGGGCGTTCAACTGGGTGGCCAGCCGCGCCCCGAGGGTTTCGTGGTCGAGGCCGTCGTGGAGGGCGGCAACGCGGAGCGAGCGGGGATCGAGGTCGGCGACGTGCTGAAATTCATCGGCGCGACGCCGATCACGGACATGACCGACCTGCGTTACACGCTCGATCGCATGCCGTTCGGGACGACCACGCTGATCCGCGTTGTTCGGAACGGGCGGCCGCGCGCGTTCGAGCTGACATTCGCCGCTCCCGCGGTCTCTCCCCACACGGCACCATAGTCCGATGCGCGCACCTCCCACGATCAAGCTCCGCAGCCCGCCGCGCGGCGCCGCAATCTTCCGCAAGATGGTCGATCGCAACGCACGCGGCGTCGAGGCCGGCACGGTTGTCCGGGTCATCGATCGCGACGGCCGCTTCATCGGGCAGGCGTTCTGGAACCCGAAGAGCGAGATCGCGCTCCGGATACTGACGCGCGACGAGGAACCCGCGATCGACGACGCCTGGTTCGAGGATACGGCGCTGCGCGCGCTACGGCTACGGCGCGAGGTGCTTGCAATCGACCGCGTGACCGATGCGTGTCGGATCATTCACGCCGAGGGCGACCGCCTTCCGGGGCTGATCGTGGACCTCTATGGCGACGTTCTGAGCTGCCAGGTGTCGAGCCTCGGCATCTATCGGAACTTCCCGGTCATTCGCGATGCTCTCACGAAGGCGCTCGGGACGCGGTGTGTCCACGTCACCGCCGAGCCGAAGCTCGCCAAGATCGAGGGCTTCCCGATCCCGGGTGGCGCCGGGCGCGATGCGCGTACCCGCATTCACGAACACGGCCTGACGTTCGATGTCGATTGCGCCGCCGGCCACAAGACCGGCTTCTTCCTCGATCAGCGCGACTCTCGGCTGCGTATCCGCCAACTCGCCAAGGGCAAGCGCGTCCTGGATCTCTTCTGCTACACGGGCGGCTTCGCGCTCAACGCGGCGCGCGGCAAGGCGAGCCAGGTTGTCGCCGTCGATCTCGACGAGGCAGCCGTCGCAGCGGGCCGGCAGAACGCCGAGAGGAACGGCCTGGGCGACGACGTCACGTTCGTGCACAAGGACGCATTCGAGGTCCTGCGTACGACGACACAGGGCGCATACGGGCTGATGATCGTGGACCCGGCCAAGCAGGCGCACCAGCGCAGCGAGGTCGGTCGGGCACTGGGCTACTACACCGATCTCAACCGACTCGTCTTCGAGAAGGCCCCGCCGGACGGCCTGGTGCTCTCGTGCTCGTGCACGGGCCTCGTGGACGAATCCGCCTTCCTGGAAGCGCTCTCCCGTGCCGCCCACCGAGCTGGCCGCCACGTCAGCTTCCTCGAAGTCAACGGCGCCCCTCCCGATCACCCGGTGGCCGCTGACACACAAGAGGGCCGCTACCTCAACGTGGTGCTCTGCCGCGTGGCGTAGCCCGTCCGCGTCGCGCGGAGCGCGACGATGGCGGGCTGTGTTGCGTTGGGGTCGCCTCCGGCTCCCCGCTCGCTTTCACTCGCATGTTCGGCTTCGGTCGCGGCTCCGGCTGCTCAACCGGGCCCGCGCTCGGAGATCGTTGCCTCGCGTCGGGTCGGATCCACGACTCGTGAGTGAGCTCGTCGCGAGTTCGGGTTTCGCAGGCGGAATCCGCTCTCTTCGCCTCACCGCGAGTGTCACGCCGCGAGCGAAGCTCACGACGCGCCACTCGCGTTGTTGCGTTTGTGGCGCCTCCGGCACCCCGCTCGCTTTCGCTCGCATGTTCGGCTTTGGTCACGGCTCCGGCTGCTCAACCGGGGCTGCGCCTGGAGGTCGTTGCCTCGCGTCGGGTCGGATCTACGACTCGTGAGTGAGCTCGTCGCGAGTTCGGGTTTCGCAGGCGGAATCCGCTCTCTTCGCCTCACCGCGCGTGCGCGCGGTCTCGCGCCGAAAAAGCGGGGTCTGGCGTGGTCCTTCGCGGCGTCTCAGTCGTACCTGATCCTAACTGACGACGATTCTCCGATTCGGGTGCTTTGATCGAATGAGGAAGCGCGGCGTCGTAGTGTCCGCGACAGTTTCTTGTGAGCGACTCCCGTTCTTCAAACCCAACTTGTGAGGGCCCAATATGACCCGCACCCGCCTGTGCCTTGCTCTGACCGTTCTCGTCTCGCTTGTCGGCTGCAAGAGTGCCGAACACCAGTCGCCGGGAGACGATCACGCGCCGCACTTCAGCTACGAGGGCGAGACCGGCCCGAGTCATTGGGGGGATCTCAGCGACGAATGGGAGCTCGCGCGAACCGGTCGGCGCCAGTCTCCGATTGACCTGAGCGACCCGACCGCCGAAGCGGGGCCGCCGTTGCAACTGAGCTACCGCGCCGCGCCGCTCGAGATCGTTAACAACGGGCACGCCGTGCAGGTCAACTACGCTCCCGGAAGCCGGATGGTCATCGACGCGGAGACTTTCGCGTTGAAGCAGTTCCACTTTCACACGCCGAGCGAGCACACGATCGACGGGCGGCAGGCTCCGATGGAGGTCCATCTGGTACACGCCAATGCGGCCGGCGGACTTGCGGTCCTGGGAGTGATGGTGGAGGAGGGCGCGGAGAACCCGTTCCTCGCGAAGTTCTGGGGAGTGCTGCCCGGGGTGGAGGGCCCGCCCGAGCAGCACGCGGACATCCAGGTCGATGTTTCCGACCTCCTGCCGAAGAGCCACGCCTCGTACCGCTACTCGGGTTCTCTCACGACTCCGCCGTGTAGCGAGAACGTGGACTGGATCGTGCTCCGGACGCCAGTGCAGGCATCCCGTGCCCAGATCGCGAAGTTGCACGGGATCACAGGCAAGAACGCTCGTCCCGTGCAGCCGCTGAACGACCGCGAGGCCGATCTGATCCGATAGCGGCCGCCTCGTTCGCTCGGGACCGTCGGCCAAGGGTCGCCGATCGCGGCGCGAGGCTACTCGGAGCTGTGGTCGATCACGTCGCCATCAGCCGGGCCGGGTAGGTACGCGAGGATGCCCAACCCGACGAGCCCGGCTGCGCCGAGCGACCAGCGCAGCCATGGATCAGAGAGCAGGGTGAGCGAGAGAGCCATTGTCGTGACCAGAAGGGCTCCACCCTTCAGCTTCGCGGCGCGCGTCACCGTCCGCTCGCGCTGCCACCGACGTATGTGATGTCCGAAGACGCGATTCGATAACAGACGTCGATAGATCGCGGGTGACGAGCGCGCGAAGCACGCCGCCGCCAGAAGCAAGAAGGGCGTCGTCGGCAGGATGGGGAGGACCGCTCCCAGCGCTCCGAGAGCGGTGAAAGCCGTGCCGAGCACGAGCAGAGCCCATCGCTTGGGCCCCACGGCCACGGCATCCCCGCCGCCGGTAGAAAGGCCCGACGGGCCACCGGGAGAGTCTGGGGCGAGGTTCTGTCGGGGCTGGCGCGGCACGTGATGCAGGCTTCCTGCCAACTGAGTGTACGCGTTGCCGATGGCCCGAGAGAACAGTGCCGAGAACGGTCTCTCCGCGGTACGTCCGACCGCTCCCCGACCCGCCCAACTTGCCACGAACGGCGCAGATCGCGCGACTAGCAGGCTCAAAAGGCGCGAAAGCAGACCGGGTATGGCCTGAGTCGCGATGCGGGGCAGCACCCCGATAGCACCCGGTTGGCGTGCGAAGGGAGAGCGAGTGGCGCGTCGTGAGCTCCGCTCACGGCGTGACAGTCGCGGTGAGGTGCAGGGAGTGGAATCCGCCTGCGAAACCCGCCTATGCGACGCGCCAACTTCCACATCGAGGTCACGATCCGATGCGGGGCAACACTCGCCGAGCGTGGCCCCGGTTGAAGCAGCCGGAGCCGCGACGGAAGCCGAACATGCGAGCGCGAGCGAGCGTGGTGCCGGAGGCACCACAAACACAACGCCGCGAGTGGCGCGTCGTGAGCTCCGCTCACGGCGTGACAGTCGCGGTGAGGTGCAGGGAGTGGAATCCGCCTGCGAAACCCGCCTATGCGACGCGCCAACTTCCACATCGAGGTCACGATCCGATGCGGGGCAACACT
>JAJRPF010000041.1 GCA_024280885.1 Planctomycetota bacterium | reverse complement strand
CGTCGGTGCCGTCGCGCTTGCCGATCTCATCGTCGGCTGCCTCGGGGCTCTCGGCTTCCAGCCCTGCCGACACACCGTCCGCCGACACATCGTCCGCCGTCTCCCGCGGCTTCTCCGGTTGAACATCCTGGGCGAATGCCGGTCGCGCCGACAGCGACACGAGGAGAACCGCGGTCACGCAGGCGGCGCGGCCAACCGCAGACGTTGCGAGCCGACAACTTCCGACTGTCCAATAGCCCATCGGTCAGCCCCACCTCCGCCATTCGATCCCACGCGCACACACGACGTCGACATCATCGAATGTGCGCATGCTCTCCGATTTGGCACATCGGCACGCCATAGCTCTGAGCGACTGGAGAAGTGTATGCCAGAGTCGGCGACCTAGGTCACTTGCTTTGCTCCACCGGACGTTTCGTCGGCGCGGGAGAAATCGTACAATGGCCTCGCTATGGACGCACGACGCTCCTCGGACTGCCGTGCAAGAGTGGCGCACCGGACGAGCCGACCGCGCCTCTCACCCGAGTGCTGTGTCACCTGACTTGGAGGTTGGGAAATGCGTCTTCTGATTGTCGCCGGTTTCGGCCTGGTCGCGCTTGCGGCCACGCCATTCATGATCTTTGAGAGTTCGGCCCAGGAGGAGGAACCCGCCACTCCCGAGTACGTCGGCTCCAACACGTGCAAGAAGTGCCATTTCAAACAGCACCGCTACTGGAAGAAGACGAAGAAGGCCCACGCGATCGACACTCTGCGCCCGACGACGGAGGCCGACGACAAGGTGCTCTTCGACAAGAAGAAGGCGGCGAAACTCGATCCCGCGAAGGACTACTCGAAGGACGCCAAATGCCTTCAATGCCATACAACCGGCTACGGCAAGCCCGGCGGTTTCCCGGACGACGGCAGCGCTGACGAGGACGCGCAGAAGAACCTCGGGCAGGTCGGCTGCGAATCGTGCCACGGACCGGGCAGCCTCTACGTCAAGCACAAGACAGACGCAATCGCGAAGGACAAGGACGCCAAGTTCACGTTCGAGAAGATGGCCCCGCTCGGACTCGTCCACCCAGACAAGGATACGTGCGCGACGTGTCACAGCGGCAAGGGCCCGACGACGCCAGCCGAGGCATTCGACTTCGAGAAGATGAAGACGAAGGTGCACTCGAAGAAGAAGAAGAAGAAGTAGCCGGAGGCGGCGCGCTTGCGCGCCGGTTCTGGCGACTTCCGTCATTGCGTTTGTGCCGACTCCGTCGGCACGCCGGTGTTGTGTTTGTGCCGACTCCGTCGGCACCCCTCGCTCTCGCTCGGGTGTTCGACTTTGGTCGCGCCTCCGGCTGCTTCAACCGGGGCCGCGATCCGTGGTCGATGCCCCGCATCGGTTCGCGCCTGCGACTCGTACGTACGCGCGTGACGAGGGCGGGTTTCGCAGGCGGAATCCACTCCCTTCGACTCACTTGCGCGCGCCACGCGCTCGGTTGGTCGACGCGATGCGCCACGCGCGGAGTCGCGCCCGTCCGAACTCGGTCAGTGGTCGCCGCGTCCCTCGTGTTGCTGCCGACTCCGTCGGCACGCGTTGTTGTGTTTGTGCCGACTCCGTCGGCACCCCTCGCCTTCGCTCGGGTGTTCGTTCGTTCGTGGCGGTGCGGGATCGTGCACACCGGGCACCGGGCGGTTGCGTCGGGGCTCCGGCCGGATTCACGAGAACGCGCTCCGGGCTTGGTCTGTGGCGGGGCGACGAGCTCTCTCGTCAGAGACCCGACCCAGCCGCCCCTGACCGAGCACGATCCACGTGGCGGTCTACGGCCCTGGTCTACGGGCCCTCTTCTCCGCGCCCTGCAGGTGGATCGCTGATCCGACGCAGGACGCGGGAGGGGCGCCGCGCCGTGTTAGTCGGAGTCGCCCGGACGCGTCAGGGGCGTCGGGGTCGTCAGACGGTCCATGGGCAACGGGGTTCCGTTGGCGTCGGCGGCGAGTTGCAGGTCGTCGATCGAGTCGAAGAGCAGGGCCAGCATGTAGTGCGTATTGTGCGCCCATGAACCCGGCTCGTTCGCCCACATCTCGTAGTTGAATGCGGCCTTGAGCAACGGTCCGTCGTACTCGTCGAAACCGTTTGCAGACGTGATCTCATCTGGATCGGCGACGCCGTTGCCGTTGAGATCTCGGAAGAAGTTCGGGGACTCGGAGGCGTACACGATGCTCACCTCACTTCCAATCACGAGCTCCGAGTAGTCGTCCATCGCGCCGAGCAAGCGCTCCGCGAACGTATTCATCTCGAGGCTCAAGAACTCGAGGTTGTCGCCGTTGCCGTTGTAGTCGGTCTCTCGATTGCGACGGATGCCGTGGATGTTCCCGTCGGCCTCGGGATGACAACCCGTGCAGTTCGGGGTGAGTTGCGGCTCGAACGTGTGGTCGTCAAGATGGCAGAAGTTGCACTGGGACGTCGAGCCGCCAGTGTGGTTCCACCGGCTATCGTACGACTGCGAGCCCACGAACGAGTTCTCGTCGTACTCGTATCCGACTCCGGCATCCGATCCGTAGAGAGTCGATCCCGCGATGAGGTGGTGGATACTCGGGAGTCCGAGATCGCCACTCTCGATCGCGGCATCGACATCTTGCTTCGCCGCGCGCCCCTGATGACACGTCATGCACAGAAACGAGTCGTCGGGGTTGTCCGCGTCATTACGGATCTGTACGCCGCTCGGGAACGTGACCTGGTCGATGTAACGACGTGCCGGGAACGGCGTGGCGAACGCGTCTGCCGAATGACATTGTTCACACGCGAGTCCGTCGGAGACGGGATGCGACGTCGTCGGATCGATCCCGAACTCTGCGTAGAACTCGAACCCTCCCTGCGAATGGCAGCGCGCGCAGCTAGCGGGGACTCCGCCTCGGCTATCCCAGGATCGGAACGCGGAAGACGTATTGTCGAAGTGGCCGAAGTCGTTGCGCACCATCTCGTCGAAGCCCGGCACCGTCACCGAGTCGTGCATGTTCAGGTTCGACGCCGAGTCGTAAAGGAACTCGATCGCGTACTTGGCGTTGTGGGCATGCAACCCGGGGTCTTTCTGCCAGTACTGGTAGTTGTACGCCGCGCGCAGGAGCCGCGCGGTGAAGCTCTGATAGCGATTTCCGAAGTTAATCTCTCGCGGGTCCGCGACTCCGTTCCCGTTGAGATCGTTGAAGTAGTAGGGGTACGCAGAGCCGGCGTAGACGATCGGGTTGCCGTTGGCCGCAGCGTACTGCTGCATCGCGGCGTACACCTTCCCGGCCACGCCGCTCAGCTCGTAGAAGATGCCCTCCTCGACGTCGCCGTCGGCATCGTAGTCGGGGATCGAGCCCGCCTCACGGATGTCCACTGTCGCCTCGTGGTCCGTCGTGCCCGGGTGGCACGCATTGCATGCATCGATCCGCAACTCGAGCGAGTGTTGATCGTGGCAGTCCTGGCAACTGTCGATGGTGGATGCGTGCAGGAACCGGCGATTGTAGATCTCGGCGTCGTACTCGTACGCACCCCGAGCCTCGCCGCCGTAGAGCGACGCGCCGGCAGCGTAGTAGTGGATGTTCTGGAACGAGATCGCCGAGCTGATCTCGTCGTCGTCCTCCACGCCGGAGTCATCGATCTCCTCGTTCACGCTCACCGTGGACTCGCGCCCCTGATGGCATTGCATACACACGGCCTCGGGACCGAGATTCTCCACGATCTCGCCGGAGGGGAACTGCGCGACGTCCAGTTGAGGAGTCGTCGAGTTGTGACATGCATTGCAGTTCACGGTGGACCCGAGCCTTGCTGGGTTCGTTGTCGTGTTGGTCGGGTTACCAAGTACCTCGGACGGTGTGCCGTCGGCGCCGACGAAGTCCTGGAAGCCGAAGCTCGAGTGGCACGTGGCGCAAGAGGTCGGGATCTCGCCGTCCTCGTCCCAGTGGCGGAATGCGTCTGCGGTCACGTCTGCGTGACCCGAGCCCTCCCACGCCGCGCGCGCGAGGTCGGCCTGGCCGCGTGACAGCTCCTCCACGGCGTCCAGCTCCCACGCGGTCTTCCTGGGGTTCTTGAGCGCGACCTCGGCCTTCTTCGCAGTCCCCTCGTAGAGCAGGGAGTAGCGACCGTTGTTCGGCAGGATGAAGTTCTTGATCTTCGTGACCTGGCCGCCGCCGATGTCGATGGCTCCGAACGGACCCTGCAGACCGGTGATGCTCGCGCCGCCGCTGACGGTGGCGGTCATCTTCGCCCCCTTCGGCGCCTCGAAGACAAGGGGCCCCTCGACGCCCTTCTGCTTGAACTTCTTCGGGAACTTACTGCCGGAGAGGTTCACCGTGTAGCGCCCCGTACCGGATCGAGCGGTGACCTCCAGCGCGTATCCGCCACCCTCCTCGAACGCGTAGTTCTTGATCTTCGTGTCGGTCATCTTGTCGCCGAGATCGACCCTTCGTCCGCCTGCGTCAAGTACGCGCCAGACGGGCACGACATCGCCTTCCTTGTCGACGGTGAGCTTGGCCTTCAACGTCGAGTCGGTAGGCGCGAAGAACGGGTAGAGGTGGACTTCGCCACCATCGGGGTCCGCAAAGCGTGAGGAGAACGAGTCGCGTAGCACGACGTCCTGGGTACCGTTCCAGGCCGCGAGCGCCGCCACGGAGAAGAGTGCGACGGTCAACGCGCCGAAGCACGTCCATCGGAGCCAATTGGGTCGCCTGGTCGCTACCGAGTTCATCTCTACCTCGTTCATGTCAACCTCCGCGTGCGCGGATGCGCCTGTACGCGCCCACTCATCGCATGTCCAGGAGACAACCCGGTCCCCGGACTGAATTTGATCACTTGCACCGGGCCAGATCCACCGTTCGCCCGACGCATTGCTCGCCGATCAGCGGAGGTCTGCCCCCGGCACCGAGAAGCCGATCACTTCTTCGTACGACCGCTGGAGCAGTTGCACCGTGCGGATCGCATTGTGTACGCCCAGGCTCGCATCGCCGATCACTGTGTAGTAGTTGAACGCCGCACGTTTCTGGGCATCAGATGCCCCCGACATGCTGCCGTCTGTGGAGTCGCCGTAGTTGAACGTGCCGCCCTCGAAGCTCATCAACGGGTCGGTGAGCAATGCGTCGACGACGACCTCAAGGAGACCAGACACCTCGGTCTGGATGCCGTCGATCGCGCCGCTGCCGTCGTAGTCGCCGAACGCCGACCGATCAAACGTGTCGAGATCGGTGTGGCACTTTGCGCACGTCTCCGTCCGCGGCTGGAAGTCGTGTACCGGCTCACCCGCCGCCTGATGGTCGAAGTGACAGCTGACACAGCCGTCAGGGAAGAGCGCCGGGAGGCTGTGCACCGTGTCCGAGTATCCGCCGGAGTCCGGCACCTCGGACCCCGCGGTGCCGAGCAACATCTCGCGTTGCGGATGCCGCACGATCTCGCCGGCGTCCCTGAAGTCCCCGAACTTGGTCGTCTCGTCATTGTGGCAACGTCCGCAGAGCTCGATCTTCGGGAAGCGCAGCGGCTGCCGTTCGCCGATCAACTCGCCTTCGGAGTTCTCACC
Organism: Planctomycetota bacterium; assembly: GCA_024280885.1. Taxonomy (GTDB): domain Bacteria; phylum Planctomycetota; class JAJSAM01; order JAJSAM01; family JAJVHW01; genus JAJRPF01. Next base: position 39,646 of record JAJRPF010000041.1, on the reverse strand, counting down.
GTGGCACGCGCGGCAAGTGATGCCCTCGTCGTGCGAGATGGCGCTACCGAGAAACTCGTCCCAATCGTCCTGATCCGTGTCTTCTCCACGCACCTGGATGGCGATGAAGCCCTCGGTGGTGTGGCATTGCACACACGGGAGCCCGCCCTGGTTGTTGCCGGGGTTCGCGACGCCGTTCTGGAAACTGCGTGGCGTGTCGGCGTGGAAGGTCATATCCCCATCGGCCCCCGGGGTCGCCCACTCCTTGATGATCGCCTGCACCGGATCGTCCTCACGCGTGGGGTGACAGACGTTGCACGAGTTGGTCGTGCCGTAGAGTTCACTCACCCGCGGCCAGACGTTCCTGAAATCGTGGACCGCGCGGTCCCCGACCGCCCACCCGGCAGCGTCCACACCAGCGACGCTCTCGCCGCCAAGACGCGGCATATGACATGTGTCGCAGCGGCCAACTCCCGACCCCTCGGGATCGTAGAGCGCCTTGGACACCGACATTCCGCTGTCCGCCATGTGCTCGGTCGTCGCCTCGATGATGGCATCGGAGACGATTCCCTTGGCGATGCCCTTGATGTCGCTCTTCGGGACGCTCAGGAACGGTCCGAAGCGAGCGTGGCAGGCGAGGCAATAGGAGTTGTCTTCGATCCGGGCCTCAACGGCCCCACCCCGGTCGATAATCGGCGCCAACATGTGCTCGCGCTCCTTGGAATGGGGCGAGTGGCACTCGAAGCACGTCGGAATAGCGAAAAAGTGCGCTCGGTGACGACCTGTGCTGTGTTCACTCGACTGAAGATTGCGGGTCTGCGCTGCCACGAAGCCGTCGCCCTCGACTCCCGCGACCACGTTCGATCGGTACCCGATGAAGTCGGCAGGATCAGTGGTCCGCTCGAAGAAACGGATCAGGTCATCGCCGGCCTGCGCCACCCCGCGCAGCCTCTGGTAGGGATACGAGGGAACCACCGAGCTTCCGGCGATTGCGTCCACCCCGTGACCACGATCGTGGCAGCGATCGCACGTCTGATTCGCCGCAGCGATACCGGCGACCGTGAGGTTGGCGAGGTCGGCCGGGTTGGAGATGAACTCGGGATTGCCGCTCTCGGCGTGCTCCGCACCCGGACCGTGGCATTGTTCGCACCCGACATTCGGCTCGGACCAACCGCCGACGATCTCGCCGGACGCACGCGTCTCCAGAAGGAGGCCCGTGGCGTGACAGCCAGCGCAGCGCGCCTCGTACGACACGTCGGCTCCGACGTCCCCCGCCGATGCGTAGCGAGGGGTTGCCTCGGCGTACCAGAACTCCGTCTCGAACGCCGTATAAGTATCGGAACGCTCGTCGTACTGGAATGGAAGGGGGTATCCGGCATCCCCGATGCGAGCCACGTACGCCTGCTGATAGAGCCCGTTGCCCCCCATCGAGCGCTCGACCTCGTACGTCACGGCGCCAATCGTCACGCGCGCCGGGCGGCTATCTCCCGCGACCCAGGTAAGCCGCGGCGCACCGTCGCCGAAGTCCTCGAACGCAGGGAACTCCGCCAGGTCGAGTCCGTCCTCGAAGTCGCTCTTGCCGTTGCCGTCGGAGTCGTTGACGAGAGCGACTCCGGTCATTCCGCCGCGCTGCCACTCGCGAGCGCCCAGGTTGTGGGCCGTGCGCGACCAGTCGCGGTAGAGCTGATCGTGACACTTGCCGCACGTCGTCGAGCCGACGTAGCCGTCGCGCCCAGCAAGCACGGGCGCGACGACGCCCGGAGCCGTCGGAGCCGTCGCTTGCGGGGCCGGGAAGAAGAGATCCCTACGTCCACGCCCCAGGTTGGCGAGGTCAAAGGCGAAGCGGATGCGGGTCGCGCCGCCGGGGTTCGCCCACTCAAGCGTGTATGTCCCGCTCTCGGCGAGTGCGATCTCCTTCGCGGTGGCACGCTGCCCCCGCGTTGTGGCGGTGAACTCGACGGGCATGCCACGCGGATCCAGCAGCCCGGTGATCTCGGGACCGGCGCCGCGACGATGAGCTCTCGGGACCCGGAGCTTCATGTTCAGAAGTGAGTTCCCCGGAGCGTCGAAGCGCCACGTTCCTCGCGCGGCGGGCTTCGGGTCGATGCCGCGAATGCGCTTGTTCGTGCGGGCATCCGTGATCAACGAGTAGCCACCACTTCCCGAGCGAGCACGGATCTCTAGGACGAAGAACCCCGACGTGGTGAACGTGTGCGCGGCGAGCTTCATGCGTCGCACATCGTCCGCAGACACGCGTGTGGCCTTGGCGATCAACTCGCCACCCGTGTACGTCAATCGCAAGTCGGCAAGCAGCGACGTGCCCTTGTCGTTGACCAACTTGGCGCGCAGGCGTGAGCCCTTCGTCGCGAAGAACGTGTAGTAGTGGACCTCGCCCGGGAGACCAGTGATGACCGATTGAACGTCGTCGCCCATCCGGATTTCCGCCGCGCCGGAGAACGCCGCTTCGTCCTCGGCCACCGCATCGGAGACCAATACGGAGACCATTCCGCAGACCAATGCGGAGGCCATCCCGATCCCAGAGAGCGGCCCTGCGCGGGCCAGCAGACCGAGTCGACTCATGAAACCTCCGAAGTCGCCTCCGTTAGAGACGCAGTCGCCACCGAACATCCGATGATCGAGCCCGCTCCCAGGCCCCTCGCTCATGGTGTACCAAGTCTGGACGAATCTCGGCGGATTGTCTCGCTTGCGTCGCCCAGTCTGTGTGACCGCCGTCACCGGAGACACCGATCCGTTCGCGAATCCACGCCGGTCATGCAAACTCGGAGCCATGGCAGACGTTCGCATCGCACTCATTCAGCGCCGTAACACGGAAGATCGCATCGCCAATCTCGCCGCCGGACTGCGCCAACTCGAAGTGGCCGCGCGCGCCGGGGCGCAGCTCATCGCGTTCCCGGAACTCGCGTTCGAGCCATTCTTCCCGCGTCTCGCGCGAGAGAAGGGCGCGGCCCCGCCACCGGCGCAGACAATCCCGGGGCCCATCACCGACGCCTTGAGTAAACGCGCCCGCGAGTTCGGCGTTGTCATCGTGGCGAACCTCTACGAAGCCGATGGCGAGCAGCGTTACGACAGCAGCCCGGTCATCGATGCCGACAGCACGCTCGTCGGTGTCCAACGCATGCTGCACATCACCGACTACGAGGGCTTCCACGAGCAGCAGTACTACGACCCGGGCGATCGCGGCGCGCCCGTCTTCGACACGGCCGTGGGCAAGCTCGGCGTCGCGATCTGCTACGACCGGCACTATCCCGAAGTACTGCGGCAGATGGCGCTCGACGGCGCGGAGATCATCGTCGTACCGCAGGCCGGCTCCATCGGTGAGTGGCCCGAAGGGCTCTACGAGTCCGAGATGCGTGTCGCCGCATTCCAGAACGGTGTCTTCACTGCCCTCTGCAATCGTGTCGGCCCGGAACCACCGCTCAACTTCGGCGGAGAGTCGTTCGTCTGCGATCCGTACGGCGTCGTCATCGCCCGCGCTCCCGCCGACGAGGAGCACATCCTGATGACCGACATCGACCTGACCACGATCGCGTCCTCCCCCGCGCAGAGGCTCTTCCTGCGCGATCGCCGAACCGACTGGAGCAACTGAGCTCGCCCCCTCGCGCTTCTTCACACCATGAGTAAACCCGACGAGACGTGCTGGTCGATCGTGCGCGGCGCCGCTGCCGGCGGTGTCGTCGAACGGCGGGAGTTCGCACGCGCCTACCTCCCGATCGTGCGCGCGTACCTGGGTGCGCGGTGGCGCGGCACCGGCTACATCGGACACCTCGAGGACGCGGTGCAGGATGTGTTTGTCGATTGTTTCCGCGAGAGTGGAGCGCTCGAGCGCGTGGACCCCGAGCGCGGCACGCGCTTCCGGACGTTTCTATTCGCTGTGGTGCGCAACGTCGCCCTGCGCCACGAAGAACGGCGCGCCCGGCGCAAGGAGCAGCAGCAGGAGACGGGCTTCGGCGAGCGACACGCGACCGACGACGACGCACTCTCCCGCGTGTTCGATCGTGCGTGGGCGCAAGCACTCATGCGACGTGCTATGCAGCGCCAGGCGGCGAGCGCAGACGAATCGGGCGACGCGGCCGCGCAGCGAGTGGAGATCCTCCGCCTGCGCTTCCAGGAGGGGCTCCCCATTCGGGAGATTGCCGAACGGCTCAGGATGGAGCCGTCCGTCGTCCACCGCCAGTACCGCACCGCGCGCGAAGAGTTCCAGGCCGCGCTCATCGCGGAGGTGCGCTTCCACAACGATGGAACCGACGCCGAAGTCCGGCGCGAGTGCGCGTCGCTCCTCGAGTTGCTCGGGTAACTGCGCCGAATTCTCGGAATCCGGGGACGAAAGCACATGCATGGCGGGATCATGGCGGTCAGGTGGAAGAGTCACGCAGACGAGAGGTAGGTTCCCGTCACCGAGAACAACGACACGGATGGGCTGGACCCGGATCGGCACGATCGTGGCGCGGATGCTCGCGGACCGGACCGCGCGAGCGGACCCGACCTGCCGCCACTCGACTCCGACGCGTGGGACGCGGGCCTCGAAGCGGCGTTCGGCGGCGCGGGAGACACGCAAAGCGCACGCATCCAACCGAGCGTCCTCGAGCGCCTCGGGCAGCCGACGGGACGCAGGGCGCGCGTGCTCCTGCGCGATCCCGACAGCGACGGAGGGCCCGTGGTGCGACGCGCAGACCTCGCCGCCCCCTCAGATGCGCACGCCGGTCGCTATCGCATCCTCGGAGAGATCGCACGCGGCGGTGTCGGCGTCATCCTGAAAGGCCGCGATCTCGACCTCGGCCGAGATCTGGCCATGAAGGTCCTACGCGACGATCACGCCGGGAACTCGGAACTCATCCAACGCTTCGTCGAGGAAGCCCAGATCGGTGGACAGCTCGAGCATCCTGGCATCGTGCCGGTCTACGAGTTGGGTGTCGATGCCGAGCAGCGGCCGTACTTCACAATGAAGCTGATCCGGGGCCGCACGCTCGCGCGCCTGCTCGAAGATCGCGTGCAGCCCGCCGAGGATCGCATCCGCTTCCTGCGCATCTTCGAGCAGATTTGCGACGCCATGGCCTACGCCCACGCGCGCGGCGTCGTACACCGAGACCTGAAGCCCGCCAACATTCTCGTCGGCTCGTTCGGCGAGGTGCAGGTCGCGGATTGGGGCTTCGCGAAGGTGCTCACGCGCGGCGGAGTTGCAGACGAAGAGAGCGCCCATCTCGATCGACGTGACGCCGCGCTGATCGCGACCGTGCGCAGCGGACCCGACGGCATGGAACGCAGATCGGCTCCGTCATGGGTACGCCGAGCTATATGCCGCCGGAGCAGGCGCTCGGCAGCGTGGATCAACTCGACGAGCGCACCGACGTGTTCGCGCTTGGCGCCATCCTCTGCGAGATCCTGACCGGGCGTCCGCCCTACGTCGGCGAGACCATTGTGCAGACAGCGATCAAGGCGCAGCGCGCCGACTTGACCGACGCGCTCGGGCGCCTCGACGCGTGTGGTGCCGACGCCCCGCTCATCACGCTCGCGAAGGAGTGCCTGCACCGCGAACAGAGCGAGCGACCGCTCCACGCCGGGAAGCTCGCCGAGGCGATCCGCGGCTATCTCGCAGCGCTGGAGACCCGCGCCCACGACGCGCAGGTCGAAGCCGCGCGCGCCACCGAGCGCGCGGAAGCCGAGCGACGCTCTCGCCGCCTGACGCTCGTCTTCGGGACCTGCGTCGTCGCCCTCGTTCTGCTGGCTGCCGGGTTCTTCGTACACATCCGCGGCGCGCGCCAGGAGCGCCTGCGCGAGGTCGAGGCGCAGGTCCACGACGCACTGCGCGCAGCCACGGAGCACTCGGGGCGCGGCGAGTACGAGCTCGCCCAGGCGGCCGTCGACCGGGCGCACGCGCTCGTGGACTCCGAAGACTTCTTCCTGAGCGACACACTGCGCGAGCGCGTGGAACGCATCGGGAACAGGACGGCCAGGCGACTCCGCGAAGAGCAGTTCGTCGCAGAGCTCGCTGAGGTGCGCGCGTCGGACGACCTGGACTCCTCCGAGGTGGACGCGGCGTACCAGAGCGCCTTCGCGAGCTTTGACATCGACATCGAGGACACCTCGCCAGAGGACGTGGCAACGCGCGTCGGGCGCGGAACGCCGCTGGCGATCGCGATGGCCTTCGCGCTCGACGATTGGGTCTGGCGCCGCCAGACGCGGCGCCCCACTCGCCGCCGCGTCGCAGAACCGCTCATCGCCATCGCGCAGGCGCTGGACGACGATCCGTGGCGCCGCGATCTGCGCGAGGCGGCGGCTGAGCGCGACGCCGAGCGCCTGCTCGCGCTCGCCGATTCGCAACAGGGGCTCGCAGCGGGCAGTCTTTCGCCGGCCAGCCTCGACACGCTCGCGCTCACACTCGCCGGGGCGCGCGAAATGGAGCGTGCGGTCGAGGTCCTTGAAACCGCCGCGCGCACATTCCGCGGCGACTTCTATCTCAACTTCCACCTCGCCGCGTTGCTCCTGATCCGTGGCGACGCATTCGACCGCGCAGAGCAACACGGCCTGATCGCTCTGGCACTGCGCCCCGACTCCGTGGCGACGCGCATGTTCCTGGCGCGGCTTTACGCCGAGCACGGTGATCTCACCGCCGCCCGACGCTTCGTGGACGAGGTCGTGGCACGTGATCCGGGCGGCCTGCGCACGCAACTCATGCGCTCCAGAATCCTCCAGATGCAGGGCGACAACGAAGGAGCGCTCGCCGTCGCGGAGGAACTCGCCAGCACGCATCCTGAATTCGTCCCCGGCCACTACGTGCGCGTGCATCTCCTGATCCAGGCGGGCGAGACCGCGCGCGCAAAGGAGGCGTTACGCAGTGCGCTCATCGCGGACGATGCGCGCCGCGCGACGGCTCGCAAACGAGGGGCGGAGTCCACACCGCCCGGCCGCGGTCGGCGTGACGGCAGCGGACGCGGCGGTGCGCGCTCGCCCGACGGCGACACGAACGGTGACGGCGCGCTCACGAAGGACGAGGCCCCCGACGCCGTGCTCCCCTTCTTCGACGTTCTGGATCGCGACGGCAACGGCGTACTCGAACTCGACGAGTTGCGCCCCCTGCGGTGGCTTTCGCGCGGTGCCTCGCGGGGTTTTTCTCCGAATTCGAGGACGAGATCCGGTCGCGAGCGGAATCAGGGGAGACGCGGGCGCCGCGGAGCGCCGGAGATCGACGACAACGAGAGCAACGACCCACCGCCCGGGGCGCCGGACGAACGGAGACAACCATGAAGATCGCCATGCTGCTCGCCGCCAATGTCCTGATCGTCGGGGCCGGTATTCTGACCTACGACGTGATGCGCGCAGAAGCGCCGATGCCACAGCAAACGGAGGACGGCGAGCCGATCGACCTGAGCGCCGTCGAGCAACGCATCAGCGAGTTGGAGCGCCGACTCGACGGCTTCAGCACGATCCAGAGCGACCGCAAGACGACGACGCGCATCCTGCAGGTCGAGCGCCGACTCGCGTCGATGGAGCGAGGCGTGACGTCTGCGTCTGTCGCAGCCACGCCGACGGCGGAGAGTACAGCACTCGCCGTCCCGGACGGCGACGCACAGCGCGAGGGCGACCTCGCAGCGGCCGACATCGAGACGGTCAAGCGTGCGATGGAGAAGATCGACAGCGATCGCAACCGCGAGCGCTCGGCGCGTGGCGTTGATCGCCTGCTCGACCGGCTGGGGCTGCAACTGACCGACGATCAGAAGCAGCGTCTCGGTGACGAGTTCGCGACCTTCCGTGGCAAGGTCCGCGACAACTTCCGCAACGGCGGCATGGAAGGACTCACGCGCGAAGAGATGGTCGCGAACATGGGCACGCTCCGCGAGGAGCTCGGCACGTCGATCGGGGAGTTCCTCTCGGCGACAGACGCCGAGTCGATCGTCTCGGAGATGGGCAACGGTATGGGCGGCGGCGGCCGCCGCGGCGGATCAGGCGGCGGTGGACGAAGAAACGGTGGCGGTGGTGGTGGTGGCGGCGCACGCTGAGCGCTTCCGACTCCGGCTGGACCAGCCTTCTGGACCACGTTCGTACACCGACGCACAGCCTGAAATGAGACCGCCGCCTTGAGGGGATCGCAACTCTCTCGATGGCTCCCCGGCGGGTATCGCAGCAGCGATGCCCGCCTTCTTCGTTGCGCGCTCCTCTTTCCTCGTAACAAGTCGGCCGACGTCTCGTAGGCGCTGATGGGTACGGGTTCATCGACGTCACGCGGCCGAGCGTGGAGGAGGCGTTATGATCGGGAGCGAGTCTGGAATTTGTGTCCATCTATTGGACCCCATGCCGGGAGCGGTCGTCGCTCGTCTGACCGATGGACTGCGCGAGCGCGGCCATCGCGTCGAACTTCGCGGCGACACATTCGCTTCGTATGGCGCTTCGTGTAGCGCGCGCGTTCGTGCGGACGCGATCCTCGCGGTGGACTCCACACGCAGGGGACCGGGAAGACGTGAGCCGATCGCCGACGTCTTCCTCACGTCACGCCCGCTCGAAGCCGGCGACGGCACGGCGGTGAGCACGGCCGCGAGTCCCGAGCATCACGCGGCGATTGTCGGCGTCCCCGAAGCCGCCGGCCCCGCCCGCTTCGCGCCCGAGCTCGCCAGCCGCGTACTCAACCTCGTGCTGCGCGAGTTGAAGCGCCTGTAGAGTCAGATGCGGTAGCCTGCGCAGCATGCGCGACCATGTTGCAGAGGTCTTCACACACTGCCAGACGGCACTCCCCGACTGGCGCCGTCTCTCGATCGACGACTTCACGTTCGACGCACCCAAGGGCTTCTCGTCGTTCACGATGACGGTTCGCGCGAAGGTCCCGGCGGACCCGTCGGCGATCTTCTACCGCCGCCTCGAGGGCAAAGAGAACGCGATCCTCGAGACGGATCTTGAGCGCCGGATCTTCGTCTTGCTCGGCGATGCTGGCATCGCCGCGCACTGCCCGCGCTACGACATGCAATACCGCCTCGAGGCGTGCTACGACGGGCGCACTCTGACGCGCGACGATCTCATGGATCTCGACGTGCTGCGCCAGATCGCGAACCAACTCCATCGTTTTCACGCGTTACAGCCCGAGGGCTTACCCGACGATGGGTTCTTCACTCTGCTTCACAAGAAGTGGGGCGCCCTCGCGGATCGCGTCCTTCACGACCAACTCGATCACTTCCCGGCTGAGGAGCGCCCGCTCGGCATCGCGCTGCGCGAGATCACGAGCGACGCGACGCATCGCAAGGTGCTGCGCTGCCTGCCCAACGGCCCGCTCACGTTCTGCCACAACGATACGTACCACGGGAACGTGATGCTGCTCGATTCTGGCGAGATCAAGCTCCTCGACTTCGAGTTCTCGTGCCGCAATCACAAGGCATTCGACTTCGCGAACCTCTTCAGCGAGACCGTCATGCGCCACGGCCTCGCTGACTACCCACACTTCTCGATCGCCGAACCGGAGTACGGCAACCGCGAACTGCGCGGTCTGATCGGTGCCTATCTCGAGAACGAGGAGTTCGCGACCACGGCCGACCGCGAGGCCGAACTCACGCGCCTCGTCGGCGAGACGCGCGATCTCATCCCCCTCTCGCACTATATGTACGCGATGGCCGCGATCCCGCTCGCCGTCGAGCCGATCCAGAAAATCCGCTTCCTCCCGTACGCAAGCCTCCGCTTCGCGTACTTCCTGGCCGCCTACAAAGCACGCTTCGGCGACGCGTAGCCCTGCGCGTCCTGCCAGGCGCCGACGACCGGAGCAACACGTGACGAGCGGCACCGCCAAGAAGCATGGCCGCCTCGACGTCCTCCCCTCCGATTACATTTTCGATCCCATGCGCCGGTGCTTTGCCCTCGACTCCCCTCTCCCTGATGCCCCACCGACGCTGCGCGACCTTGAGCGCGAGGTCGCCGACGCAACCTGCCCGGGCGAGTACATCTCGTGGCGCGAGGAACACGAGTACGTCGTATTCCTCGAAGGTACGCGCGCCCGGATACTGGCATACGCGGGCGACGATCCGGTCGGTGCCTGCGCGCTTCTCGAGACGTTCCACGCCGCGTGTCACGCGAAGGCCGACGACGTCGGTGGCGAGTGCGACTTCGCGATATTCTCCGGATCGCTCCTGACCGACCGCGCGAGCCTTCAATTGCGAATGGGCATCGCGCCCGAACAGATCATGGCGGAGGTGATCAGTTGGACCGAGCGCGACGAGTACGGTCACTGCTCCTACGTCAGCGACGACGTCAGCCACATTATCGACCGCACGACGGTAGCCGCCGCTCGCGAGCAACCACCCGGCGAGGACTCGGACGGGGCCGCCCGAGCGGCCACCGCGGAGTGATGCCCGAAGCTGCGCCGTGGCGACTGTCCCACTGACACGGGCCTCGCCGATGACATCGACTTGACCCACCGCCCGCGCCCGCCAGCTCGCGAGCAGCTGACGACTCCGTCTCCGCTCTGCGAGGCTCCGATCCTTGCAGATTAGAAATCCGATTCTGTTCTGCAAGAAACGGAGGTACGGCGGAGATACGGAGCCAGGACAGATTCGGCAGAGTTCGGAGGTACGCACTCGCTGTGTCGGTGCCCATGCTCCGAACTCTGCCGAATCTGTCCTGGCTCCGTATCGCTTCTCATTCGGCAGGCCTCCCGCGCAACCGTCACGCTCGGATCGCCCGCACGACGAACTCGGTGGAGCGCGCCCTGACTCCGTACCCTCTCTCCATGCAGATGCCGGAGTTCATCGACGAAGCGCGCACGCCCGCGGGCGAGCTCATTCGACTCACCCGCGAATCGGGAGAGCTCGTGGTTCGCGCGGACGGCGCGATCCTCATGGCGAGCGGACAGTCGCACTCCGAGATCCTCATGGCAGAGATCGGTTGCGAAGGGCTCCGCGGGCGGAAGGATGCACGGGTGCTCGTCGGCGGTCTCGGCCTGGGGTACACGCTGCGCGCGGCGCTCGACGCCGTGGGGCCACGCGCAACCGTCGTCGTCTCCGAGCTCCTCGAAGCCGTCGTCACCTGGAACCGTGGACCGGTCGCCCACCTGGCCGGACACCCACTCGACGACCCGCGCACCCACGTGGAGGTCGGCGATCTCGTCGCGTACATGCGCGCACGCCCGGCGCCGTTCGACGCCCTCCTGCTCGACGTCGACCACGGCCCGGATTCGTTCACCTCCGAGGGCAACGGAGCGCTCTACGACCCTCCGGGACTCGCCCGGCTCCGCGACGCGCTGCGCCCCGGCGGCGTACTCGTCGTCTGGTCCGCGTACGACTGTCCAGCGTTCGTGAAGGACCTGAAACGCGCGGGCTTCGAGACCGAAGTCGTCAACACCCGCGCCCGCGGCCACCGCGGCCCGCGCCACACACTCTTCGTGGGCCGCATCAGCGCGCCACGCAAGCCACCGAGGCGTCGCTGAAGTCCCAGAATGGCAGTACGAATGGCGGTACAATCACTCCGTTCGTTCGTTCCCGAAGGAGACCGCCAGATGATCAAGTTCGTCATGTGTCTGCATCGCCACCCGAGTCTGTCGCGGGCCGAGTTCCAGGACTACTGGAAGAACAAGCACGCCCCGCTCTTTCAGTCGTTCGTGGAGGTCCACCACGCGAAGCGCTACGTGCAGGACCACACCATCGACACTCCGATGAACCAGTTCCTCCGCGAGTCGCGCGGAATGATCGAGGAGTTCGACGGAGTCGCCGAGGTCTGGTTCGAGTCGGAGCAGGCATTCGTCGAGGCCATGAGCTCACCAGAAGGCGAGACGCTCGGCGCAATCCTGTCCGAGGACGAATCGAAGTTCATCGATCACGCCCGATCGTCCGCGTTCCTCGCCACGGAGCACGAGGTGTAGGTCACCGACCGTCAAGGAACGGGAGTTCTCCGACACGCCGCGAATGACGTCGGGCGCCGCGCTCCCGAGGACGAGGAATTGCACCGGAGTCCCGGACCGATCCGCCAGCGGGCGCAGGCCCCCGAAGATCGCCGTCGAACCGTCCCAGTCCGAGGCGAGTTGGTGCGCCAGCGTCGTCTTTCCGGATTGGTGCGGCCCGACGAGCGCACACACCGGCGCGCGCATGAGAACCCTCCGGATCTGCTCGATTCGGCGTGGGCGCTCAACCACTGACTTCCTTGTATTCGTGCATGACAAACGCATGAATACAGGGATAGAGCTAGGGATTCAGAAAGACCGACTGATGTGCCATCGCCTCCAGAATTCGACCAGCGGTGCCAGATCGTCGGCGACGAACGACTTGGGAACTCATGAGAGCCGAGCGAGCTTCGAACGCAGACTCGCGAACGGAGCCCCGAGGCTGATCACCGGACGTGGACTAAGTCGCCCAGGCCGCCGACCCGCAACGCGACGTTCCCAATCCGGCGTGGAACGAGCTCGCAGGAACGATCCGCGCCGCACGCGCGAAGATCTCACGACTCTCGCCCACCTCACGAGATGGACACTCGAATCGTCGAGGAGCCAGCTACCTGTGGCTTGGGCGGTGGAAGATCCGCCTGGATCGGGTCCCGAGCTGCGTTGCGTTCGAGCACCGCTCTCGACGCTCCCGGAAGATCACCCAAGCGGTTCGACGTCGTCGAAGAGCCGCGCCGCCGGGACGGCGCGCACACGGTCTGCGAGCGGGAACGTCTTGTCGCCGGCATACACCACGTCGAGGCGATCGAGATGGAGGTCGTCGAGCGCGATGCGCATCGAACGCGTGACGCGCGGCGAACTGGTCCGCTTTATCTCGACCCTAGACGTCGATTGCCACGCACTACGAGCAGGTCGAGTTCCGCGCCGCCGTGCGTCGCCCAGAAGTAGCACTCCTCGCGCTGCGCGCCGACAGCGTGGATCACCTGCTCGAGAGCGAACGACTCCCAGGACGCCCCACAGATCGGATGGGAGAGCACGTCTTCGCAGGTGGCAAGGCCAAGCAGCGCGTGCAGCAATCCCGTGTCCGACAGGTAGACCTTCGGTCGCTTCACCTGACGCTTGCCGACGTTGGCGTGCCAAGGTTGCAGCAGTCGCACGACGAGAGAGCCGACGAGCGCGTCCACCCAGCGTCTCACGGTGGTGTCTGCGACACCGAAGGAGCGGCTGAGCTCCGAGTGGTTCAGGACCTGCGACTGGCTGTGAGCGAGCATGCGCCAGAGTCGCCCCATCGTGACGGGCGGGAAGGGAACGCCGAGCCCTGCAAGATCGCGCTCGAGGAACGTCCGGACGAAGCCCTGTCGCCACGTGAACGAGCTAGCGTCGGACTCCGCGAGGAAGGAGCGAGGGAAGCCACCTCGGATCCAGAGTTGTTCGGCGCGCCGCGGCCCGACCTCACCGAGGTGGAGCCCGGTGAGGTCGACGTACCCGATTCTGCCCGCGAGCGTCTCCGCGCTCTGACGCAACAGGTCGGGCGAGGCGCTCCCGAGGACGAGGAAGCGCGCGGCATTCTCCGGCCGATCGACCAAGACGCGGAGCACGGAGAAAACGTCCGGCAGGCGCTGGACCTCGTCGAGGATCACGAGCCCCTCGAGCGGCGCGAGAGCCAGGCGCGGGTCGGCAAGACGCGCTTGCGCCGCCGGGTCCTCGAGGTCGAACACGTGTACCTGCTGCTCGTCGGCTCCCGCGATGATATGGGCGAGTGTCGTCTTCCCGACCTGCCGTGCACCGAGCAGGCCCACGACAGGGTGAACGCGGAACTGGCGCGCCACCGCTTCGGCGAAGCCTGGCCGAATGACAACACTCATCCGTGAATTATCGGCGCCCCACGCCGAAATATCAAGCCTATCGTCGCGCACTCCTCGTGAAGATGCTGTGCCGAGATACTGTGCCGGGCTCGTTTTTCTCACCCCTCGAACGCGGCCAGAACCCCGCGGAAACGGAGCGCCGCTAACAAGGCGGACACGGGTGTGGACACGGGGGCGTGGGAAGCAACGGAGCATCGCCCCCCGCTGCACCCCGGACGTTCGCCGCGATGGACTGTCGGGGGATTCGCGCGGCTACGCCGGATCGTCGTTCCGCGACAGCGGAGTGCCCGACTCGTCGATGCGCGTCACGGCCTCCGGGTCGGTGTGGGCGAGCCAGCACGCGGTGGTCTCACGGTGGGCGAGGACGGACTCGCTCAGGGTCGCGCGGGCGCGGTCGGGCGCGTTGGCCGTCAGATGCGTCAGGTGGTCACGAGCAGCGACGAGGTCGCACGCGTCGTGGGCGGACTGCCACAGGCGAAGGCGGGCAGACCAGTTGCGACGCAACGCTTGTGCGCGTGCCGAGTCGAGCAAGCGCATCTGCGGCCGCTGCGACGTCACCACCGGGGAGCCGCGTCCGCTCAGCGAGTGCCTCGACGCGAACGTCGGGGAGCCCCAACTGGTCGGCCAGTTCAGATGCCTCGTCCAGCGCGCTGATCGCCCCCGCGTCATCGCCAAGACGCGTTCGCAATGTGCCGAGCAAGAGTGACGCCTCGGCGATGCCGCCGCGGTTTCCGAGCTCCCGATGCACCGCGATCGCGGCCTCGACAGCGGCGAGCGCTGCAGTGACGTCACCTCGCCCCGCCTCGACGGCGGCGAAGCCGAGATCCACGTAGGCGCCGACATAGCGATCACCCATGTCGGCACAGATCTGCTGCGCCCCGCGCAACGCGGTCTCGGCCGCGTCCCACTCCCCGAGCGCGCAGTGCAGACCAGCGGTGTTGACCAGTACGATGGCCTCGGCCTCGCGATCTCCGATCGACCGCGCCAGTTCGCAGTACCGCGCGAAGTGACGCTCCGCCGCGTCCCAGAGGCCCAGTGACTGGAGCGTGGATCCGAGGTTGCCCGTTGCACGCGCCTCGCCGCGCGGATCGCCGATCTCCCGCGACAGCTCGATCTGGCGCTCATAGTACTCCCGCGCGGCGGCAAACTCCCCTTGCGCCGCGAGCGCGTTGCCGAGGTTTCCGGTCGCGCGCGCCTCGGCCTGTCGGTCGCCGATCTGGCGCGCGAGACGCAGCGAGTGCTCGTAGCGATTGGCTGCGAGCTCGATGGCGCCGCGCGCCTCCTCGATCAGTCCGAGGTTGCCCGCGGCCAGCGCCTCGCCGCGCAGGTCGTGCAGTCCAGCGGCGATCTCGATGGTCTCCTCGATCGCCGTGATGGCGTCGTCGGTGCGGCCCAGCGCGGCGAGTGTGAGACCCAGATTGCGGAGCGCCGTGGCCTCGCCGTCGCGGTCGCGTCCGGCACGCGCCGCGGCCAGGTGCCGCTCATGCTGGACGAGCGCCTCGTGGCGTCGCCCGCACGAGTAGTGGACGTTGCCGAGCGTGCCGGCGGCGCGCCCGGCAAGTAGCGGATCGCCGGATACCTCGGCGAGGACGAGCGCTCGCTGCAAAGTCTCCTGAGCCTCGTCGTAGCGAGCGAGCGAACAGAGATGGCGTCCGAGACCACAGAGCGCGCGCGCCTGACGTGCGACGTCGCGTAGCGCGTCGGCCTCGGTCGCCGCGGTGTCGAGGGCGACGCGCTCGGCATCGCGACGCGAGAGGAGATCGAGACGCTGCGCATTCGAGAGCAGAAGATCGACGCGCGCGCCGCCGTCGAGTAGTTCTCCGGACGCCAGCGCACGCTCGGCGAGTTCGACCGCGGCCTCGGAACGATAGGAGGCATCGAGATGCCCGAGCGCCGCGGCGAGCCACCGCGCGCCCTCCCTCCATCGGCACGCCGCGAACAGGTGCTTGCAGAGCGCGGTGGCGACGTTGCCGGAGACGGCTTCGGCGGCATCTGGATCGGCGTTCTCGCGCTCCTTCAGCGCGTCGGCAAGAACGCCGTGGTACTCCCGTCGCAGGAGTTCGGACAGCCCTTCGTAGAGAGCGACGCGAACCTGATAGTGGTCGAAGACGTAGCGTGTGCCCTCCGACCGCACGAGACGGTATCGTCTCTCGATGCGAGCGAGTCGCTTGAGCAGCGGGATACGCCGCAGCCCGACCACCTCGCCGATCAGGCCCGGGTCGAATTCGTAGCCGCAGCAGGCCGCGACATCGAGCAGGTCGCGTTCGTCGTCGCCGAGGCTTGCGACGCGGGCCTCGATCATCTCCCGGATCGACGGCGGGATCGCGATTGCAGTGACGTCGCCCGTGCGCTCCCACGTCCCGTCGTCGCAACGCGTGATCGTCCGCGCATCGCGCAGACTGCGCAGGATCTCGAACACGAAGAGCGGGTTGCCGTCCGCGCGCTGCGCCACCTGCAGACCGAGGGCGTCCGCCAGCTTCCGCGATCCGAGCGCTTCCAGGAGCAGTTCGGCCAGGTCCTTCGCTCCGAGCCGGCCAACGGCGTGCAGTCGGGCGTGCTCAAGGCGCAACATGGCCGCGATCCAGCTCTCGTCGATCCCCGGATGCATCGAACCGATGAGCAGTATCCTCTGGTCGCGCACGGCGTGCGCCAGCGCCGCAAAGAGTGCGCGGCCCTCGTCGGGAGCAAGATGCAGATCATCGATCAGGATCACGGTCGTGCACTCACGCGCGAGGGCGACCGCGAGGCGAACGAAGAGCGTCTGCAGCGCGTCGCGCGTCAGCGTCACGCCAGCGTCGGGGAGCGCGTCGCCGCGCAGGAACGCGGCAAAGCACGGAATCAGTAGCGGCGTATCCGGCAGCAGCGGCGTGAGGGTCTCTTCGAGATCGGCGAGCCCGAGGTGCTCCCGGAACGCCGCGACGAGTGCAGCCGTCGCGGTCGCCGCCCCGCCGCGCGGGTAGGCGCCGACAACGAAGTGCAGCGCCTCGCCGACGTCACTCAGTCGCTCGACGAACTCATCCACGAGTCGGGTCTTCCCAACCCCACTTTCACCCTCGAGCAATAGAATCTGACCTGTGCCGCCTCGCGCCGCGTCGAATGCAGTCCGCAACGTCGCGAGGTCGCTCGTGCGACCGTAGAGTTGCGTCTCGCGGGGCACGCGCGGCCGGCGCATCGGCGCCTGCGTGCTTCTACGCAACGTGCGTTCGCGTTCGACCCACCACGCGGAACGGTCGCCCACCTCCAGCGTCTCTCGGAGGCGCGCGGCCGACGGGAACCGTCGCTGCTTCTCCTTCTGCAGCAGTTGGTGAACGAGTTCCTCGAAGAACGGAGACAACTCGGGACACGTGATCGCTGCGCGCGGAGGCTCCAGGTTCAGGATGTTCTGGATGAGTGTGTGCATACCGCTCTGCGCGGTCGCCGTGAACGGGTGCTTGCCGGTCGCGAGTTCGTAGAGCGTGATCCCGAGCGCGAAGAGATCTGCGCGCCCGTCGATTTCGCGTGCATCGTCCCGGAATTGCTCCGGCGCCGCGTAGTGGAACGAGCCGACGAACGCGCCGGTTCTCGACAGCCGTACGGCCTCGTCCATCAGCCGCGCGACGCCCAGATCCATGATCTTGACGGAGTGGTCCGGCGTGATGAGAACGTTCTCGGGCTTGAGATCTCGGTGCACGACTCCCGCGTCGTGAATCCCCACAAGCCCCTTCGCGATCTCCGTTGCGATGTGACGGCAGAGTTCCTCGGGAACGCGACCGAGTTCGCGCAGAAGGTCGCGCAACGTCTGCCCGTCCACGAACTCCATCACGAGAAAGTGACGCTGGTCACCATTCACGCTCTGCATGTCGGCGTCGAATGTGCGCACGACGTTTGCGTTGCGTACGGACTGCCCGATCTCGGCCTCCCGCAGGAACCGCCGGAAGAAACCATCGGCCGTTAGCAGATGCCGATGAACCAACTTGATTGCAACGCGGTCGCCGACTGCGAGACCCGGCGCGCGGCCGACGACCGTCGCCGCATACACCTGCCCCATGCCCCCCGAACCAAGTTCGGCGTCGATGCGATACGGCCCGAGAAGTTCTCCGATCATCCCGGTGCGAGAGTAGCGCGGCAACCCGGATCAGGTGACACGTTCCCCGCTATCACACGCGCAGAGGCGGTGCTATGCTGCACAGCAGGGAGGGCTCGATGATGACGAGATTCCTAGTGGTGTGCGCGGTCGTGGTGACCACGATGCTCGTCGGCGGCACAGCTCGCGTCGAAGCGACGCACGGCAATTCCAACGGATACGATTGGGCCGAAGTATCCGACCTCTGGGAAGCCCCGCCTACCAGCGCGACGAATCTTAACCTCGGCTTCCGCGACTTCACCGAGGTCTCACTGCCGTTCGCGTTCCCGTACTGGGGCGGCACGTACGACTCGATGTTCGTAACGTCGCTGGGCTACGTGCTCTTTGCGCCTGACATCGGCACGCCCGCCCAGGCATATGCCATCACCGGGCGCTTTCCCCCCGCTTACTACACGGAGTCCGTGGTTGCCCGATCGACCGACGGAATGCTCGCTGCGTACTCGACCAACCTCGACGTCGGTGCGCAGGGCGATGTCTTCGTGCACGTCGAGGGCACTCCGCCGCGTCGGACGGTGGTCGTGTCGTGGGTCAACTGCACGCTGCGCTCCGGCAATGCGGGCCTCTCGTTCCAGGCGCGGATGCAGGAGGGTACCGGCCTGGTCACGCTGGCCTACGAGGACGACGACGGCTCGGGCAACTGGCCCACCGCCGGGAGCGACCATTCGTTCGGCGTCGAGGCGCCACGGATCGACGACGACCGCTTTGTCGTCCCCGGGCCCGGCGAACTGCGCGAGGGCCAGCTCAACCTGGGTCACCCCGGAACCGACTACCAGTTCACGCCGGTGCAGGTCACGATCAGTGGTCGTCTGCTCATGGACGAGTTGGTATCCGACGCCACTGGAATCGGCAACACCGTCACCGAGGACGTCGCCGTTGCCGGTTTGCCGATCGAGTTCAGATGGGGCGCAACGTTCAGGCGCATCGCCGGTCGGACGATCACCGATGCGAACGGTGACTTCTCGATCGACTGCTTCGCGATGCCGGACGACGACGTGCTGAAGGGGACCCTCTATGTGCAGGCGCAGACCGTCGCCGCGACGGTTCGCGCCACCGCGGGCGGTGCCGTACTGGAGGGGGCGTTCAAGACGAACGTCGATCTCTACCAAGACGTTGACGTCGGTACCGTCGTGCTCGACGCGACGAACGACGTCGGCGCAGCGATCCGCGAGCCACTTCACATCGCGATGACGGTTGCGAAGCTGCACGCCACGGCGTCGCCGCATGTCACGGAGACCGTGCTGCCGCTCGACGTGCTCTTCGACTCGAACAGTTCCACGCCATCGAGCTACACGGCGGCCACCATGACAGCCAGCGCGTCGCTGCGGATCGCATCGGGTACTGCGACCAATCCCGACGGCTGGGACGACGCGATGATCGCGCGGGTCTTTGGGCGTCACGTGCTGACCTCCGCAGCAGGCGCGCCAGCGACCGCTGCCGACGCGACGTTCGACGGCAAGACCGACGGGCCGAACGCGTTCGCCGAGGGTTTCGGCTACTATCTCCATGCACTGGCAACGGGCAGCAGCGACGCGGTCGATGGACTCGGGCCCTCCTCCGCAACCGTCTTCGATCTTGAGGACCCGGGAGCCGCGACTCCAGGCGGACCCGACGTGGCGGCGTGGGTCGCCGCGAACCTCTACGACCTTGCAGACGGTACCGACGAGAGCGAGCCGCACGATCGCGCCTCGGGCGGCGTGCCCGAGCGGGTGCTGACGATTGTCGATGGCATGTCGGGATCGATCGACGCCGAGGCGTTCTACGTCGGGTGGGGCGCAGCGACACCGGAGGCTGGCGCTCTCGCGAGGTTGACCATCCATCACGGAATCGTCGCGGACGATGCCTCCGAGCCGAACAACGACGTCGGAGAGCCCGCGGTCATCGGCGCAGTGCCGCAGTTGAGCCAGGATCGCGTGCTCAACCTCTACGACGAGGACTGGTTCGAGGTCACACTCCCCGGTCCCGTCACCGGACTCGTGGTCGAGATGGAACGCACCGACAATCTCGAGCCGTTCGGCCGACCCGAGGCGGAGCTGCAGCTTCGTAGCGGCTCGGATGCGCTGTTGGCGACAGGAGTTGTCGGCGAGTCCGACGCCGTGCTCGTCGCGACGACCGGTGCACTCGGCGCAGGCATCGTTCGCATTCGTGTGCGGCATACCAGCGGTGCCGCGGCCATCCCCTATCGCGTGCAGATCTCCGAGCCACTCGCGATCACGAGCGTGCCGTTGCCGGACTGGACCGAGGGCGTGGATTACGATGCGTCGCTCGGTGTCGTCGGGGGCGTGGCCCCACTGCAGTTCGACCTCCTCTCGGGGGAGCTCCCGGCCGGAATGGGCATCGGCGCGCCGGGAGACGACGATCGTGTGACAGGGCGACCGCTGGCCGCCGGCGAGTACAACGTGCGTTTCCGCGTCCGCGATACCGGTATGCCACAACACAGCGCTCTCGCCTCGCAGGCGCTGACGATCAACCCGCCAATGATGCTGGAATTCGGCGAGTTCATCGGGTTCCCTCGAGGTCGGTTGTTCACGGTCGAACGTCCGAATCCGGGCGGCACCGCGCCGCGTCGATTCGACGTTCCGGACGCTTCGCTCCCCGACGGCCTCGCCCATTCGGTCGCCGATCTGCGCATCTCCGGAACGGCAACGACGGCGGGCGCGACCGAGATCACCATCACCGGTGCAGA
Organism: Planctomycetota bacterium; assembly: GCA_024280885.1. GTDB lineage: Bacteria > Planctomycetota > JAJSAM01 > JAJSAM01 > JAJVHW01 > JAJRPF01. Next base: position 19,133 of record JAJRPF010000041.1, on the reverse strand, counting down.
CGCGACGACACCGGCGGCGGAGACGGTCGTGGCGGTCACGACAACGCTGGTCGTCTGTGAGAACGCTTCGCCCGTCGCAAAGCCTGCGAAGGCCGCGTTGGCGAAGAAGGTCCCGGCCGACTTGGACCGCGACGCCGCGGCGGCGGGCTTCTGGTTCGATGCCGTCGCGGGCAGCACGTTGAATCTGTCCGCGGCGACGGACAAGAAGCAGCCGAAGCGCAGGCTACAGCCGGTGCTCGTCGGACCTGACGGTCGCACGATCGAAGCGGAGAAGGAAAAGCAGCGCAAGGGAGGTAAGGGCCGGGCATCGGTGAAGGACGTGTGCCCCGTGAGCGGTCGGTACTTCTTCGTACTCGTCGCGGAGCCCGGAGAGGCCACGCGGCTGCTCGGTACGGTGAAGGTCACGCCGCCGAGCAAGGGCAAACTCAAGGACGATTCGTTCGGGCAGGACGACGAGGTCAGCGTGACGTTCGGAGCTCTCACAGGCGCGGAGCTCACGTTCACCCTGAAGGGCGATCGCCGTAGCGACATGACCGTGCGGGTCCTTCGAATGGTGTCGCCGAGCGGGCAGATTCGGCCGGGCGCACTACTGAGCGCCAGCGAGAAACGGGGCAAGATCTCGTTTGGCGCAACGCTCGACGAATCCGGCACATGGACCGTGGTACTTCGCGGCGCGGGAGGCACCGGCAAGCTGCGCGTGAAGTACAGGCTGAAGCAGCCGAAGGGCGCCGTCGCCGTTTTCCTGGCCGAGTGAGACCAGACCCGCACGCTCGATGGCGTGGCGATGCTCAACGGGCCGCGTCCCCGACGTCGTTCAGAGAACGAAGTCGCGCATCAGCGTGACGAAGAACTGCACCGCCTGCGCGAAGCCCTCGACGCTCCGTCGCTCGTCCGTCCCGTGGACGCGCGCGATGTCGTCGCGGTCGAGAGGCGCGCGGCAGCGCTCGCGCCTACTCGCGCCGCATTGCGAACACCAACGTCTCCGTCGAGCCGACCGAGACCTGCACCACCTTCTCGAGCGTCAAGTAGTCGTTCGCCTCCACGCGCACGACGTACGTACCCGGCACGAGCACACGATCGATCTCGGAGACCCCGGCGGTTCCCAACGAACGGCTCGCGCCGCGGGTCTGCACGAATGAGCCGCCCATGAACCGGGCTCCGGTGTCGTCACCGGCGGCGGTCAAGACGGTCGGGCGTGCGCTCAGGAACTCGCCGTCGTCGCCGCGCACCTCGAGGAGAATGCGGCCACCGCGCCGGAACACAACCGACGCGCTGGGCGGATCTGCGCGCCGCGTGTCGATCTCGATCTCGACGTCTGCGTAATCCGACCGCGCCTCACTCCATTTCGTCCCGTGACGCAGAGAGACGCGAAAGCGGCCCGGAGGGAGCCCTTCGACGCGATATCGCAGACCCTCGCGGCGCGCCACGAGACGGCCAACGAAGAGAGGGAATCCCGAGTCGTGATCGAGGAGACCGACGCCGATGATCTCCGGCGGCGACGCATCCCCGCCGGGGGCGAGTTCGATCCACCACGACCGATCGGCCGGCTTGCGCTCAAGAACCACCACGATTGGCTCGGGGATATCGACGGTTGGGACGTCGACGGTCAGCTCGCGGTCCCCGTATCCACGCTTGCTTATCTCGATCTTGTAACGGGTCCCCGAACGCAACCAGACGCGCCCGCTGCCCGTGGCGGTGAGGTCGATCACCTGCGAGCCGAGTGGCGCGTAGACGGCCCCCCCGGACATCTCGAGCAACCGCGTGCCGTCAGTCACTGTGATCTTCAGCGGCACTGCCTCGATTTCGATGAGCACGTCCTCCGTGTCCTGCGTGATCTCGACGGGGCGCTTCTCGAAGACATCTCGTGCGACGCCCATCCGCTGGAACTCGAGTTGGCCCGGACGGAGGAACCCGTGGGAGAACGTGAACTCTCCCTTCACGTCGCTGTACGCGAACACGGATCCACTCAAGAGCGTCTCACCCGTGATCCAGAAATCCCGTGTACCGCCGCGAGCCCAGAGCCTTCCCGGTCCACCGCGGAATGCGATCTGAATCTTGTCCAGCGGCATCCCCGGCGGGCCACGCAGGCGGCCACGAAGGCGAGTTCCGGCGACCAACGCGAAGTCGTGTGCGAACGTGTCGCGCGCTGCGAGCGCCTCACTGGTGAGACGCCGATGGGAAACAGCGGAGTCCTCGTCGTACGCGACGAGCATGCCCCCTGCACCCGGCGTTCGCCGCAGACGGTAGCGACCATCGGCGTCCACGGTCGCCAGTCCGGTGCGGCGGCTCATGTGGCTCCCGTCCGCATACTCCATGAACGCGACCGTCGCGCCCACTGCCAGGGCGCCGGACTCGTCTGTGACGACGCCGGTGATGAGCGCGGCGCGCACCGGTTCCGGTGCGTGGACGAGCTGCAGATCGCGCTCGGCCCCCTTGGCAATGGGCTCGGTCCACGTGATCGGGAGAAAGTCCGGGTGCTCGGCCGAGATCCGCAGTTCGGCAAGATCCTCTACGCGTTCTTCGAAGACAAGGTCCGCTGTGAAGGGCGAACGATCGACTTCGACCGTGGCCTTGGGTGAGAGATCCGAATTGGCCCCCGCACCGACCGCGGTGACAACGAACACCCACGGTCGGACCGCGTCGTCGTCGGTCTTCGACGCGAGCGAGAACTCGCCGCGGATCCGGATGCGACGCGCCGGATCGATCTCGGCGTCGGCCCCTGTCGTCTCGGCGGCCGTCTCTTCGCGTGCGACGGGGTCGCCGGAGGCGGGGCGCGATGCCGAGACCCTGCGCCGGGAGGAGCGCTCGTGTACCGGCGTCGTCGCCTCGAGACTGCTGGTTGTCGTCTCGTCGGAAGGAGACAGCGCGCGCGACGTGACGATACCGGCAGCGATGAGAAGGACTGCGACGGCGGCGACGGCCGCCACGCGGGACGTCGCCGCCGCCGCGTTCGACGTCCCGCGGGGCTCGAACGCGGGCGCCGACTGCGCGACCGGCACGAGCAGAAGGGCAAGCTCACGGCCCGAGCGATGGGTCGCCGCCGAGAGGCTGCCGCGGAGCGCTGCCAGTGCGCGTCGCAAGCGCGATCGGACCGTACTGGCCGATCCACCGTCGCGCCTTGCGATCTCCGCGCACGACAGTTCCTCGTAGTAGCGCAGGAGAACGACCCGGCGTTGGTCAGGAGGCAATTCGATGACGAGTCTGCCGACCAGCAGTTCCGTCTCGACGCGGGCGACGATCTCGTCGCTGTCGTCATCGACGGACAACGCTGCGACGTCCGAGAGCACGCGCTCGTAGGTACCCTCGCGCCGCCACCGTTGGCGGATGTGATTGATCGTCACCTGCCGCAGCCACCCACGCAGGCTGCCACTCGGTTTCGGCGGCGAGGTCAACGCCGAAAGCAGAGTCTCCTGGACGATGTCGTCGGCATCGCGGTCGCCACCGAGCAGCGCGCAGGCCGTACGCCGAACCCACTCGTGATGCTGCAGCACCTCTTCGATCGAAATCGTCTGCCCGGAGTCCATCGTCACAGTCGTTCGGCCCCTCGCCGTCGTTCCTTGCCGTCATTCATGGAGCGAACACACTCGCCCCGCGCACCTCTAATGCGCGGCCCCGGGAGAGTGTTGCACGGATTCTGATCGAGGGCTCCTTCGCGAGTGTGATCTCCGCTCCGACGAGTTTTTATCCAATTCCTGCACCGATCCGAACGCCCCGTGCATTGGAGATGTGAGAGGGCAACCTCTCGATATTCGTTTGTGGAGTGGCTGCGGCGCTCGGAAGCCTGTGCGTCGCCGCCCCCGGACAGAGCGGCCGCGACCTGCGCCGACTCGTCCGGGGGCACAGGTTGCAGGGACGTGTTCGCGAGGCGGTCGCGCCATGCGGGCGGTCGAGGAGGACATCTGTTCGTGGCCACGAGAACACTTGGAGACGTCCACATCTCAGAAAGCCAGATGAGCGGCGCGACGCACCCCGTCCAGATCGAGGACATGCTGCACCACGCCGAGTGGGCGCGCCGCCTCGCGCGCAGTCTGCTCCGCGATCGTTCCCGCGCCGACGACGTGGTCCAAGATGCGTGGGTCGCCGCTCTTCGTGCACCGCCGCAGGACCCGAAACGAATTCGCGCGTGGCTCGCGCGTGTGATCCGAAATCGAGTCATCGCGATGTATCGCTACGACCACCTCCGAACCAACGAGGACTTTGTCGAGGAGCCGCGCGACGGTCGCCAGGACGTCGTGGGCGCGGTCGAGCGCACGGAGCAGACGCGACTCGTGACCGCCATGGTCTTCGATCTTCCGGATCCGTACCGCGACGTGTTGGCGCTTCGCTACATCGACGACTTGCCGGCGAAGGCCGTGGCCGAGAAGCTCGGCATCCTGGAGGCAACGGTGCGCAGTCGGACGTCCCGAGGGCTGGAGAGGATCCGCCGCCGGCTCGATTGCCGATCTGCCCAGTCGAGGAACCTCCCGCCCCACGATGACGCGGCCCGATGCCGAGCCACCGACGATCGCCGTAGTGCGCTGCCGTGGAGTCGCTCTCAGAGGGGTTCGTGGGCCCGAGATCCGTCGCCGTGCTGCGCCACGGCGTCGTGACCGAGGGCTGAGAGGCTGTGAAGCAGCCCCGAGAGCGCGCCACCCCACGAGCGCGATGCGGGCATACGTCGATGGCGGGCTGCATCGATGGCGCGGCGAGCGATCGGATCGCCCCGACCGGCTGAACGAATCCGGTCCTCGACGGAGTACTCCGACAGACTGCTAGGGGCTAGAAATAGGCCTCGAAGTGGTAGGGGCCTCCCCGTCCGGCCTCGCCGATCGTCACGCGGAAGTACTCGCCCCCGAGCACGCGCATGAGGAAGGACGCTCCCCCGAGGTACGGCCCCTCTCCCTTCGCGGCGCCTGCACTGTCGACAGTGATCTGACATGCTGCCCGGCCGCGCGCCAGTACCCCCGGAGGAGACGACGTAATCGCTGCGAGTCCCGGCGACGCGAACCCCGATGCCGAGCGACGCCCCGGCAACTCGGCTGCAACCACTCCGGCGACGAACCCGTCGCGCGGCGCTCGGGCGTAGATGTCTACGTCGAATTCTACGGATCGGCCACCGAACGTGTAAACAGCGCCGTCGGGCGCGTTGCCGTCACCCGACTTGGGATGCCCGACGCGCTGCTCGCCGACGCAGCCGATGACGGCGACGTCTGGACCGAGCGCGACGGCTGTGCCGAACTGGTCGTACTTCCGACGCAACCCGACGCCGAGGTCGTGATCGATCTCCCGGAACGTCGCGTCCGGCTCGCGCAGCCAGAGGAACGCGCGCCCCTGCGCTTCGCGCGTGGAGCCCGGAGCGCCGGCCAGCACGTGGTTGGTATCCGCCGCCACGGAGCGCCCGACCTGATCACCATGCACGGCCCCCGACGGGATCAGGCGCACGAGCTCACCGAGTCGCGAACCCTTGCGCGGCACGGCGTACACGGCTCCGGGAGCAGCTCCGCCGTCCGGGCGAGTCGTCGGTGCTCCGATCACGAGCAGATCGGCGGTCAAGGCGAGCGACGCACCGAAATGGTCGTCGCCGATCCCAGCGCTAAGCACGACCGAACGTTTCCACCCGCGCCCCGCGCGCACGAACACGTGGACGGCGCCGGGCATGCCGCCTTGCGCGGGCGCTCCCACGGCGATCATACCGTCGTGTACGGCAACAGCGGCCCCGAAGTGCGACCCGTGGGGCGGCTCGTTCTTCGGCCGCAGTCGGCGACGGCTCGTCCGCCCGAACCCACCATCGAAGACGTACGCCGCACCGGGGATCGGCGGATCCTGCTGCGTCGGGGCCGGTACCGACCCAGGGTGCGGGGCGCCGACGACTATCGTGTCACCGTCGATGGCAACCGCCTGGCCGAACCCGGCAAGCGGACGCGTCGAACGTGGACGCTTCAACTCGCGTCGCCGCCACAAGTCGCCCACGCGATCGAAGACGAACGCGGCGCCGACCCACGTCGTGGAGTCATCGGTTTTGTCGGACCAGTACCGTGGCGCACCGACCACCGCTCGATCGCCGTCGAGGGCCACGGACGTACCGAAGTACTGCACGGAGTACGGCTCGTCGCGGGCGTCATCCGGGACACCGAACAGGTCGCTGAGCTTGCGCCACCCATCGGGAACGCGCTCGTAGAGATGAGCGGCGCCGGGTGGGCTGACCCTTCCGCCAACCTGCGCGCGAGCTCCGACCAGCAATCGGTTGCCGTCAATCGCCAGCGCATTGCCGAACTCGGGCGACGGCGCCTTTCCCCCCGCGGTGACGGGAGGGAGCCTGTGGCCCGCCAACGGACGTGACGCGCGAATGTCGCTGAGTTTCGGCGGTGTCATTCCGGATCTCCCTCTCCCCGAGCGCATACACGGGTCGGCGATCATACGCACGTCGGCGGCCGGTGTCACGGACGGCGGCGTCGCTGAGGAGAGTCATGACGAAGACTTGTGGATGGACACCGGATGCCCTCCGTCGACAACTCTGCCAGTGTCTAGGCGGTCGGCCATGTCACGCAAGGCGTCCAGGGTACATCCGAAGTTCGAGACGAAGTACCGCGTACGCAACTGGCCCTAGTACGGCCGAGGGTGTGCGGCCCTCGACACGTCGCAGGGACCGCGAGAGTCTGCGCACGATTACCGGACCCTGGCGGACACCGCTCGGGCTAGGCCCCGCGACTACGCCCCTCCCCCTCAAGCTCCCCTCTGTTCCGGCTTCGACGGGAGCATGACCGCGCGCTACGCTGCCCACCTGACGGTGGGCCCGTAGCTCAGTTGGTTAGAGCAGGGGACTCATAAGGCGATCTCGCAGGCTCGGGAGCGGCGTGCGAACGAGCCGTAAACCGCTGCTCTGCGGACACTTGCGGCACGATCACCGGACACAGCCAGACACCCCCGGATGGTCCGCTCGGGGGACATCTCGGGGGACGCACCGGGGTACACTGCTCGCGCTAGGAGTTCGCACACGTCCGGAGGAACTTGAGCCACCGGTCAACCGGGATTCCGAGAAGCGTGTTGCGACGCATCGCCTCGATGAAGTCATCCATCAGTCCGGTGCGAGCAATACGTCCGAAATTCCCCCCCGAATCCGCCGCTGGCTTGTCCGAGACCCTAGCCTTCTTGCTCGGATACGGCGCCGCGTCGTCAGGCGCGTCAATCTCAGTTGAACTCCTGGAGACTCGAACGTGCTGCCAGTGGTAGTTCCGGTACTCCGCCGCTGTTCGTGAGCCGATGATGAAGGGGCGGTAGGCGAGTGGGCTACCTGAGAACACGTTCGACAGCGCCCACGGCACGATGACGAGCAAGTCCGCCGCCGCACACGCCGCCGGGGTTGTCTTGAATCTGTAGTTCGGTTCCTTCTCTTTCGCCAGCAGGAACCAACCCTTCAACTCAATGCCAAAGAGGATGTCCGGATCGCCATCCGTCTCGCGCATGAGGAGAACGTCCGGAAAGGTCTGTGCCTGACGCACGAAACGATAGGCGAGGAGTTCGTCGCTCGGATCCCAGATCGCTCTAAGACGGTTGAGCGTCTGTACCACCTGATCTTCAATCGTGGCGCCAAGTGGCGCCGCAAGCGTCTGGACGTCTGGAGCGTGAATGCCCTCCAGCACGGTCTTGCTGTGGAAGTGGACAGGAAGCGCAAACAGGGCCTCCTGGACGCGCTCCCAGGTGCCAAAGTGTGGCCACGCAGGATCGGGACTGACCGACTCGGGAGGGGCAGGCCTCGCTGGTAACGGCGGTGGCGTGGAGGGCTCTTCGACGCTCATGCTCCCCAACCTACGCGAAGCCGTATCGACGATGTCCCCGAGATTCTCGGTCTCCGTTCTTGTCCCGTGCACCGATCTCGGTGCGCTGCACCCGAAGGCATGTCGCAACGCGCTCGCCGCCGGGCACGGCCTAGCCCCGAGTAGGCATGGGGTACACAGGTGGTAGGTTCTCCGACCTGACGTAGGAGTCCGAAATGACGAACACGAAACTCAGCAACAGCAGCCCTCCGACAAGCACGGTCGGTCGCTCCAAGCCGGTAACTCTACCGACTGAGCCTGAACGCTCCCTCTGGCAGGACGACAACGTCTCGGTTCACTACGGAGATTCGCTCGCGCAGTACTCCTCGTGGCCCGCTCCGAAGGTCATCGTCTCGGACGGCGCGTACGGCGTCCTTGGGTTCGAGGGCGACACGTCTGACCACCTAGACCTCCCTCGCTGGTACGAGCCCCACATCGAGCAGTGGGGCCTGAGCGCGACACCCTCGACAACGCTCTGGTTCTGGAACTCAGAGATCGGGTGGGCTGCAGTCCATCCGGTGCTGGAACTGCACGGATGGCGTTACGTGAACTGCAACATCTGGAACAAGGGCAAGCGGCACATCGCGGGGAATGTCAATACTAGGAAGATCCGTCGCTTCCCCGTTGTGACTGAGGTTTGTGTCCAGTACGTGCGCGAGGCACGCCTGCAGGGAATGACCCTCAAGCGCTGGCTCCTCTCAGAGTGGAAGAGAACAGGGCTGACCCTGCGACGGGCGAACGAGGCGTGCGAGGTGAAGGATGCCGCCGTGCGGAAGTACCTCGACCAGGGACACCTGTGGTACTTCCCGCCTACGGAGGCATTCGCGAAACTCGCGGACTACGCGAACACTCACGGGCGAGTAGAAGGCCGTCCGTACTTCTCGGCGGACGGGGCTCGACCGATGACGGCTGCAGAGTGGTCGAAGATGCGTTCAGAATTCAACTGCCCACACGGCGTGACCAACGTGTGGGATCGAGGACCTCTGAGAGCACCTGAGCGAGTAACGGCCAACGGGAGCCGTCGAGCGGTGCATCTCAACCAAAAGCCGCTCGACCTGATGGACCAGATCATCCGAGCGTCAAGCAGCGAGGGCGACGTGGTATGGGAGCCGTTCGGCGGCCTATTCTCCGCATGCGTGGCTGCACGCGCCGCGGGCAGACGCGCATTCTCAAGCGAGATTGACAGCACGTACTTCCAGTACGGCACGGCGCGCCTCAGCGCGGGAACGCAGGCGCAGCTCTTCTAGTTGCCGCTCTGCCCAACGCCGAGCCGGCTGGAAATCTCCCGACGGAACTGGCGCTCAGCCGGGCCTGGGGCGGAGGCACGCCCTGACTCAACCCGAGCCTTCATCTCTCGATTCGCCTGCGTGATCATCTTCGCCCACAGCGAGATCGACAGACCCTGGAATGACGAGGACAGCACTCGGGTCTTGAAGTCCTCGATCTCGTCGTGCTCGATTCGGTCCATCTTCGCGAAGTTCGTATCTAGTCGGTACTTGAACTGCCCCTGCAAGTCTCTGAGCAGCGCCTGGTACTCAGGTGCGGGGTCGTACGTACGCCCCGACGCTCCCCAAGCGCCAACCACCGACTCGGCTACTTGCAGTTGATCTGCATCGCCCTGCCACTTGTATCCGGACGTGTTCGATTGCTGGAGATTGCGAGTCCTTGCAGCCGTGTCCTCCGGCTCAACGACGAGGTAATCGGGTGGTCGGTGGTAGTGACGATCCCGAGCAGCCGCGACACTGTGACCGGAGACAATGCAGCAGTCGATCAAGACAGGCACTCCATAGATCAGCCTGTCGGGCAGCCACGCCAGAAGCACGACGTCGATGTTGTCTTGGGAGAACCTGCGCTGACTGTCCTTGAACCTCGCGGTGATCTCAGTGGCAAGCGGAAACCACGCCTTGATCTCGAATCCGGGCGGTGGGTCAATCTCGCCGATGAAGATGGCATCCGGGAACCCAGGATCTTGGCGCCTCCACTCACCTTCGATGTCAGAGAATGCGGGGGACCTGTTGAGGGAAAGCACCGTTCGAAACTCAATCAAGTTGCCGAGGATCGGCGAGAGTTTTGAGACGATCTTCGCCAGATTGACGGCCTCATCCAACGTCTCCGGCTTCGCCACAGTAAGCACCGGGAACTTCGTCCCGGCCATGCCATGTAGGTGCACGGACGCGGCTTCGATCGCTTCACGGGTATTCAATGGCGGGATTCTCCGATCGGGTCCAGCTCCGCGAAGCACTCCGTGAGGTGGAGGGTCCGGGCTCGGCAGCCACCATGGCTTTTAGCGTGCCTCCGACTAGCTAGGCAACCTCAATCCCGGTGTCCTTCCGAGTGTCGGATGGCGTTCCGAAACGACGTCGTCTACCCATCCTGTTGGGCCTGAAGATGCAACACCGAATTCACGGGATGGAGACGGCGCCTCACCAGGAGTCCGGCGCCAGCCAGGTTGAGCGACGATCGACTCCACCGCAGGCTCGAATCGCCCTCGGAGTCCAGGAACTCGTAGACGGTCTGGTCGAAGATCGCGGAGGTGACCGACGGGCCTCCCTGAAGGAGACCCGACCTCGCGGACGGCACCTTGACGCACCCACTCAATGCTCCGATGCATCATCTTGCTTCTCCGCTGCGCACCCTTCCTTGCCTCGTTCCTCGGCAAGGCCCCCCTTACCCCCCAGAAGTTCAGGGGGTTCGGAGTGCACCTCGGATGAGCCCTGACTCGGCGAACCGACCAGCCAAGAAGGCTGGGAGGGAGACGCACGCTTCGATAGCGCCCCTCGTCTGGACAATGGCCCTCGGGAGCTTGTATTATCGACGCCTCCCGACACTCGTAGCTTCTCGTGCCCCGCTCTTGCGATACGTCCATTCTCCTGAAGGTTGTTAATCCGGTGATACAGGGTCCCATACCCGGAGTCGATTACTCGACCCGTCCATTCTAATTGATGATCTCTTCGATTCGACACATCTCGAATAAACAGAGTCGTGCATCAGAGACGCTCAAGATGTCAATGCACCAGCGGCCTCTCAATCGACGACGGAGCCCTTCGCGACGCATGGGACAGGAAAGCCGCCAAATGGCGCCGCGCAGGCTCGCAGGCGCCCTCACCGAGCAGTCCCGGCCTGCGTTCACGGCAACGACGACAAGAACCCCTATAGGCCAGATTTCTGACATGAAAAATATATGAGAGGTTCTCGATTCGAGACGCCGCATATACCTGGTCTATTATTAGGGACTCTCTCTGCGTTCTGATTTCACGCCCCCGGGGGTCTTCTCTGAGTGCTCTCGTCTACTCGCAGCCTCCGCTGATGAAGGTGCGGACGATCAGGCGATGAACGCATCACTCTCCGGAGACGACTGTCATCTTGCTGGATAGTGAGGCCAAGATCACGAAGACCCGCTAACTGACGCGGACTCTCCTTGCTCCTTTTCCCAAGGCACGGCTACTGTCATCTCTGACAGATCGCGCACAAGGAGATCGACATGGCAAAGAAGAACGCCCGAGAGAAGTTGGATCACGCGTTTGACCTCATCCGCGAGGCCTTCGATGAGGCCGGACAAGATGCCGTCAACCAGTTCATCAGTGGCCTGCAGGCAAGGACGTCCGCGTCCAATGCCGGAGTCACGAGGACTTCCGCCACCAAGGCGAAGGACGGTCGATCCACGGCGTGGCCCAAGAAAGGCACGATGGAGTACAAGCAGAGAGTCAATAAACTCAACGCCTCCAAGGGCAATGACCTCGGCTATCCGGACATCAAAGACCTCTTCGGTAAGTACGGTCCTCCCGAGGGATACAAGGCGCGTACTGCCAAGAAGGCGACGAAGAAGAGCAAGTAGGCGAGATCCAGGGACCTCACCATCTCTGGTCGTGACACCTGGCCATCCATCTCAGCGCCTGGGTCCGACTTAGCAACCCGTCGTCCAACAACTCTGGACGGCGGGCTCTTCTCATCCCCAATGCGCATCCCGCACACCCACGTCGCTCACCATGCAGGTAGCCCGTACGACACGAGGACAGCTCTCGGAGTTCCTTGAGCTGGTGCCCTACCCGTCCGGGGACGCCGACCTCCTCGCGGAGACGGAGTCGCTCAGGCAATCGTTCAACCGACGGATCGCCCAATCCGACGGTGACTTCGACGAGATCCGGGCCGCCATCGATGCAGTTCGGACCTGGTCATCGGGCAAGACGGGAGACCTGCGCCGCGAGTACGGACGAACGGCTTGGTATCTCACGCACAGGAGCCAGAGCCCCAAGAGCTCGGGCTCCTTCGCCATTCATGCCTTCCCCGACGTCATCGCCGAGGAAGTGCAACGCTCGACGAGCTACCGTGCCCCGGTACTCGCCGACACAACGTTAGTTACATCACGCTCGAAGGACGTGGAGACGGTCGAAAGCCGGATCTGCCGAAGGGCCGTGGAAGCCCCCAGGATCGACGTAGATGTTCATGCCGTGCCGGTCATCGCTCTGCGCCTGATCGGGGGTCACAGGATTCTCCAGGAGCTCTACGGGGTCGCGGAGAAGGAAGCCCTCGCTCACCTGGCTCAGTGCCTCTCCGGCACAGGTCCAGACGCTCATGGGTGGATGGCCATGACGGGAGAAGTCGTCACGGCCTTCGGACTGCAGCATCTCATCAAGACAAAGACGCCGCAGATCGTGGATCGTTCCGTTCCCGGTGAATGCTCGTAGAAGGGATGCAGAACTACACCGCCTGGCAGAGATTGTGAACCCAACGTTAGTTGTGATGGAGGCCGTTCTGGATGGTCAGATGGCGCCGGTCCCGACGCAGGCGTTCGGCAGGATGTGCCAGACCTGCCCGTACAGAAAGCCGTGTGCGTCCCATCCTGAGGCATCCGAGATGTCGATGTCGTCACGCAGGCCGACGGAGACCTGCACCGCAACGACGTGACGGTTGCGCCGGGTGCGTCACAACGACACCGGCTCAGCAACGCTCACGGACGAGTGCATCGCGACGTTGGGGCAGGGAGACGGTCTCGCGTGAGACCGCCTTCCCTGGGAGCGGCGAATTCTGGTAGCGGCCAGGATCACCAACTCCTCGACTCCAGCCGATCGATCGAAGAGGAAATCAGAGCGCTGATCTCCTCCGGCTGCGGACTGTCGTCAACCCCGATACGCCCTTGAAGGAAACCGTCCAGCGGAGAGCGGTCCTCACCGTTTGCGATGGTGAGCTGCGTGTCCTCGTATCGGGGAATGCGGGTCGGACGCAACGTGCGCCCTACGCCGCCTCGTCGAGGGGATGCTCGTCAGACGAGTCGTCGTCGGAGCGCGTGTCCTCTTCCAGCCGGAGGTTGAGATTCCAGTCGTCCGCACATTGCAGTACGGAGACCTCTTCGTGAACGAGTGCGTCCAGCATGTCCCGGTCACATGCCTGACAGAGGGCGCTCTCGCCGCACCTGTCGCAACGCCCACTTCCATCGCGCACGACGCGAAGACCCGCCGCACGGTGCTTCGCACGGGTCTGCCGAACTGCCGGATCGCCTTCCTGGAAGAGCCCCTGCTTCTGAAGCCTGTCGCGCCAATCGCGGACCGACTTCGCGGAGGGCAAGACGGTCCGGATCACGGCCTGAACGAACTCGTCGGCGGAGCTCTGATCATTGATCTCTCCCTCGCGTCTTAGGACTACTCGCTGAACAAGCATGTAGAGCGTCTTGTCGTTGTTCCTTGCCGCTGGTGACTTAGAAAGAACGCGTCGGACGAGCGACTCGGTCGACTCTCGACCACCCTTGTAGTACCGCCTAGTATTGAATGAAACTGCCATTTGTTACTCCTGTGAATCATGAGCCGGGACAATCCCCGGACAATTGATATACATTTTACCTCCTGACTAATTGTTCTGACCATACTTGAGCACTAACACCGACCTAGATGCCGATTCTGATCCTGATACAATGGGTAAATGAATTATACAAATACACTTCGATCAACCCGTCATCGTCTATCTCCAATCTGTAATCGGTACAAACATGGGTTGAGTCAGGCCCCTCGACTCAAGAATGGGGCACCGAAGGCCGCCAGCGCCCTCCTCCCGTGCCCAAGTGACTCAGATGGCACGTGCCCCTACCGCCGCATTTACGGTTGTACAAAGGCAATCAGAGACGTTTCACGAGAGGCGGGTCATTGCCTGATAGAGGACGTCCGCCACGATGGCCTGCTTGGATCAGCCGTCGAGTTGCTGGGGCATCTCGACTGGGAGAGCCTCAGTGATGAGGAACAGACGAGAGCCAGACTCTGGGCAGAGGCGCTTGTCTACTTCCACCGGGTCATCACATACGGCGGGCTGCGGCAGACCGGGGTTGTGCAGACTCCCAGCCACGAGAACGTTCTGAGGTACATGACGGCGGCCACGAACGTCGCCGGCAGGCGGCTTGACGAGCTGCTCGCCAGTAGTGTGCCAGGAGCAGAGGAACATCGGTCATCGGGCCGGAGAGACTCGTGAGCAGGTTCCCGGCATTCGAAATCGGGGTTGACGGCCCACGGATGCCTGCGAAGACCTGACTGCTTGCTTGACGGATCGGAGCGCGTTGCCGATTGGAACGGACATCAAGCGCGTTGCTGACGCAGCCGCTCGGAGTGCTCTACGATTGCGGCATGACTTTGACTCGCACGGTAGGCAGACCCGTCTCAGAGGCCGACGTCGTCGTCCTTGGTCCCGACGGGTCATCGACAAGGCCGCCACGACGATGTTCGTGGCATCAGGTGATCACGCTGCCGCGCTGACGCGCTTGCAGCGGGAGTTCAAGGTGCCGAGGAAGCTCGCTCCCGAAGTCGTGGACGCTGTCTTCCTGGACGAGAACCCCGGCGAACTGACGGTGTGGGGCGTCGTCAGCCCATGGACGAGATCATCGCCATCGAGGAGAAGATCCACGTCCAGTTGCCTGGACTGAATCTCCCGCTGCTCGGCTACTTGGACGTCGTCCTGAAGACACCGTCCGGCATCCGGGTTGTGGACTTCAAAGTCACGGCAGCCAAACCCTGGATCGATCCGCTGCTGGACCCTCTCGACCTCCAGAAGATCGCGCTCACGAGGGCATGAACTTCCATGACCTGCGCCACGTCTTCGGCAGCTACGCCGCGAGACGTGGGATTCCGATCCCAGACCTGGCCAAGATCCTGGGCCACGCGAGCATCCAGATGACGATGCGCTATGCCCGCCATGCGCCCGGCAACGTCGCGCAACGTGCCGCGGATCTGCTCGACGCCGACGAGTAGCACGCGTACGTGATGCACCCGAGTCGATGAGCCCAGGCTCTCAGTTACCAGCAGGGCCGCCACCTCCGGTAGCCTGCGCGCTGCGGTGGGCCTGTAGCTCAGTTGGTTAGAGCAGCGAACTCATAATTCGTCGGTCGCTGGTTCGAGTCCAGCCGGGCCTACCACCACCGCCATCTCGTGACGACGCTGAAGTCGATTCGGGGTCTCAGCGGCACACCCAGAGAAGAGCGCAACAGAGAGATGTACCGGCCGTCCTGCTGCACGCAGCCGGGCTGCCGAACGCGAAACGAGCCCCATGACAGTTCCCCACCTCACTGAAGCTCAGACGCGACACCTGCTTCAGGACTGTGAGGCTCGTCTTGGTCGGGAACTGACCGGAATTCGAGCGAAGCTCCGCTCGCGCGATCCGATCTCTGCCATGTGGGAACTCATCACGATTGACTCGCTGCCCGATTCGATCAACGTGCTCGACTACGAACCAAGGTCCGCAGACGGACGTACGCCCGACCTGGTGATCTCGACGTCGTCCGGAACGAAGATATGGGTCGAAGTGACAACCGTCCAAGATGCCGGTGAACGCGTCGAGCAGCATCGGCACGAGTTCATCGGGAGACTCGCCGCCGAGATGAGGCGCCGGGGTCTAGCGTCCGATGCGATCGAGTGGGACGGGAACGTCCGGACCGGGGACGGCGACGGTGCTGTGCGATGGCCTGAGTCACACACTCACAAGGCACTCCTTAAATCAGAGTGCCTCCGCGGGTTCTTCGACGCCGTGTCGCGAGACCCCTCGAACCGGCACTCGGTTGACCTACGTAGCGCCGGCTACACGCTGGTTGTCGATTACAACCCTGCACGGATCGGTTCGGGGAACATCGTTGGGACATCCGCGCCACACGCGATTCCGCGGACTGAGGAGAAGCATCCACTGTTCCGCGCGATCCAGTCCAAGTCGAAGAGCGCCCAAGCGCTGGGTCAAGATCGGCCCTACGTGATCGTGGTGGCTGGTTCCGAGGTCTCTCCCCTCGGCTCGAGTCGGGGACCGAGTGAGCCGAACCGCCGAGACGTGGTTCAGACGGCAATGGCGCGGTGGCCAGCCATCTCCGCGGTGCTCCTCGTCACAGGAAGCCAGTCATCGATGCTGTGGGACGATCGCCGCCACATGAAAGTGCATTGCAAGTGGTTCGTGAACTTCGGAGCGGCATGCTCGTTGAGCCGGAACGAGGCGTCCGAGCTGAAGACCATGGACTTTGATCGATACGAACTTGAGGCATGGAGTGACTGGTCCCAGTCGCCCGACGTGAGCGGCCGCCGGCGCTATCTCGGAGGAACCCTGGTAATGCGTTCGGACGAACATGATCGCACCGTAGTAGAGATTCCCGCCCACTTGGTGCTGCAGGTCTTGGCCGGCGAGATCGACGCATCGGCGATCGAGTGGGACCTCCCGAGCGCTCGGTCCGCGGACGGAGAGGGGAACCCGGTCCGACGGTTGCTCGCTCACCACCACCCCATCGTCGCTGTCAACTTCGTGGACGTCGACCCGAAGAGTCGCGACATGCCGCGCGTCGCGCTCCACTTCGGACCAGCCGAGCCTCCCCTGGTTAGCGTCCCGAAGCAGAAGCGATAACCGCCGTCACGGGGCGCCTTCAACCGACGCCTGCCTCTCGTGGTCGGGCTTAGAGTGCCGAGCTGCCGCTACGCGTCTCCGGCCCGTGATGGCCACCCGCACTGCGGCCTGCGCTACGTCCCAGTGCCCTCGTCGAGGACGGATCGAAAGTCAGGGCGACCGCGAGCCGCCAGGTAGCCGATCGCATCTCTCGCCGCGCGGATCGCTAGCTCGTCGCCACTGCCGAGAGCCTCCCGCAGGATGCGAGAGACCTCGTTCCGTTTCGCAACGAACATCACCATGTTCGAAGAGAGAGAGCAGAGCGCCGACAGGATCTCGGCGGACTGCCGTGAACGTTCGCCGGCAACGCTCGCGAGCACCTCGACGACGTCGAGATCTCGGTCGGGGTAGACCCCCAGACGGATGACGGCCTCCAATTGCCGAAGTCGCCAATCCAAGTCGAGGTCAACGACAGCAACCCAGGCCCCGAACCCGGCGAGTTCCTCCCGCTCACTCTCCGCCACGCCACCGACCGCAAGAGTCTCTTGGCGCCACTCCCACAGACGGACGAGCCTCTTCACGGCGTCGGCCGCAACGGCGGCGCCGTGACGCGCGAGGCCGAATCCGACCTCCGCAATCGCACGACGGCGGAGCTGTGGCGAAGCCGTCTCGAAGAACGCCTTCAGCATCGCGTCTGGCGGATCGACGGCCAGTGTTCCACGCCCAACCAGCGTCATGAGATCGCTCGCAAGCCTGGGGTCCGCGTCGCGGTCACGAGAGTCAGACTCCCAGCTTCCGATGGCAGCAACGGCCGCGTCGTACTGCGGCCGAAGCGCTCGAAACACCCCGTCGTACACGCGACCGCCGACGAGGTAGCCCCCCCAAGCTGCACGCTCCAATGGTGTCTCCAAGAACCCGAAGATCCTCGGTGCGATCCCCTCCGCCCATGACGCATCGAGGAGCGCGAGGTGCGGGAAGTGACGACCGTGGACGGCTCTCACCGCGGGCGCTGTCTCAACGGTCGGATCGAGACGCCGCTCCAGCGCGGATTGGAACTCCGGCATCGACTGGATGCCACCCTCCGGGTCTATCCCCGCCGCGTCGCCGGCCTCTCTCGCTCGGTACAACCACAACGCGTAGTCCACTGCGTTGTACATCGCCCGCCCTCGCCCGCAGTTGAGGGAGTCGGTGAGCGCATCAGAGGTGTCCATGCCCTCTCTCGGGGCCGGATCGGGGTCTTCCAAGAGTCGCTCGATGATGCGCCAGACCCGCGTGCGCTCCGACAGTGGTATCCGGTCCTGACGCAGTCCAATCCTCAGAAGGTCTGAGACGACTCCGCGGGTCCACCCCCAATCGGGATCCTCGTCGAACGACGTTCGCACCTCGTCTTGTGGCCACGCCTGGCGGACAGCCCACTCACAAAGCTCTAGCGCCCGATCCCACGGAAACTCGATGCCACGCTCGACGGCGTCTCGGACTCCCTGAAGCACCGCCCGGACGTAGGTCGGCTCTTCGAGGTGGAACTCCTCGAGAGCTGGCGCGAACTCGGTGGCTCGACGGCTCACAACATCCCGCACGACCTCCGCCAGGCCCTCCCGTGTCGCCCCCATGAATGTGCCGGAAGGAACCCACTCCGTTAGCACACGCGCAACCTCAGCCGGCTGGAGGCAATCCAGATCGCCAGCGGTCATGGGGCTGATCTCGCCTACCGAGATGTTCGAGACTCCGGATCGGTTCTCCTCGACCGGCGGGTCGTCGCTGTCGTCTCCCAACAACGGAGACAGCCACGACGTGTACGTGTCCGGAAGGTGCTGGTCGATCAAGCGGAGGCGACGCCGAATCCACATTAGCTTCGGCCGGACCAGGTACGCGGGCTCGATGACGTGATCGTCGTCGAGGGGGAGCATGCGACGCACTCGACGATCGTCGGGTCCGGACGCGACAGTCCGTAGGACTTCATCCTGTTGCTGCATCGAGAGTTGGCCGAACTGCTGCTCAGCGAGCCGAGCGATCTCGAAACTCACGTTCGGATCGTCAAGCAGGCGTGGGAACTCGGCGATCCGCTCCGCGACGAACTCTCTTGCAGCGCTCGGGAACATCGCAAGCAGGTGGATCTCGATACGCAGGAAGACTCGCCACGGGTACGATCGAAGCACCTCGACTACGCCAGCCAAGCTCGTCGAGTCGGCACGAACTGCCACCTCCGCAGTCCTCAAGAGCTCCGTGACGAGCACTCTATCTAGGCCGTCACCCACGCCGCCACCGCGCAGATATGGTGCCCAGATGTAGGAGAGGTCGTCGAAGTCATCCGTACGGTCCCCGCGCTCGCGATCGAGGTATCGAGACAGCGCGGCGGCCAGGGTCGCGACGGTGTAGTGATCACGAAAAGATGTCCTCTTTGACAGCGCGCAGAGGCCGACCGCCTCGGGTCCTCTCGATCATTCCCAGTTCTTCGAGTGACGCGAGCACCGCTTCGCGGCGGAGCACGCGCCGAGCACGTTTGGTCTCGTG
>JAJRPF010000040.1 GCA_024280885.1 Planctomycetota bacterium | reverse complement strand
CGGCAGAGTCTCAGATACGAGCCGCCGCGGCTGTATTGCGTTGGTATCGACTCCGTCGATACGCTCGCTCCCGCTCGCATGTTCGGCTCCCGTCGCGGCTCCGCGAGCTTCGTCCGGGGCGGCGCTCGGAGTTCGATGCCACGCATCGGGTGCGACGCTCGACTCGGGAGTGAGCGCGTCGCGAGTTCGGGACTCAGCAGGCGGAATCCACTCCCTACGCCTCACCGCGAGTGTCACGGTTTGTGCTGACGCACAAGACCCGCCACTCGCTCTCGTTGCTGGCGTTGTCTTGGTTGGTGGGGCTTTCTTGCGGTTGCTGATGCGGGACGTTTCGCGGTGCGACTCGGTGCGTTGGTCCTCGCCTCCTCTGCGCCCTCTTCAGACAGACCGGGTCTCCTTTCGCGCCTTTTCACTGACTCTTCTGGTCGGGAGAGGCTCTTTGCTGCGGATGCATTTGGCGGATCGAAAAGGCGCGAAAGCAGACCCGGTCTGAGCAACTCGAGAGCCAGACCCGGTCTGGCCGTCTTCGTCTGCCGCACCCCTCTCCGGTCCCCGATCAACCGAGAGGGTGCGCGGCGTCGAAGTAGCGTGCCTGGCTCAATTTTCTCGGCGCGGCGACGAGTGTCGCCCTCGTCAGCCCCGTGGCCGCGCCGAAAAATCTGAGCCTGGCACGGTATTTCGACCCCTCGACGAGTCGCGATCCACCCTGATCTCCCAATCCCAATCCCAATCCCAATCCCTCACCCCACCGCCCGCTCCAGCCGGTCCCGCACCGCGGCCCACGCCTCGCCCGCTGGCGCCCTCTCCACCGCGATCCACTCCAACCCACGTACATCCAAATTATGCAGCGTCGCATACAACTCCGCCGCGTACTCCACCGCGCCACCGGGCATCGCCACGTCGACGACACGATCCAGACCGCGTCCACCGCTTCGGTGCACCCACGCACCCGCCCCGCCCGGCAACTCGCCGCCGCGAGCCACGACGATCAACCGCGTGCGCGGACTGTAATGGCGGCGATGCTGACCCGGAGACTCGTGGGCGCCGGACACCAGCTCAGTCGCCGCGGGCACGGTGATCTCCGGCAACACCGCGCGGATCTCGGACAACGGGATCGCCCCGTGCCGGAGCAGTCGCGGAACAGCTCCCACGCACGACACCACGGTCGATTCGATCCCGACCTCCGTCGCGCCGGCATCGAGGATCGTCTCCACGCGTTCGCCGAATGCCGCCCGGACGTGCTCCGCCCGTGTCGCGGAGAGTTGTGTGAACGGGTTGGCGCTCGGGGCCGCCACGGGAACTCCCGCACGCTCGAGGAGGGCCTGCGCCACTGGATGCGAGGGGACGCGGAGCCCCACGGTTGCGAGCCCGGCAGTGACAACGTCAGGCACGTGAGGCGATTTGGGCACGATGAGGGTGAGTGGTCCCGGCCAGAACCGTGCCGCGAGGAGTGCTGCCGCGTTTGGCCACACCGATGCGAGGTCTCGCGCGGCGGCTTCGTCCGTGACGTGGACGATGAGGGGGGACGTGCGCGGCCGCGCTTTCAGGGTGTAGACACGCTCGATCGCCGCTCGGTCGAGTGCGTTGGCGCCGAGCCCGTAGACTGTCTCGGTCGGGAACGCGACGATCGCGCCCGCGCGCAGCAACTCGGCGCAGCGTTCGATCTCCGAGGCTGACGGGGCGCGATCCATGGTCCTGGGATACGGCGCGCTGCAGCGGATTCCAAGGGGAGGACGGGCGTGTGCCAGCGCCTTCGGTCGAATCTCGAAAAAAGCGGACGGTCTTCCCCTCCGCGCGAGCCTGAGGTAGCCTTGCCCCTGCGGTCGGTCTTCGGACGGTCGTCGTTGCGGGCTCTGCTAGGGTTCAAGTGCCCACGCAGTTGTGGTGCAGCATGAGACGCGCTGCAGCGTGGAACCGGAGCGGCCGCCTGACGTGCCGTGCGGACGGAGGAGAGAGCAATGAGGTTGATGCGAATAAGTGCAACTCCGGTAAGCGGGACACGGGCGGTCGCTGTGCTGGCTGGGCTGTTCATGGCGACGTTCGCCGTCGCTACCGATGCAGGCGTGATCACGTCCGCAACGGGACCGATCCGGGTCAACGGCCAGGAGGTCGTGCTGAAGGCCGGGGAGCCGCTCACGCTCAATCCGGGCGACGTCATCGAGACGCTCGGCGCGAATGCGGTGTTCCAGTCGGGGTCCGGCGAAACGGGGTCCGGCGACCGGATCACCATCGAGCGGGGCACGTCGGCACGCGCTGACGGCATCGAGGGCGGCGTGGACTTCCTCTTCGTTGAGTCGGGCACCGCGTACGGAGATGTCTCGGACAAGACGTCCGTCGGGGGATCGGCCGGATGGGCATCGGCCCCCGAGGGGCAGGCCGCGAAGATCTTCCTCGAGGTCCCGACGAACCGCCCCGGTAGCGAGGCGACCTTCCGCTCCATCGAGGGCGGCATCTGGGTGCGGTACCACGACTACCGCGTTTGGCTGCCCGAACAGCACACCGTGACACTTGCGGTTGATCCGGCGCGACCTGATCGGCTCGCATTCCGCACCTCGCAGCAGAACGCTGGCGACGTGCGCGTGATCAAGGCCGTGGGCGGAGGCGACATCATCACGATCGTTCCCAAGGCCACCGTCGGTCGTATCGCGCCCGAGGGCGTCGACAAGACGCGGATCGACAACGACATCGCTTCGCTGAAGACCGGCAAGATCCGGCTTGAGACGAAGTACCCCGGAAGGTCGCCGCAGAAGGCTGCGCTCGGACCGGGGACATACGCCGTCATCGATAACGCGACCGGCGATATTCAGGTGTCGTTCTCGGCCGTCGAGTTCGTGATCCTGGAGCGTGCGATCAGCTTGACGCAAGAGTTCAGCACGCTCTCGCAGAGCAATTTCTCGGACGTCGGGAACGAACCCGGCCGTCGCTAGAACGCGGTCTTCCGGGACGACCGGCGGATCGCGACGACGAACCGTCCACGGCGACGAGTTTGAGCCGGTTCGTAACGGCAACAGAGCACGTAACGGCAACAGAACGTAACGGCAACAGACACAGGAATTGGACGTCAGCAGCAGCGGGCATCTCAGAGACTCGGGAAGGTCTCGGATGCGAAGACTCCGCCGCAGCGTGGGCGAACGAGGGGATCACAGGATGTCGATGAAGCTTCGGACCGCCCGGTCCCGTGCACAGTCCCGCGCCCCGTCAGCACTCGCACTGACGGTGCTGGCCTCGCTCGCACTCTCCGCCGCGACACCCGCTTCTGCGGGTGAGTTGACGGAAGGCATTCAGGATTCCCTCAACGATCTCGAGAAACAGATCGAAGAGGCGCGGGTCTGGAAGTTCCGGTTGCGACCGAGCTTCTCCCAGAGCGTCATCTGGACCGACAACGTCTACTTGAACGACAAGGGCGAGCAGCCGTTCCGCCTGACGGCGGTCACCGGGCCGAACGGCACGATCAAGAACCGCAACGCTCTGCGAGCGATCGAGAACGGCGCCGTCGTCAAGGATTTCAAGGACCTCCAGAGCGAGGGGCGCGTCCAGGACACGATCTTCCGCACCGAGTTGTCCTTGGGCTTTGTTCTCCCCGTCAACCCGGAGATGACGAAGCTCTTCGAGGCCAGCGAGATCAACGTCTTCACGGCCAGCGCCCAGGCCTACAACTACGTCAACGAGAACGACCTCGACAACACCGGCTACCAGTTCACGTCCGACGTGTTCGGGTTCTTGGACGATCTACTGAGCTATTCGGGCGGCAACAAGATCTGGGTTCGGGCGAAGGCGGACTACCGCAACATCACGGAGCCCCTCGACACCGATATCGTGCAACTGCAGCAGGTCGGCATCCTGGCCGTTGACTTCCGCGACTTCGAGCGCACCGAGGCCAAAGGCGACCTCGACGTCGGCTTCCGCGAGGGCAAATTCGACGGTTTTATCGGTGGTTCGTGGTTCCGCATGCGCCTGGCCGAACAGGAACTCCGTCAGGCGGAATACGATCGCTACTCCGTGCGCGCTCAGGTCGGCTGGGAGCTGCCGTGGTTCACGAAGAAGCACGCGTACGCCCGCTCCGACTTCACGTGGCACCGCCCCGAGGACCGTGCGGTCGGGGGGAGCACGCAGGCGCTCAACGACGGCAACTACTACCGGATCGTGGGTGGGCTCGACGGTGCGCTCGGATCGGAGAAGCTGATCGGACGCGCGGAGCTTGGCTACGCCAGCTGGGAGCCGAATAAGCGCTCCGGTCTGTCCGGAGACAACTCGACGTTCCACGCTCCCGTTGGCCTGCTCGAGGTCGCGTACCTGCCCTGGGCAGATGCACGCAACACCAAGTTGCAGCTCGCGTATGAGCGCCTCGCCGATACGTCCGCGATCTCCAACTTCAACAAGATCCACCGCGGCACACTCTCGCTCTCTCACGAGATCGTGCCCGGTAAATGGGATGGCGATGTCTCGTTTGGCGTGACGCGCACCGACGCTTCGGAAGGCCCGTACAACACGCTCTACGACGTCGGTGTGGGCGCGGTTTACCACTGGTTCGACCAGGTCGACGTCTCATTCCGCTATCTCTATCGCGTGAGCAGCAGCCACAGCGAATTGAAGATCGACTCCTCATTCAGCCGGGGCGGTCGTACGTACAGCTTCACCTCGCAGAGCGACGGCGACTTCATCCAGAACTCGTTCCAGGTCGCCCTCAACGTGAAGTTCTAGACCCTCCGATCGTCAGCGTTCTCGGTGCGCCTGGTGTGGCATCGGTGGGATTCGATCGGGATACGCGCCATGCCGTCCTGCGCGTTCCCTTCGACCGTCGGTGGGCGGCATGGCAGCATGGGGCCGGATCGCAACCTCACAGGCTCTCCACCGATGCTTAAATCGCTCCTCCGTCTGTTCGTCATGCTCGCCGCGGTGCTCGTCCCCATCGTGACCGCTGGTTGCCAGAGCCCGATGCACACGCAGGAGATCCCCGGGTGGGAGGCGCGTGACAGTGCCCGGCCGCCCGTCGATCCGGCGGTCGAGCGCTGGTTCCGCGAGACACCGCTCGATGCGGCCGGGACGTTCGTTGCCGGCGACGTGCTGAGTGTCGTGTTCCAGGGGCTGCCTGAGTACGGGATCACGCGCGAGATTCCGCCCAACGGCATGGTCCCACTCTTTCGCATCACAGAGCCGATCGACGTGCGGGGCATGACCGCCCAGCGACTCGAGGGGGCGATCCGCAAGACGTACGAGGGGCGGCTCGATGCCTACGTCACGGTTACACTGCAGACCGCGGCGCCGCGCACCGTCTATCTGGCAGGCGCCGTGAACAACCAGCACGCCGCGCTCTTGCGACCCGGGGAGCGGCTGACCTTGCTCCAGGCGCTGACCATTGCAGGCGGCACGACCAGTACGGCGGATCGCTACTCGGTCACGATCATGCGCTACCACAAGGATCTGGATCGCGTTGTGTCGAGCCCGCCGCTGGACGTCGCGAGTATTCAGGACAACGGCGACCAGACCGACAACCTGGTCGTGCTGCCCGGAGACACGATCGTGGTGCCGGAGGACCTCGAGCGACAGGTCCACCTGCTCGGTCACGTGGAACGTCCCGGCCCGATCCGCTGGTACAAGGGCCTCAGTCTCTCGCGCGCCATCACAGAGACCGGCGGCTTCAAGAAGTTCGCGCGGATCTCGGCCATCCGGATCGTGCGGAACGGCAAGGACACGATCGTCTTTGATTTCACGATGCTTCTCGACGGCGAGGCCGAGGAGTTGATCCTCGAACCCGGCGACGTGATCTACGTGGACGAGAAGTGGATTTGAGCGCGGTGCGCGGGGCCGGCCGATCGTGAGCACCGGGCTGCGGATCACCGGCTACCTGGCGATCCTGCGCAAACACTTCGTTCTGCTCGCCAGCGCGATCGTTCTCGTGCTCGCGTCCGGCGGGATCTATCTCTGGCGCCAGGCGCCGATCTTCGAGGCCGAGGCGCTGCTCCTGATCGAGCAACCGGTCATGAATCTCATGGGGGGCGGTGCGAAGCGGAACTACTTCGCGATCAGCCAGGCAGCCCTCAATACGGAGCTGTTCCTGCTGCGCGAGAACGAAGAGCCGGCTCTGCGCGCGATCGACCAAATGGAGAACGGCCCCGGGGCGCTGCCCGAGCCACCGACCCCGCCATCACCGACCCCGCCATCACCGACCCCTCCATCACTGACCCCTCCATCACTGACCGCTCGATCCACTGGGAACTCCGGCGCAGGGGCGCCGAACGATTCTGGCGCGGACGTTCCGCTCGATCCGGAGTATCAGGAGGAGTTGGCCGCGTACGAAGTCCGCGCCGAACGGCACCGCGAGCGACAGACCGCACACCGCGCGGCGATGGCCGAAGTCGGGTACACGACGGCGACGCTTCGCTCGCGCGTCAGCGTTGCTCCGGTGCATGGCACCGAGGGGCTCGTGCGCTTCTCGCTGACGAGTGGCGATGCCGCGACGCTGCCCTCTGCCGTCAACGCGTATGCCGACACGTACCGCCAGGATGCGCAGCGCAAGCGGACTGTCAACTTCGAGTTGCAACAACGCGACTTCGAGGCACGAAAACAGCGAGCGAGCGAGCGACTGCGGGCCGCCGAGTATGCGCGCGATAAGTTTCTCGCGCTGTACACCACGCAAAATCTTGCTCTGGACGTGAACCCGCACGCGCAGCGGCGAGGTGACCTCGCCTCGCAGGTGCGCGGACTCGAGCAGACCGCGCTGGACGACCAGATCGCAAAACGCCACATCGACGAGGCTCTTGCTGACGCTGGAATCGTGGCCGAGATCACGCCGCTCGACGGCTCCGAAGAATCAGCGCACGGCGCCTCTCTCGCGGCCATCGAGTGCAACCTGAGGATGGCGGCAGAGCCCGGCGCAACCGATGGCGTCACGCTCCATGAGGCACTCGCCGCTTCGTCGCTCGTGGCGGACCTCGCGCGGGTGCGGTCGCATCCCGACGTCGACCGGTTGCGCGAGACCGAGCGCGAGTCGCTCAGTCGCGATCGCGAACTCGCTGACCAGGGCGTGCTCGCGGGTGGGCGTCAGAGAGTCACCGTGCAGGCGAACCTCGAACGCGCTCGCAAGGAGCGCGGTGAGATTACAGCGCGCGCACTCGAGATCGAACTGACGGACATGGCCCACCGGGCGCGCCACCTCGCGGACGTCCGCGTGCGGCTCGAGAAGGCGTGCGTGGAAGAGAGCGAGTTCAACGCCGCTCTGACTGACTATCAGCGGTTGGCGAGCGTGGTCGAAACGCAGCAGCGCGAGTACGACGAAGCGCGCCAGAACCTGACGGACTTGAGGAGCATCTTTCTCGCGCGTGACGGCGAGGAGAACGACGACGACTCGGCGCGCACGCCGCTGCGTATCTCGATCCGCGTACCGGCCAAGTCTGCCCGTCAGGTTGCTCCGAACGTCCCACTTGTCGTCGGCATGACCGTTGTCGCCGCGCTCTTGACCGGCCTCGGGCTCGTCTTCCTCTTCGAATTCCTCGACGACACGATCCGCTCGAAGGAGGATTTCGACCGCTACGTGGGACTGCCATTCCTCGGCTTCATTCCGCGGATCAGCGAGCGCGACCACGCGAGCCTCGACACCGCCGCGGAGTCGAACCCCGGGTCGGCGGTCGCCGAGGCGTTCCGCGCCGTGCGCACGTCGATTCTCTTCACGAAGAAGCTGGAGCGTGGCCGCACGCTGCTCGTCACCAGCGCCGGGCCGGGCGAGGGCAAGACGACGATCGCCACGAATCTCGCGACGGCGTTCGCGCGCAAGAAGGGCCCCGTCCTGCTCGTGGACGCCGACCTCCGCAAGCCGCGAGTCGGCAAGGCATTGGGCCTCGACGCGGGCCTGGGGCTATCGTCGATCCTCGCAGGGCAGGCGAGCGTAGACGATGTCGTACGCAAGACCGCGATCGACGGTCTCGTCGCGATCACGTCGGGCCCCATCCCTCCGAACCCGGCTGAGCTTCTGCACGGCGAGCGCATGGTGGAGTTCTTGGCCGAGGTCGGCGAGCGCTTCGAGTGGGTGATCCTCGACACGCCGCCGTTGATCGCCGTCTCCGACGCCCGCGTGCTCGCGAGCCGCGTGGACGCGCTCTTCCTGGTGATTTCGATGGGCAAGACGTCGCGGCGCCTCATCCAGCGCGCCGTCGAGTCACTGACGTCCATCGGCTTCGGCGTTGATGGCGTCGTCCTCAACAACATGACGACCGCCGACTCGAGCTATGGCGAGTACTACTACGCTCGCGAGTACCGCCACGAGTAGCTGTCCGTTATGATGTTCCTGTGACCACACGCACGTTCTTCCTCTTCGTCTCGCCGCTCCTTATGGCGCTGATCTTCATGACGTTCTCGCAACTCCGGTTGCCGGGGCCCGAGCTCTACTGGGATGATGAGGTCCGTGACGAGGTGCAGGAGATCGTTGCGCGCCGCTACCTCGAGCCGCTCGACGCCGAGGCGGAGCAGGCGCTCTTCGACGCGTCGATGCGTGCGTACGTCGGCACGCTCGATCCGTTCAGCCGCTACTTCACACCGGACGAGCGCCAATCCCTTGAGGCCGACACCAGCGGCAGCTTCGCCGGTGTGGGTGTGCAGGTGCGCATGACCGGCGCGGGGATGCTCGTGGTGGCTGTCTATCGCAACGGCCCGGCCGATCGCGCTGGGTTGGAGCCCGGCGATCTCGTCACGCAGGTGGATGACACGAGCATCGTCGGCATGCCGCTCGATCAGTCCATCACACTAGTGAAGGGGCCGGAGAAGAGCGACGTGACGCTCTGGATCGTCCGCGACGCGAAGACTGGGGAAGAGAGCCGTGCGGAAGAGAACCGCAGGGATGGGCGGAGCGCGGAAGCCGTTCCGAAGACAGTCACACGCGGTCTGGTCGGGCTCGATACGGTGCCGGCAGTTCGTCTCTTGGTAGCACCCGACGGCCTCGGAGGGGGCGTGGCCTACGTTCGCGTCGCGCAGTTTTCAGAGACGACGCCGCAGGAGGTGCGCTCGGCGCTCGACGATCTGATCGAGGGCCAGGGCGCGTCGTCGATCGTGCTCGATCTGCGCGAGAACCTCGGTGGCGTCGTGTCGGCTGCGGTCGATCTCGCGGGGCTCTTCCTCCCGGACGACGAGCTTGTCTGCGTCACGCGGTCGCGCGACGGCGTGCGCCCGTACACAGTCGATCGCGAGCGCACCGAGCGTGTTGCGTCGCAGTTGCTCGGGCCGGGGCGCGACGCGGATGACGTTCGGCGCGCCGAAGGCGACGCCTCGGCGCCGTTCGACCAACCCCTGGTCGTGTTGGTGGACGCCAACTCCGCGAGTGCGAGCGAGATCCTCGCGGGCGCCTTGCAGGACCACGGACGCGCCGTGCTCGTGGGCGAGCGGTCGTACGGGAAGTTCCTCGTGCAGACGTTGGTGGAGCTCCGCTCGAGCGAAGCACTCGTGAAGGTCACCACGGCGCGCTACGAGACGCCGCGCGGTCGCAGCGGGCAACGCAACGAGCGCACCGGAGTGCGTGGTGGGATCATGCCGGATGTCCGGGTCCCCCTGACCGATCTGCAGCGTCGTTCCGTCTTCGAGGCATTCCGGGAGCAGGCGGGACCGCGCTGGCGCGTGCTCGACGAGCGCGACGGCTCCCCGAGCGCGGCCGACTCGCAGCTCAACGCCGCGCTCGACCTGCTGCGCGAGGGCCGGCCCCCGGCCGAGCCGTTCGACGTCGTGACCATCGAGCAGGGGTGACGGTGCCAACGTGTCCGTGCAGATGAGCCGGTGCCGAAGTGACTGTGTAGAGATGACGGTGCAGGCATGATTGTTCTGGGCATCGACAGCTCGTGCGACGAGACGTCCGCGGCGATCGTGCGCGATGGCCGCGAGTGCCTCGCGAACGTCGTGGCCTCGCAGACGGAACTCCACGCCCGTTTCGGCGGCGTCGTGCCCGAGATCGCATGCCGCGCGCACCTCGAGAACTTCCCATGGACGATCCACGAGGCGCTGCAACGCGCGGAACTGACGCTCGACGAAGTCGACGGAGTCGCGGTCACCAATCGACCCGGGCTGGTCAACGCGCTCCTCGTCGGCGTCGCCGCCGCGAAGGGGATCGCATTCGGCCGCGGCCTGCCGCTGGTGGGGGTGGACCACATCGTGGCCCACATCCACGCGAGCTTCCTCGCGGAGGGTGGCCCGCCGAAGTTCCCGTGCGTGGCGCTGGTCGTTTCCGGCGGTCACACCAGTCTCTACCACCTGCCCACTCCGACGGAGCACCGCCTGCTTGGCGCCACGCGTGACGACGCCGCGGGCGAGGCATTCGATAAGGTGGCGCGCCTCCTGCGCCTGCCCTATCCCGGGGGCCCCTCGATCGAGGCGGCGGCGCGCGATGGCGATCCCAAGGGGTTCCCGGTGCCGCGGACGTCGCCCGGCAAGGACAACCTCGACTTCTCGTTCTCCGGGATGAAGACGGCGGTGCTCTACAAGGCGTTCGGCCAGGACATGCGGCCGAAGGACGCGAAGCAGATCGAGCCACGCGTCCCGGTCGCCGACGTCGCCGCCGGCTTCCAACGCGCGGTGGTCGACGTGCTGGTCAAGACGACGCTGCGGGCCGTCGAGCAGACGGGCGTCTCTGACATCGTGCTCGGAGGCGGGGTTGCGGCGAATACGCTCCTGCGCGAGCGGATGCGCGCGGCGGCCGAGCGGCGCGGAGTGCGCGTCGTCGTGCCCGATAAGGTTCTCTGCACCGATAACGCGGCGATGGTGGCGGTCTCGGGCTGGTTCCGGCTTGTCGCTGGCGAGTCCGACGGGCTCGACCTTGACTGCCACGGGCGCCCCGTCCGCGCCGCACGCGTGTGAAGACGCGTGTGAAGACATTGACCCAGGACCGCGCTCGGGGGAGATAAGGGGAGTCGTGGACGACACCGCCGCCCTCCTGCAGCTCCTTGCCGCCGTGCGCGACGGTCAGACTTCCCCTGAAGAGGCTCTGCGCCGCATCGGTGAGCGCGAACTCTCGGTTGGCGACGCGGCCACGCTCCTTTCGGCTGACGGGCCGGCGTTCGCACGCATCGACCATCACCGCGCGCAACGTTGCGGTTTCCCGGAGGTGGTCTACGCGCCTGGCAAGACCGCCGATCAGGTGGTGGCGGTCGCGCTCGAGATCCTGCGTCGATCCAAGCGACTGCTCATCACGCGCGTGGACGCAACGCAGCGCGGAGCACTCCGCGAGGCGCTCTCCGACGCCGTCTTCCACGATCGTGCCCGGGCCGTGACCGTGGTGCGCGACGAAGTGACCGCCTGCGGGCGCGTCGCGATCCTGTCGGCCGGCACCGCGGATGAGCCCGTGGCCGAGGAAGCCCGCGTGACCGCCGAGACCATGGGCGTCCGCGCCGAGGCTCATTACGACTGTGGCGTGGCCGGGCTCCACCGCCTGCTCGGAGCGCTGCCTGCACTGCGCGCAGCCGATGCGATCGTGGTCGCCGCAGGCATGGAGGGCGCTCTTCCGTCGGTGGTCGGCGGCCTGGTGGACGTGCCTCTGATCGCGGTGCCGACGAGCGTCGGCTACGGGGCGTCTTTCGAGGGCGTTGCGCCCCTGCTCACGATGCTCAACTCCTGCGCGGCGGGCGTGGGCGTCGTGAATATCGACAACGGATTCGGGGCCGGATACCTTGCGGCCACCATCGCGCGTCGGGCGGCGCGGGGCGCTGTCGGCGCCGGTTCGGACACGGGTTCCAAGACGGGCTCGGGATCGTCCCCGCCGCCCACCGTCTGAGTTCTTCGCCCAATGTCCTTGGCCCAGTTTTCCGAGCAACCGTCCCTCACGACGACGGAACGAACGAGTACGGAGTGACCATGCGACGCACCGGCCCGCCTGCGCTGCTCGCCCTGGAAGACGGCAGCGTCTTCCGCGGTGAGGGCTTCGGCGCTGACGGATCCTGCGAAGGCGAGGTGGTGTTCAACACCTCCTTGACCGGGTACCAGGAGATCCTGACCGACCCGTCCTACAAGGGGCAGATCGTCACCATGACGGCGCCGCTGATCGGGAACTACGGCATCAACTCCGAGGACGCCGAGGCTGAGCGTGCGTGGGTCGAGGGCTTCGTCATTCGCGAGCTCTCGACGATCGCCTCCAACTTTCGGTCGCACGAGGATCTCCACTCGTACCTGCTGCGCAGTGGCGTGACGGGGATCGAGGGCGTCGACACGCGCGCGTTGACCCGCCGCATTCGCGAACAGGGCGCCCTGCGCGGCATCGTCTCGACCGTCGAGCGCGACGCCGACACGCTGGTCGATCGCGCGCGAAGCATCCCGCACATGGAAGGCCGCAACCTCGTCAACGAGGTCACGCGGCGGCGCGAGGCGATGTGGGACCAGGGCGTCTCGACCGCACAGTTCCTGCCGGAGCCGGGCGCGTTCGACGGCCCGATCTTCGATCTGACGGTGATCGATTTCGGCGCGAAGTGGAATATCCTCCGCAACCTCACCTCGCACGGTTTCCGCGTGCGTGTCGTGCCCGCCGACGCGTCGCTCGAGACGGTGCTCGCGGACGGGGCCGGAATCGTCCCCGATGCGGTGTTCCTCTCGAACGGACCGGGTGACCCGAGCGTGCTCACGCACGCGCAGAACGTGGCCCGAGGCATCATCGAGAAGGGCGTGCCGCTCTTCGGCATCTGCCTCGGCCATCAGATCATCGCGCACGCGCTCGGTGGCCGGACGTACAAGCTGCCCTTCGGCCACCACGGCGGCAACCACCCCGTGATGGACCTGACCACCAACCGGGTCGAGATCACGGCGCAAAATCACGGCTTTGCCGTCCACGAAGACCTCTTCAAGGACGGGCAAATCGAGCTGACCCACAAGAGCCTGAACGACCACACGGTCGAGGGCCTGCGGCATACCAAGTTGCCCGTCATGAGTGTGCAGCATCACCCCGAGGCGGCGCCTGGCCCGCACGACAGCCTCTATCTCTTCCGCCGCTTTCGCGACGAGCTCGTGGCTCGCATTTCCTGATCGCTGACGGTCGGGCCACGGTCGAGCCCGATGTCTGCGACAAAAACCCGCCCGCCGCGCCGCTCGCGCGGCCACAATGGCGCTTTCCAGCCGACTGCGGCGCGCATCCGGCCCAAGGCCGACTCGAAAGGACCCGTGACATGGCGACGACCTGTGTCCTCGGCGCCCAATGGGGAGACGAGGGGAAGGCCCGTGTGGTCGATCTCCTCGCCGATACGGCGGATATCGTCGTCCGCTATCAGGGCGGTGGCAACGCCGGGCATACCGTGGTATTCGAGGGGCAGACCTACCGTCTGCACCTGATCCCATCCGGCATCTTGCGTCCACACGCCACGTGCGTGGTCGCCCACGGTGTGGTCGTGGATTGCGGCACCCTGCTCGGTGAGGTGGACGAACTGCGCAAGCGCGGTGTCGAGGTCGGAGCGAACCTCGTGATCTCGGATCGCGCGCACGTCGTGATGCCGTGGCACAAGCGGCTCGACGTCAAACGCGAGGAGATGGCTGGCTCGCGCGCCCACGGCACCACCGGCCGCGGCATCGGCCCGTGCTACGCCGACAAGGTCAGCTACCGCGGCATCCGGGTGGGGGACCTCTACGACGAGGAGTGGTTCGCCGAACGCCTGCGGATGAACATCGAGGAGAAAAACCGCCTCCTCGTGGACGCGTACGGCGGCGAACCGCTCGAATTCGAGCCGATCCGCGACGAGTACATGCGCTACGCAGAGTTGATCAAGCCCTTCGTCGGCGATGCCGTCACGCTGCTCCTCGACGCGGTCGATGCCGGCAAGAACATCCTCTTCGAGGGCGCGCAGGGCGTGCTACTCGATGTCGATCTCGGCTCGTATCCCTACGTAACAGGCTCCAATTCGTGCGCCCTCGGCGTGCCGAGCGGTACGGGTGTGCCACCGCGCTCGCTCGATCGTGTGATCGGCGTCGCGAAGGTCTACATGACCCGCGTCGGGACCGGGCCGTTCCCGACCGAGGACGAGGGCGAGGGCGGGCAGCGACTGCGCGACGCCGGGCACGAGTACGGCACGACGACGGGACGCCCGCGGCGCTGCGGTTGGTTCGATGCCGTCGCCATGCGTTACAGCGTGCGCAGCAACGGCATCGACGAGGTCGTCCTCGTCAAGCTCGACGTGCTGCGTGGATTCCCGACGATCAAGGTCTGCACCGCTTACGAGAGCCCGGATGGTCAGCGGCTCGACCGCATGCCTGCGACGGCCTCCGAATTGAACCGCGTGGTGCCGGTCTACGAGGAACTCCCTGGCTTCGAAGAGGACGTGACGGGTGCCCGCGTCCCGGCTGACCTGCCGCAGAACGCGCTCGACCTCCTCGCGTTCATCGAGCAGCAGATGGGCGCGCCCATCAGTCAGGTATCCGTCGGGCCGAGCCGCGAGCAGATCGTCCGGATGAACGGAGCGAGCTGAATTGGCCAAGGCCCCGGCGCCCTTTCCGCAGCGCATCCTCCCGGACGTCCGTGCGAGCAAGATCCCGGCGTCGATCGGGATCATCATGGACGGCAACGGCCGCTGGGCCCGACGCTTCGGTTGGGAGCGCGTGCGCGGGCACACGGCGGGGATCGACTCCGTGCGCGATACGGCGCGGGCAGCAGCCGAGCTCGGGATCAAGGAACTGACCCTCTACGCGTTCAGTGTCGAGAACTGGAAGCGCCCGCGCCGCGAGGTCACGTACCTCATGGAGTTGCTGCGGAAGTTCGCCATCGACGAGCGCGCCGAGATCGAGAAGAACGGCATCGTCTTCCGCACGCTCGGCCGCATCGACGAGTTGCCGGAGAAGACGAAGAGCGCGCTGCGCGAGAGCGAGCGCCTCTCCGCCGACAACGACGGCATGGTCCTACGGCTCGCCCTCAACTACGGCGGCCGCACGGAGATCGCTGACGCCGCGAAGCAGCTCGCACGCGACGCGGTGGCGGGACGGATCGACGCCGAGTCCATCGACGAGGCTGCGCTCGCGGAGCGGCTCTACGATCCTTCGATGCGCGACGTGGATCTGGTCGTGCGCACGGCGTCCGAGATGCGCGTCTCCAACTTCCTGCTGTGGCAGATCTCGTACGCCGAGATCGTCGTGACCGACGTGCTCTGGCCGGATTTTCGCCGCGAGCACCTCTACGCCGCCGTCCGGGAGTTCGCGAGTCGCGAGCGTCGCTTCGGGGGGCTCGTCAAAGGGTGATCAACGCGCGCCGCGTCGGCACCGGACTCAGCGTGGGCGCTGCGGTCATCGGCATCCTCTATGTCGATATCCTGACGGGGACGGTCTGGGCCACCTGCACGATGATCGCGATCCTGCTCGCGCAGGCGTTGCGCGAGGCGTATGCGCTCCTTCGCGGCGCCGGGGTCGCGACGAATAGCCGCGTTGCGATCGGCGCCGCTTTCGCGCTCCTCTTGCTGCGCGCGGCGGCCGACCCGCTGGGGCTCTCGCCGGGCGAGGCACGCACGATCCTCTTCGCCGGACTCGGCTGCGCGATGACCGCGCCGCTGATGCTCGCCATCGCGCGTGGGCCAGCGCGGAGCACATCGGCGACCGCGGCGGCGGATGAGGTCGTCGGAGCCGAGATTGACTCGGCGGCGGAACTCACGAGCGCCACGACGGGCGGTCCGCCACGGGGGCCCACGCCCGCTGATCTCATCCGCGCGGGCGCCACTGCGCTGCCCCTCGCCTGGGTCGCGCTCCTCGGCGCATTCCTCCTCGAACTCAGACTGATCCCGGGCACCGCCGCGCACGATATCCCGCTCGGCCTCGGGCTCTGTTTCATTGTCATCGCGTCGGTCAAGCTCGGAGACTCGGCCGCGTACTTCGTCGGCAAGACCCTCGGTCGCCACCCGATGTGCTGGGTCTCGCCAAAGAAGACGTGGGAAGGATCGCTCGCGTCCATTGTCGGTGCGATTGCGGTCGCCGTTCTCCTCGGCGACGTTCTCGGCCTCGATGACCGCCTGATGGCCGGGCTTGGACTCGTCTCCAACCTGGCTGGACAGGGCGGCGACCTCGTCGAGTCCTACTTCAAACGCGCGGTGAGCGCGAAGGACTCCACCACCACGTTCGGCGAGATGGGCGGCATCCTCGACATGCTGGACGCACTCCTCTTCGCCGCCCCCGCTGGCTACATCTGGTGCGAACTCCTCATCGTCCGCGCCATGCCGCTGTAGTCGATACGGAGCCTATTCGATCCGGAGTCAGGACAGTTTCGGCAGAGTTCGGAGGAAGCCGTTGATCGTGCGTTACCCGTGCCCCGCACTCTGCCGGTACGGTCCAGGCTCCGTCTCGTGAGCCGCCGCCCCGTCCGAGACTCCGTTGCCCGCCTCGTGCGTCGCACGGGGTACGAAATCGTCAGCAGTCGGCGCCTCGCGCACTGGCACTTCGCCGAGCACCTCGGGCAGCTCTTCGCGGCGCTCGAGATCGACTGCGTGCTGGATGTCGGAGCGAACCGCGGACAGTTCGTGGAGTTCCTGCGTCGCGACGTCGGGTACGCGGGGCGGATCGTCTCGTTCGAACCGATCGCCGAACTGGCGGCGGCACTCGTGGAGCGCGCCCGAGACGACGCGCAGTGGGACGTCCGGCAGGAAGCACTCGGCAGCGAAGACGCCGAGGCCGACCTGAACGTCATGGCGTCCGACAACTTCTCGTCGTTCCTTCGGCCGAGCGCGGGCATCGTGGACGCGTTCGATGAATGGAACAAGGTCGCGCGCGTGGAGCGCGTTCGCGTTCGTCGTCTCGAGAGCATCTTCGATGAGGTGCGTGATGGCCACGACCGCGTCTTCCTCAAGCTCGACACGCAGGGCCACGACCTTCCCGCGATCCGCGGCGCCGGGCGGCGGCTGGACGATGTGCTTGCACTGCAGACCGAATTGTCGGTGCTCCCGATCTACGAGGGCGCCGTGCCCTTGACCGAGGCGTTGACCGAGTTGACGGGCCTCGGGTTCCACGTCACGGGGATGTTCCCGGTCAACCGCGACAAGGATCTGCGCGTGATCGAATTCGACTGCGTGATGCGTCGCGTGTAGCGATACGGAGCCAGGACAGTTTCGGCAGAGTTCGGAGCATGGGCAACACAAGCGCGACGGTTCTCTCCGAACCCCGTTGAAACCGCCCTGGCTCCGTATGGCCGAAGAGTGCGACCCCGGTGTCGGGTAACTTCTGGCTGCCCATGACAAGCGAAACCACCACTCAGAACACCCTGCGCCTGCGCGATACCGACGAGGAACGCGCCCTGCTCGGCCAGGAAGACAGCACGCTGCGCCTTCTGCGGCGCTATCTCGGTGTGCGCGCGCATGCGCGGCGTTGCCGGATCACGATCGAGGGCGAGCCGCGGGCGGTCGACGAGGCGATGTTCCTGCTCGAGGGGCTGCGCGAGCGGGTCCGCGTCGGGAACGACGTGCGCCCCGAGGAAGTGGAGCGTCTGCTCCGGCGCAAGCGCGATCAGCGCGAGGACGCGGTCGATCTCCCGGTCGGGCGCGAAGGCCGGATTCTGCGGGCGCTCGACGACACGTCGATCAAGCCCAAGTCGCCGGCGCAGGCGGCGTACGTACGCGCCGTCGAGAGGTGCGACATCGTCTTCGCGATCGGTCCTGCGGGTACGGGCAAGACGTACCTCGCTGTCGCCATGGCGATCCGGCTCATGAAGCGCGGGCTCTATCGCAAGCTGGTCCTCGTACGCCCGGCGGTCGAAGCGGGCGAGCATCTCGGCTTCCTGCCGGGCGACCTGACCGCGAAGGTGAACCCGTATTTGCGTCCGCTCTACGACGCGCTCGGCGACTTCCTCGAGTTCGCGGAGGTCACGCGCTACCAGGAGAACGACATCATCGAGGTGGTGCCGCTCGCGTACATGCGCGGTCGTACGCTCGACAACGCGTTCATCATCCTGGACGAGGGCCAGAACACGTCGGCCGCGCAGATGAAGATGTTCCTCACGCGCATGGGGCGCAGCTCGAAGATCGTGGTCACCGGCGACGTCACGCAGACCGACCTTCCGCGCGGAAAGCAGAGCGGGTTGCTCGACGTGCGCGACCGCCTGCGCGACATCGAGGGCATCGCGTTCTGCGAGCTTGGGCGCGACGACATCGTGCGGCATCCGCTTGTGCAGAAGATCGTCGACGCGTATGAGGCTGGCACGGGCGAGACTGGCACGGGCGGGGAGGGCGCACCGCTGCCCGCCACCACGATCGCGAGCGGCAATGGCAACGCTGGCAACGGCAAGATTGGCGATGGGAGTGCCGGTGACGGCGACTCCGGTGACGGCGATTCCGGCGTGGGGGCGTGAGTTCGACCAGCGTGGCGTTGGCCGTCGAGGTCGCCGACGCACGTCTTCCGCTCCCGGCAGAAGAGCTTGAAGCGCTCTTCACGCGGGCGCTCATCGCGTGTGGCTTCGAGGGGCGTGCGTCGTTGGCTGTGATCGACGACGCGGCGATGCGTTGCGTCAACCGTGACTACCACGACTGCGACGAGCCGACCGACGTTCTCGCATTCCCTCTGGGCGACCCCGGCGACCCCGGTGTTCCTGGGGCGTTCACGGCCGAGATCGTGATCTCGATCGAGACCGCGGAGCGCGAGTCCGCGACGCGGGGTGTCGCGATCACCGCCGAACTGCTGCTCTATGTCGTCCACGGCACATTGCACATGCTCGGCTTCGACGACCACGACCCCGAAGACGCGCGTAAGATGCATTCGAGGACGCTTGAGATCCTCTCCGAGTTGGGCTACGAGAATACGATCGAGGTTGATCTGTGAGTGCCATGCGACGACGCAAGCGGGTGAAGCTCCCCGGACGGGAGGAGCCGGAGGCGGCGCCCATTCCGGGTGGCTCCAATTCGGGCTCGTCCGGGCCGGCCACGAAGAAGCGCGCAGCGGGTTCGGAAGCCGAGCCCGAGACGGCACCGATCCCCGTCGCCGCCACGCGCAAGATGCCGCCCGACGTGAAGCCGCGGCCGGGCGGCATCGTGCAGCAGTGGGGCAAGATCCCACGTGGCTTGATCGAGGGCTATCGCCTCGAGAAGCTGATGGGCGAGGGCTCGATGGGCGCGGTCTTCAAGGCCGAGCAGCTCTCCCTCCATCGGCCCGTCGCGATCAAGGTTCTCTCGCCGCGCCTGGCGCACAACGAGCGTTTCCTGAAGCGCTTCCTGCGCGAGGCGCGCGCGGTCGCCAAGCTCAACCACGCCAACGTCGTGTCCGGAATCGACGTCGGCCAGGCGGGTGAATTTCACTACTTCGTCATGGAGTTCGTCGAGGGCCCGACCCTGCTCGACATGCTGCAGGACACGCTCCCAGTGGACCCGATGACATCGGCGAAGCTCATTCTCCAGGTCGCCCGAGCCCTCGAACACGCGGATCGCCACGGGCTCATTCATCGCGATGTCAAGCCAGCCAACGTGATCATCACGCTGAAGGGCGGCGTCGCGAAACTCTGTGATCTGGGGCTGGCGAAGCACGTCGACGAGGACGGCGGCGACACGTCCGAGGGCCGCGCGATGGGCACCCCGCTCTACATCTCGCCCGAGCAGGCCCGCGGCCAGGCCGACATCGACATCCGTTCCGACCTCTACTCGCTCGGCGCGACTTTCTACCACGCACTCACGGGCCGTCCGCCGTTCGCGGGGCCGACCCACGCGGTGATCATGGCGAAGCACCTGACCGAGCCGCTCGTTCCCGTCCGAGACCGCCGAGCCGACGTGCCGCCCGGTTGCGCCGCCGTCTGCGAGTGCCTGCTCTCGAAGGACCGCGACGATCGCTACGGGTCACCGACCGAGCTGATCGTCGAGTTGCAGGATGTCATCGACGGAAACTGGGAGCCGGAGCCGCTCATCAAGACCCGCCGCCGCTCCCGCCGCCGCCGCTTCCGCTGATCGTCGAGCTTTCACTGACGATTCCGTCGGGGCGCCGCACTCAGAAGGTCACATGCGTCGTCTCGGGGATGCGCACCTTCTTCGGCGCTTCCGATCCGTCGTAGACCTGGATCGTGTACTCACCGGCGGGCAGCAGATCGAAGATGACGCGCCCGTTCTTGTCCGGGGACTGCATTTCGAAGGTGTACTCGCCGTCGCGGTTGACGGAGAGCGTGCGGCTTCCGATTTCCCCGGATAGATCGATGGTCAGCGTGTGGAGCGGCGGCATGGCCACCGCGAGTTCGTTGTTGCCGGAAGTGACAGTCACCCGTCGCTCCACGAGGACCCGCCCGGCGCGGGAGGCGGAGGCCAGCCGCAGGCGGAGTAGATACTCTCCCGGCGCGAGCGGAGGGAGCAGGGCCTGCCCCTTCGCGTCCACGCTTGCCTGCGTCTGATCCTGATTCTGATTCTGGTTCTGGCGCTGCGCCACGCTACGGATACCGACCGCGACACGCCCCTCGGCTGGACTGCCTTGGTGGCCACTGACGCTCACGGTCGCTCTCGCGGGCTCGGCGAATTGGATCGTGAGCCGCGCACCGGGCGACGGCGTGAACTCGCGGACAATGGTCCCGTAGTCGGTGCTCCGGACACCGACGGTGTGCGTCCCGGTCGCTGCGTCATGGGTCGCGACGAATGGGACCCAGAGCAGACCGTCGGCACGAACGCTGACGTTTGAGCCCATTGACGACGATGTGAACGCAGAGGTCCATACGAGTGTCACACCGACATCCGTGAGCAGGCTGCCGTCGGGTGCGCGCACGGAGAGTTCGAGGCAGGCGTTCCGGTCGAGGTCCGGGAGGGTCAAGTCCGTGCGCACGAACTCCTCGCCGACGTGGACGATCTCGAGCACATCGATCGTTCTCCACTGCCGCCCCACGCCGATCGCATACGACCCGGCGGCTAGATCGGTCAGCGCGTATCGATACGTCCCATTCGATCCGCTCGGGTCGATCGACTCCCCTGACGCGACGACCTGCTGCTTCGTCGGGCTCGACCCGCGCCGGATGCGCAGATACCAGACGTTGATCCGAGGCGGGGGAGTGGGGCCCTCGATCGAGATGCGGCCGCCGATCCCCGGTGCGCTTCGAACTTTCACGTCGATCTGGCGCGGTCCGTCGCCCGGCTTGATGTCGAGCCGCTGCGGTATCGATCTCAACTCGTTGAATTCCCCGGCCTTCACCACCATTGTATTCGACCCGGGTTCGAGCTCGAGTTCCGGATACTTCGGCGACCAGCCGCGACTGGATCTCTGACCTCCCGCCGCGAGGTTGATCTGCACGTTCTCGGGGATCGTTCCGTCCGGGCCATGGACCCGAAGCGTCACCTTCGTCCGCGGCGAGGCGACGAGATCGACCACGCTCCCCGGCGGAACGTACGTCTCGGCACCGGGAATTCGGCGCACCTTGAAACCGCTCACCTTCGCGTTGAGCCGATACGCGACGTCAGAGAGCCCCTCGACGGAGTAGGCGCCGTCGGCATCCGTCGTGGCCTCGCGTCGTGTGGCGTCGTCCCAGCGGAACCTCCGCGCGTAGTAGCCGACGCGCTCCTCGAGCGTCCCCTGCGATCCCGGGAACTTCGATCCCGGGAACTCCCACGCGTCCGGAACGCGCGCGGTGGCGACGATCCGGACTCCGGCGAGTGGTTTTCTGCCTTCGTCCCAGCTCACATGGCCGGTGATGACTCCCGTGCCGGTTGTGGGGAGCCCGGGATCGAGAGCTCCAAGCGCGTCCGGAACAGTGGCGACACTTGGCGTGCGCGCGTGGCGGCGCTCGGTGTGCGGCGCGTCAGCGCTGGACGTCGTGGCGGGCGCCAGCACCTCTCTCTCCGGTGCCGTATCCGGCTCGACTGCGCCATCCCCGAGCGCCATGCCCACCGCGACGCCGGCGCCGAATGCGAGCACGGCCACTCCGAGTCCTGCAAGACCAAGTCCTGCCACCGTCGCTCGTCCCATCTGAGAACCTCCCGGAACGTCTCCGTCTCACGAGCGTAGCAGGGCGGTCCGCGAAGCGAATGCGCGAGAGCATGCCGCCCCGACCTGAACGTCCCGAACGCGGCTCAGGTCGTGGGCGACGTTCGTGGCCAGGGGAGCGCGCGCGTGATCCACCAGATCGGCCACCACAGGGCGAGGTGGACGTAGGGCCAGAGCGTCCAATTCGGCTCACCGCCGTCGAGGACGCTGTTCCAGCCCCCGATCTTGCGCGTGTGGAACGGCCAATCCGCGTGCTCCATCTGCACGACGACGAGTAGCGCGACGAGGCCCGCGATGCACCATGCCTCGAACCCGGCGCGCGTGCGCGTTGGCTTCCGCAGGAGCAGCGCATGGAACGCGAGGCCGACGAAGTAGACGGCGCACCACCCGGGCGTCTCGGTGACGCTCCACAAGCCGAGGACGCCGAGGAGAGACATCCAGAAGGCGAGGGTGACGAAGAGCCCGGTGTGAGCGAGGACGCGCAGAAAGCTGACGACGCACGGCACTACGGTGTGGCGTCGGGGTCGATCGAGGGTGGCAACGGCACCGCGCCAGAGATCCGCGTGCGCGTCAACGGCACGACCAGGGTGTTCCGCGCCGAGGCGCTGATCTCCACGTCGAACGATCGCGGCGTGAACCCGGGTGCGGTGATCACGACGTGCCGGCGGACGACACCGGTGCCGACGATTGGGACGACGTGGATGCGCAGTTCCTGGTACGCCGCCGCACCGACTGCGTCCGAGCGCAAGAGGACCGGCCAGTCGCGCCCACGACCATGCCCCGCGGTGGAGGGAGCCGTGGCGCAGCCTCGCGTCGGCTCATCTTCATCCGGCGCATTATCCCACACGGCGACGCACGCGTTTGGCACTGGCCGGTACTCCACGGGCGTGACGCTGATCTCGCCCCACACCTCCTTGTGGAAGATCAACCCGTCGTCCCCGGATGCGTCCTCGTAGACGGCGACTTCCAGAGTCCGAGTCGATTCGCAGGCCGTCGTCGCAAGGCCAGCAACGAGGATCATCACCAAGTGAGTCGAGCGCATGATCGGCCTCCCTGAGCGCTTGCGACCTCCGCCGACCGCCGCTCACCGCCCAGTATGCAGCGGGCCGGTACAGGTCGGGATCAAGAAGGACACGTTGGAATCAAGATGGAATCAAGCAGGGCCGCCCTCGCGTGAGGACGGCCCTGCTTGTCGCTGGCGCGAGTCTACCGCTTGGCGATCTTCCCAGCCTTGATGCAGCGCGTGCAGACCTTCTTGCGGACGGCCGTCTTGCCGTCGTTCTCAAGTACCCGCACCTTCTGGATGTTGGGCTTGAACTTGCGGCGAGTGCGGCTCGTGATCCGCAGGCCGATGCCGCCCTTCTTCTTTGTGATACCGCGACGTTCGATCTGATTGCCGACCCGGGTACGCTTATCGCAGATTTCACATTTGCGTGCCATGGTGACTTACCTCGAACGTGCTCTTGTCGAACTCTGGGGAGATTCCCACTTGGAAACGGCGCAGATTACCCACCGGTCGGGGCTTGGCAAGGAACGCACGGGGCGAATGCGACTTCTGGCGACGGTCAGCTTCGTGCTCAGCAGTGTCGTTCTTGGTCTCGCGGTGGGCGCTTGCGCGTCGCGGGGAGGGGGGCGCGAGGCTGCGCCCTCGCTGGACCCGTACTCGGCCCACGAGGCCAGGGCGCGCATCACCGACGCGCGGAGCGACGATCCGCATGTGCGTCGCGATGCTGCGCGCGACCTCGGCCGGATCGGCGGGGACGAGGCTGCTGCCGCGCTCATCCCGATGCTGGCGGACGCCGATGCGGAGGTCGCCGCGGAGGCCGCGTTCGCGCTCGCGATCTCCGGCGCACACAACGCAGCGGGACGCCTCGTGGCCAACCTGCCCGCCGACGCGCCCCGGGAAGTACTCGCCGCGGCCGCGATGGGGCTCGGCAACGGCGCTGGAGATGCGTTCGAGCGTGCCCTCATCCGTCTCGCGCGCGAGTTCGACGCACCTCCGGGCGTTCCGAACGCCCTGTTCAATCACTACCGGTGGCGGGGGCGTCCCGCGCCGATGACGCTTCCGGACCCGATCCTATTGACCTACGCGGAGCATCCCGAGGCCGAGGGGCGCGCGGGATTCGGCCACCTCTGCCGCGCGGTCAAGGACCCGGCCGTGATCCAGCCACTGGTACGGCTGCTCACCGGCGAGGACTCCGACGACGATCCGTTCGGTCTCTCGGCCAGGTTCAACTCGTCTGTCTCGGAGCAGGCGGAGTACGTGGAAGTGATGCGCGCGGCGGCGATGGGACTCGCACGTTCGACGTCCGCCCCGTGGCCGGACGACGGGCCTGCGCGGGCCGCGCTGCAGAAGGCGCTCTCGTCCGGGCGTCCGCTGGTCGCAATCGCCGCGTGCCGCGCTCTCGCCTCCTACGAGGACACGGCGGAGCTGCTCGTCCCGTTGCTCGATGCTCGGGACTTCAACGTGCGCGTCGCCGCGGTTCAGTCGCTTGCACGGCTGGACGCCGATGTGGCGAACGACCGCATCGCGGAGATGGCCGTCTACGACGAGTCCGTCTTCGTCCGGGGATCGGCGATCACCGCACTCGCGGAGCTTGATCCGGACCATGCGTACGAGCTCACGTCGCAGATGATGGAGGACCCGGCCGAGTTCGTACGTGCCTCGGCCTGCGACGCACTCGGCGGCGCTCCCGAGGCGCAGGCGGACTCGGCGACAGCGCGCCTCGTTGCCCTGGCCGTCGACGACCCCCATGTGCGCGTTCGCCATTCGGCTCTCGCGCAGCTGGAAGGACGCGAGGGACCGCTCGTTGACGCTGCCATCGCGCGTGCTCTCCGAGACGACCCTGACCCGGTGGTGGTCGCTGTGGCGTGTGGCGTCGTGGCTGCCGATGGCATGGACGCCCTGATGCCGCTCGTGCGCGCCGTCCCCGCGCGCTTCCCCGGCCGGGACGGTGGAGATGCGCGCCAAGGGGCACTCGATGCGCTCGGGAAGTTGGGTGCGGAGGGGGATCACGATTTGCTGCGTGCGTACATGGCCGACGAGAATCCCTCCGTCGCGATGGCGGCCGAGAACGCCCTTGCGGTGCTCGCCGGGGTGGCAGCGCCGACGCCGCGCCGGGCTGGCGTGCGTGGTGCGCGCAGCGGGGTACGCCGTGCGCGCGACGGGACGACGGGTCGCGACATGCTCTTCTTCGCCGACGATGGCGGTGAGACCAACGTGCACATGGTGATGGAGACGACGCGCGGGACGATGACGTTCGCACTCGACCATCACGCGGCGCCGCTGCATGTCGCGCATGTGGCGGCGTTCGCCGGACGCGGCGGCTACGACGGGCTGAGCTGGCATCGTGTGGTCCCCGACTTCGTGATCCAGGGCGGTTGTCCGCGCGGCGACGGATCCGGCAGCGCGGGGGTCTCCTTGCCCCTCGAACCGACGCGCATCCCCTTCGAGCGGGGGACGCTTGGCATGCCGCGCTCCGGGCATCCGGACTCGGGCGGCTGCCAACTCTTCGTGATGCATTCGCGTGCGCCGCACCTCGATGTTCACTACACGGCGTTCGGGCGCCTGATCGACGGCAACGAAGTCATCGACCAGATCGACGTTGACGACCGCATCCTGAGCGTGAGGATCGTCATCCCCATCGAGAGGTTCCCGCCGCGTTGAACGAGAATTCCCCCCGAACGGAGCCTGAGGCTCGTACCGAACCGGACCAGGTGGCCCCGGCGGAGCGCTCGCGGAGCGGCCGTCGCCGCCCTCCCGCAGACGAGACGCCGCAGGAGCAGGCCCGTCGCAAGGCCCAGAACCGACGTGACCGGCAGTCGCGGCGGAACCGTCGTGA
Organism: Planctomycetota bacterium; assembly: GCA_024280885.1. Taxonomy (GTDB): domain Bacteria; phylum Planctomycetota; class JAJSAM01; order JAJSAM01; family JAJVHW01; genus JAJRPF01. Next base: position 59,745 of record JAJRPF010000040.1, on the reverse strand, counting down.
GCCGCTGCTGCGGGCCGGGATCGCGATCCTTGGGTGGCTTCCGCTCGGGCTTGCTGCGCGCATCGGCGGGCTTGTCGGTGGACTGATCTACCGCTTCTCGCCGTCGGTTCGCGAGCGCTTGCTCGTGCAGTTGAACGTCGCGTTCGGCGCCGAGAAGTCGGGCGCGGAGATCGATGAGATCGCGCGCAACTCGGTGCGCCTGATGGCGCGCGGCGTCGCGAGCATGCCCACTCTCGCCCGCATGGGGCCGGAGCGCTTCCTGGAGCGCGTAGAGGTCGAGAACGAACACTACATGCAGGAGGCGCTCGCTGTCGGCAAGGGCGTCATTGTCGTCACCTTCCACTACGGGCTCATGGACGCCGGTGCGACGTGGCTCTCGCACCACTTCAATTGCGTGGTCCTCTCGACCGACGCTGGCGATCAGGGCGCGCTGCGGCTCCTCATCGAGTTGCGGAAGAAGCTCGGTGGCGCGACGCTCGAGCGTGGCGAGACACGCGCCCTCGTTCGTACCCTACGCGAGAACCGTCCCGTCGCGATGGTGGCCGACCACGATGTGCAGAGCTTGAACGGCGTCTTCGTCCCCTTCTTCGGGCGCCTCGCGCATACGCCGCTGGGACCGGCGGCACTCGCCCAGCGACTGGGCCTCTCGATCGTCCCCGGCGTGGCCGAGTGGACCTCCCCGACCACGTATCGGGCACGCTTCCTGGGGCACCTGCGCCCGCGGACCGACCTGCCCAAGGACGAGGCTGCGTACGAGTTGACGTACCGATACACGAAGCTCGGCGAGGACGCCATCCGCGCCCGCCCGGACCATTGGATGTGGCTGCACAAGCGCTGGGAGACGCGTCCGGAGGATCGCCCGGAGTTGCCGGTGTGGGAGCCACCGCCGGACGCATGAATCACGCCTTGCGACCGACGGCGCGGCCGTCGATCCCGACGTCAACACAAACGTCGTCGAGGCCCTGGCACGGTATGTCGGGTCTTCTGTGCTCGCGCTACGGAGTGATGATCTCGACACCGTCGAGACCGTGTCGCTCGAAGTCCCTCGCGTTGAGTGTCAGCAGGTGCGTGGCGCCTGCGCTACGCGCTGCACGGACAATGCGGAAGTCGTAGATCGCTCCGCCTGCGACACGCTTCTCTGCGGCATCGCGCAGTAGTGACCAGGTGACGTTGCCGCGACTCGCGACGATGCGCGCGCGTCCGTGAAAGGCCCGCCGCAGCAACTGCTCGGCGTCGGCGGGAGCGATGCGGTATCCCGCGGGCAGGCGCGTGAGGACCGCGTAGGCCTCGATCAGCGCGTGGTGGGGGATCACGGGCGGAGAACCTGCGCCGAGGAGCGCCGCCACGGCTTTGTGTGCGGCCGCATGTTGATCGTGCCATGCACAGAGCGCGGCGATGATCACCGAAGAGTCGAATGCCATCACCGCGGTCGAGTCGGGGACGGACTCGGAGGCGGCGCCGTCGGCCATCAGCGCCGCTCTCTGACCCTGCGCCGTGTCGCCTGCACTTGTTCCTCGCTGAGCGGGGACAGCGGTTCGATCAGCTCCGCGACAACGAGCCCATCGCTTTCCACGGTGCGGATCTCCGCGTACACGGGCTCGATCTCGAGCCGCCCATCACGGACGGAGAGCAGAAGCGGGGTTCCCGCGACGATCCCGAGGTCGTCCCGGATCGACTTCGGCACGACAAGCCGTCCGGAACCGTCGATGGCAGATCGAATGGCAGTTTGCATGCCGTTCAGATTACCACAAAGTGACAAGGCGCGACAGAGCGACCCCGGACGCCGGACTTGGATCGCACGCTGGAAATGCGGTCCGACCGGTTCCGCGACGCCGACGCGTGCGGTCCGCCGCTCGAACGGGACTGCGGGGCGCACTCGAGATGACGAGCAAACGTGCCCCAGGCCAGGCCGGGCGCCGTAATCTGGGCACCGTCATGCTGAATCGTGCCGCTCCCGCTACGATCGTGGGCGATGCCCCCGAGTGAGAAGCCGATGGCCCGCACGTCCCGGACGCATGTGCAGAAGGACCTGCTCGCGATCGGGTTCTCCGCTGCGTTCGTTGGGTGCTTCTTCGCGTTCGTTCAGTGGCACGGCGACACCGCAGGTGCAGAGCCGATCGCGGTGGGGTTGGCGGAGCTTCGCGCAGATCCTCCTGAGTCGCTCTGGCTGCGTGTCACGGCCGTACCTGACTTCGGCGCAGTGTTCGAACCCGCGGAGCAGCCCACGTTTGGTGTGAAGTGGGCGTTCGTGCCGCTGCGAACGCCGGACGAGATGCGTCGGCGTGCGGCGGGGGAAGAGATACCGGCCGACGTCCTGCTGGCGACCCGCTCTGCTCCGATGCATCGCCGGATACTGCTACAGAGCACGGTTGCGCACGTGCTGTCGGGGGGCGGGAGTCCCGTCGGCGAAGAGGCCTTTGACGGCATGCTGCGCTTCCCCGTCGGCGCGTCGTCGAATGCGCTCGACGTGATCTCCTGGAAGGGAATGGGATTGGCCGAGACGTTCACTCTCCTGGACCACGGGCATCGCCCCGCGCCGCAGCGGCCGCTTCTCTGGGCCGGCGTGGGCCTGCTAGTCGGCGCACTCTCCGTCGCCTTCACGCGGCCGCGTGCGTCCCGCGTTCCGCGCCGCGGCGTTCGTTCGCGACGCGCCGCCGTCTGATCACCCCACTCGCTGCACGACGACCACGCCAATGCCTCGCGTCGCTGCGGCCGCGCCGACGACGTACGCCGCGTCCCAGCCGTGCGAGGTCTGGAGCCGGAGCAACCGGCGCCCGTCGGCCGTTCGCAAGATGATGTCGGCCTCGCCCGAGATCTTCGCACGACGCAGTTGAGTCGAGAGCGCGTCGTTCGGATAGTCGTCGAGACGATCAGACTTGACGGTGTGCGCAAGTACGCGGCGGATCAGACGATCTGCCATCCCGTTGCCGAACGAGAACGCGACCGGGTCGAACGTGTCCACGACGACCTCGGCGATATCGGCCCACGCGATGCGTCGTCGACCAACGGGTGACGAGAGCGTCACGCCGTTGTCGGTCACGTGTAGCGCGCTGACGATCGCGCGAAGGCGAAGCCACTGTGGCACGCTCATCACAGAGAGGACCCCGAAGAGCGCGAATCCGACAAGCGGGACGACGCGTTCCTCAGTGGGCAACTGTGTCGCCGCGAGCGACGCCGCGCCGAGCATCACGAACCACGCGAGTCGAAGCCGTTGGATGCGCGTCCCGATCGTGGTGGGCAGAAGCGTCAGAGGCAGATGGGGCGCATCGGTATTCGTCCCGTCGATCACGGGCGCGCCAGCCGTCGAAGTGACTCTTGATCGGCCGGCCGGGGTTAGCGCGAACGGAAAGCCGTCGGTCCCGAGCGGGACAGGGGCGCCGCCGGAGATGGGCGCGAGTGCGACGATGTGTGCTGCGTCCGCCCACAGCGGCCCCGAGACCGGACGGCTCCAAAGCAGTGTGTCGCCGGTCTTCGACTGGAGCACGAATTCGTCCACTCCGCCGCGCTCGACACGCGACACGACGCGCAGTTGCACCACGGTTGCGCCGTCGCGGCAGCGCATGACCGCGAGGGCATCGGCGGCGGCGCGGTGCCCGAACATGAGTGTCACACTCGTGGCGACGAGCATGATCGCTGCAACGGTCAACTGCATCCCGAGGTCGTCGCCCACGATCCAGCGCTCGCGTAGGGAAAACCACGTCAGCGCAGCGAGCATGATCAGGCCGAAACACGCCGCAACACCGCTGATCCAGACGTGCCGATGCATGCGGAACCCCGGGTAGAGGGCGTCGGCACGACTCTGTGCGATGGTCTGAGCTATGGGCTGGTTCAGGTCTCGGGTCATCGCCGGTCTCCCTTCCCAACCTACACGCTCGGGCTCCAGCGCGGCCCTCGCGGAGGGGGCGATCCAAATGACGGTGCGAGATGACCGTGCCCAGGTACCGCAGGTACCCCGTACTCCGAGAGCGTGCGCTTCAGTCGCCCGTCGCCGGCCCGCTCGTGCCCCCGCTCGGCGTGACGTCTGGCGGTCTCGGGGTCGAGTCGGCGAGGCCGTTTCGATGCGGTGGGCTGCCGGTTGCGAGCGGCACGCGAATCAGTCGGTACGTCCGGATCCGATTGCGGGCAATCAGCGCACCCCACGGCGTCCCCGCGTACGTGTCGAGTAGGAAATTGCGGTCGGCGAGTACCTCGGCTGCGCGTTCGGCGTCCACGATGTCGACGTCCTCATCCAGCATGCGCGTCCCGTCGTCACGGGAGTGCGCGTACGTCACCCAGTCCAGGGCAGGTACGCGACCGTCGTCGCGCCACGCACGTGACATGAGGCGCCGACCGCGCGCGTACGCCTCTCCCCATGCGAAGCGCTCGCACAAGAGCACATGGCGCTCGAGGCGTGCGTCGGCCAGGTCGCGGCGAGCATCGTCGTCGCGGGGACGCTCGGACCGCGCAATTGCGGCGCTGATCTTCCGGATCGCGGTGTCGAGCAGTCGCATCAGACGCGGGCACTGCGCGAGGAAGTCTTGATGGTCCTCGCGCTCGTAGAACACCCGCGGAGGTCCGAGTCGGGAGCTCGGCTCGCACATGCGTAGCGGTGACTCAAGGTCCGTGCGCACCGGCGGCGTCGACCCGAACACGACGTCCGACGCGTCGGTCATCGCGCCCCAGACGCGAACGACCGCCGCGCGCAGCGGGCGCTTGGCGGCCGCGTCGAGGACGTCGGCGCGAGCGCGAAGATCGGGAGCGAAGAGATCGAGCCGCGCCCCGTCATACCGAACCGTCGTGCCGGTGGGCTGCGTGGACCACGTGACGTAGCGACCGCCAGTCACCGCGGCCAGGCGCATCAACGACCACGGTCCCCAGCCCGAGGGATACGCATGCTCATACGGACGACGAACCGGCTCGCCCGTGTCCGGGTCGACCTCGTCGCGGAACGTGAACAGCCTGCCATCGAAGTGGCCCCCGAAACGCGCCGGCAGCATCGGGAGCGCCGTCTCTGGACCATGCCATGGGGCGCGGGTGCCGTCTGGATCGTCGGCCGCAAGCGGCGATCGACCGACGTTGGGGTCGTAGATGGTCGTGCTGCCGTCGGCCTCTTTGCGTCCGCTGTACGGTGGATTGATGCCGTCGTTCCACGCACGCTGAAAGCCCGCCTCCGGTCCCACGACAGAGAGGGTCTGGCCGCGCGAGTGCAGTGCCATTGCAAGCCCCTCGACGTCCCGCTCGTCCTCGAAGTTGAGCGCTGCGACGTAGACCAGCAAGCTGTTCGCGGGACACTTGGCCGCGGTGAGACGCAGAGATGTGAGCGTGTCGGCGATCAGGTTGCGCGGCTGAAGAGCGCTGCCAAGAGCGGGACTGAGGGCCGACGCGGTGGGGGTCGACCTCTCGGGTCCGCGTCCCAGCGTGGCCAGGCTCCACCGCAGTTCAGTTGGCGAGCGTTCGTCGAGCGCAACGAGCGCAGAGATGAAGTCCTCGGTCACGTCCGCGAGCGGCTGGACCGGGTCGACGATCAGTATGACGCGGCGTACTCGCGAGGAGCCGGTCCACGCCGGCGCGCACGCGCTGATGAGCGATCGGGCGAGTGTCCCACGGCCGCGCACGATGACCTGGTGTGCGGGGAGCGGCGGGGGGAGCTCAGTCGTCTTCGCGCCGGCGCGGACAGGCGTCGTCGACGCCAGGGAGACGGCGGCAAACAAGAGGCAGAGGAGACGGGGTGTCGAGATCATCGCGGTACGCGTGCCGGAGGTGATCCCGGCGTCTCCGTGAGCCTACCACCACCTGCCGGTAGCCGTTCGCGCACTCCAGGAACTCGGCGTAGCGCTTGAACGAATAACACGAGCCTGGCACCGCATTTCGACCGCGGTCGACGTCCAGATGGCGGGGCAGTAGGGTGTGGCTGCGTCGCGTGGCGCGACGCGCTGGCAGCGAGGACACGTCTTCGTGATCCAGGCGCCGCTCACCGCCGCGTGCGACGGGCGAGGGGGGGACGGAGAGGATGAGACGTTCGGTTCTGGCCGTGCTGACCATGGTGATCGTGGCCTGCGTGCTCGCCGGTGTTCACTCCGCACTCGCGTCGCGCAGGCGTGGTAACCCAAACGGGCACCTCCAGATAGCGTGCGCGAATAACCTTCGGCACTTGGGCGGGATCTATTCGTCGCTGTTGATGGAGAAGCCCGGGCCGCCGCCTTACGACGGAACGGCGCTCTGGCTGGAGTACCGAAAACGGGAGTACGTTCAGAGGACGCGGGAGTCCGTCATGCTCTGTCCCGGGGACGAGTCGGTATTCGCGCCGCAGACGGACGACGACGCCCGGTTCTGGGATGACGTCGACTACTCCGACGCGGCGGTTGTTCGCCGCCTCTGCTCGTACGCCGTCCGCGAATTCACGGAGTTCCCACTCGACCCGGACAGCGAAGAGCCACAGGCGATCGCGTGCGACGCACCGGACGCGGACGGCGTGGTGCGACACCACCGGGGCGGATTGACCATCCTCTTCGACGACGGCGCGGCTCAGTGGACGGATCGGGAGCATCTCGGCCTTCAGCCGGACGAACCGATCACGATCGGCCCGGACGCTCGAGCGGAGGTTCTCCGCGCACTTACGGTGGTGCCACTACGAAATCGACGTCCTGCTGACTCTGCACGCTCATCGGTTCTCGACGAGATCGATGCGCTCACCGCTCACCGCTCACCGCTCGCCGCGCCTGGTGGCTCGCAGCGATCGAGAGCAGCGTCGTGCACTGGCTCCTCGCCTTCGCGATCGCCTGCGCCTTCGTCCCCTGGCGCCGATTGCGGTCGCGGAACCCTGATGCTGATCCCAGGAGACCGGTGTCCAGATGACGGCGCCAGGCGCATCTTCTCGACCGGAGCACTATGCCGGGAACTGAGCTCGCAGTCGGTCGGGTCCACGCGTCGACGTTACCTGGTTCTCCGGGGACACGACGGAGCGTGATACGCGTATGCGCTGCGTGGGAGCGAGTCCGATCGCCGCGGCGCGTTGAGCGCGAGCCTGGCGCCGCATTTCGCATTGCGTTCACTCGGCGGCAGCCGCGATTGCGTGGCACGTCGGGTGACTAGGCGGAGTCGTTCGCTCTTCGCTCAAACCGAACGAAGCAGCGACCGCTCGACACAGTTCCGCACTCGGTCGCGAGATCGGGCATCATGGGGCGATGGTTGAGACCCCGGACCGAAGCCTGTCGCTGATACTGGCCGAGTTGGGCGTCGGTCTGTTCGCGCCCGCTGCGAGTGTACGGACGCCGTCGACCGCCGAACTCGAAGACCTGATCACGCGGCTGATCACTGCCGGCGACCCGCGCCTTTTCTCGTCTCTGCCCTGCCTCTTCGTTCTCCATGATCAGGTCGCCCCAGAGGCCGTTCGCCGAGTTGCGGAGCAGGTCGCAGGAGTCGAGCGCGCGTCACTTGGTCTCGCGTGGCGCCTCGCCCGTGCGTTCGCCATCCAGTGGGAGCCGGACGTCGTTCATCTCTTCGGCAGTCCCCATCGCCTGCCGGCTCTGGCGGTCGAACCGCAGCAGCTTCCTGATCCCGAAGACGACTTCGGGGAGCGCTGCCCGGCGATCGCGCGCGAACTCCACGCGGAGCGTCCCGAAGGCAACGTCGTGATCGATCTCATCGACTCATTCCACACGTGGCTCCGCCAGACCGAGCTCGAACGACCGGCGATCGCGCATGCGTGAGGACATCGATCGCACGCGTCTCGTTCATTTCCTCAAGGAACTCGGTCTGGCCTACCGCCGTCCCGCCCGTCTCTACCTCTGCGGTGGTGAGACTCTCGTCTGGCGAGGATTGCGCGACACAACACGCGACGTCGACATCTCGTTCAGCGTGGACGACGCTGACCATCACGCTTGGATCCGGGCGATCGTCGCTCTCAAGGACCGCTTGCGCGTGAACGTGGAAGAGGCGCAGCCTTCCGATTTCGTACCGGTCCCGCGCGGTGCAGAGGGGCGCGCCGAGTTCGTCGGTCGCTTTGGTACAGTCGACGTCTTCCTATGCGATCCGTACTCGATCGCAATGGCGAAGCTCCACCGCGGAGCCGCGCGCGATCTGGCAGACATCCGGTCTCTACTCGACGCCGACGTGCTCGCGTCCGACACGTTGCGTGATCTGGTCGAAGATACGATCACGAACGATCCACGTCCCCGTATCGGCTTCGATGCGGCCCGCGTGCGCCGCAATCTCGACGCCGTTTTCGAAACGTAGCGCCAGCGCGACGCGGCAATCTGCCGTCACTCGTCGTCGCGGTCACACGCCTCGCCTACCAGTCGCGCATCGCCTACCAGTACTGCATCGCCTACCAGTACTGGGGGAGTTCCCACTCGGGTGTGCCTTCTGGGACCACGAACAGCTCGCCCAGGTACCCGTCGTACTTGTACTCCCAGCGGATGCCGGCCGACTCGTAGGCCTCGATATCGACCTCATCACGCCACCCGAGCTCGATGAGCTCCAGGTGGGCGATGCTCTCCGTGATGCCGTAGCGCTTCGCATACGAACTGAGGGGCTTCCGCGGCCGGCCACGCGACGTGAGCCAGCGGCGCGCATCCTCTCTTCGTTGCGTCGCGTCGAGTCTTCGTACCGAGCACCGTCGTCCGGCGCGCTCTCGATTGCCCATGGCGTAGTGTCGCATCTGGCAACGACTCCGTCGGCCGAACAGTGAGTGTCGGGTCCAGGAACTCACACCGCTCGGTCAGGCGAGATCCACGACGAAGTGACGATGCCACGACGTGACGGTCCCAGGCCGAAGAGTCCAACCTGGCACCGTAGTTCGCACCTCGACAGGCTATTCGTCCTCGTCGTCCTCGTCGGGGAACGGTTCGATCACGATCCGCGTATCGCTCGACCCGGCCTCGACGAGTTCCGCGGACCAGCCGACACCAGGAACGACGATCCTGTAGTCCGCGAACCGGAGCCCTTCCGCGCGGAACTCACCATTCAAGTCCGTCTTGATGTCGAAGTTCGTGAACGGCTGCGTCTTGAAGCTGAGGACACGAACCACGCATTCGGCGAAGGGCCGCCCCGCCACATCGACCACGATGCCACCCAGGGTGAAGAGCGGCTCCAGGCGAATCTCGATCGGGCCGTCGTGCGGGAGCGTGACGTCCACATCCGCGCCCAGGAATCCATCGGCCACCGCACCGACCACGTACGCACCCGGGTCGAGTCCCTCGATCGCGTAGGATCCCGACCCATCAGTTCGCGCTCGCGCCGGTTGGAGGCCTTGACGGAGAGAGCCGATCGCGCTCTGTCGCATCTGCTGCGCGGAGAGGATCAGGACGCGCGCGCCGCGCACGGTCTCGCCGGTGCGTTCGTTCCGGACCACCCCAGCGGCGGTCTCCGGCGTGTTCAGGACGACCTCGACCTCCGGCTCGGCTGGGGCCCCGGGATGGCGGAACCACTCCGACTCCCCCGTCGCATAGCCTGGAGCGCGCGCTCGGACGGCGAGCCGCCCCTCCGGCATGGACGATTGCAACGCGAAACGCCCGTCGCCATCCGAGATCTGACGGTACGGTCCAAGAGGGGCATGGTCACCGTACGGTGCACCGATCCAGATCGATGCCGAGACGTTCTCGCGATACTCACCGATCCACACGAAGGCGCCACCGACTGGGGCGCCAGTTGCGTCGACCACACGCCCGCGCAGGCGGGCAGGGCGGCGCAGCACGACGTCGCCGAGGCGGACCCGATCGCCCGAGATAGTCTCCACGTCGACGAAGCGCCAAGTGTAACCGTCACGGTGGACCGCCATTCTTCGAGGCTTCTCGGAGCGCGCCAACTTGATCTCGAAACGCCCGTCGTCCCCCGACGGCGGCTGCGACGCATCACCTACGATCGCTGCGCTGATCGGTGCTCCCGCCGCATCGACGACGCGTCCCTCGACCGCAACGAATTCGACGCGGTCATGAGCCTCCTCGAAGTCCAATTCGAGGGGGTCCGCTCCCGCGACGATCTCTCGCGCCGCATCGCCGCTTGTGGGTACGAACCAGACGCGCACCATCTCCGGTTCACGCGGACGGACGGAGAACGTGATCCGCTCGGCAGGGAGCGCCGTGAATTCGTAGCGTCCGTCCGCATCCGTCTCCGCGCCGAAACTCGGCGGCCATCGGCCGGATGGACGCGTCGCCGAGATCGCCGCCCCGACTACCGGCTCGCCCGCACGCATCACGCGACCACGAACAGTCCCTCCGCGCCGGAGCGAGGCGTCGAGCGTGAGCACCCCACCCACGTCTGCCTGAACCGCGCTCCCGACGCCGAACGTGACCAGTTGCTCTCGCAGGTATCCCGGACGGGCCGCCGTGGCTCTCACCACACGCCCGCCGAAGAGTGAGCGGTGGACATAGTGTCCCCTCGAGTCCGTCACGACCATCGCCGCAGCCTGCGGCCCCGGCTCGCCCATGACGCCAAAGTGCATCGAGACGCCCGCCAGCGGGATGCCGCTGCTCGCATCGGTGACGGTCCCCGAGATCGTGCAACCGCGCGGCAGACGAATGACCACAGGGGTTGGGTCGGGCAGCGCCACGGCGACGATTCTGAAGCGCTGCGTCTCTTCGTCGCCGATCCCGACGCCCCAGTCGCCCGCAGGCAGATCCGTGAACTCGAACGCGCCTCCGGAGCCGGTCGTGACAACGCGCCGTCCCGGCCAGAACACGACGGCGTCGTCGAGTATGCCCTCCGCATGCACGGTCAACCCCACCCGCCCGACGCCCAGATCATCGATGACTCGCCCACGCAGAACGTGCGGCTCACCGAGCTCCAGCGTGACGTCCGGACCGCCGTCTGCGCGTCGCCTTCCGCGTAGCGAGATCATCGCTTGGGCGTAGCCCGGACGCCGCGCGACGATCAGCGTGTTCTTGCCGGGGTGGAACGTGATCCGGGCATCGCCGTGCGCGTCGGACGTGGCAGTGGCGTCCGCATCGGGAATCTCCCGGGACAGCAGCCGCAATGCGTTGAAGTCGGTGTACGCGGTAACGCGCGGCATCACGTACGCCTTGACGGACACTCCCGCCAGCGGCGCACCCTCTGCGTCGATGACACGCACCGACCACGCGCTCGGGTCAGCGCGTGCGGTGTCGAAGCGCGGCGTGGTCACGTCGTCACGCGCCGTCGTCTTCCCAGAGTGACGCGTCCGCACACGATCGATCGCGTGGCCGTCGGCACCCGCATCACGGCTCGCGCTCCCATCGGTCTCCACCGCCGTCGCCCCCTTCTCGTCATCGAAGAGAACCGGCCCGAAGACACCCCACGTGGCGACGAGGAGCGTCCCGAGCAAGACGCTCGCACCCATGACCGCCGCGATGCGGGCGAGCGGCCGCTGAGCGATCGCGGGAGCGTCGCCGGACTGCGTGGAACCGTCCCACAGCAAGAGGGGCGCGAGCCACGCGCGTCGGTCTCCGCCGTGCTCGTCATCGCCGTACTCGTCATCGAGGGCTCGGCGCAGCAACGCGTGCGCACGCTGCAAACGCTTCTTCGCCGCGTCGTGCGACACGCCTGTGCGCACGGCGACGTCGCGCAGGGGCGCGCCCTCGAAGTAGTACGCGAGGACGGTCGTCCGATAGGGTTCGTCGAGCGCCACCACGACGTCCACGACCCGCGCGTGTGCTTCGGCGCGCGCAACAAGAAACGACGGATCCGGGAATGCCGCAGGACCGGTCGCACCTCGCTCGCGACACCGACGACGTCCGTCGCCGCGGATCCGATTGCGTGCGAGGTTCCGAACGATGGTCCCGAGCCACGCCCGCAACGCGCCGTCGTGGGACGGCGGTCGTTCGAGCGCCCGAACCCACGTGTCCTGTGCGAGATCGTCGGCCGCCGCAGGATCGCGTGATAGGACGCGCGCCAGGTGCAGCACCCACTCGTGGTGCTCCAACAGGACTCGGGTGGAGGTCATTGGCGGCGGTCCGATGTCGGTCATATCACACCAGAAACACCGCCGACGTCAACACGGGGACGACGAATCCGAGAAACGCACGAACTGCGATGCGAGGCTCGCCGTCGGTCCGATCTCCGCGTCGAAGGCAACCTCGTTGTCCGGGGACACGAGGGAGAGTGGTACGCGTACACGTTGCGCGGGAACGGTGTGGGAACGAAGCCGATCGCAGCGGCTCGGTGAAGTGAGCCAGGCACTCGGCGTAGCTTCCAAGCCGAGAAAGCGAGCCTGGCACCGGACTTCGAGCCCCGAGGATCGCCCGGAGCTGCCGGTTTGGGAGCTGCTGACGGGCGCATGCCCATGTCCTCCCCTAGGACCGGGCGAGTTCCGACAAGAGTGTCGCCGCGGGCTGGTCGAACAATGGGTTCGTGACGTCTTCTTTGACCTCTGCCGATGGCCTGACCGAAACCCAGCGCGCTGCTGTCGAGTACGCCGAGGGCCCGCTGCTCGTCGTGGCGGGGCCGGGGTCTGGCACACGGGGGTACCGTTTCTCGTCTCGGTACCGATACAGCGTAACGTGACCCGCGGAGGAGACGGTATGGCGCGCACCACGGGTCGGCCTTCGGTGATGGGACGGGCGATCGTCGCGATCGCTCTGTTCGTCGGGTTCTACGTCCTGGCGATCGTCGTCATCGCGGCACTCGGAGCTATTGCGTACTCTCTCTGGGACGGCGACAGCCGCTTCTACATGCGGGTGTCGGTGCTCGTTGCGGGCACGGCACTCGCCGTGTTCGTCTCCACGATCCCCCGTCGCGACCACTTCGTCGCCCCGGGACCCGAGCTCACCGCAGAGGAACACCCGCAGTTGTTCGAGGTCCTGCGCGACGTGGCGAACGCCACCGGTCAGGAGATGCCCTCAGTCGTCTACGCGGAGCTCGACGTCAACGCCTGGGTGGCGCAGCGTGGCGGCATCCTCGGCGCCGGATCGCGACGCATGATGGGTCTCGGGCTGCCGCTGCTCGGCCTGCTCACGGTCTCGGAATTCCGCGCGATCGTTGCTCACGAATTCGGGCATTACGACGGACAGGACACCCGACTCGGCGCTTGGATCCACAAGGCGCGCTCCGCGATCAGCATCACGATCATGTCGCTGGAGCAGTCGGTCATCCGGTTCGTCTTCGTCGGGTACTCCCGGCTATTCCTGCGCGTGACGCAGTCCATTTCGCGGCGCCAGGAGTACGCTGCTGACGCCCTCGCCGCGCGCGTCGTCGGTGCCGCGCCGCTGATCTCGGGGCTGCAGAAGAGCCATGCCGGAACAGAGGCGTTCCACGCCTTCATGCAACACGAGTTCCTCCCCGTGCTCGCTGCTGGCTATCTCCCCTCGATGTCGGAGGGGCTCGACCGTTTCATGCGCCACGAGCGGGTGACCGAACTCATGGAACAATCCATCTCGCGCGAGATGGAGCGCCCCCGACTTGAGATCTACGACTCACACCCGCCGCTCGCGCATCGCGTCGCGGCGCTGGAGAACGCGCCGACCGCCGAAGAGCCGACCGATACGCGACCAGCGATCGGCCTGCTCGCCGACCGGGGCGCGGTGGAGCGAGCGACGTGGACCCACGAGAATCGAGACGCGAAGGCGCGGCCTCCCGAGCCGATGGCCTGGGACGACGTCGCCGAGAAGGTCCATCTCGAGGTGTGGCGATCCGTGCGAGATGCCTCCGGCGGGGTGCTCGACGGCATCCTACTGGACCGTCTGCCCATGACCTGGGAGGCGCAGAAGGAGATCGCGATCCGTACGTCGAAGGCGCGCTTCTCGTCGCCGAAAGTCGCGATCCAACAGGGCCGGCACATCCTCGCGTGCGCCCTCACCGTGCGCCTCGTGGAGCTCGGTTTCAAAGTGCGTTCCGGGGTCCTCGGAGAGACGGTATCGGTCGAACGCGGGTCTGTCGTCGTCGAGCCGTTCGAGGTGCTCGAGGCGCTTGAGTCCGGCGAGCTCACGGCCGCGGAGTGGGAGCGACGCTGCATGGACATGCACCTCGGAGGGCTGTTGCTCAGGAACCGAGACCGCTGAGAAGCATCACGCGGCGTCCGCGAACGTCTCTGCGATCGGAAATCTCCGCGGTCACGTTGTCGAGACCACGCACGCCCCCCTAGAGGTCTTCGAGCTCGATGTGTACAGCGAAGTGACGGCACCGGACTTCGAGCCCTGAGGTGCGCCCGGAGCTGCCGGTCTGGGAGCCGCCGAGGGGGGCGTGAGCACGACTTCGCGGAGGACCGGGCGACTTCCGACAAGAGTGTCGCCGCGGGCTGGTTGAATGATGGGTTCGTGTCGTCTTCTTCATCCTCTGCCCATGGCCTGACCGAAGCCCAGCGTGCTGCTGTCGAGCACGCCGAGGGCCCGCTGCTCGTCGTGGCGGGGCCGGGCTCTGGCAAGACGCGTGTCATCACGCACCGGATTGGGCGGTTGATCGAGCGCGGCGTCCGTCCGGGGGCGATCCTGGCGATCACGTTCACGAACAAGGCGGCGCAGGAGATGGCCCGCCGCGTCGAGGCAACGGGTGCCGAGCCGGGGGCGTGGGTCAAGACGTTTCACTCGATGTGTGCCGCGCTCCTGCGGCGGTGGCCGGAGTCCGCGGGACTCGCGCACGGGTTCTCGATCTTCGATCAGCAGGATCAGTCGCGCATCCTGCGGCAGATCCTCAAGCGTCCCGAACTCGAGGGCGCGGGACTCAAGCCGGCCGCTGCGCGGGCCCGTATCTCGCGCTGGAAGACGGGCGGCGACACGCCGCAGGACGCGGTCAAGGACGCCGACAACTACATGGAGCGCAAGGCCGCTCTGATCTACGAGGCCTACGAGGAAGAACTCGGGCAGTCCAACGCCGTGGATTTCGACGACCTGCTCGTCAAGGCGCGGCGCATGCTCGACGACGACGAGGCGGTGCGGCAGCGCTTGCAGGAGCGCTTCGAGTACGTGCTCATCGACGAGTACCAGGACACGAGCCCTGTGCAGTTTCACCTTGCGCGACTGCTCGCCGAACCGCAGCGCAACGTCTGTGCGACAGGCGATCCGGATCAGTCCATCTATGCGTTCCGCAACGCCGATCTACGCAACATCCTCGAGTTCGAGAAGCACTATCCCGGTGCGACGGTCGTGCGGCTCGAGGAGAACTTCCGCTCCGTCGGCAACGTGTTGAAGGCGGCCGACGGCCTCATCGCAAACAACAAGGAGCGGCACGCAAAGCAGCTCATCACGACGCGCGAGGAGGGACAACTCGTCCGTATCGCGGGGGCGGCGAACGAACACGAAGAGGGCCTTGCGATCGCCGACGCGATCATGGACGGCTACGCGAAGGGTACGCCGTATCGCGATGTCGCCGTCTTCTATCGCGTGAACGCGCAGAGCCGCGCCATCGAGGCCGGGCTGCGTTTGCGAGGCGTCCCCTACATGATCGTGAAGGGCGTCGAGTTCTACCAGCGGGCCGAGGTGAAGGATCTGCTCGCGTATCTGAAGGTGCTGGCGAATCCCGCTGATCGCGAGTCCATGACACGCGTGCTCACGACACCGAAGCGCGGCATCGGGGCCAAGTCGCTGACGAAGCTCTTCGCCGCGTGTCGCGAACACGGTTGGACTGCGCGTCACGGGCTGGTCGCCATGGCCGACGCGCAGGAGTTGCCGAAGAAGGCCACGCTTGCGCTGCGCGATGTCACCCTCCTGCTCGACCGACTTGAGCGCGGCGCCGTGGGCTCGGTGGCCGAGTTGGTGCGCGAGACGATCACGCTGTTGCACTACGAGGACCATCTCAAGCGGACGTATCCCGAGGACCACGTCGATCGTGTCGAGAACGTGCGCGAGTTGATCGGCGGCGCCGAGGAATACGACATCCGCGCTGGCGAGTCGGCATCGCTGCCGGACTTCCTGCACGAGGTGGGGCTCGTCTCCGACTCCGACAAATACGACCCGGATATGCCCCGCGTCGCGCTGATGACGTTGCACTCTGCGAAGGGGCTCGAATTCCCGCACGTCTTCGTCGCGGGCGTCGAGGACGGGCTCCTCCCGCACTCGCGCTCGGCCGAGAGCAGCAAGGCGGTCGAAGAGGAGCGGCGGTTGCTCTTCGTTGGGATCACGCGCGCGAAGGATCAACTCACGCTCTCGTACGCCCGCGAGCGTCGGGCACGGCTTGCGGGCAACCTCTGCGGCGGGGCCAGTCCCTTCCTGATGGAGCTTCCGCAGGAGGCGATCGACGTCGATCACCACGAGATCATGGCTGAGTCCGACTCGTACTCCGACGGGTACGGTGCGGACGATGGCAGCGTCTGGGGGCGGCGGAGCGCTAGTCGGTCGCCATGGGGCGGCGCATCTGGCAGGCGTTCCACGTCCAGCCGAGGGGCTTCCGGCGGCTGGGAAAACCGGCGTCACTCCGGCTCATCGTCATCGGTCGGATTCAGTGGTTTCTCCGGTGGCACTTCCTCTGCTGGCGGAGGGGCTGGCGCGGCCGATGATCACGTCGAGGAAGGCATCGACCCCGTCGTCGAGTACGACGGCATCGACGAGGACCCCGGTTCTGTAGCCGAGCCGAGTGGCGTCCTCTGCCGCGGGGCGAAGGTCCGACACGCGGTCTTTGGCGAGGGCACTGTGCGCCGCCTCGACGGACACGGCCCGCGAACGCGCGTGACCATCTTCTTCCGCGGCAAGGGCGAGAAGACCCTGGCGCTCTCGCAGGCCAAGTTGACACTTCTCTGATCGTACGTCGAGCCCACGGCGGTAGAAGCCCGAGGCGAGCGCGCCCAGACGCGTTCCCCGCGATAGATTGGGATGATGGCACGCCTCCTCGTCGAGCAGGGCGGGACGACCCGCTACGTCGAACTCGGTGACCGGCCCCTTCGGGTCGGCGCGGGGGCGGCGTGCGAACTGCTCGTCGAGGGCGCGGGGGTCTCGAAGGAGCACTTCCTCGTCGAGCGCTCTCCGACCGGCTGGCGCCTGAAGGACAACGGTTCGAAGGTCGGCACGCGCGTCAACGGCTCGCTCATCGCTGCGCGCCGCTTGCGCAACGGCGATCGCATCGAGGTGGGGGATGTCGTCCTGACGTTCCAGGACGCGAAGAGCGCGGCCGCTGGCGCGCGCGCGGCGAAGCGGATGCCGGCCGTCGAGACGCCAGCGCGCCCACCGGCCGAGGACGTGCGGCGGCTGAAGACGACGTTGCGGGCATTGGCGGTCGAGACCGACCATCGCAAGCTGCTCGCACTGATCGTGGATCAGGTCATCTCGCTGATGGAGGCCGAGCGCGGGTTCTTGATCCTGCGGGGAGCGTCGGGGCGCTACGAGATGGTCTCGGCGCGCACGCATGATGCCGAGAACGTGCGTCGCCCGGGATTGAAGATCAGCCGCGCCGTCGCCGAGGAGGTCGCGCGCACGGGTAAGCCGCTGCTCACGACCAACGCCCAGGCCGACGCGCGACTGCGTGGCTCATCGAGCGTCGACGGGATGAAGTTGCGCTCTGTGCTTTGCCTGCCGCTGAATGCCCGCGGGCGCTTCCTGGGCTTTCTCTACCTCGACCATCGTTTCGCCGACGGCGTCTTCCGTTCCGACGATCTCGAACTCGTCGAGGCGTTCGCCGATCAGGCCGCCGTAGCGCTCGAGGATCAGCGCGTCCTGGCAGAACTCCGGGAGAAGACGGAAGAGCTCGCGCACAGCAAGGAGCGCGTCGAGGAACTCAACCGGTTGCTCGAAGAGAAGGTCGATCGTCAGCGACGGGAACTCGACGAGGTCCGCACGTTGCTCCGCGACCAGAGCGACCGTCCGCTCAAGTATGCGTACGACGAGATCGTCGGCTCCTCGCCGGCATTGCAATCCGTCCTGCACCTCGTGGACAGCGTGACCGATACGTCCGTGCCCGTACTCGTGCTCGGCGAGAGCGGTACTGGCAAGGAACTGATCGCGCGCGCGATCCACCGCAACGGAGCGCGGTCCGCTGCGCGTTTCGTCACCGAGAACTGTGCCGCGATCCCCGCGAACCTCCTCGAGAGCGTGCTCTTCGGGCACGTCAAGGGCGCGTTCACGGGCGCCGATCGCGATCGCGAGGGGCTCTTCGAACTCGCCGACGGCGGCACGCTCTTCCTCGACGAAGTCGGCGAACTCCCGCTGGAGATGCAGGTCAAATTCCTGCGCGTCTTGGAGAGCGGGGAGTTGCGTCGCGTCGGGGGGAAGGACACGCGTCGCGTTGACGTTCGGATCATCTCGGCGACCAACCGCGATCTGAAACGGATGGTGGCCGAGGGCGGCTTCCGCGAGGATCTCTTCTATCGGATCAACGTGCTGAAGGTGCGGCTACCGGCTCTCCGGGAGCGCCGTGAAGACGTCCCCGAACTCGTCGCCCACTTCCTGAGCGAGCAGTCCGGTGCGTCCGAGACCTCCGGTGACTTCGGCGCGGAGGAGAAGACGATCACCGACGAGGCGCTCGCGCTCCTCACCGCGCACGACTGGCCCGGGAACATCCGCCAGCTTCGCAACGAGATCCTGCGCGCCGTTGTGCTCTCCGAGAACGTGATCCTCCCGGAACTGCTCTCGGAGGATATCCGCAACCGGTCCCTGCCGGGCGTCGAGACGTCGCTCGGTGGCGGGCGCGCGCTCAAGACGATCGTCCAGGAAGCGGTGGACGCCCTCGAGCGGCGTCTCGTGGACGAGGCCTTGCGCGAGTGTGGGTGGCGCAAGATCGACGCGGCGCGCCTGCTACAAGTGTCGCGTCCCACACTCGACGCCAAGATCAAGCGGCATCGCATCCGGAGGGCGGGCGAGTGAAGTTTTGCACGTCACTTCCCACGGTCTCCATCGTACAAGTCGCGGGCGGTGCGTTTTGGCGGGGGCTCCACGGCGAGCGGGAGCATTCCTGATGCAGCGAGAGAAACGTGTGGCGTTTGGACCGGGTGCCCGGTTGGTCGGTGTCGGTGTTCTGGCGATCGGGCTCCTCGCAATCGGGCTCGGCGGCTGCGGCGAGCGTCCCGGGAAAGCGACGACCGGGATTGACGTCGCGCTTGACGAGGGCTCGTACGCGCCGGCCCCGTGGGAACTCGAGTACGCCGAGTCCGAGTTCGCCGTCTGGCACACCGGGATCGTGCGGTCGATGCCGAACGGTCAACTGCCCGACTTCTCCACGCTGGCGCCCCTCGCCGGTGCGCGTGTCGAATTGGTCGTTCCGCGGCCCGACGGATTGCCGCCGCTGCGCGTCATCGCGACGAGCGAGACCGACGCGGACGGGCGCTACCGTATCGGGCCGGCGCCGCGCGATCACTGGCTTGTCCGTGTCGCACAGGATGGCTTTGCCACGGGCCTCGGAGGGTTCGCGCCGCGCGTGATCGGATCGATGCACCTGCCGGAGGGCGACGCGCGCTTCGGCATCCGACGCGGGCAGCGCATTGCCATTCGCGTTCACGATGGTGCGGGCGACGCGCTCCGCGGTGTCACCGTCGAGGCGCGCACCGTCGCGTACCTCGAGGAAGTCGTGACCGGCGATGACGGCGTCGCCTCCTTCTTCGCGCCCGAAGGACCGCTGGAGTTCGTGGTTACGGACGCCGATCGCCGCGGCGCGCGCACCACGGTTGACCTGCCGCTGGCCGCCGATGCGCCGGCGCTGGAACTGGCCGCGCCACGGCTCGCTCCGGTGACCGGCTGGGTCCAGGAAGCCGAGTCGGGGCGGCCACTCGTCGGCGCTATCGTCATGTTTGTCGAGCGACCGGAAGTGCGCACGGTGACGGACGCGGAGGGCCGCTACTCGCTGATCGCGCCGCGCTTGGGCTGGATTGCGGCGTTCGGGCGCGGGCGAGGCTGGGTCTCCCACGCGATCCCCGAGGCCGGCGAGTTGGAGTTCCGCCTGGCGCGCGCCACTCCGGTGGCAGGACGCGTCGTTGGTCCCGATGGAACTCCGGTGCCAGGCGCGCGTGTGCTGGCCTCGATGCCGCGCGCCGACGGCCGAGTTGAGCGCGTCGTGGGCCCCGTCGCGGGACCGGACGGCCGCTTCTCCTTCGATTGGTGCCCGGCGCCGCCGCGCGGCTCGGACGCGGCAGTTGTGATCGCGGCCACGCGTCGCGGCTTTGCATGGAGCGACGGCCACGAAGTCCGGTCGGCGGACGGCGAAGCCACGCTGACGCTCGGCGCGCTCCGTTCTATCGAGGGTGTCGTCCGACGCGCGTCCGGCGCGCCGAGTCCTGGTGTACCCGTTGTGTTCGAGTCCGAGCCGCGTGGGATGGAGAAGTATCAGGCGGCGGTCATGGGCATGGTGTGGGCGCGTTCCGTGCGTTCGGCGCCCGACGGGTCGTTCCTGCTAACGGGCGTGCCCGCACATGCCGGCAGCCTGCGCTTCGACGTCGACGGCGCGCAATTCGAGCGGCCGATCGCCGCAGGCGGAGACGAACGCGCCGACCTCGACTTACAGGGCGGAGAGGAGATCGCCGGTCGCATCGTCGATGTGCGCGGTGGTCCGGTGACGGCGGGCGGGACGGTCACCGTGTCAGCGCTGAACCATCCCGAGTACTCGGAGTTGCGTCGCAACGTCCCCCTTGCTGACGACGGCACGTTTCGCATCCCGGATCTCCCCGCGGGGACGTACGGCGTGCGGGCGCGCGCACCGGGGTTCGACGTCGGCGGCACGGTCGTCGAGTCGGGGACCACCGACGTTGTCCTCGTGGCGGAACGGCCCGCCCCGGTTCGCTTCGAGCTGGAGTACCCCGAAGGCGTTGAGCGCGTTCCCGTCGTCGTCCAACTGCGGAGCGCCGCCGATCCGTCGGCCCGCCCGCGCGTCGTGCGGATCGTGCCGGGCGCGGATGGTGCTGGCGAAGGCGAACTCGCGACCGGAGCCATCCAACTCGTGCGCCGGGGGACGTACCACGTCGTCGCGAAGGGCGGAGCGTTCCGCTTCTACCGTGGCGACGTCGTGATCCCGGACGGAGAGCGGCCGCCGATGCGGCTCGTTCTGCGCCGCACCGAGGTGCGCAACCTGCGTCTCGAAGACAGTGATGGCACGGCGCTCTCGGGGCGTCGCGTCCGTGTGGCCTGCCTCAGCGTGCGCGGCCGGAAACCCGAGACGTTCTGGACCGGCGAAGGCGGGGCGACCGAGATTTCCGGACTCACGGGTGGAAAGTGGCTCGCCCGCGTGA
Source organism: Planctomycetota bacterium (assembly GCA_024280885.1). Classification (GTDB taxonomy): domain Bacteria; phylum Planctomycetota; class JAJSAM01; order JAJSAM01; family JAJVHW01; genus JAJRPF01. The sequence continues at coordinate 38,720 of JAJRPF010000040.1, read as the reverse complement.
TCGAGAACGGCAAGCCCGTTGCCGAGTTGCGCTTCTCCGTGGGCGAGGGGCCGGCCGAGGATCTCGTGGTGCGCTATCCGCCGCATGGCACGCTGACGGTGGTCTTCGATCGCGACGCGATCAATGCGCGCGATGCCGTGGTCGCGCTGACGTCCGCCGACGAGGGCAAGACGCTCTTCGGCTGGGGCCCGCGGGCCACCGAACTCGGTGCCCGCTTCCGCGTGCCCGTCGAGGGCGACCTCGTCATCCGCGGCGTGCCAGCGGGCGAGGTCAGCGTCGTCCTGCGCGGCGCGACCGGCGAGGTGGGGCGTAGGAGCGTGCGCGTCGACGACGGCGGCGCAGTCTCCGTCCGCATCCCGTGAGGGACCGCGGCATTGCGTTTGGGTCGCCTCCGGCTCCCCGCTCGCTCTCGCTCGCATGTTCGGCTCCGGTCGCGGTTCCGGCTGCTTCAACCGGGGCGGCGCTCGGAGGTCGCGCGCCCGCATCGGGTCGGGGCCTCGACGTGTGAAGTCCCGCGTCGCGAGGGTGGGGTTCGCCAGCGGAAGCCGTTCCCTGCACCTCACCGCGAGCGTCACGCCGCGAGCGAAGCTCACGACGCGCCACTCGCTCTCATTTCCGGCGTCGTCGCGGAGCCCGGGCTTTCTGTTTCCCACCTCCGTTCCCGATCACCAGAGGGGGATCGCGGCGTCGCGATCCACGCCGATCTCGCCCCTCCCCATCCGACGTCAGCGTCAACCCGCCTCCAGAGGCACGACGTTTCGGCACCCGCAGTGGTACGCTGACGGCGCGCACGGTGGCGGACCGTGCACAGCCCGGAGCGCACGGAACCCGCGCCGAAACCGGAGAGAACGAGAGAGCCCATGGCCGAACTACATGTCTTGACCGGCGACGGCGCGGAGCAGACGGTGCCCCTGGGCTCTGATCCGGTCACGTTCGGGCGCGAAGACGACTGCGATGTCGTCCTTGCCGAGCAGCAGGCGAGCCGCCGTCATTGCACGTTCTACCCACTGTCGGGCGACGGTGTGCGGTCGGGCGAGGGCTCGCGCGGTGGCTGGCGCGTCGTGGATGAGGGCTCGTCGAACGGCACGCATCTCGGCGGCAAGCCTGTGCGTTCGGCCCGATTGCAGCCGGGCGATGAGCTTGAGATCGGGCAGACGGTCATCACGTTCCTGGCCGAGGCGGCAGAGTCCGTCCGGCAGCGTCGCGTCAGCGTGAAGAAGCCCTCGTGGGGCATGCTCGCGATGCCTATCGTCTTCGGAGTCGCCGCGTGGCTCGGGCTCGGCGCCTACGATAGCGCAGCGGCCGCCACGCGTGACCACACGTGGGAGACCGCCGCGCGTGCGGCCGTCGAGCGCGCCGATCTCTCGACGCAGACGGAGCGCCGGAGCGCCATCTTGAACTCGTTCCTGGCGGAGCTTCCCTCGGAGCCCAACGCCGTCCGGGCGAGAGCTGTGATCCGCTCCGCAATCAGCGCCGGTGCAGCCCCCGCTGCCGGCAAGCCCGGCGGCCCCGACGCGCCGTGGCGTGCCGCCGTGGTCGAGTTGCGCACGTCGTGGAACCAGATGGCACCGGTCCAAATCCGTTCGCGCATTCGGAAGTTGCTCGACCGGCATGGCGATGATCTTGCCGCTCTCGTCGAGTTGCGCGAACTCCTGGATCGTCTCGCGCTCGAGTCGTCGTCGCGAGCGACGGATGACAAGGCGCGCACCACGAACGAGGCGCGGCGGGCGACGAGCGACGGGCGGCTTTCTGACGCGCTCGACCTCTGGAACGGCTGGCTACTGCGCACTCCCGCGCTCGATCGGTCCGCCGAACGCGAGGTCGCGCGACACCTCGAGGCGCTGATGCGGAAGGCGCGTGCGCTGGCGGAGCAGACGCTGGCCGATGCCGAGACGCTCGCGAACGAGGGGCGCAAGGACGCCGCGACCGAGAAGGTCGCCGAGGCGCTCCGCGTCCTGCGCGGTACGGGCTACGACGCCTGGCTCGTTGCGCGGACCACCGACTACGACGTCGGGAGCCCGAGCGGGATGATCGCTGTCGATGTCGTGCAGAAGTCGCCGTCGGCGACGCGTCAGCGCCAATCGGTGGTGCGTGCTCTGGCGGCCGCCGAGGATCTCGCTCGCCTGCGCCGCTTCTCCGACGCTGCGAAGCGTCTCGAAGACGCCCTGCCCACCATCACGGACAAGGTCCTGCGCGGCGACGTCGAGGGGCGTCTCGGCTCTCTTCGCGAGGAGGCGAGCGTCCTCCAGAGCTTGCTTGCGCAGGTGCGCGAGAAGCCGCGCGGCTTCGGACCGCTGCGACTCTCCGATGGCGCGTGGACGGTCACCGGAGCGACGACCGACGCGCTGCTGCTCTCGAAGCAGAGCGCTGAGCCCGTCATGCGCACCTTCGCGGAATTGCCGGCCGAGGCGGTGGCGTTCCTCTTCCGCAAGGCCGAGCTGAGCCCGGAGCAGGAGCGCGCGGCCGCGGTCGTTCTATGGGACGTCGGCGAGCGCGACGCGTACACCGAGTTCATGCGCCGGGCGCTCGCGACAGACGACGACTCGCTCCGGCTCTCCGCGTCGATGGTCCATGCGCTCTTGCAGGGCCGCACGATGCCCGACGCCGGCTTCGTCCCACACCCGGAGAGGGATGGCGGCGTCATCTCCTGGGATGAGTTCCAGGAGATCCTCAACAAGGAGAAGATCGCGGAGGCGACGGCGGCTCTCACCAAGATCGTCGAGACGATCGAGAGCTCGAAGCAGGCCAAGCAGGTGGCGCGCGTTCGCAACGCCTACGCGAAGCTCGAGAAGGCGCGCAACTTCGCGCTGGAGTTGATCTTCGACGAGGTGAAGTACTTCTATCCGTATCGCAATCGGATGCAGGAATACACGCCGGTGAAACTCGAGGTCGATGGGCGTGTGAAGCTGGTCGAAGAGGCGTGGGAAAGCTCCGCCAAGGCGAACGTGTTCTCCGACTCCAAGATCGAGGGGCTGCTCGCGAAGGCCGAAGACTTGCGCATCGAAATCAACTATCTCGGCGGCCCGACCGAGAAGCTCGAGGACCGGATGGCGGCCGTCACCATGTACGTGGGGCAGAATCTGACCGTCCGCAACTTCTTCGAGGACGAGCAGCAGCGCAAGCTCCACGAGTACAACACGAAGCTGATGGTTGAGAACGCCGCCGCAAAATCGGTCGCGACGAAGCACGAACGCCGACAGGTCGAGATCACGAACGAGTATCGGATCATGATGGGCCACCGCCGGGCGCTCGTCATCAACGACCAACTCACCATGGCTGCGCGTGGTCACTCCGAAGACATGAGTCGTCTCGGCTTCTTCGACCACTTCTCGCCGGTCGAGGGCAAGCGCGCCCCGGCCGATCGCATGCGCGCCGCGGGTTACACGTTCTCCGGTTGCTCCGAGAACATCCATCGCGGGTCGGGCGACCCGATGGGCGCGCACCTGAGTTGGCGCGGCTCGTCTGGTCACCACCGCAACCTCCTCATGCCTTCATGGGTGGAGATGGGGACCGGGCACGACGGCCGCAACTGGACGCAGAACTTCGGATTTCCGAGCAATTGGTCCGAGAGCGACTTCTGACGAACGCAGGAGTTCTGAGCGACGCGGCCTGAACTCTGGTCCAATTCGTGGACCGAACGGATCGGCGCGCGGGCAGGCGTGACGGCGTGTTCGAGGAGGCTTCTGCGATGCCAAGATTGGTGATTTCCGGCCGTGGCGGCGAGGTGGTCCACGAGTTCCCGAATAGCGAGGTCGTGCTGGGCTCGGATGCCGCATGCGACATCGTGGTGACCGGCGGGGAGGTCTCGCCCGAGCACTGCAAGCTCCAGCCCGTGATGGGGGCATGGAAGATCGTGGACCTCGAGAGCGACGCCGGAACGCGCGTCAACGGCGCCTACGTGAACCAGCGCCCGGTTCGAAACGGCGATGTGCTCGAACTCGGCGACGTCCGCATTGTGTTCCAGGAGGATGCCGCCAGCGCCGCGCCCGCCGCGGCAACGCGCGCGCCCAGCGGCCGGAAGTCGCGATCGTCCAAGGGCTCGGGAGCGTCGAAGGGGGCGAAGACGCGCTCGGGTGGCGCACGTCGCAGCGCACAACCGGCGCGTCGCGCGGCCCCGGCACAGCAGCGTCGCTCCGCTCCGCCGCGCAGCCGCGATGCGCGCGACGACTACGACGATGGCCGAGATGGCGAAGCACAGCGCCCGTCCCGCCGCCCGCGCAAGAAGTCGAACAACGGGCAGACGATTGCTCTCACGATCGGAGCCGTGGTCATTCTCTTTGGACTTGGCTACATGGTGCTCAGCCCGACGACATCGCCGAACGAGCAGGTGTTGATGCGGATGCAGAGCGCCGAGGGCAAGATGGATTGGCAGGCCGTCCTGACGGAGTCGCAGGCGGGCGACGTGACCGACCCGATGTACGGCGAGCGCATCGCGGCCTTGAGGGCGAAGGCCGAGCAGCAGGTGAAGAACGACGCCGCGCGTGAACGCATCCCGCAGGCCACCGAGGCGTTCAACGATCTGCGGCTCTGGCGTCAGGACGAGAACTGGAAGAACGACGAGGAGTACGTGCGGCGCATCGACGAATATCTCGCCGAGTACGCCGACCTCGGCGGTGCCGGAGTCGAGGAGGTGCGCGCCACGCGCGCACGCCTGACAGGCAGCTCCGCCGCGGGCGAGGCGAGTGACGCGAAGGATGCGTGGAGCCGTCTCCTCGCCGACCTCTCCGCGTTGAAGAAGAACGGCCAATTCGGCCAGGCGATCGCGAAGACCGAGGAGTATCGGACGAAGTGGTCCGCCTCCGACCCGGTACGTGGTCGCGAGGCCGCCGCGATGCAGACGTCGCTGCACTCGGACGCCAAGAAGTGGGTTGGTCTCCAGATCTCCAAGGCGCAGCAGAAGATGGACTACGGCGCTCCGTTACAGGCGCGGAAGATCCTCGAGCGAGCGATGAAGTCCGTCGGCATCCCGGAGTTCGAGGACCGAGCGGCGAGGGCGCTGAGCGAACTCGGCAACTAGCGGTACGGAGCCAGGACAACTTCGGCGGAGTTCGGAGGTTTGCCCTCGCCACCTCGAGCGGGTTGCGCCGAACTCCGCCGACGTTGTCCTGGCTCCGTATCGCTCAGGTCGGACGCCGGTCTTGGATGGTACCCGGCGAGGGGCGGCCTCGGCTGGCTCAGTCATGGCGACGCCCTCGATCCGCCGCTCGACGGGGACCGCGGGGCATCTCCGGCGAACTCGCGACACCGCCCCGCCGTCCCCGGTCGGCGGCGGAGCAACGAGTTCTCTTGTCGAGGCCAGGTGGCCCGCCGACGCCCCCGGAGGGTACGATCCGAGAGACGAGGCTCTCTCCGTATCACCGCGACTCCGCCTCGTCGCACCTGCACATCGGCTGTAGCCTCTGCGCATGAGTGATTGTCCCGTCTGCAACGGTCAAGGCATCGACGCCGAGGCCGGCTGCCCCGTCTGTGGCGTCGGCGCGACGAGTGCGCCGCCGACGGCCGAGATCCCGACCCTCGATCGGCCTGTCTTGGCCGAGCCAGCGATCGATCTCCACATCCCCGACGCGGAGGTCCCCATCGGGACGCCGTCTGAAGAGGTCACCGCCGAGGTGGAGCCGTCCGACGAGGCCGCGGCGGACGAACCGGTCGACGAGGACCCCGACATCGAGGACGTGGCCCCCGAGGAACCACCACCGCCCCCGCATGCCGACGTCGAACTCCGTGCGCGCTTCGAGTTCGCGTCGGTCCCGTCCGACGAGGCTCCGGAGATGGGCGTGATCGTCGAGGTCGAGGCCGAAGGGCGGCCATTGCGTGAAGGACACGACGGTCCGGTGGCGCACGTCATTCTCGCGCTGGATCTCTCCGCCAGCATGAACGATCGGGACAAATACCCGGTGCTGCGTGACGCCGTCGAACGCATGCTTGCCGACTTGCGTTCGTCGAGTTCTGCCGACGTGATGATCAGCCTGGTGATCTTCTCCCGCGGTGCGCAGGTGCTCCTGCGCGCGACGTCAGCGAAGCGCATCCGACCGGAGCGGCTCTTCGATGCCCTCGAACGCCACAGGTTGTGCTTCGGCAACTACACCGACATCGCCGGTGCACTCTCGCGGGCCGGAAGGATCGCTTTCGATCAATGCCGCGCCAATCGCACGCTCCCGGTGCGCGTCTATCTGATGACCGACGGACGGCCGCAGGACATCGAAGGCGCGCGCGAAGCGGCGGCTCGGCTGGCGAAGGTGCCATGCGACGTACACGCGCTCGCGTTCGGTGCCGACGCCGATGTCGGCATCCTGCACGATCTCTTCGCCGGTCGTCGTGGTGGCACGGTCAAGAGCGTGCGCAAGGAGACCATCCGCTCCGCGTTCGAACGCGTGGCCGAGGTCGCGCAGAAGGTCGTCGCGACGCGCTGCAAAATCTCCGTCGATCTCGCTCCCGGCGTCGTCGGTGGCGACGTCTTCCGTTATCGCCCTGCGCGCGTTCGCTTCCCCGACCCCGCCTTCGTGAATGGCAGGCGTTTCACCGCTGATCTCGGCACGATCGAGACCGGTCGCACATACACGTTGCTGCTCGAAGTGCGTCCGCCCGAGCGCGAGGAGAAGGAAACCCACATCGGCGACGTCATCGTGCAGATCCCGGGTTTCGGCGGCCCGATCACGACGCGCTTGCCGCTCAAGATCCGGCGCACACCGGCCGGTTCGCTCGTCGGCACCAGCGACCCCACCGTCCGCACCGCGCGCGACATTCTCGATGCGCTCACGGACGAGGACCCCGAGGTCGCGCTGCGTGCGCTGCGTCTGCGCCGCAAGCTCTACGAGCAGGAGAAGCGCGACCCAGGCCTGCTGCGTCTGCTCGATCGATCGATCAAGATGCTGGAGGCATCGGGTTCGCTCGACGGCCTGACGCGGGGCGAGTTTGCGACCCTGCGTGCCCACACGTGTACGGCTGCGACGGAGGTCGAGGTCGGCGCGTCGCGCTGATCGAGACCGTGTTGGTCGGGGCCGTGCTGATTCGGACCATGCGGGTCCAGACGATGCGGGAGCGCGTCGCGTGAGCGATTCGGATCTGACGCGGCGCGAGCGGCGTATTGCCAGGCGTTTGGACGCCCGCGGCGACGGCCCGCTCTTCCGTCGGCTCCACCAACTCTGCGGCGTGCGGATGCGCGAGCGCTTCGAACTCGGCGAGTTGCTCGCGGTCGGCGGCGAAGGCGCCATCTACCGCGTCCGTGACCGCGGCAACCCGCAGTCGCGTCTGCTCGGCAAGGTGCCCCTTGTCAAATGGCATCGGCCGATCAAGATCACGTCCAAGGTCCTTCGCGCGGCGCGGGATGTCATCGAGCACGAAGCGCGCGTTCTCACCGTCGTCGGCTGCCCCTATCTGCCCCAGTGCGAAGGGCTCCAGCAATTCGACAATCCGCTCCTCGAGTCCGAGCGCGGAGGCGAGTTCGGGAAGCCCGAGCCGGTTCTCGTCATGGAGTACCTGGCCGGTCAGGATCTCGACACGTGGCTCTGTCGCGTCCACCGGGGCCGCGTCGATCTGCGCGCTCTGCGAGCCACGCTCGACCGCCTCGTCGTCGGTACCCTCCAGGCGCTCTCGGACCTCGAACAACGCGGGTGGGTCTACGCCGATCTTCGCCCCGGCAACCTGCGCGTGATGGGCCGCCCACGCCGCCGCATACGTCTCATCGATGCGGGCGGAGTGGTGCAGCCCGATCCCACCGGCGCGCACCGTTTCCCGCACGTCCCGTCGTACCTCCCGCCCGACGTCTTCTGGGCCGCCGACAAGGGCCGTCCGATCGTGGCCACCACGGCACTTCACGCCGCCATGGCCGGCCGTGCGCTCTACGAGATCGCCACCGGCGAAGCCCCCCAGGCGGCGAAGGAGATCGATCACGATCGCCTGGCCGCAGCTCCCGTCTCGACGCCGGTCGCCGAGACCATCGCCGCCCTCGCCCGCGGCGGCCACCCCGGTTGCCGCGCCGCGCTCCACGAACTCGCGGCCAGAGCCGACCGCCGCATCCGTGGCGCGAGCGCGCTGCCGCCGACGGCGCGATAGCCGCCGACGAGGCTCTGGGCGCGGCGAACGACGTCCAATCGCAACTCCGTGTTGACGGGTGCACCGGAATAGTGTACTAGTTGTATTAGTACAGAGCGGGCATGGGCCAGATCGTGCCGCACACACCATGATCCTCCGCATCGATCCGTCCAGCCCCGAGCCGCTCTTTCAGCAGTTGGTGAACTGCGTGAAGTCGGCTGTCGCGACGGGGCGGATGCGGCCCGGCGACAAGCTCCCCTCGGTGCGTGAGCTGGCGCGGGAACTGGTCGTCAATCCGAACACCGTGGCGCGCGCGTTTCAGGTGCTCGACGCCGAGGGCGTGACCTACTCGCGGCGCGGCTCGGGGACGTTCGTCGCGGAGCCGCGGCCGACGCTGCGGAAGGACGAGGGTCTGCGGCGGTACCGCGCTGCGCTGGATGCGTTGCTCGCGGACGCATTGCATATGGGACTGGACGCGCACGACATGTGGGGCGGGTTCGAGGAGTCGCTCGCGGAACTGCACTTCCCGCCGCGCGGCGAAGAGGAGAGAGAGGATGACGATGAGTGACGCGGTGGTCCGTTTCGACCGGCTCACGCGCTGGTTCGGCGAACGTGCGGCGCTCTCCGACTTCACGCTCGACGTGCCTCGCGGGAGTGTCTACGCGCTGCTCGGGCGCAACGGCGCAGGCAAGACGACGGCGTTGCGCTGTCTGCTCGGTCTGATGCGTCCGACGCGCGGCCGCGCCGAGGTGCTGGGTATGGACGCCGCGACATTGCCGCCCGCGGCGCGCGCCCGCATCGGTTTCGTCGCCGAAGGCCAAACGCTCGTGCCGTGGATGAAGGTCCGCATGTTGGGGGAGTTCCAGGGCGCGACGATGCCCGGCTTCGACGCCGCCGTCTTCAGCGCTCACCTCGATCGCCTCGGTATCGACGCGTCGCAGCGCGTGAAGAACCTGTCACGCGGACAGAGAGCGCAGGTCGCGCTAGCATTGGCACTCGCCCCCTCGCCGGAACTCGTCATCCTCGACGATCCCGCGATGGGACTCGACCCGGTCGTCCGGCGTGAGTTCCTGGAAGTGATGATCGATCTGGTGCACGCCGAAGGGCGCACGGTGCTCTTCACGTCGCACGTGTTGGCCGATGTCGAGCGCGTCGCGGATCACGTCGCCATCCTCCATCAGGGCGTGTTGCGCGTGAGCGGCGCGGTGGATGACGTCAAGTCGCGCATCGTGCGCGTCCATGCGCACTTCGACGGCGACGCCCCCGCGGCGCCGGAACTCGCGGGCGTGCTGAAGTCGTCGGCGCGTGGTCGCGCACTCTCGCTGACCGTGTGCGACGGTCCGGAGGCTGTCTCCGAGTGGGCGCGCACACACGGCGCGGTGAAGCTCGATGTCGAGCGGCTGACGCTCGAGGACCTCTTCATCGACTACACGACGTCCCCCGTGACCGGGGGAGGAGCCGCAGCATGAGGTGGATCACCAAGAAGGAGATCGCGGAACTCGGGCCCGTGTTCTCGCTCGCGCTGATTGGCATGTTGGTGCTCGGTGTTGCACTGGTCTACGAGCGTAGCGCCGTCGAACCGTATCTCTGGTCCGCGTGCCTCGCCGGACTTCTGCTCGGACTGTTCCAGGCATTCCTCGACATGCGGGCGGAGAGCGACGCGTTCTTGCGCCATCGCGCGCTGCCGACGCGCGCCGTGCGCGTCGCGCGGACGATCGGTGGCTTCGCGACTATCGTCGCCTGCGTCCTGGCACCGTGGGTGTTCCTGCTCCTGATCCCCGGCATTCATGGATATGACGTGTGGGGCGTGCGGTTCCTCCCCGACCAGGTCGGTGACCTCGAGTTCGTACACACCGGTATCGCGTTGGGATTCGCCGCGACGATGTGGTCGCTCGCACGTCTCGGTGGATCGGTGCGACGCCTCTGGTTGCGTCCGGTGACAGCGCTCCTCCTTCCGGGACTCGGGTTGCTCGCCCTGCTCGGCGGCGGGCAGACGTCGGACGTCTCTCTCGCGCTCGTCCTGCCGGTCTTCGCGACGCTCGGGGTCGTCTTCCCCGCCCGCGAAGTGAGCGCCCTCGGCGCGCTGCGACTGTGCGCTCCCGCCGCGCTCCTGGGTCTCGCCGTCCTGGTCGTCGCATCACTCGACGCGGGACGTTGGACGCGGATGTCACTCCACTACATGCTGGAGGGGGCCTATCCACAGACCATCGTGACCGACGCTGGGGAGGTGCGATTCTATCGGGCGAAGCGGGACGGGGCGCAGATCCACATGACCGAGTGGGACGCTGCGCGCGAGAACGTGCTCTTCGACGGTCCTCGGCTCTTTGAGAACCTCTTCGTGACGGCCCGCTCCGCTGGAATGCCACTCCGGCATGAGTCCTCGGCGGAGCGACTGCTCGACGCAGGGTGGATCTGGAATGTCAGTTCGGGCCGCTGGCGCGCGCCCTGGTCCGTCCTCGAAGTAGGGGCGCCCTTTCTCTCGTCCGGCCTAGGAGGCCATGCACGTCTCGAGTACAGCGACGGGTGGCTGGCCGTCGCGATCCTCGACGACACCTCGACAGACGGACGTCGGGATGTGGGGCGTATCGGGCCCGATGGGTTCGTGACCGGCGAGCCGATTGCCGACGGGGAGCGCTTCTCCGATCAGACGTTCCTGGTGGACGTTCCCGACCATGCGTCGACGGATGACGGTGCGCGCTTCGTATTCGTCGACCCGGTGCGTCGAGCGGTCACATACATCACGCGTGTGGAGAGCGCGACGCCGGCCGATGTCGCGTTCGACGTCGTTGATCGCCCGTTGCCCCGCGACACGAAGGGGACGATCTCCGGTTTGGACGGCGTGCGGAACCCGATCTTCCTTCAGTGGTACGTAGCGCAGTCGCGCGATCTCCTCACGCTCCTCGTCGGAGAGGAGCTACTCGTGCTTGAGGACGGTCGCTCCCAGGCCGCGTGGACGCGCATGTCGTTGCCGCGGGAGGAATCGCTCTGGTACATGCACCTGCCCGTGCTCCCGGAAGCCCCCGTGATCGCGACGGCCCTCGCGCCCTATCGCGACATCGAGGCCCACCTGCGCATTCGCGCACGTCCGATCGGCGCCGCCGAGACCATCACCACCGACTTCGTGCTCGAGCCGCGAGAGCCCCTTGAGTACGGCGCCGCCGCGTGCCTCGGCGCCGTGACGATCTTGCGTCCGCCCGTCCTGAACGTCGCCTCGTTCATCGCGGACCCAGCGCAGTCATGGGAGGAACTCGACAGTCGGTGGTGGCTCGACGGCATCATCGCGGGCGGTATGGGGCTCCCGTGGTTGCTCGCGTCGCTCGTCGTCGGCGCGCTCTCCGCGCTCCGCAACCGGCGGCAGGCGCTTCTCCGCTGCGTGGACCGTAGTGAAGTGCACGCGTGGACGGCCGTCGGCCTGGCTCTCGGGCCGATTGGCGTCGCGTGGATGGAGATGCTGGTCCGCAAGAGCGCGATCCGAACGGCGCCGGGTGGACGCGAACTCGCTGTCCACGTTCCGACCGACTGGCCCGCGCCGAAGAAGACGGGTCGCGAGGTGTTGGTGTAGTCCGCGCGGACGTGATGTCGGCGCGCCGATGGGAGGGGATACACGATGTCGAATAGCAACCTCATGAACACAGCCGCATGTGGAGCCGCCGGGCTCGCGTTGGTCCTCTCGGTGGCGAGCCTGATGGCGCAGCCAGTCGTCGTCGCCGAGGCGCCACCGCAGGTCGATGTCGATCGCATGGAACGGATCGAAGAATCGATCGAGGCCCTGCGGCGACAGGTTGCGCGGTCGAACGATACGACGCGCGACCGCGTTCGCAGCGGCGCGTCGAACGCCGCGACATCCGAATTGGTCGCGCCCGAACTGATGCAACGCCTGGACGCGATGGAGGTGCGGATCGCGGTGGCGGAGGAGTTCACGAGCAATGCGTCCAGTGCGCACGATGCGGAGCACGCGGGCACACTGAGCGTCGCCCAACTCGTGGCGGCGGCCCGTGGGCCCACTCCGGAGGGCGGCACTGAGGACTGGCAACGCGTCGCCGTCGATCGTTCGGCAGACGCGTCGAAGCGCGTGGCGGCACTGCGCGCGCTACGCGGCGTGACCGATGGGCGCACGCGGGACGTCGCACTCGCCATGCGCGATCTCTTCCGCGAGTCGGACGACACGCGTCTCCGCACCGATATCATTCGCCAGCTCTCCCGCGTCGTCGAACCGGAACTCGAGGCATGGTTCATCGAGACGCTTCAGAACGACACGCACACGAAGACCCGCGAAGAGGCCGCCGAGAACCTCGCGCATTTCGCCAACTCCGCGACCGCGCGCGACGCCCTCGAACAAGCCGCCGAGAACGACAAGGACCGCGGTGTCCGCTCCGAATGCCGGGACTCCCTGGACAAGTTGGGGGAGGACGTGCGCTGAGCGTGAAGTCGATCGGAGGACTGCGCCGGTTGCGTTGCGACAACGTCGCGCCGCCCAGCCTGTGGGCCCGTCGTCTGTGCCCGCCGTTGTTCGAGGGCGTGGACTTCGCTCCCATCGGGTATCATTGCTCGTGGTGACACCATGACCCTCGACGCGACGTTCAACCGCATCTCCGCAGATCCCGAGATTCTGGGTGGCAAGCCATGCATCCGTGGAACACGTCTCAGCGTCGAGTTCCTGCTGGAACTCGTGGCCGAGGGGGCGACTCGCGACGACATCGTGGCGACGTATCCTGCGCTCTCTGCCGATGACGTGCGGCAGGCGATCTCGTACGCCGCGCGCTTTCTGCGGAACGAGGTCGTCGTCACAACGCGCGTCGGTCGGTGAGACTCGTTACGCGCGCGATCGAGGTCGAGTTGGTGCACCCCTTCCTTCTGGTCGCCCGTCGGCGTGGCGATCATGTGACCGTTCGGCTGCGGCAGATCTGAGGGGCCGTGGCGTCCGCGGGCCCTGAGCTTACCCGATGAAGAAGCGCGTGACCTTGCGGATGATCGCGACGTAGGCATTGCCCCAGGCGTCGTCGCGTAGGAACGCGGTTGGCATCTCGAGTGCGCCGATGAACGGTCGCAGAACCCACGCGAGTTGGATGGCGACGAAGACGTAGAGCACGAGCCACATCCGCTTCGCGATCGCATGGGCGGGGTCTCTGGCGACGAGCGGGCGGTAGTGTCGATTGAGCGTCACCTGTCCGCTCAGGGTTGCCATGGCGAAGATCACGCCGTTCCCGACGGTGACGCTGTCGTAGTCGTTCGTCGAGGCGTAGATGAAGAGCGCGAGTGGCGCCATCGCGGCCAGCGCGACGGCTACGGTTGCCTGTGCGGCGAGAACGGCGCGCAGCGCAGCGCCGAGGTCGTCACGCAGGCCCAACAGGGTGTTGACGACGAAGAAGTTCGGGAGCACGACGAGGGTGGAGGCGACGAGCAGAAGCGGCACCTTCGACGCGGAGTAGAGCATCTGCAATGGGCGGCCGCCGTACGCCCCCATGGCCGCGCCGTACGTCCAGCCGCCGACGAGCAGAAGGACGATGAGGCCCCGCCACGGCACCGGACCGCGACCGACGCGGTAGCTCTTCTCGCAGCGCAGCAGCGCGTCGGCATCGGCGAACAACGTCATCGGCATGGCGCGGAAGTGGCTCGGAGCGGCATGAGTTAGTAGAGGAGCTGCTCGATCGTGTTCAGCAGCGCGGCGAAGAAGTTCGACTCGCGTTCGCGGAAGAGCTCGAAGGGCAGGTCGGGCGAGCCGACGAAGGGGCGCAGGATCCAGCCCATCTGCGCGCCGACGATGGCGTAGATGAAGAGCCAGATCCCGAAGATCTGTCGGCCGCGCGCGGAGGCCTCCGACGGCCTGGGCGACATCGTCGCCGTGTGAATGATCTGGCGTTCCGGCGGCGGGGCATCGCTAGCGTCCGCGTCGTCGCCACTCGCGCCTTCGTCGGCGGGGCTGTCGTGATCGCGACCCTCCTCCGGAGACTCGTCGAGATCGCTTTGCACACGCGACACCGGCGCGGGCGAGAAGACCGAGTCGACCGCGCGGCGAGGGAAACCCAACCCGACGAGTCCCGAGATCGCGAAGAACACGATGTTCAAGAAGAGCATGAACGGATAGCTGTCTGTCGAGAGCGTGAAGAAGCCGGTCACGGGGCCGAAGCTCGCGAGGAGGCCGAGGTTCACGCCGATCGCGGCCAGCAGTAGCTTCACGGTGTCAAGGTGACGGAGTCGTGAGTTCGCGAGCGCCGAGAACACGTAGAGCGATGGGAACGTGACCACGAGCGTCAGGAGAAAGAGCAATGGCACCTTGACCGTCGTCACGATCAGCTGCAGCCAACTCGGGTTCTCGGGGCGCAGCACTGCGTAGAGTCCCATGAAGAGCCCGTACGTGGCGCCGAGGAGCAGCCCGGCTCTGACGAGTGTGCCGACGGGGACGTCAATGCGGCCCGCGAGCAGATCCTCGCGGCGCGTGAACTTCCCGCGCAGCAACGCATCGAAGTCTCGGAACAGCTTGCCCACTTCCCCTCCTCGTCAGGCCCGTCGCGACTCCTCAAGCCTTGAACGTGCATCGTACGGACGCGGGAGTGCCGGGCGCAAGTTGGCACTGCGAGCGGCTCGCTCAGAGGCCGAAGGCGGCTCGGGCTCGCTCTTCTCCCCTCTCGACAGCCGCACGCAGTCCCGTGTAGGCGGTATCTCTCGCTGTGCGCGTGGTGCTCCCCAATTCCGGCGCGCACGTGCGCCGTAGTAGGATGCTGGGCTCACATGACGGGCGAGAGCGATACACGCAGATCACGGGCCGGACCGCTCATCGCGGCCGTGGCTGGACTCGTGCTGGCGGGCGTCGCGACATGGATCGTGCTCTCCGGCGAGATGCCGCGTGGACCCGACGGTCGCGTCGCCACGCCCCCGGCAGTAGATCGCGAAACGGTCTCAGCGCGCGAGTCGCCTGTTCGAGTGCGCGTCGTCCCGGACGATCCGGCGCGCTCTCGCTCCGTGCACCCGGCGGGCGTGATCCGGGTCGTGGGGGCGGACGGCACGTCGGCGAGCGCCCGCGTCTACACGACCGCCGAGCCGCATTGGTCGGAGGACGACGCCCTGGACATGGGGCGTGCCGGAGACGATGGGCTGCTCGATGTCGAGGAGCGTGACGCAGAGCCTCTGGCGTTTCTATGGGCGTTCGACTACGGCCGGATGGCGGGGCCCGAAGCGGTCACGGCCGAGGGCCAGACCCTCACTCTCGGACCGGGGGCGACGATCCGTGTACACGTCCAGCGCCCGGATGGCAGTCCGGTCGTAGGGGCGATTTGCCGCGACTCCGAGTGGCGCGACCGGGGGATCTCGGGGCCGGAAGGCCACGTCGTGCTCTCGGGGTATCCCCGCGAGTCCAAGGTCTCGATGTTCGCCCGAGTGATCGGCGACTTGCGAACGTTCGGGCGAACACGAGTTACGACGGGCGCAGACGGGACGACCACCGTAGTGGACGTGGTGGTCGATGCGACGATCGGACCGTTCGCGCTCGTCCGGTTCTCGGGAGACGTGGCGGCCGCTGACGGCATGCTCCTCCTGGAACTATCGGGCGGCGGCGAGCGGCCGCATACCGAAATGCTGCGCGGAGACGTCGCGCCCGTACTGGTGTCCCTGCGCGGCCGCGACACCGGCCCGGTGTCGCTGACCGCGCGCGTGTCGGGGAAGCGCGTGGCGCGTCGCATTCTCGAAGACCTGGCAGCGGGGACAACAACTCCCGTGGAACTCGTTCTGGTGGACGGCGGGGCTCCGCTGCGCGGGCGCGTTGTCCACGCCGACGGCTCGCCCGCGGCCGAAGTGTATGTGAACACGACGGACCGAGCGCTCCGGACCAGTGGCTCCGCGCAGACCGACGCCGACGGTTGGTTCGACGTGTGGCCGAAGTGGCTGGGTCGCGAGATCTTGGCCGTGCGCGAGGCCGAGGCGTGCAGCCCTGTGGTTGCGCTCCACGACGACCTCGAGGAACTCGTTCTCACGCTCGGCCCGGGGGCGACGATCGAAGGCGTCGTGCGCGATGCGACGACGGGCCGCGCGATCGACGGTGCGCTCGTCGGGCTCTGGTTCGGGTACGCCAACTGGGTCACGACGACGGACGGGAACGGGCGCTACCGCTTCGGCGGGCTCCCCCCGGGAACGTTCGTCGCTCCGGCGCACATACCGTCGGATCGATCCTCCGACACGAGGGCCGACGCAGATCGATGGAGTCGCGCTCGGCGCGCACCGGACGAGCAGCAGATCCGCGACGGCATCGCCTACCGCATCGAGGGCGATGAGACGATCCGCCGAGACTTCGTCGCGATCGCCGAACTGGGCGCCACGGGCCTTCTACGCTTCTCCTTTCCAGAGGGCCTCCCCGCTCCCGCCGAGATCGAACTTACGCACGCATGGAGCGAGACGGACCGCGCACCCGACGAGAACTCGACGTACCTCGGTACGTTCGAGGGCGCCGCGGAGGTCCGGCGCTTCCTGAAACAGGGCCACCATCGCTTTCGCGCGACGGCGCCCGGCCTGATCGGCGAGTCGGAGTTCATCCACGTCGCGGGGAACGCTCCCCTTCCCGACTACGTGATCGTCATGCAGCATGTGCGCCGCGTGATGGCCCGGATCGTCGGTCAGGACGGAGTGCCACTCGCGCAGCGAGACATCGAGGTCACACTCACGGTAGTTGGCCCCGACGGCACCAGGAAGGCGGGCGACGCGGAGACCGACGCGACCGGCATGGCCGATCTGACGGACTGCGCGCCCTCCGCCAACCGGGTGGACGTGCCGGAGCTATTCGTCGTCTTCACGCTCGACGCCGACGGTCTCTACCAGGCCGACGCGACGGACGCCGACGCTAACCTGCAGATCCCCGGGCGCGAGTGGGCGCGGCGTCTCCGCGAGGATGTCACCGAGCCCCTGGTGATCGATATCCCGCTCGTCGATCCACCCGCAGTGATTGTGAGCGTCGTGGACGCCCAGGGGCGGCCGGCACCGGGAGTCCCGATTTTCTGGCAGTCCAATGGTGGAGATGACGACGGCTACGAGGCGACCTCTGACCACAGCGGGATGCTGACGCTCGCTCGTTTTGACGACTCCGACATTCTCTGGCTGTCGGCCCGAGGGGCGTGGATCGGAGAGGCCGAGCTGTGGGTGAGAGCCTGGGAATCAGAGGCACTGACCATGACAGTGGACAGGCGCCGGACGGTGCGCCTGCGGGTCGTGTTGCCAGACGGGACTCCGGTCGCTCACCGGACCGTCGGGCTCGGCGGTCCCGGGTGGGGATGGGGCGGGCGGGCCGATGCAGGCGGGGAGTTCGACGCCGAGATCCCCGCGTCCGAGACGACGCTCCGGGTCGGTGTGGCGGACCACTGGACGCTTGGCGAGGTGCGCGTACCGGCGGGCGCAACCGAGGCCGAGGTCGTCGTGGAAGCGACGGCTCCCGTCACAATTCGCCTGGAGATCCCGACGGCGATCCGGCGTCCGAAGTTCGTGTCTATCTTCGTCGGCGAGCGCAGATCTCGGCAACTGATGAGTCTTCCATCTGCGGGGCCACTGGAGAACACGATCGACCTCCCACCGCGGGCGCTCTCTCTGTCCGTCGATATCAAGCACCCTCGCTACGCGGGAGCGGCCCGCTACGACGGAAGCAGCGACGTGGTCACGGTGAAGATCGAACCGATCCCGCTGCGTATCGTCGTTCTCGAACTCGTCGACGCGAATGACGAGCCACTCGCGCAGCGTGCCGTGCACGTCTACTCGCGATCCGACCGTCGGGAGCTCGACGAGCAACTCGTGACCGACGCCGAAGGGCGCGTCACGTTGCGAGTTCCTCCGGTCGAGATCGCCGCGAGATTGGACGTGGACGGCCGCGAGACGACGGACTGGTCCTACGATCCCGAGGACGAAGACGAAGGGCCGATCTCAGTTCGGCTCCGCCCCGCCCGTTGAGTTGGTTCGACGCGCGGTCGTCGGAACGGATCGCGTCTCATCAGCAAGCGGGACGGACAGTCGTCGGTCGGAGTATTCTGTGCGGACCATGGACAGGCGCAGATCAGCGCGGGGTGTGCAGACCGAATACGGCGTGGCTTCGCGAGGTGACTCCGTAGCCTGCGGGCGGCCCGTCGGCCAGCCTATCGGATGCGCGGCGGATGTTGCAGTGGATGTTGCGGTGTGCGTGCGGAGGTGACGATGTCGCGGTGTCTCGGGCTCTTGACCGGTGGTGGCGATGCGCCTGGGCTGAACGCGGTGATCCGGGCGTTCGTCAAGCGCGGTGTTGGGCAACTCGGGTGGACGGTGATCGGGATCGAGGATTCGTTCAACGGATTGCTCGACAGCCCGCATCGGACGCTTCCGTTGGAACTCCGCTCTTGCCAGGGATTGCTGCCCCGGGGTGGCACGATACTCGGCACGACCAATCGCGGCGATCCGTTCGACTTCCCCGGTCCTGACGGGACGCGTAGCGATCGCTCTGCGGAACTCGCCGCGGCGATCCACGACGCCGGGATGGAGGGACTCGTGGTGCTGGGGGGCGACGGCACGCAGGCCATCGCGCATCGGATGATGACCGAGCATGGCATTCCTGTGATCGGTGTCCCGAAGACCATCGACAACGACCTGTCAGCGACCGATCTCACGTTTGGATTCTTGAGCGCCGTCGGTGTCGCCACCGAGGCGCTCGATCGATTGCACACAACGGCGGAATCCCACGAGCGCGTCATGCTCCTCGAGGTCATGGGACGCGATGCGGGGCACATCGCTCTCTGGGCGGGGCTCGCAGGCGGTGCAGACGTGATCCTGATCCCCGAGATCCCCTACGACGCCGAGATGGTGGCGGCGAAGATCCGCCGTAGGCAGGAGATCGGTCGGCTCTTCTCGATCGTCATCGTCGCCGAAGGCGCGCTGCCGGCGCGGCCCGACGGAACTCTGCCGAGCGCTGCCGAGCGTAAGCGTGCCCTCGCGGAAGGGGGCGGCGCCTCCGTCATCGCGATGCGCGAGATCCAGCCCCACGTGGACGCGGAGATGCGCAACTGTGTGTTGGGTCATCTGCAACGTGGAGGCAGCCCCGTGCCCATCGATCGCGTGCTGGCCACGCGCTTCGGCGTGGGCGCCGCCGATCTTGTGGAAGCCGATCGTTGGGGCGAGATGGTGCGTCTGAAGAACGGCGTCGTCGGCGGCGTGCCGCTCGTGGACGCCATCTCCGACTACCGCTTTGTGGACCTCGAAGGCGAGTTCGTGCGTACCGCTCGTTCGGTCGGGATCGAGTTCGGCGCGCAGCCGATCTGACGCAGCGAATTGACGGCAGCGTGCGCGGCTACACGCCGCAGGCGGCGCGGGCCCGGTCGGTGACCTCGCGCGCCACGGCGCGGGCCTTCGCGGCACCCGCCTGTAGGACGTCCTCGACGTACGACGGATCGGCCTGCAACTCGGCGTAGCGCGCGCGGCCCGCCGCGAAGTGGGTATCGACCTTCTCGAGCAACGCCTTCTTCGCGTCGCCGTAACCCATGCCGCCCGCACGGTACCGTTCCGCCAAGGCCGTCTTCTCGTCGTCCGTCGCAAAGAGCGAGTAGAGCGCGAAGACGTTGCAGGTGTCGGGGTCCTTCGGGTCCTCGACTTCCGTCGAGTCGGTCACGATCGACATCACGCGCTTCTTCAGCTTCTTACCCGCGAGGAACATCGGGATGCCGTTGCCGTAGGACTTCGACATCTTCTGACCGTCGACGCCGGGGACGACCTTCGCCGCGTTCAGGCGTGCCTCGGGGATGACGAAGACCTCGGTGTCGAACGCGCGGTTGAACGCGCCCGCCATGTCGCGTGTCATCTCGAGATGCTGTACCTGATCGGCACCGACCGGGACGACGTTCGAGTCGTACGCGAGGATGTCCGCCGCCATCAGCGCCGGATATGTGAAGAGACCGGCCGACGCCGAGAGCCCGCGCGCGGTCTTGTCCTTGTAGGACACGGCGCGCTCGAGCAAGCCCATGGGCGTGACGGTCAGGAGCAGCCACGTCAGCTCGGTCACCTCGGGCACATCGGATTGCCGGAAGAGGGTGGCGCGCTCGGGGTCGAGGCCCATCGCGAGGTACGACGCGGCGACGTCGAACGTGTTGCTGCGCAGAAGCTCCGCGTCCTGGATCGACGTCAGCGCGTGGTAGTTCGCGATGAAGTAATACGAGTTGCCCGCCTCCTGGTTCTGGAGGTGCTGCTGCATCGCGCCGAAGTAGTTGCCGAGGTGCAGGTCGCCCGAGGGCTGGATGCCGGAGAGAAAACGTGGATTGCTCATGGGGCGGGCAATGGTATCGACGTCTGCCGATCTGTGGGCCAAGGGCTTGCCGACTTTCTTGCCCACGCGCGCACGGTGTCCCGCTCAGTCGCTGAAGATCCGCTTTCCAAGCGCGGAAAGAATCAGCTCCATCGCGAGACTGCCGGTGCGGTTGCCGACGTCGAGGATCGGGTTGATCTCGACCAGTTCCACTGCGCACATCCGGCCGGTCTCCGCGATCAACTCCATCGCCAGGTGCGCCTCGCGATACGTGAGTCCACCGGCTGCTGGGGTGCCGACTCCGGGCGCGTACTGCGGATCGACGCCATCGACGTCGAAGCTCACATGGAACGGTTCGTCATCCGGGCCCGCTGCGATCGCGATCGCCTGGCGCATCACGCTCGGCATGCCGTGCTCGTCGATGTCCTTCATCGTGAAGACGCGCACGCCGGATTTCTCGATCACGACGCGCTCGCGATAGTCGAGGTCGCGGATACCCACCAGGACCGCACGATCGGCCGGGACCTTCGCGCCCTTGAAGAGGAGATCGGTGAGCTCGGGTCTGCCCATCCCGAGCAGGTGGGCGAGCGGCATGCCGTGGATGTTGCCGCTGCCGGACGACGCCGGCGTGTTCATGTCGCCGTGGGCATCCACCCAGATGATGCCGGGCTGCACCTTCTGGCTCCGGAAGTGCGCCGCGATCCCCGAGAATGTGCCGATCGCGCACGAGTGGTCGCCGCCGATCACGACGGGGACGCGGCCCTCGTCCATGATGGTGCGCACCGTTCGGCCGAGCTTGCGGCAGACCGCCGTGATCTCGGGCAGGTGACGCGCCTTCGGGTCGGTCTCGACCAGCGTCTCGGGGGCGGGGGTGTCCACGTCGCCGAGATCCACGACGTCCGTGAAACCGGCGCGCTTCAGCTGCTCGTGCAGACCGGCGAGGCGCACTGCGGAGGGGCCCATATCCGTTCCGCGCCGCCCGGCACCGAGATCGAGACGGACCCCCACGATCGAGACCGGACGGCGGGGGATACGGTGCTTCTTTGCCATGCGGGAGACGGTACCGGAACGAGCGGCACGGGATCAGCAGCGACGAGGGCGGGCGGTGGTCGTCAGCGGTCCGCGCCCGGGTCCGGTGCTGGCGCCTCGATCTCGGCGAGCGTGCTCGGTGGAGCGGTCTTGAGTCCCCCGACGGGGGGCAGTGTGCGGCTTCAACTGATCACTCCGACGCCGGGAGAGGTGATCTGCGTCAGGGCGAACGCGGTCCAAGGCGTTGCGGCGAGAAGCACGGCGACCACGAAGACGGCCCGTCGCGCGCTGCTGCGTGCGCGCGTCGGAAACGCGGCGAGGTTGGGTTCTCGTCTCATGCCCCCATGGACGCACTCCGGCGCTCAGAGTTCCTGGTGCATCGAGATTTCAGGCACTCCGAGAGTCAGACGCCCCAAACGTCACGCACCGAAGAGTTCGCGGAACGTGGCGGACGCCTCGGTGACTTCGGCCGGCGTGCCCTCGGCCTCGACTCTCCCCGCGCGCAGGACAACGACATGGTCGGCCGCGAGGACGGTCTCGCGGCGGTGGGCCACCACGATCGTGGTGCGGCCGCGGCTGAGTTCGGTGGGCGCGGCTCGGACGAGGCGCTCGTTCTCGGGGTCGAGCGCAGACGTCGGCTCGTCGAGGAGCAGGAGCTCCGGATCGCGGAGGACGGCGCGGGCGATGGCGACGCGCTGACGTTCGCCGCCCGAGAGACCGCCGCCGCCTTCGTCGAGAACCGTCTCCCAACCCTCGGGCAGGCGCGCCACGATCTCGTCCACGCGGGAGACGGCGCTCGCCGCCGCGAGTTCCGCCTGCGACGCGTTGGGGCGCGCGTACGCGACGTTGTCGGCGAGTGTGCCGCCGAAGAGCCGCGCGTCCTGCGTGACCAGGGCCATCCTGCCTCGCAGACCTGTGAGAGTGGACGTGCGCACGTCTTCTCCGTCCAGCGACGCGGCGCCCTCGGTGGGGTCGATGAGACGCGGCAACGTGTGCAGGAGGGTCGTCTTGCCGGCGCCGGACGGCCCGACGAGAGCGGTTGTCTTTCCGGCGGGGGCGTGCAGGGTCACGCCGTCGAGCGCGACCCGGCCGTCCGGGTAGACGACGCGCACGTCTGTCCACGCGACGGCGTCGGCGAGTGGCGGGAGTTCGCGGGCGTCTGGACGTTCCGTCACGGCTGGAGTGAGGTCGATCGTGTCGAAGATGCGCTGCGCCCCCGCGACGCCGCCCTGCAACCGGCTCGCGGCGCCGATCACCTTGCGGAGCGGGCTCCACGCGGCGGCGAGCAGGAAGAAGACGGTCAGGAAGGTCCCCACCGAGAGTTCGCCGCGGCTGACGAGCAGTCCTCCGAAGTAGAGCAGTGGTGCGATCCCGAGAATCTCGGCCACCTGCAGACTCGGATCGCTGGCGGACTCGAGTCGCGCCAGGCGCTTCGCCCATCCGAAGACGCGCGCCGTCGCGGTGCGGAAACGCGCCTGCTCGGCGGCTTCGCGTCCGTAGATCTGCACGACCGGCAGTGCGTGGACCGTCTCCTGCACGCGCGAGAGCAGCCCCGCACGCTCCTCGAGCATGCCCTCGGCGGCGCGTCGGATGCGGCGACCCAGGTAGTTCGCGAAGAGGCCGACGGGCGGCACGAGCACGAGCGAGGCGAGCGTGAGTTGCCAGGACAGCGCGACGGCTGCACCCAGCGCGAACACGAAGCGGGCCGGAGAGAGGACCAGCGTGCCGATCATTGTCGTGATGGCCTTACCGGACATGTCGAGGTCGTAGCTGAAGCGGGCCGTCAGGTTGCCCATACCGAGCCGAGCCAGCGTGCCCTCGTCGTGCTGCGTCAGCCGGTCGAAGAGCGCCTCGGCCAGGTCGAGTTGCGTGCGGGTCGTGACGATCTCCGCGACGTACTTGTGGCCGAATGTGACTGCGGCGTTCACGAGTGCGATGCCAATCAACCCGATCAGCAGGAGCCCGAGGAGCCGCATCGCGTCGCCATCCGCGTACGCGGAAGCGAACTCCGCGGCCTCGCGGCCGACGGCACCGCCTTTCCGCAGGACGTCGAGTGTGCGTTCGACGCCATCTTTCTCGAAGACGACGTTCAGTATGGGGGCGAGCGAGGCCACGGAGCCCGTGCCGAGGCCGGCGGCCGCGAGCCCGAGGAGCGTGCCGAGCGCCACTCCTACGCGATGCGGGTACACGAATGTGAGGAGCCTGCGCAGGGTGGTGCGGGCGGGGACGACAGGCTCGGGGCGAGAGGCACTCATCGGACGCGCCGAGGGTACGCGCCAGTCGGAGGACCGCCGCACGCGCATTTCACCCAGGCGTGAACTGATGAGCCTGAATGGCCGTTGAACGGCCACAATGGGTGGACGCCACTCGTCACTCATCAGGCGCACCGTCAGGAGACCCCCCGGATCCGCCTCCAGCGCTACATCTTCCGTGAGCTGCTCGCCAGTTTCGCCTTGCTCCTCGCGATCGTGACCTCGGTCGTGGGCGCGGGGTTGCTGCTGCAGTTCATCCACCGCGCGCCGGATCTGGGCCTACTCGCGATGCTGAAGGGCATGCCGTTCATCCTGCCCGAGGCGTTTCCCATCACGGTGCCACTCTCGTTCCTGGTGGCCTGTCTGTTGACGTACGGGCGCTTCTCGGATGACAACGAGTTCACCGCCTTCCGTATGGGTGGCCTGCATCCGTGGCATGCCATTGCCCCTGCGGTGGCGCTCGGCGGCATTCTCGCCGTCTTCTCCGTCTGGCTGAACACCGACGTGCTTCCGTGGGCGAAGCTGGAGCAGCGCCGCGTCGCACGCGATCACCTGTTGACCCTCGTGCAGGCGCTCGAAGACGGCACCAAGACGACGATCGAGGCGGGCGACAGCTTTCACCTGTCGGCTGCGGAGCGGGCGCCGGATGGCGCATTCGTCAACGTGGTCATCTCGATCGCGCCCGCAAAGGTCCGAGCCGATGGTCGGAAGAAGCGCACCGGGGGACTGCCGGACGCGCTCTCGGGTGGCGGCATCGTGCGGGCGGACCGCGCCTGGCTCTTCTACGATGCGGAGACCGACGCACTCGTCATGCGCCTAGAGCATGTGCAGTTCCCAGCCGACGGGCTCATGGTCGAGATGGCCGAGAATACCATCGCGATTGCGCTCGACATGCTGCTCGACACGTCACCGCTCGAGGAGGCGAAGAAGCGCTCGACCATGAGCGCCGCGGAACTGGGATATCGGATGCGACGGGGCTCGACGAAGCGCGACGTCGTGCTGGAGTGGGAAGCAGAGTTCTGGCGCCGGATCGCGATGGGGCTCGCGCCGTTCGCGTTCGGACTTCTCGGCGCACCACTCGGCCTCTGGAGTGCGCGCGGGAGTCGCGCGTCGGCATTCCTGCTGGCGCTCGTGATCGCGCTGCCGGTGTTCTACCCACTCCTGCGTTTCGGTCAGGGTCTGGCGGAGTCCGGGCAACTCCCCGCGCCTGTGGCGCTCCTCGGCGCAGACGCGGCGCTGGTCGTCGCGGGGCTCTGGTTCCTCGCGCGCGTGGTGCGCGCATGAGGTTCAACATATTCAGCACGATGGACCGCTACGTGGGGCGACGGTTCCTCGGCATCTACGGCATCTGCCTGCTGGGTTTCGTGATGCTCTTCATCGTCGTGGACGGTGTCGGTCGGCTCGGCGACTTCGTCGAAGCGCACGAGAGACATCCGGAGGGCGCTTCGGCGCTCGCATTGGGACTTCAATTCTATCTCAATCGAATTCCGAGCTTCTCGGTGCTCTTCGCGCCCTACCTCACGCTCTTCGCTGCCATCGCATGCTTGATGACGTTCACGCGCCACAACGAACTCGCACCGATGATCTCAGCCGGCCGCAGCTTGCATCGCATTCTGCTTCCTGTGTACCTCTCCGCGATCGTCATCACCGGCGTGCTCCTTGTCGCGGAGGAGGTCGTTGTGCCGAGGTCGATAGCGCAGGTCGAGGCAGTCGAGCGTCGGATGGAGGGCGAGAAGACGGCCAGGGGCGAGAAGGTCCCGCATCTCCGCGACGCACAGAACACGTTCATCGTGGAGCGCTGGTTCCGCGATGACCTGCGACTAGGCGGCGTGCGTGCCCTCCACTTCGCGGATGCGACCGGAGGCCTTCCCGGGGGCGTGTTCCAGGCCGATGCACTCGTCTACCGGCGCCGCGAGTCGGACGGCCACGTCGGGTGGTTCCCCGTGGGGGGACGGCTGACCCCCTACGGCAAGGATGACGAGGGACGACTGCACGAGGAACTCCTGCTGCCACCCGATGAGCCGATCGCGTTCGATATCACCCCGACACAACT
This sequence comes from Planctomycetota bacterium, assembly GCA_024280885.1. Taxonomy (GTDB): domain Bacteria; phylum Planctomycetota; class JAJSAM01; order JAJSAM01; family JAJVHW01; genus JAJRPF01. The sequence goes on along the minus strand of JAJRPF010000040.1, from coordinate 13,123 downwards.
CGACGTGCTCGCCGAGGAGAAGGTCGAGGCCCTCTCCAGCGCGAAGCTCCGAGAGCTGCGTGCGCTCTATCCCGACAAGTACAGCGAACTCTCGATGCAGCTCTACTCGCGCCGGACGCGGCCGCTCGCCAACTTCATTCTCCTGCTCATGGGATTGCCCTTCGTCGCGCGTCCCGGCCAGCGCTCGATTGCGGCCGGGCTCGCCGTCGCGTTCGGCTGTTGCATCGTCTACATGGCGTTCAACCTGTTCTTCCAGGAGATGGGCGCGCGTGGTGCCGTGAACCCGCTCATCGCGTCGTGGATCGGCCCCGTGTTCTTCGGCGCCGTGGGGATCGCGCGCTTGGACAAGGTCATCACGTGATGCGTCTTGCGGCCGCTCCGTGCGCACCTGCGAGAAGCACCTGATGGGCTCTCGTCAGCCGCGCCTCTACGCCGACCTCTCCAAGCCGCGTACGCATTGGAGTCTGGTCGTCGAATTGCCTCAGGATGGGATGCGGCTCGATCGCTTCATGGTGATGCGTGTGCGCTGGCGCAGCCGTAACCAGTTGCAGACGATGATCACCGAAGGACTCGTCGCCGTGAACGGCCGCGTGCGGCGGAAGTCGTCGATCCGTTTGAAGGACCAGGACCGCGTTGTGATCGAGATCCCGCCCGAAGACGACGTGATCGATCCCGGCGAGATCCCGATCGAAGTGCTCCGCGACGACGGCCAGCTGATCGCGATCAACAAGCGACCGGGCATCGTCGTCCACCCGACCAGCGGGCACATGCTGACGAATGTTCTCTCGGCGCTGCACGCGCGCTTTCGTGACACCGCCAACCCGGCGAACGATCGCGTGCCGCACATCTGTCATCGCATCGATAAGGAGACGTCCGGAGTGCTCCTCTTCGCGTTCTCCGAGCGCTGGAAGGCGCACGTCTCGCTGCAGTTCGAGGCGCGGACCGTCAAGAAGGAATATCTGGCCATTGTCGAGGGCCGCATGGATCGCGATGAGGGCACGATCGAGGCGCCGATCCTGCATCGCACCGAGGGCTGGCCGCGGCTCGTCGTCCGCGAGGAAGGGCTGCCGAGTCGCACCGACTGGAGAGTCGAGCGGGACTTCGGCGGCGCGCAGCTCGTGCGCTTCTTCCCGCGCACCGGGCGGACGCATCAGATTCGCGTCCACGCCGCGCACATTGGGCATCCGCTTCTAGCCGACGATACGTATGGCGGACGGCGCCCTGTGTTCCTGTCCGAACTCCGCGGACGACGGGCCGCCGATCGCGATCCGGACGAGCCGTCGATCCTCGATCGCGTCGCGTTGCATTCCACGCGTCTCGAACTCGTGCACCCGACCACCGGGGAACTGTATGTCGTCGAGGCGCCGTTGCCGGCCGACTTGCAGCACGCCGTCGATGCACTGGGCGGCGCTGCCACAGCCCGTACCATCGTTCCCGAGGAGGAAGCGTCATGAGCGCTGCATTGACCCGCGCCCGCAAGCTCCTGCAGTCGCGCAATCGACGTCGTGCAGGGCACTTTCTCGCAGAGGGGCCGCACGTTGTTCGCGAGGCGCTGCGCGCGGGTCTCGTGCCGCTCGATGTCTTCGTATCCGAGGAGACGAAGTCGGAGTCGGTTCAATCCATTGCCGACGAACTTCTCTCCCGCGGCGCCCGCGTGCATCTGCTCTCGCCTCGCGATCTGCAGGAGATTGCCGAGACGCGCACGCCGCAGGGATTGGTCGCCGTCATCCCCGAGCCCGACACGCCGGTCGATGCACACGCCGATCCGGGGCTCTGGCTCCTGCTCGACCGCATTCAGGACCCGGGCAACGTCGGCACTCTCTTGCGCTCCGCCGAGGCCTTCGGCGCACGTGGCGTGGTCGCGCTCCGTGGCACGGTGGATCTCTGGTCCGGGAAGGTTGTGCGCGCGGGCCAAGGTGCCCATTTCCATCTCTCGCTGGTCCAACCGGCGCCCGGGGAAGACGACGTCCTGCCGCTTGAGGCGTACGTGGCGGTCGGCGGTGAGATTTGGGCTGCCGACGCCGCGGGAGAGTCGATCTACGACACGCCACAGCCCCCGACGCGCTGCATGTTGGCAGTCGGGAACGAGGGGGGCGGGCTGTCCGACGAGGTCCTCGCACGCGTCACGCGCCGCGTCGCTGTACCGCAGTGTGGGCGCACCGAGAGCCTGAACGTCGCCATCGCCGGGGCGGTGCTGCTCTCGTGGCTCTCGCGTGGGGGTGCTCCGAGTTGACGCCGGGGCCGCCGGCCGTCGTCGCACGTGACCTGGCGAAGGTCTACCCGGGAGACATCGCCGGGCTCGACGGACTCGATCTCGAGGTGCGTTCGGGCGAAGTGCTCGGCCTTGTCGGGCAGAACGGCGCCGGCAAGTCCACTGCGATCGCGCTTCTGAGTGGCGCGCTCCGACCGACGCGCGGGATGGCGTCCGTACTCGGCATCGACGCGGCGCGCGATCCGCTTGGCGTCAAGCGATTGGTCGGCGTCATGCCGCCCGGAGGCGAGACCTTCGAGCGACTCACCGGGTCGGAGATTGTCACGCTCACCGGGCGCCTGCACGGACTCTCGATCGCCGACGCCACGTCACGGGCGAGCGACCTTCTGGAGCTCTTCGAGCTGGACGCGGAGGCGCGTTCGCGCGTTGCGGGCGGATACTCGACCGGCATGCGGCGCAAGGTCCTCTTGGCCGCAGCGCTTGTCCATGCGCCGCGCGTACTCCTGCTCGACGAACCGCTCGCGGCGCTCGATCCGGTGGCGGCGGCGGTGGTGCGTCGCGTCGTGCGCGACCTTGCCGATGGCGGGCGCGCCGTGCTCGTCTCTTCGCATGCGCTGGACACCGTCGAACGACTCTGTGATCGCATCGTGATCGTGCACCACGGCCGCGTGCGGGCGCAGGGCAGCGTCGTCGAGTTGCGTCAGCTGGCCGGCTGCGGTCCAAGCGACGCGCTGGAGGATGTCTTCTTGAAGCTTGTCGGACGCGCGCCTCCCGGTCGTGCTCCCGAGTGGTTGCGGTGAGAGCGAGTCTCTCGAGTGCGGCGGCGCTGATCCGCGCGGATCTGGCCGCCGGGCGACGTGCGCTCGGGACGGGACGCGTCGCAGTCCTGACCTCCTCGACGGGATCCGCGTTGCTCGTCGCGTTGCTTGCGCTCGGCGCTGTTGCGCTTGCCGTCGCGGTGCACGGGCTTGCCGTCGGCGGATCGCCTGATGCCGCGGCCGGCGCCGTCGATCTCCTCTTGGCCGCGGCGTTCGCGGCCGGTCTGGTTTCTCCGACTGCTGGTGGCCCGACGACGCGGATCACGGCTCTTGCGCGTGCCACGGCGGCCCCGGTCGATGCGCGCGTCGCACTCATCGCGGCGGCTGCACGGGAGGCGCTCGCGGCTCCGGTGGGGCCGGCAATCGTCCTCTCTGCCGGTGCCGCGTGTGGTCTCGGCGCCGCGCACGGCGTTGCCGTCGCGATGCTCGCGCTCGTCCTCGCGACGGCGCTCTCCGTGGTCGCGCTCGTCGCGGGCGTCATGTTCGCGTTGCTCACGGCGCACCGGCGTGGAGCAGGCCTCTTCCGGACGGCGATCATCGCTGCCACTCTCGTCTCGATCGGGTCGCTCTCGCGCGGTGTGCCAGCGAATGCGGAGAGTGGGCTCGCCGATGCGCTGGCGGCGCTCCATCGCGGTCACGAAGGCGCGGCTCTGCTGCCGTCGCGATGGCTCGTCGCGCCGCTCGACGCGGCTGGTCTGCTGACGTGGTGGCCGCTCGTGGTCGCACCCGCGCTCGTCGCGTGGGTCGTGTGGAATGCGCCTGGTCTGCTCGCGACCGCCTGGCCGCCCGTCGATGCGCGCGCTCATCCGGGGCGGGTGCGTCCTCTGCTCCGTCTCGATCTGCGCGGGCCTCTCGGTGGGCGGCTTGGGGAGTGGCTGGGGGCGCTGCTCGCGAAGGACGTTGCGCTCCTTCTTCGAGAGCGTGGATTGCATATCCTCGTTCTGCGGCATGCCGCACTTGCGCTGGCCCCACTCGCCGCAGTCGCGGCTGCCGCCTGGTTCGCCCGAGGCGATGCGACGTCGGCGGCGCGGCTCGCGCGCGCGCTTCCGGCTCTGGCACTCGCCGCGCACCTCGTCGTGGTCGCTCAGTCCGGGCTCGCGACGCGCATGGCGGGTACCGACGGTGGGGGCGCCGCTCACGTGCTGTCGTTGCCCGTACGCGAGCTGGAGTTCGTGGCGTCGAAGGCGATTGCGTGGGCGCTCTTGTTCGCGCCGCTGCTCGGAGTGGCGACCGCGGCAGCTGTGCTCATGGCGGGGCTGGCGAGCGGGGCGAGCGATGTCGCAGCACTCACCGTGCGCGCTGGCATCGAGGGGGTTGCCGCCGGTTGCGCCGGGACCGGGGCGGGGATCGTCACGGCGACGATTTGGCCTGGGCGTTCGACGGCCTCGAACGGCGGTACGCCGTCGGCGCGTACGGGTCTCGCCGGGCTCGTCGGTGGCGTTGGGGCGGCCGGGCTGGCGCTCGGCGCGACGCTCCCCGTCGCGTACGCGTTCCACGGCCTCAGAGGGACGGCGGGAGTCACGCTCGGTTGCGTGCTCGGGCTCGCGGCACTTGGGCTCGGAATCGGCCTCGGCGCGAGCCTGCTGCGCGCTCGCCGCGAGCGCTTTCTCCGCGCGTTGGCCTGCGCGTCTCCGGGGGCCTGAGAGAATGTGGAAGAAGAGGGCTTTCAGCTTCATCGCGCGCATGCCGATGAGGGACTGTCGCAACCGAGACACTGGAATGTCCGATATCGCAACCACCGATCCCATCGTCGCCGTCGCAGTGCCGCCCGCACTCGAGGTCGTCCGCCAGCGTGCGCTCGACCTCCTGCTGGCCGACGCGCCGCTACACGGCGAACTCTCACAGATCGTCGAGATCGACACCGTTCTCTCTGGTTTGATGTTGCGCCTGACGCGTTGCCCGCTCTACGAGAACGCCGACGAAGAGTCGCTCGAATTCGCGGACGCCATGGACCGTATTGGTCGCGCTTCCCTGGTCCAGGCGATCTCGAATTTGCCCGGACTGCCCGACCGGCGTCGTCGGGACTCCGTCGAGCAGGTCTGTCGTCATTGGGTGCACTCCGTCGCCGTCGCCGCCGCCGCGCGCTGGATCGCCAGCACCGGTGAGTACGACGACATGGAAGAGGCGTTCTTCGCCGGGCTGATGCACGACGTTGCTGGAGACTGCTGCGCGCCGGATGAGGCCTGTGACGAGTGCCGCGTGAAGCAGATCGCCGCTCGCTGGAGACTCGGTGAGCGCGTAACGCAGGTGGCTCGCGCACTGCCCTCGGCGCGCACGGGCACCGACGTGGATGAGATCGAGGTCGGCTATCGCAAGCTCGACGAGACGACGCAGAAGCTGCTCGCCGTCGTCCGCGACGCGGATCGCATCGCAACCGCCGCAGGGTTCGGCGCGCTGCCAGCCGCTGACACTGAACAGAGCGACACCGGCGACGCCGCCGACTCCGACACAGCAGCCGCGATGGAGTCGATCCGTCTCGAACTGGCGCACGCCGCCGCGCTCCTCGGCTTCGACGGAACGAAGGCCGAGGATCTGGCCCGTGTCCTGACCAACGAGGAGATGCGCTGCGGCGCGACCGAACCGCAAGAGCTCTCGCGCGGCACGGCTGCCGAGCGTTTGGCCGAGGCGCACCGACGCATTCTGGCGACGCGCCGCCTTGGTTCGGTGGCAGACATCGTCTCGCAGGGGCTGCGCGCCATCCGCGAGGGGCTCGACCTCGACCGTGTTCTCCTGCTTGAGCCGCATCCGACCGATCCGTTCCGGCTTCAGGGACGCGCCGTCAGTGATCCGTCCGACCTGACGTATGCCGGCGGCGTCCACGGCGTCGGTGTCGAGTTGGACGGCGCGGGTGCGCTGCAGCAGGCCATGGAGCGCGGCCGTGCCGTGCGCGGTCTGTGTCCGCGTCAGGACATTCGCGTGCTGGAGCAACTCGGCGTCGACTCGTTCGGTGGTGCTGTGCTGCGTGCTGGAAGCAAGCCGATGGGATTGCTTGTCGCCGACCGCTTCCTCTCCGGACAAGACGTCGACGACGACGACGTCCGCCAGCTCGAACTCCTCAGCGATGCGTTGGGACTCGTGCTCGACAACGTCGTGCTCGGCATGCAGAGCCGGAAGCTACGTACGCTCGCCGAGAAGGACGAACTGACCGGCATCAACAACCGCCGCAACATCATGCGCATCCTCTCGTCCGAGATCGAGCGCTCGCGCCGTTTCGGTACGCCGCTCTCGATCGCGTTGCTCGACGTGGACCTCTTCAAGAACTGGAACGACACGCACGGCCACCAGGTCGGCGACATCGTTCTTCAGGCCGTTGCGCAACTCATCGCAGCGTGCAGTCGCGAGATCGATCACTACGGTCGCTACGGCGGTGAAGAGTTCCTCATCGTTCTGCCCGAGACGCCGGTACAGCACGCCGTGCTCTACGCCGAGCGCCTGCGCGTGACGCTGGCCGGGCATTGTGCCGAGATGTTCGAGGCCTACGCCGATACGCCACTCACCGTCTCGATCGGGGTCACCGCCTTCCATGGCGAGGCCGACGAGATCGAGGAAATGATCCGGCGCTCGGATTGCGCGCTCTACGCCGCCAAGGACAACGGTCGCAACCGCGTCTGCGTCGAGGCGAAGTCGAGTCTCGTCGCGCACGAGATCGCCGAAGAGTAGGCGCGCCCGCGCTCTGCCTTGAAAGAGCGCCGCCGGAAAGAGTGGCGCACACGCCCGCGCGCCCTCCACACTCCACCGGCATGATCGAAGAGGGAACCGCACTCGCGCTACGTGTTGACCGCAAGCGGGTCGTCGTGGAGATGCACGACGGTCGCATCGCCGATGCCACGCTGCGCGGCACGTTCCACCGCGGACGCGGTCGCCAGAAGAGCCCCGTCGCGGTCGGCGATATTGTGCGCGTCGATCAAACCGACCAGGGCGATGTCGTGATTGCGGGCGTCGAGGATCGCCGCAGCAGCCTACTGCGTCCGGAGATCGTCGGTCGCTGGCGCAATCAGGTGCTCGTCGCGAATGCCGATCGCGCGGTGCTCGTGTTCGCGCATGCCGATCCGGCGCCGCATTCAGGTCTCGTCGATCGACTTCTCGTCGCGTGCCACGCTGGTCACGTCCCGCCGATCCTCGTCTTCAACAAGGTGGATCTCGAGCCGGATGAGAACACGCAGTCGATCATCGCGTTGTACGAGCGTCTCGGGTACGAGTTGCTCAAGACGTGCGCCCAGAGCGGCACCGGTATCGAGCGTCTGCGGGAGCTACTTGCGGGGCGTTGCTCGGTGTTCGCGGGGCCGTCCGGAACGGGCAAGTCGTCGCTCATCAATCGCGTGCTCCCCGGCGTCGAACTGAAGACGGGCGAGATCAGCCGCCACTCGGGCAAGGGCAAGCACACGACGACGGCCGCCGAACTCGTGCGCATCCCCGACGACGCCGACGACGGGCACGTGATCGACACCCCCGGCATCAAGGAATTCGGTCTCGTCGCGATCGAACCGCGCGACCTCGAACTGAACTTCCCCGAGTTCCCAGTTCCCGCGAAGTGCCGCTTCCTCGACTGCCGCCACGAGAAAGAGCCCGGCTGCGCCGTGGTCGCCGCCGTCGCGTCCGGCGATGTCGCGCGCACGCGCTACGGCAGCTATCTGACGTTCCGCGGCGAACTCGAAGCGGCGTCCAACCGCTACTGACCCAGCGCATCCGTACGCTTCGGTCCGGACGAGGCGGGGAAGGGGCATCGCTTCAGGGGGGGGGCGGTGGCGGGTAAGTAATCTGACGACAGCCGCGTGGTATGCTCTGGAGATGGCAATGCGGAATCGGACGCGAGCGCCCCTGTCGGCAGCCGTATTCATGCTCGCCGTCTCAGCGGTTGTCGGCGGCGGCACCGTGGGCGCTCGCGCCCAGGACTCGGAGGGTTCCATTGACGCCGCGAAGGCGATCGACTCGATGGCGGAGACGCGCCGCGCCCGGGCGGCGCTGAGTGCACACGTATTCCCGCCGAGCGAGCAGAGAGACGACGCGTGGTATCGAACCGGGCACGTCGCATGGGACCGAACCCAGGCCGAACTCATCGCACGCTTCTCCGACGCCTTTGGTCGGTCGGACTGGGACTTGTGGACGCTGCCCGAAGACGAGGGCGTGCTGCGCTCGGGGCTCGTGTACTACTACCGGAGATCGCTCAAGCTGCGCCGCTTCGACGAGGCCCGGCGTGTCGTCGATGCTTGCATCTCGCGCTTCCCCGGCGGGCAACTTGCGATACGCGCCCGGCACACTTTCCTCCCTGAGGTCCTGATGTGCTCGGGGGACGTGCAAGCGGCTATCGCGGTCCGCATCGACCTGAGCGCGAGTCTGGAGGGGCACGCCAAGGCCGTGAACGAGCTTAGCCTCGGCGATTTACGCTCCGTTACGGGGGACTTCCGCGGAGCCACCGCCGCGTACGCAAAGAGCAAGAAGGCGATGGCCGCATGGGGGCGGGAAGAGACGGCGAGCGGTCACACGAATGAGTTCTCGGTGCGGTTTGCCGCGGAGAGCATGGCCGCCGAGTTCGCTATCCGGAAGACACTGTGGCGCAAGCGGACGGCGAAGTTGCACGCCCGCGACTGGGTCGGTGCGCCCACCATCGACTGGGCGCATCTCAGGGGGAAGGTGATCGTGATCTGGGTGTGCCCAGAGATGAGCGACTACGTGGACAAGGAGTTGCGCGTGCTCGAACGCTTCGCCCGAGCCAACGCCAAGCGACCGGTTCAGGTGCTGGTCGTGGTGCGCCCCTCGACGTTCCCCAAGAGCGACACACTACAGCGCAACGGCGTTCGGAATCGCATTGCAGAGTTTCGCGAGAGTCGTGCCCTGTCCGTCCCGTTCGCGCTCCTCGACGACGAGAAGTTCACGAAGCTCTTCGGCGAACTGTCGAGTACCGTCCGACTGGTCGCGACCCACGAAGGCAAGATCGTCCATGCGAGCGTCTTCTCGCCCGGCGATCCCGCGTGCTTGGGCCTCGCGCAGTACTTGGTGGATCGTCTCGTCGAGCCGGACGACACCGGCGACGCGTCTGCGAGATAGCCGAGCGCGGTGGCCCTGCATCGTATGGGGCGATGCCCGCCGCCGGCCCGGTGTCGGACTCACGATGCCAGGTTCGCTCCTAGCGTCGCACTCCCGCTTTGTGTCGCCGAGAATCACCCGATCGCCGTGGCCTCGACATTCTGGGAGATGCATGGGGAGTTTCGGGCGCCGTCTCGTGCGCCGCATGGAGCGGGACGTTCATCAGCTTGCCGTCTTGCTTCACGTTGAGCAGATTCGTGCGGACCATCACGTCGGGTGCGAACTGTTGGTCGTACGAGCGCAGACTCTTGCTCTTGGGACTCAGCCCCGCCTTCACCTCGATCGGGACGACGTGGCCCGCGACCTCGATCAAGAAGTCGGTCTCGGCTCTTCCTCCGGTGCTCCGCTAGTAGAGGCGAGTTGAGGCCAATCGATGGTTGCGTCATGGATGATAAACGTGAGCGCATGCACGTTATTGATCGGTCGTGATCGATGCATGCATTTTGCTGGCGCCGCGGCGCAAGGCCCCGGAGGGTGCGTGTCGGCACATCATGGCAACGATCACCATTCGCGGGGTTTCGGAGGATCTCGTGCTGCGCATCAAGAGCGACGCGCAGCGCAACGGGCGCTCCATGGAGCAGGAACTCCGGGAGCTTCTCGCTAGCCGCTATCGCAGTCGGTCCGACGCCGTCGCCGAGTTGCGTGCGCGCTGGGAGCGATTGCCGGAACTGCATGCCGAAGACGTGGACCGATGGGTAGAGAAAGGGCGCTCTTGAGGTGGTCTTCGATACCAACGTCCTAGCGTACGCGCTTCTGAACGTCACGGAGTACCGTGCCGCAGCGGCCGATGCTCTCGAACGGACCGACACGGTTCATGTCCCCGACGTGGCTCTCTCCGAACTCGCGAACGTCGCCTGGCAATGGGCCACGACGCGAGGCTTGCCCGCGGCGCAGGCGCATGACGCGCTCGACCTGGCCGAGGCGCTGATCACGCACGTCACACCGGCCGCGGAGCTATGGCATCCCGCACTGGATCTCGCGCTCGCGACCGGAACGACCGTCTACGACACGCTCTTCATCGCTCTCGCCGTCGTCCGCGATGAGCCCCTACTCACGTTCGATGCGCGCCTCCTCCGGACGTTTCCAGAGATCGCGCAGCGCCCGCGAGCGGGGTGAAAGAAACGAGACCGGCTCCGTATCGCCTCCCGCTCGGTACACTCCTGCTCATGCAAGGGGAACGACTCGGACCATTCCTGATCGACCGCGAGCTCGGCTCGGGCGGGATGGGGAAGGTCTACGCCGCAACGGTTGCCGGTCGCGCACTGGGGCTGAGCGTGGGTGACCGCGTCGCGCTCAAGGTCGTGCACCCGCATCTGCTCGAGACCGAGGGCTTCTTCAAGCGCTTCATGCGCGAGGCCGCGCTCGGGCAGTCGATCACACACGAGAATGTCGTGCGGACGCTCGACTGTGACCAACTCGTCGTCGCCGGAAGGGCGAATGCGTATCTGGTCATGGAGTACGTCGAGGGGCAGACGCTTTCCGAGTTGCAGGTCGAGTTGGACCGGATCCCCGAGGAACTCTGCCGCCACGTCGCCCGCGAGATCTGCAAGGGGCTCACCGCTATCCACGACGCGGGTGTCGTGCACCGCGACCTCAAACCCGAGAACGTCCTCATCACCGCCGACCATGTCGTCAAGGTGATGGATCTTGGTGTCGCGCGACTCGCGGACGAGCAGATCCGCCTCAGCCAGTCGGGCGCCTTTGTCGGGTCGGTCGAGTACGCAGCCCCCGAGCAATTCGACGGCGGGGAAGTGGACCACCGCACCGACCTGCACGCTCTCGGTCTCCTGCTCTACGAACTCTCGACAGGTCAGCACCCGTACCGAGGCGACGACTTCCGCGCGGTCATGAAGAACGTTTGCGAGAGCGAGCCGCGTCGCCTCGGTGACATCAATCCGCAACTCAGCGCCTTCTTCGAGGAGGTCGTTCACACCCTCCTTGCCAAGAAGGCCGACGAACGTTTCGCGTCCGCGGATGAACTCCTCGCCGTCCTCGAAGAGGGCGAGGACTCCGACTGGTGGCACGCGCGCGCGCGTCAACTCCAAGCGACGACCAAGCGCCCGATCCGGCGCGTTCGCATCCCGCGCGAGACGGCGGTGTACGGCCGCGAGAAGGAGATCGCGAAGTTGCGCGGTCTCTACGAGGCGGCGAAGGCGGGCGACGGTCAGGTCGTGCTGCTCGAAGGCGAGGCGGGGATCGGGAAGTCACGCCTGGTCGATGAACTCATCAATCGTCTGCAAGCCGACGGCGAGGACCTCAACTTCCTCTTCGGGAGCTACCCGCCGGGCGGCGCTGCCACAGCCGCAGGCGGCTTCTCGTCTGCCTACCGCGAGCACTTTGGCGACATCGGGTGCGCGGAGTACCTCTCACAGACTCCGCTGCTGGTGCCGGCCTTCGACGCACTCCTGCGCGGCGAGCCGTCTCCGACCGGCGTCGTGGAACTGACGAAGGATTCGCTGGGCACGTGCTTCGTGCATGCGACCCGCAACCTCGCTGCGGAGCGTCCGGCGGTCGTCCTGATTGACGACTTGCACTTCGCGCCGGAGGACGCACGGATGCTCTTCACGGCGCTGGCGCAAGCGGTGCCGGGACACCGCGTTCTGCTCATCGGGACGATGCGTCCCGGGGTGTCCGAGGAGTGGGTGGCCAACACCTCCCGACTCGATCAAACATCGCGTCTGGACGTGCCTCGACTCGGCCCGAAGGACCTTGTTGCGCTGCTCGGTGATTCGCTCGGCTCGAAACAACTGGCGGAAGATCTGGGCGGCAAGATCGCGGTGAACTCCGACGGCAACCCGTTCTTCGCGTTCGAGATCATCCGCGGTCTGCGCGAGGGACAGTTCATCACGCAGAAGGACGACGGGACGTGGGTCTCGACGCAGATCATCAACGAGATCAAGATCCCGTCATCGATCTTGGATCTGGTGAACGCGCGGGTGGCGGACCTGTCAGAGGAAGAGCGCGATTTGCTCGATGTGGCATGCTGCTGGGGCTTCGAATTCGATCCGGGTCTGATCGGCGACGTGGTGGGACTCGGCCGCATCCCGCTGCTCAAGCGCTTTGGTCAGATGGAGCGCAAGCACCGGTTGGTTCGCGCTGCTGGGCGGCACATGGTCTTCGACCACCATCAAGTGCAGGAAGCGCTCTACGGAAGCCTGCTCGAACAACTGCGGGAGGAATACCACGCCGCCCTCGCCGAGGCTCTCGAGGCGCGCACCAAGGCCACTGACAAGGACCCGGAGACGCTGGACGGCGCGCTCTGCGTGGACCTCTGCGAGCACTATCTGAAGGGCGCCCGGGGGGATAACGCCCTGCGCTACCTCGAAGCGGCGCAAGCACATCTGACCAGGGGCTATCTGCACGCGCAGGTGGCGTCGCTGACCGAGCGCGCGCTGGCGATCCCGGATCTTCTGACCGGTCTGGAACGCGCGAAGACCCTGCTGCGGCTGGCGAAGGCACTCGACCCGCTGGGCCGCCGCGCACGGCAGGAGGAGTGCGCTGAGGAGGCAGAACGCCTGTCCGAGGAGGCGCGCGACGAAGAGGTGTGTGGGAAGGCGGCGCTGGCACTCGGCAACGTCTTCTGGCGAACCTCGCGCCAGGAGGAGGCCGAGGCGGCCTTCCGCCGCACGCTGGCACTCGCTCTGGCGCGCGGGGACAAGAAGGCCGAGGCCGACGCCACGGGGAGCCTGGGCAACGCCTTCTGGTCCCTCGGCCGCCTGCCCGAGGCGCGTGAGCACTACGAGCGGTATCTCGCGCTGAGCCGCGAGGTCGGGTACCGGGAGGGCGAAGCCGCCGCCACGGGGAACCTGGGCAACGTCTTCTGGTCCCTCGGCCGCCTGCCCGAGGCGCAGGAACACTTCGAGCGGTATCTCGCGCTGAGCCGCGAGATCGGGTACCGGGAAGGCGAGGCGAGCGCGCAGCACAACCTGGGATGCGTGCTACGAGAGGAGGGAGAGAGAGCGGGCAGCGAGGAGCGCCTGCTGGCGAGCCTTGTGGTCTGCGAGGAGAT
>JAJRPF010000039.1 GCA_024280885.1 Planctomycetota bacterium | reverse complement strand
CCATCGCCTCGGCGAGCCTCAGCAACCGCCGAATCTCGTGGCCTTCATAACCCAATCGACCGCCGAACATCTCGACCGACGAGCATCTGCACGCCAAGTACGTGCGCGTCACGCGCATCTCCAAGAGCGACTTCGCCAGTGCGATCTCGGCATCCCGAACCGCCTGCGCCTGCTCGGTCGCACGTGCGATCAGAGCATCGTCGTCGAGGAAGGCGCGGGTGCGTTGATCAACCTCGAGGAACATAACAACAGACTAACATGCGCCAGCGGCACGAGTCTGGAGAGCGCGTCGTGTCTCGGAGCGTACCCGGGCGTCGGCGGGCCACCTGGCCTCGCCAAGAGAGCTCGTTGCTCCGCCGCCGACCGGGGACGGCGGGGCGTTTTCTTGAGTGCGCCTCGCGGTCCCGGTCGAGCGGCGGACCGGGGGCGCCGCTGCATCTCCGTATCGGATGGACTTCCGTGTCCATCCGGATGGACGTTCGGCTCGCGTCGTTCTGCTCGGGACGGCATGATGGAGACTGGCCGCACCGTTCGCGCGGGTGCGTGGGCGGCACGGCGCATGCGGAATGGAGAGCATGTCAGTTCAGGATGGCGGGGTCCGCTCGGGATCGCCACGCGCGTCGGGCGATGCCGGTCGTGTGTTGCGGGACCGGTGCCTCCTCGCCCTGAACGTGGCCATTCTGATCGTGTTCGTCTGGATCGTGTTGAGCAAGTTGGCGGGGCCGGATGTTCCCGACGACGAGCCCAAGCGCCCGCCGCCGCTCCAGGAGCAGACCGGTGCGGGGATCAGCGACGGGGACCGGCCCGCTCCCACGCTCGACGCGGAGCGCCCTGCCACTCGCGACGCCGCTCGTGACCCGAGCGCAGCGCCTCGAGTCGAGACCAGCGAGCAGCCCCCGCGCGTCAGCCCGCCACCAGTCGCGGAGCCCGTCGTGGGGGACTCGCGGCCGCGCCCAGCGACCGAAGCTCCGGTCAATCGCAGGCCCGAGCCTGAGTCCTCACCGCCGCCGCCTCGTCAACCGCGTCCGCCAGGACCACCACCTGAACGGGAGCCGTGGAGGCCCGCGGTGTCGCCACCCGCGCCTCCGAACGCTGCGACGCGTGCGCGGATCGCGGAGACCCAGAAGCGCATTGGCGACGTTGGTGTGCAACTCGAGGTGCTGCGCAACAAGGCGGGCGCGTACGCGACGTCCAGCCGGGACTTCGGGGCTCATCGCGGCATCGAGGCGCTCTATGTGGCGCTCGTCACCGCGGATCGGGGCGATGGCCTGGACGTGGGCGATGCCGACGGCGACGGCCGGTTGGAGCTCCTCGACGCGTGGGGGCGTCCGCTCGTCTACTTCAGCAACGATGACTACGGCACCGAACAGGCGTGGAGTTCGGGTGCTGCGCGATCCGCGTCACTGACCTCTGCGCGCAGCCGAACCCGCGGCGTCTACCACGCCCGCGGTCGCTTCCAGCTCTGGAGTGCGGGCCCGAACGGGCGCAACGAGGGCGGCTCCGGAGACGACATCACGTCCTGGATCCTGCGCGATTGAGGGGCTCGAAGAAGAGCCCGCGCACAATTCCGGCCACGCTCGACGTGCCACTTGCGCCCTCGAACGGCCATAATGCGCCACATGGATGACGTGAACACCCGCATGCGTCGGCTCCCCGCCGTCACGCAGCTTCTGGAACACACACGCGCGTCGGCACTTCTGGCGACGCACTCGCGTGGCGCACTCGTCGCGGTGTTGCGTGTCGTGCTCGACGCCGCCCGCCGCGAGGTACTCGATGGCGCGGACACGCCGAGTCAGGACGCCCTCATCGACCGCGCCGAGGACGAACTCGCGCGCAAGGCGAAACCGGGCATGCGGAGGGTCGTCAATCTGACCGGGATCGTGCTCCACACGGGTCTCGGCCGCGCCGTCCTCCCGCAGGTGGCGATCGACGCGCTGGTCGCCGAGGCATCGGGCTACTGCCTGCTCGCCGTGGACGACGACACCAACGCGCGCGGTCGCCGTGAGCGCTTCTCCGAGGAGATCCTCTGCGAGGTCACCGGCGCCGAGGCGGCGACGATCGTCAACAACAACGCGGCGGCGGTTCTGCTCACTCTCAACACGGTCGCAGAGGGCCGCGAGGTGCTCGTCTCGCGCGGCCAACTCGTCGAGATCGGCGGTTCGTTCCGCATGCCCGATGTGATGGACCGCGCGGGGTGCCGCATGGTCGAGGTGGGGTGTACGAATCGCACGCATCTCCGCGACTACGCGAATGCGATCACCGAGGACACAGCCGCGATCATTCGCGTGCATCCGAGCAACTACCGCATCCAGGGCTTCACCAAAGAGGTGCCGCTGGACGAGTTGGTGGCGCTCGGTCGTGAGCACGGCATCCCGGTCATCGACGATCTGGGCGCCGGCGCGCTGGTCGACATCGGCGGCCCCCTCGACGAGCCGCTCGTCTCGGCGTCGCTGAAGGCCGGCGCCGATCTCGTGACGTGCTCCGCGGACAAGCTGATCGGCGGTCCGCAGGGTGGCATCGTGCTGGGTGTTCACGACCTCGTACACAAGGTCGAGAACAACCAGCTCGCGCGCACGCTGCGCGTCGGCAAACTCGACCTCATCGCACTCGAAGCCACGTTGCGCCTCTTCCGCGACAAGGACACGCTGCTACGCGATCACCCGACGTCACGCATGATGACCGAGAGCGTCGCAACTGTGGGCGCGCGTGCGAAGAAGCTGGCCGCGGCCCTGCGCCGCGCGGTCCCCGGCGCGACGTTTACGATCGGCGACGGCGAGAGCTTCGCGGGCAGCGGCACGCTACCGGCGAAGTCGATTCCTTCGCGCGTGGTGAGCGTCGCGCCGCCGGATGGCATGAGCGCTGGCGAAGCCGCCCGCCGACTCCGCATCGGCGACCCGTCCGTCTTCGTACGCGTCCACGACGACCAGATCCACCTCGACCCCCGCACGCTCCAAGAGGGCGAGCAGAAGCTCGTTGTCGAAGCCTTCGCGGCGCTCTACGGCGCCTGACCGAGGCGCGTCTCAGTCCTTCAGCTTCTCCAGCACTTCCGTTGCGGTCTTGGCCGCGTCGGAGTCGGCGTGGCCGTCGACGAGCGTCTGCCAGAGTTCGCGCGCTTCGTCGGCTTTGCCAGCGAGGAAGAGCGAGTTGGCCTGGAGCAGGAGTATCTCCGGCAGCCGGGCGTGCGACGAGAAGCGGCGACGCCAGCGGAGGCACAGCGGCTCGATGTCGCCGAACTTGCGACTCTGCAGCAGATTGAGAACCTGATGTCGCAGGCGCAGATAGCGCGCCTCGCCGATGCGTTCGGCGGGTCCGAGCGGGTCCGCACGTTCCATGCGTTCTAAGAGCGCGTCGGCCCGATCCGCTTCGCCCGCTTCGGCGAGTAGCTTGCCGAGATCGAAGAGGAGCGCGGGGTCTTCGTCGGAAGCGGCGGTGAGCTGGGCGCGCAGCGCGGCGATCTTCTTGGCGCGCGGCGGGATCGCGGCGATGCGCTTCATCCAGCCCGCTTCGTCGTCCTTCGCGGGCGTGCCAGACGCGTGGCCGAGGTAGCGCCCTTCGGAGTCGAGCACCACCGCCAACGGGTAGCCCTTCAGCGGGACGCGATGGCGCACGTGAACCTCGTGATCGCGCGACTCCTTCACGACCACGCCGACGAAGGGGGCGAACTCGCCGGAGGTGCCATCCGTCGCGAGAACGGCCTTCTCGAGCCGCGCCCAACCGGGGCTCTCGTACCAGTCCGGCACCGCGACGATCACGAGCGGCTTGCCCGCAGCCTTCGCACTCGCCCGCGCCTCGTCGAGCGAAGCGGCAAATGCGAACGAAGGCGTGGGCGCGTCGTCCGGCTTCGCAGCGTCGTCCGCGGTGGGGGCCGCGACCGTCGGCGGCGCATCTCCGGAACTCTCCCCATCCTGCGCCAGAGCAATCCCGGCAAACAAGAGCGACGCGAGCAGAGCGAACGAGAGGCCGTAGATACGCATCAGCGAATGATACCGAGACCGGCGAAGATCATCACACGGTGTAGTTCGCGCCACCATCAGTTCCCCTCCCAACCGTCTGCCCCTATCCGACGATCAACGACGGGGGTGGCCTGCCCGAGAGAGCGTGCCAGGCTCAATTCTTCGGTCGGCGAGGATGAGATCGCCCTCGACGAGCAGGTGGCCCGGCCGAGGAATTGAGCCTGGCACGGTACTTCGGGCAACGAGAACCAACCGCCTCCCATCCCATCCCGAGCCCGCCCCCGTCAAGCCACAAACGGACAATCACAAGGCGTGTTCCCACACCGCGGACACCCGTTCCTGTACCGCTCCGCAGCCTGCTCCAGATCGATCTCACACAGATTCGCCAACGAAGCCAGCCAAGCCAGCACATCCCCGAACTCGTGCTCCAGCTCCGCCCGCGTGCCCTTGCGGAAGGCCGACGAGAGCTCGCCGACCTCCTCCACAAACCACCCGAATGACCGGTCGAGCCCGCGCTTGCGGTCCCGATCGCCGTAGCGCTCGTCCATCCACCGCTGGAACTCGCCGACGTCCATCGCGGCCCGCTAACGCACCTTGCGCGCGGTCAGGATCGTGAAGTCGTCGAGTTGATCGGAGCCCTCGTGGAAGAGGTCCACGTCGTTCGCGACGAAGTTCACGAAGGCGGCGCTGTTCTTGGGCGCCTCGCGATTGACCACGTAATAGAAGCGCTCCTCGCCGTAGACGGAGCCCGCCGCGTTCTTGGCTGTGATGGCGCCATCGGAGAAGAGCACGATGCGATCGCCGCGCTCGAGCTGGATGGCCTTCTCTTCGATCGACTTGTCGAAGACCGGACCCGCGTCGTGGCCGAGAGCGATGCCCTGCGTCTGCAGGCGCGCCGAGCCCTTCTTCGCGAGTTTCCAGAAGACCAGCGGCAGATGCTGCGCGTTGGCGACCTTGCAGACGCCCGACTCCGGATCGACGACCACGTACATCGCTGTGACATACACGCCGCGCGGAAGATCCATCGCGAAGCCGCGGTTGACGGCCTTCAGCACCTCGGCGGGCGAGTCGCCACCGGCGGCGGCGGCCCGGAAGAGCGCGCTCACGCGGGACATGTACATCGCGCCGGCGATGCCGCGGATCGGAATGTCCGCGACGAAGAGGCCGACCTTGCCGCCCGGAAGATTGATCACGTCGCGGTAGTCATTGCCCGACTCCGGGCAGGACTTGTGCGTTGACTCGATCTCGAGTGCGTCGGGGCGCTCGAAGCTCCGGGAAGGTGCGAGAGCGGCGTCGATTTCCTCGGTGGGAAGGACGTGTACCGTCTCTTGAATGATCTGCGGCTCGCCGCCACCACCACCGCCCTCGGCGGCGAGATTGGCGAGGCGCTGGATACCACGTGCTGCCGCCTGAACGGAGTCGGGACCGCGCACCGTCACGCGTGTGCCGAGTTCGCCGCGCGCGAGCGCGTCGACTTCGCCCGCGAGGCGCTGCATGGCTCTCACCGGCCCGAGACACATGATGAAGCCGATCAGGAACGCGCCGAGGAAGGCGACTCCACCGGCTGCTCCCGCGGTCCCCATGATGCTCGCGCCCTGGGCCTTCGCGGTGTAGAGCGCGACGATCGCGTTCCCCGACGTCACGTTCGCGCGATTGACCGTCGGATGCTCGTAGATGCGTACGCCCTGCGCGGCTGAGACCTTCGTGGCGCCGAGAGTTGCGACCGGCGTGGCCGTGGAGTAGATCTCGCCGAATTGCATCAGCGCTTGGCCCTGCGCATTCACGACCGCCATACCGGCGAGCGCGCCCTTGTCTTGGCCCTGAACTCGTGCCAGGCCCGAGCGGTGCGCCGCAAGGATGGCCGCGTCGGCGGGGTCGTTCTTGAGCAGGAACATGTCGACGCCGGGGACCCAGTCCGAGCCGTCCGCCGCGTTGCCCTTCCAGAAGTCATTGACTTCCGGTTGCACTTTGTCGACGTCTCGGCTGTCGCCGCCCTTCTCGATGGCTGCGAGCTTGTCCTCGATCGCGAATCTGATCTTCGCCCGGACCGCCTTCGTGGTGCCGAAGTCGGTGGACCAGCGATCGGAGTCGATCGACGCGAGGGCGCGAACTGCCTGCACCCCACCGAGATCCATCGCCGCCGCCGCGTCAGTGCCGGTGAACTTCTGCATCCCGAGTACGGCGACGAAGGCCAGCCCGCCGGCGATCACGCCCGCAGCGAGACCCACCTTCAGCGCGAAATCGGGTCCCGATGGGGCACGCGTGTGGCCCTGGGGGGAGCGACCGCCGCGGCCGCGCTCCTCCATGGGCTCGGCAACCGGGACTTCCTGACTCTCGTCGCGGCGCTGCCTGCGCCTGCTACCTCTCGCCATCTAGAGCCTCTTCCCTTCCGCGGACTTGCACGTGAGCGTCGGCACCCGCGGAGTGCGGGGTGCGGAGCCTGAGCGAGGGCGCATTGTCTGGAGGCCCGGTGGACCGGTCAACGAAGAAGGCGATCCAGTGGTCGTGATCTTCTTCAGCCCGCCCAGCGCTCGACGGCCAGGAAGAGCGCTGCGCCGTAGATCCCGCCCATCACATCGTCGAGAAGGACACCCCAGCCGCCAGGTAGCCGTTCGAGCAGATATCCGGGCCACGGCTTCACGATATCGAAGAGCCGGAACACGAAGAAAGCGGCCACCAGGTGCGCCAGGGTGGGCTCCGTCATGAGCGCGACGGTCGCGAAGTACCCGGCGACCTCGTCGGTGACGATGATCTGCGCGTCCTTCCCGGAGGCTCGCTCGACGGCCGGCGTGAGCGTGATCGTCACCAGCGATGACCACGCGATCATGCCCAGCGAGAACTCCAGCCAGTGCTCTGC
Source organism: Planctomycetota bacterium (assembly GCA_024280885.1). Lineage (GTDB taxonomy): Bacteria > Planctomycetota > JAJSAM01 > JAJSAM01 > JAJVHW01 > JAJRPF01. Next base: position 132,543 of record JAJRPF010000039.1, on the reverse strand, counting down.
CGCGAGCGGCCAGAACTCGAGCGCGAGAGCGGCGACGAGCGCGGCGCCCGCTGTCCCCCACGTGCCGGGAGCGAGCGGCAGCAAGCCGAGGCCGCCGAACGAGACGAGCAAGAGCCGGAGACGATCACCGGTGCTCTCGCCCTGTGCGGCAGAACCGGGACCGTCCGCGTTGTCGCGATCGCTGGCTTCAGGCGCGCTCATCGGTGGGTGGGGGTTGTCCGAATGGCTGGTTCCGTGCCGACCGTTCAGGCGCTGCGCGTGCCGGTGAAGGCGTCCCACGCCTCGCGCGTCACGAGCAGGTCGCGCGATCCGTTGGTGTCTTCCGCACCCACAATCCCGGCGGCTTCCATCTGTTCGAGAACGCGGAGACCGCGTGCGTGGCCGACCCCGAATGTCCGCTGGAGCACCATGCCCGACGCCCGGCCCCGCTCCATGACAGCGTTGACGGCGTCGTAGAAGAGGGGGTCGAGCACCATGCCCTGCAAGCGCGAGAGATCGGGAACGTGGCGCAACGCCGCCTCACGCGATGTGCTGGCGCTGGCGGAGGGCCGCGTCTCGCTGTCGAGCGCGGACTCGTCGGCTGTATGCTGCGTGGGGGGGACGGCGGCGCTGCGCGCTGCGATGGGCGCCGGCACCTCTTCGCTGATGACGTCATCGATCAGGTCGAACGACGCCGGTGTGAAGAGGACCTCGTCGAAGATGATCGGCTCGACGCTCTCGGCCGAGCTGGCCTCCTGAGCGACGGCCTCTTGCGCGACGGCGGGGGTCTCCGTCGGCGCGGCAGCCGGTCGGTCGGTCCGTGTGTCGGTGTGTGCTGCCGGCATCTCGGGCGCGTCGGCGAGGGGGCTCGTCGCTCCGAACGTTGCGGCGACGTCCTCGTGGTGCGACGCACCGTCGCCGGCGGACGGCGTCGCCGCTCCGCCGTCCATGACGAAGAACTCATCGACGAAGGGACTGTCGTCCGGCAGTCCGATGCCGCTGCGCGGTCGATCGTCGCCAGCGTCGATGCGCTGCGGCTCCGTCTGCGGCGCCTGGTCCGCCGCGACGGTTTCGCCATCGAAGTCCAGCGTGACAGGAGTCGCCCGATCGGCGGTTTCGCTCTCCGTGTAGGCCGATGCCGGGAGCACGTCGATGATCATTCCCGCGTTCTCGGTGTCGGCAGCCTCGGTGTCGGCAGTCTCGGTCTCGCCAATCACGTCGTTCGAGACGGCGAACTCCTCCACCGTGAACGAGATCTCGTCGTCGAGGATCGTCGCCGAGGCGCTCGGCCGCACGTACTCCGGCTCGCGCGTCTCGGGCTCGGCGAGTTCGTCGTTTGTGGGCAGGAACTCGACGCCCTTGTAGCCCTGCGGGCCACGTAGCATCACGCGACCGCCCTGCTCTTTGGCCGAGAAGCCCTCCGGGACGCGCTTTGCTTCGATCGGCTCAGCGACCGCGACCGGCTCGGTCATGCTTGCCGCTGCCTCGGCTCCCGCCGTCTCCATGCGGACGAATTCACGCGCTTGGGGCGCCTCGTCGTGATCGCGCAGATCTGCTTTTGCGGGCTCCGTCGCGATGTGGATCTCTGGACGCACGGTGAAGTCGATCTCGCCCTTGCGGAGGGTGTGGAAAATCCAATCGGTGGCCCACACGAGCGAGGCCAGGAAGAGCGCCGTGGACGCGGTCCAGGCGATCGCCAGGGCGAGCTTCGCGCCGATCAATGAGCCCAGCCCGGTCGTCAGCGACACTGTGAGCGACCCGATCCCGCCTGCCCAGCGACCCGGCTCGGGCCTCTGCAGCAATCCGGAAATCATCGCGATGGAGCACGCCAGAAGGACGGTGCCGGCGGCGCGCATCGGGATCGAGGGCGTCGCTTCACGGAAGTAGACGACGAGCCCCCACACGAACGGCAGTGCGACCAACGCGTAGGCGCCGGCCCCGAAGACCTCGACGAACCAACCGGCGATCTCGAGGTGCCAAGCGAGGTTCGGGAGCGCGTCGTCGGCCGCAACCGTGCCGAAATTTGCCAGGCAGATGGCCAGGAAGAGGCTCACCGCCACCACTCCCAGCGCGCACTTCGCTCGTGTCGCAAGACCGTTCGTGTTCATGGATCACCCTCCGTCAGTCGCCGTCGGCATCGTCGATCACCTGGTCGGATCGCGGCGCGTGCGCCGCTCTTTCTCCGCCGGTGTCATCGAGTCCCATCCCATTCCGTCCATCGCACTCGAGCAGGGTGCGCCGTTCGCGGCGTCCCCTCCTGCGTGCGTTCGTGACGCACGTCCCGTCGTTCGTCTTCGCTCGCGAGACCCGGCCGCATGCCGCGGCACGGTCTCGCGAGTGATCAACTCTTCTTCTTCTTCTTCGCCGCGTTCGCTGCGGCCACGCGCGACTCGTACTCATCCAGCGTGAGCAGGACATCCGAGGCCTTGCTGCCCTTGTAGGCCCCGACCACGCCCTCTTTCCGCATGAGGTCGAGCAGTCGGCTGGCGCGCGTGTAACCGATCGCCAGCGCGCGCTGCAGGAGCGACGCGCTGCCGCGGTGCTCGTGCAGCACGACGCGGACGGCCTCGTCGTAGAGGTTGTCCTTCTCGGAGTCGTCGAGGATGCACATCGTGCCGATCTCGACGAGTTCCTCGTTGAACTCGGCGCTGTAACGCTTCTTCAGGAAGCCCACGACGCGCTTGACCTCCTGGTCCGACGCGAACGTCCCTTGCGCGCGCGCCACGGACGACGAGCGCGGCGGCAGATAGAGCATGTCGCCCATGCCGAGCAGCTTGTCGGCGCCGTTCTGATCGAGGATGACGCGCGAGTCCACCTTCGACGTCACCTGGAACGCGATGCGCGTCGGCATATTCGCCTTGATGAGGCCGGTGATGACGTCGGTGGACGGGCGCTGCGTTGCGAGCATGATGTGGATACCGACCGCGCGGCTCTTCTGCGCGAGACGAGTGATCAGCTTCTCGATCTCCTTGCCCGCTGTGAGCATGAGATCGGCGAGCTCGTCCACCACGATGACGATGTAGGGCAGCTTGACGGGGATGACCTCGTCGCTGAGACCAAGCTCCTCAATCCGTGCGCGGATGGCCTCTTCGCCAAGCTCGTTGTACGACGCGATGTTGCGGACCTCGAAGCGGCGCAGCAGGTCGTAGCGCTCCTCCATCTTCTGCACGGCCCATTCGAGTACCGATGCCGCGCGCTTCATGTCCGTGACGACCGGCGAGAGCAGGTGGGGGATGTCGGCGAAGAACGCCAACTCGACCTGCTTCGGGTCGATCAGGATGAGCTTCACCTCGTCCGGCGTGCGCGCCATCAGGATCGAGAGCAGGACGCTGTTGATGCAGACCGACTTGCCCGCGCCGGTCGCACCGGCCACCAGCAGGTGCGGCATCTTCGCGAGGTCGTCCACCATCGGCTCGCCGTTGCCGCGCACACCGAGCAAGAGCGGGATCGCCTGCGTGTTGTTCCGGAATGCAGCGCTCTCCATGAGCGTCACCATCCGGACGTCGTCGCGGATCGGGTTCGGGATCTCGACGCCCACCGTGCTCTTGCCGGGGATCGGTGCCACGATGCGGACTGACGTGACTTTCAACGCCATCGCGAGGTCGTCGGCCAGCGAGTGGATGCGCGTGACCTTCGTGCCGGGCGCGAGCGCGATCTCGAGCATCGTGACGACGGGACCCTGCTGGTAGTTGACGACCCGGCCCTCGATCCGGAACTCGGCGAGCGTCTTCTGCAGGATCTCGGCGTTCTTCTGGATCGCCTCTTCGAGACGCCGCAGATCGCGCGGCTTCGGCGTGTCGAGCAGGTCGAGGCCGGGGAACTCGTACTCGCCCTTCGTGCGCGGGATGCGCAACTCGGCGGGCTGCGGCGGCTGGATCTGCGGCTCGAGCTTCACCTCAAGGACGGGGAGGGCCGTGACGGGCTCGGGCTCGGGCTCCGGTGCAGCCTCGGGGGGCGCGCGCTCCTCGGCGACAGCCTTCGGAGCGGCGGGGAGAGTCTCCGGCGAGAGCATCTCGGCGGGCACGACAACCTCGGGGTCGTCAAGCACGACGAGCGGCGGCGCAACCGCGTCAGGCTGCTTGGGCTTCGCGGTCTGCTCGGCTTTCCCAGGCTTCACAGACTTCGGCGTGCGCGTCTTCTTCTCGGGCGCGACCTCCTCCCGCGGAGTCGGATCGTCGTTCGGGTCCTCGTTGAACGGCGTGTCGATCTCGGGCAACCGTGTCTTCTTCGGCTTGGTCTTCGGCTGCGACTTGTCCTTGGCAGACTCGTCCTTGGCAGCCTTGTCCTGCGCAGGTTCCCGACGGAGTGTCGCCGTTCCGCCCGCGGTACCACCGAGCGGGTTGAGCGAACGCAGCGATGCCATGCCGCCCGCAATCGCAGCGGGTTCCGGCCAGAACCGACGGAAGACGGTCGTGGCGGCGGCGAGTCGGCGCGCCCCGGAGAAGAGCATCTCGTAGAGCAACCAGTCGGTCGCGAAGGCGAACCCCGTACACATGACGACGACGGAGAAGACGAGCGTGCCGAAGGCGCCGATCGGGGTCAGGAGCAACTCGAACGTCCACTGACCGAGCACGCCGCCCGGTGTGACGTCAAACGGGTGCGCGCCGGCGCCGGTGACGACAGCGATCTGTGTATGCAGGATCTGGTGCACCAGTGCGCAGCTTCCGACGAGCATCATGACGCCGCCGACGACGCGCAGCAGCGGGGTCGTCAGCGCCCGGCGCACAAGTGCGAGCAGCGACGTGAAGATGCCGAGCGCGATCAGGACAAACGAGACGGCGCCAAACGCGGTCCAGAGTCCGTGGGCCACGTAGTGACCGACCACCCCGACGATCGGGACCGTCGTGGTTGGCTCCGGTGCATACGTGATCACTGCCACGAGCACCACGACCTGCGCCGCGAGTCCGGCGACGAGCACGGCCTCCCTGACAAGGTCGCGCCCACGCGTATCGGGGCTCTTCGAGGTCGTCTTCTTGGGCTGTTTCTTACGCACGATTACAGAGGATCTCCCGCAGGGAGTGTAGTGCTTCGCCGTAAGGGCGCAACACCTCGTGGGTGCGCGTTCTCGGTGCGGCCGCGGAAATGCGCCGAATGGTCTCGTGTCGCAGCACCGGCAAACGGGGTAGATTCCCTCCATGCGCGTCCTCGTCACCGCCGGCCCGACCCGCGAACACTGGGATCGTGTGCGCTTCCTGACGAGCGCCGCCACGGGGCGTCTGGGGATCGAGTTCGCGCGGGCGCTCGTCCGCCGCGGCCACACCGTGGCGCTTGTCCTGGGCCCGACGACCGTCGTTCCGCCGAGCCTGGACGGGCTCGAAGTGCGGCGCGTCGTCAGTGCACTGGACATGCTCGCGGCATGCGAGAGCCTCTGGCCCGATTGCGACGCAGCCGTCGGCACGGCCGCGGTGGCGGACTACCGTCCGGCGCAGCAGCACGAGGGGAAGCGCGCGAAGACCGACGGCCCCGTCACGCTCGAACTCGTCCGCAACCCCGACGTGATCGCGACGCTCGCGCAGGGCAAGGGCCGGCGCCCGGTGATCGGATTTGCGCTGCAAGTGGACGACGGCGAGGAGCACGCGCGCCGCAAACTCGTCGCGAAAGACCTCGACGCGATCGTCCTGGACCGCCCCGAGGCCATGGGCGACGTGGTCGCCGACTACCGCATCCTGCACCGCGACGGAACGTGGACCGAGTGCCCCGGACTCGACAAACCCGCCCTAGCCGAACGACTGGTAGACCTCCTCGAGTCGCTGTAGAGAGGGAGATGGGGGAGGGAAGGGAGATACGGAGCCAGGACAACTTCGGCAGAGTTCGGATCACGGGTAACGCAAGTGCGACGGCTCTCTCCGAACTCCGCCGACGTTGTCCTGGCTCCGTATCGGCTACCGATCCGGCGCCAGTCCAGCCAGAGCGCCGGCCTCGAACTCGGCTGGCCCGATCATCAGCGCTTCCTGAGCGTGGGGGAAGGACTCGTAGAACGCTTCCAGCGCGCGAAAGTGTCGGTCGGTGGGGCCTTCCCAACTCACCTGGATGGGGACGATGCCCCGGTTGGTCGTGACGACGAAGTCGACCTCGCCCTTGCCGCGCCAGTAGGCCGGCCGGACGCCACGGCGACGGAGCTCGAGGTGGACCGCACATTCGAGGAGCTTGCCGCGGTCGGCGCCTGTACGCGTGATGACCATGCGCCGTAGACCGGTATCGACGGGGTAGTACTTCTTGTTGCGGGCGGCGCGCTTGCGGTCCGAGAACGCGAAGAAGGGCACGGAGAACACCAGGTACGCGGCCTCGCACGCGGCCAGGTAGGTCGCTGCCGTGTCAACAGCGATGCCGGCGGCACCGGCGACGCGACGAAGGCTGAGCTCGGCGCCGGCCGATTCGAAGGTCATCTGGACGACCTGCTTGATGGCGACGGCCGAGCGCGCGCCGACACGCGCTCGGATGTCGCGTTCGATGATGTCGGAGAAGTACTGCTGTCGGAGCCGGTCTCCGTCGTCGAGGAACAGGGGCTCCGGGAACCCGCCGTTGTGCAGGTAGTCCTCGAGCGTGCCCTTCCGGCGCGCTTGCAAGAACTCGCTGAAGTCGAACGGGAAGAGCTCGAGAGTGAGGTGACGGCCTGTCAGGACTCCGGAGAGTTCACCCGACAGCAGTTGGGCGTTCGAGCCGGTGACGACGAAGTAGTTGTCCTTCGGGCGCTCGAGTTGTGTGCGGAGCCACCGCTCCCAGCCAGCCACACCCTGGATCTCATCCAGGAAGAAATACGCCTTCTTGAGCCGTGGGTGGGCGCTGCGGAACGCGGCCACCCAGCCGTCCAATAGAGTGTGGTCGAGCTGTTGGCCAAGCCGCGGATCTTCGAAGTTGAGGAATGCGCAGTGCCTGGGATTGAGCCGATAGTGCGCCATCATCTGGGCCAGGAGGGTCGATTTTCCACAGCGCCGAACGCCTTGCACTGCCAGTGCGAGCGAGTCCCGGAGGCGCTGCGGCAGAGCGACGTCGCGCGGGACGGTCTCGGGGACTTGGCTGTCCCAGAAGCTCCAGTACGCGGTGATCTCGAGGAGGCGCTCAGCGTCCATACTGTCCAACGTACTCGACGGTTCAGTTCTTGTCGAGTACGTTGGACGGTTGGGTTGTCGTCCAATGTAATGGACTGTGCGCCGCGCCGAGCTTGGAAGCGAGCGTCCTGGCTCCGGATCGTCATTCTGCCGCGAATTCTTCGTCGTATTGTCGGCCGCGTATCGCGTATCGGGCTCCGTGCCCGCTCAGGCGGTCAGCAGAGCGCCGACACGCGCGGCGATGTCGGCGGGCTCTGCGAGCCGTCCGGCGCCGACGTCGCGGCAGGCGAGGAAGCCTTCGCCGGGCTCCGCGATCTCGTAGCCGAGTTCGCGAGCGGTCGCGACGTTGCGCACGACGGCCTTGTGCTGCCACATGCGGACGTTCATCGCGGGGGCGACCAGGACCGGGCACGTGACGGCGAGTAGCGACGACGTGAGTACGTCGTCCGCGATGCCGTGGGCCGCCTTCGCGAGGAAGTTGGCCGTCGCCGGGGCTACGACGAAGCACTCGGCGCGATCTGCGAGCCCGATGTGCTCGACATGCACGCCCTCTTCGTGGGTGTACGGATCGACGACGACGTGTCGTCCCGTCAGCGCCTGGAAGGTCATCGGGCCGACGAACTTCGTGGCGGCGTCGGTCATCACGACCGTGACGTCAGCGCCCAGTTGCACCAGCTTGGAGCAGAGGTCGGCGCCCTTGTAAGCCGCGATACTGCCGCAGATCCCCAGGACGACGCTGCGGCCTTGCAAGGGGAGAGGGCCAGTGGAGGACGGCCCAGTGGAGGACGGCCCAGTGGAGGAATCGCTCATCGCTGCCTCCTGTCTGCCTGCCTCAGCACACGCCTCAGAGCGTCGGTTCCTCGGGCGCTTCGCAAGCCTCGATTTTGCCGGACTCAATCTCCAGAAGCGCGGTCCGCAGGGGCGTGGCGGCCTCGGCGAAACGCGGTGCGCCCCGGATGAGTTCCTGGATGCGGCGCTGGATGAGCGAGGTCAGCAGAAAGCGACCGCCGAGCTTCTCGTCGAGGCGGTCGATCTGTCGAATCGTGTCAATACCCATTGCACTCGTCTCCTGGAAGGTCACGCGGGTGGGGTTGCCCAGCCTCTAGAGGCCGGGACCACCGGCGAGCCCCTCAATCTGCGCGATTGCGGTGTCCAAGTCATCATTTATGACGACCGTGTCGTATTCGTTCTGGCGCCCGAGTTCGGCCTGTGCGTTCCGGAGCCGTCGGGCAACGACCTCGGGGTCGTCCGTCCCGCGTCCCCGCAGCCGGGCCTCCAGCACCTCCCACGAGGGGGGCGCCAGGAACACGTAGAGCGCATCGATGCCCTGTTCGCGGAGCGTCGCGGCACCCTGCACGTCAATGATGAGCAGGCAGTTCTGGCCCGCGGCCGTGATCGCATCGACCTGATCGCGCGGCGTCCCGTAGAGGTTGCCGTGGACGTTGGCGTGCTCGAGGAAGCGCCCGGCGGCGATATCAGTCTCGAATGCGGCACGGCCGAGGAAGAGGTACTCGCGGCCATCGACCTCGCCCGCCCGTGGCGCCCGCGTGGTCGCGGTCACTGCGCGCCGGATCGACGGGTTGCGGACCAAGCCCTCGCCGACCGTGGTCTTGCCGACGCCCGAGGGGCCGGAGAGCACGATCAGGCGTGGCAATTCGGGCGCCGGGGTCACTGACGGGGGAGGAGTCGTTGGGAGCATATCTGGTTGTGGCGCGGGGTTCGGTGCCTGAGTCGGTGCCTGAGAAAGTCGCGCCGCAGCGGCTACTCGATGTTCGCCGCCTGTTCCTTCAATCGATCGATCTCGAGTTTCAGGTCGATGACGGCGTCGCGGATGGCCGGATCGGCGGACTTCGAGCCGATCGTATTGGCCTCGCGCCCGAGCTCCTGCGTCAAGAACTCGAGTCGTCGTCCGATCGGTCCGCCGCCATCGAGCGTCTCGCGCCACTGAGCGACGTGGCTCGTCAATCGCTCCAACTCCTCCGCGATGTCGGTCTTCTCCGACAGGACGGCCGCCTCGCGGGCCACGATCTCGACCGGCATGCCACCCGCGTCACCGAGAAGAGTGTCGAGTCGCTCACGCAGGCGCCGCTGATGCTCGACCAGAGCGGTCGGTACGCGGTCTCGGATCGCCGCGGCGAGAGTCTCGATCGCGTCGGCGCCCGCCCGCAGAACCTGCGCGGTATTCGCGCCCTCGCGGGTTCGCATCGCAACCAGTTCCGCCAGCGCCGCTTCGACCGTGCCCCGGATCGTATCCCAATCGCGGGCATCGGTTGCTCCCACATCGGACGCCGATGTCGCCTCCGTCAGCACTCCGGGCAGGCGGATCAGCGTGTCGAGTCCGATGTCCGACGGGAGCCCTGCCGCGACTGCCGCGGCGCGCGCCTGCTCGGCATAGTCGGCCAGAACTCCCGCGTCGATGCGCGAGGGCGCGGCGCCCGACGTGCGCTCCAATGCCACGGTCAGCGTGACGGTGCCACGCGTCACGCGCTCTCGGACCACGGCTTCGATCGCGTGCAATCGGGCGTCGAGTTCCGACGGCGCGCGGCACGATAGCTTCAGATGCCGCGCGTTCACGCTGCGCACCTCGACGCGCACGCCGAGTTGAGTTGCGCGCGCCTCGGCGCGTCCGAAACCCGTCATGGACCGGACGCCCGCGTCGTCCGCGGTCTCGCCGCCATCGCTCGCACTCTTGGTGTCATCCGCGCTCTGCATGACGCTCTGCCACTCCTCGTCCGCCTTGCCGTTCCCGCCCGCGATCCGTTCCCGCCCGCGATCATGGACGCCGTGCTTGGGGGCGAGGCGGGCCCTGCGCCGTGGGCTCTGCGCTTGCGCGCGGGCTTACTCGCCCTCTGAGGGTGTGTCGGTGTCGGGCTTGGACTGGATGCTCGGACCCGTGTCCATCAGGACCGCGTGCGCCAGGCACGTCAGAATCCAGATCGCCGCGACCGTGGAGGTGAACTTGTTCACGCTTCCGGTATTGACGCCGATCGCCTCCATGCCGCTGCCGCCGAGTGCTGCCGCGAGGCCGCCGCCCTTCGGCTCCTGAAGGAGGATCACGACCATCAGCAGGATGCTCGTGACGACGGCCGTGACGGCCAGGATGCCCAGGATGAATTCCATCGATCGACTCCGCTCTCTACGTCTTCTCTGAAGCGTTCTGTGTGTGTTCTTAGATCGTGCTCGCGCGCCTCTCTCGAGTGTGCCCGAGCAGGCTACCGGACTCAGTTGCCGCCCGCCGCCGCCTGGATGATGCCGCGAAATGACGCGCCGTCGAGCGAGGCTCCGCCGACCAGCACCCCGCGCACCTCGTCGGCCGCCAGGAGCTCCGCCGCGTTGCCCGGTTTCACGCTACCGCCGTACAGGATGCGCGGGCCCCGCCCGGCATCCCCGAACTTCTCGACCATCTGCCCGCGCAGAAAGACGTGGGCCGCGGCCGCGATATCGGGAGTCGCGGTCTTGCCCGTGCCGATCGCCCAGACCGGTTCGTAGGCCAACTCGATGCTCTCGAGTTCGCTTTCCGCGACCGCTGCGATGCCCTCGGCGAGTTGCCGCGCGAGGACGGACTCGGTCTCCTCGGCTTCCCGTTCCGAGAGTGTCTCGCCAACGCAGAGGATGACGCGCAATCCCGCGTGCAGCGCGGCGTGTACGCGCGCGCCGACCTCGGCGTCCGAAACGCCGGCCGCCCGACGCTCGCTGTGCCCGCAGAGCACCACCCTGCAGCCCGCGTCGCGCAGCATCGTGGTCGAGATCTCGCCGGTGTGGGCGCCGTTCTCGGCCGGATGGCACGCTTGCGCCCCGAGCGCGACGGAGGAGCCTTCGAGCGCGGTCCTCGCGGTGTGGAGCAGCGTGAACGAGGGGAAGATCGCCACATCCGTCCCGGAGTGATCCGCCGCCGCCTGCGCGACTTCCTTCGCGAGATGGCGCGCCTCGGCGGCGACGAGTTGCATCTTCCAGTTCCCGGCGACGAGGATCGGGCGGTGGCTCATGGGAAGTGCTCCGGAGGGGGGCGACCGAGGCTCAGCTCAGTCCGACGGGCGATTCCGGCACGGTAGACCTGTCTCGTCTGCCATTCAAGGAAGCGCGGGGGGAGCGGATCCGGCCTCGGCGGTGGGGGGCGCGACGACCCTTTGGGGTGCATTTCGGTTCCGTGGCCACGCGTCTGCTCTGGATGCCGCCGGACTTCTCCCGACCCGGACTGAGTGGCTACAGGGTGTGGCTACTGATTGTTTTGCTGGTAGATCGGGTCGTGGCGACGTTCGACGAAGAGCGTGACGAAGCCCTGCTCCGTGCGCTGGACGACTTCGCGATACTGGTACGACGCCGTGATATCGCGTGGCCCGGTCTGCTGGTCGGGATCGTCGCCGAAGCTGCTCTCGGTCGTTCCCGTCACCATCGTGGCGACGATACGGATCGAGAACACGTCGCTGCGCGTGTCGGCGAAGAAGTTGAGGCGCGGGTACTCGTCGAGCGCGTTGGCCATCCCCTCGACACGCGTGAGCTGACCCTTGTTCTTGAAGTAGCCGCTCTCGTCGTCGGCACCCGCCGCGTCGCCGCTGCCGGCCGAGCCTCCCGCTGCACCGCCAGCGGGATCGGACGAACCGCCTGGGTCTTCCGCGCCCTCGCGACGATTCTCGATGATCTCGTCTGCCAGGTCGGCGTCGCGTGCATCGAAGAGCGCGCGGAGCACCACCTTCGAGCAGGTGTTGATGTTGATGCGCAGCGGCGCGTTCGCCTGCGACTCCGCGTGGACTGTCAGGTAGTTGGCGAGCCCCGGGATGCCGTTCGAGCGCGACCACTCGGCGTCCGTGCCGCCTCCGGAGCCGTAGTCGGTCCCACCGTCGTCGGGGTCCGCGTCTGGATCGAGCACGTCGAAGAGGAGCGCCTTCTTCCACTTTCCCCCGGGCACGCGGAGGAGGTCGTTGATGGATTGCAACCGACCGCGTCCGGAGAGCACCGAGGGCATGGGGTTTTCGTCGTCGTCGGATTGCTCCTCGAGCCAGTCGGTCAGGTCGTCCACCATCTCGGAGGCGTCGGCTTCCGACTGATCCAGGCTCGACCAGGGCTCGCGGAACTCGTCGATCACCCGGATGAGCAACTCGTACGTGTTCTTGAAATCCGCCGTCTCACGCGGTCGGCTCAGGCCCAGCAGGTTGACCTTTGCGCGCTCGTCCTCGATCCACGCGACGATCTGCACGTTGGTATTCGCGTACGCGGAGCTATCCGGCCCCTGCGAGGAGCTACTCGCGTCCGATGCACGCTCGCCCCACGACGAGAGCGTGTCCTTGTTCTTCCACGACCAGTCATCCGACTCGGTGTCGATGCTCTCGCCGTTCGTCGCGTCGTATTTGAGCGCCGCGCGGCAGATGTTGGCGCGCCCCTCGATGGCACTGCGCAGCAGGAAGTCGTTCATCGTGTTGCGCCCGATGCGGCCTTGCGTCGCCGCGGTCTGCGAGACCTCGGTGGCGAGCGCCGCCACGAGAACGAGTGCAATCAGGACGAGCAGGAGGGCGATCCCCTCTTCGTGGCGGTGTGCGTGACGCTTCATGTCATCCTTGGACGTTCGACGGGCGCCGAGGCTTCCCGTCTTCTTCCTGCGTGAAGAGCTGCGTGGAGGGCAGCGCGCCCGGCGGCGAGGCTCGCGACTCGTTCCTCACCGTATTTCGGCGCGGGCTGCCGCCCCGCTCCTATTCTGCCCGGGTCAGCATGACCCTTCCCCGCGTTCCTGTCCTTGATCCCCGCTGCCGGCCGTGCATTTCGCACGACCTTGTCGGTGCGCTCGATCTCCTCGGCTACTCCTCCGATGTGCGCAGTCGCATCGTCGAGCGAGCCGAGAAGTGGCTCTCCGAACACTGGGAAGAAGGGCATCTGCCGTCGTGGTACATCACCGGCGTTCACCGCATCCTCAAGGAAGAGGCGGGCGACGAGTTGCCCTTCCGCGAACTCCGCGACGGGTGCAATCGGGCCGGACTCGCGCTGGCCGAACGCGTCGCCGTCGATGTCGCGACCCTCTCGCCAACCGCGCGCTTCGCCACGCTCTGCGCCTGGGCCGTCGCCGGGAATCACCTCGACTTCCGCACTGCCGGCATCGGCTACGACTTCGGCGAGGACGAGGTGGGGGAGATGCTGCGCGAGGTCGTCGGGCGCGGATTTGACGTCGATCGCACGAGCGAGATCGAGCGACTCGCGCGCGCCGCGAAGCGCGTGCTCTACATCCCCGACAACGTCGGCGAGATCGCGTTCGACGCGCTTCTCGTCCGGGAGATCCGCTCGTACGGTGCGACCGTCGTCGTGCCCTACCGCGGGGGCCCGATCACGTCCGATGCGACGCTTGACGACTTCCGCCACGTGGGCCTCGACGACGCCGCGGACGAGATCTTCGAGGCGGGGCCGGACACACTCGGCATCTCGCTCGAGGAGGCGTCGCCGCGGCTTCTCGACGAGATCGCGCGCGCCGATCTCGTGCTGACGAAGGGGCAGGCGAACTTCTACGTCGCGTACGGTAATCGCGCCGACCTCGGCACGGCGGTCGCGTGTCTGCTGACGACCAAGTGCGACCTGATCTCGGAGAAGTTCGGCACGTCGAAGCGGCTCTCGCTCGCGACCGTCGTCGGCCCGATCCCGGGGCACTACGATCTCTGTGGTGACGGGTCCGAACACGGTTCGACACTCCCGCCCGAAGCCCCGCCCGAAGCCCCGCCCGAGGTCGCGCCCGGCGTCGCGGTAGGGGAGTCGGCGGACGCGTGAAGCTCCCGAACATCCTGACGCTCTGCCGTCTGCTCGGCGCGCCGCTCTTCTTGTGGGCGTTCCTGACCGACACGCCGACCGCGCGGTGGGTGGCGCTCGGACTCGTGATCACGTTCGAGGCGACCGATCTCCTCGACGGCTTCATCGCCCGGCGCTACCAGCAGATCAGCCAACTCGGCAAGATCCTCGACCCGCTCGCCGACTCGATCAGCCGGTTCACGGTCTTCCTCGGTTTCCTCGCGCTCGGCTATGCCAGCGTGTGGGCGATCGCGCTGATCTTCTATCGCGACTCGATCGTCGCTTTCGTCCGCATCCTGGCCGCGAGCCAGGGCGAGATCGTCGCCGCGCGCCTGACCGGCAAGATCAAGGCCATCGTCCAGGGCGGCGCGATCACGACCATTCTCACGGCGAGTTGCTTGCGGGAGACCCTCGGGATGAGCATCGAGGAGATCCAAGCGAAGATCTCACAGCCCCTCATGTGGTTCGTGGCGGGGGTGACCCTCCTCTCCCTCTTCGACTACGTCTGGGGCAACCGGGCGGCGATCAAGAAGCTCGACGCCTGAAGCGCGTCACCCGTCGCCAGCGCGGTAGACCGCGCCCGCGGCGTCTGTCGTGTTTCTTTGCCCCATGTTTCTTGGACCCGTGAGTACCGGCGGCGGCATCTCCATGTCACGATGAACGGCATGACCGACTCGCCCGCCCCTGAAGAGTACCTTCAGCACCGCGCGTGGCTCGCGTCGTTGGCGCGGACTCTGGTAGGGGATCCGTCGAGCGCGGACGATCTCGTCCAGCAGACGTGGATCGCAGCGTTGACGCGACCGCCGCGCAATTCTGCGGCCTTGCGAGGCTGGTTGGCGACCGTGCTCCGGAACGAGAATCGGCAGCGGATACGTGGCGAGGTTCGGCGCCGTGCGCGTGAGGGTGCGCGACCTGAGCGACGTGCGCAGGCGACTCCGGAGGAGGTGGCGCAGCGGGCGGAGACGCAGCGCCGCGTACTCGGGGCCGTGCAGCGCCTGGCTCCGATCTACCGCGACGCCGTACTCCTACGTCACTTCGAAGAACTCCCGCTGATCGACGTCGCGGGCCGTCTCGGCGTTCCACTTGAGACAGCTCGCACACGTCTGAAGCGAGGAGTCGCGCTTCTGCGGCAGGTACTGGATGACGAGTACGGAGACCGCCGCGCCTGGATGGTCGCGTTGACGCCGATCGCCGCGGACGGGGCCCGTGAAACCCCGCACGATCTGACGGGGTCACGGACGATCTCCCACCTCGCCGTCGGACTCGTCGCAGGGAGCGTTCTGCTGCTCTCGATTGCCGCATCGGTCGCGGTGCTGGGATCTGGCCCGGATGACGCGGTTGTCTCTGGCACAGCCCCCGCCGTCGACGTCGATACGTCACGCTCACGGTCGGAAGCGACGCGCAGCGAACGCGAACACGTCGCATCCGCGACCCGGCTCCAGATCACGCGCGATGCGCGCGCGCACCGCGGCGGTCCGACGGAGGTCGAGCCGTTTGCAACGATCCCGGTCGCTCATCGCATGTCGGTGCGCGTACGCAACGTATTCGATGGAGCGTCGGTGCCAGACCTTCGCGCAGAATTCGTGCTCGCGGGCGTGGCGGTCGGCCAGCCGCGTCGTGTGCCGCTTGCGAGTTCAGAAGCAGGCGATCTCGCGCTTCCGGCGACGGCGGACGGAACGCTGAGGCTTCGCGATGGGCCGTACCGTCTCGTCATCCAATCGCTTGCCGACATCCGCCGAACCCAGGAGGTCTGGGTCCATCAGGAGGTTCGTTTCTCCGGCGTGGTCGAGGAGGAGGGACCGCTCTCCCACAATCTGACATCGGTGACTCTCGGACTCCGGATGACCGGCCTTCCGGACCTCCCGCCACACATTGTGCGTCGCATGGGCCGTGGCCGCAGCGGAGCCATGCGGCCGACGATCGACGGGCTCTTCTCGGTGTCGTTGCCCCTCCTTCCGAACTGCACGATCGTCGCTTCCGGCGCTGTGTGGCGCGATGAAGTGTGGGCGCTGGAAGCCCCGCGAACACCGGATGGCGGCGTGTCGGGATTGCGATTTGTCATGCGCCGCGCGCCGCGAGTTGCGGGGGTGGTCCGCGACGTAGACGGGGTGCCGATCGCAGGCGCGTCCATCGTCGAGTACCGCCCCGTGCGCAATGCCGAGTTCGACTCATCGGTGCTTCAGCACGGTCTGTCCGATGCTCGGGGCGCATTCGCGTTTCGACTGCGGGCGTCGCAGGATGGGGACGTACTTCTACTTGTCACTCCACCTGCGCCCTTTCGGGTCGCGCACCGACTGCTGCGCGCGTCGCGTGGAGACGTTGCGAGTATGGCCATCGAGCTCGATCGCGCGCCGCTCGACGGGCGGGTGACGGTACTCCTCGATGACGCTCCGGATCCATCGCTCAATCTCGTCCTCCGGGATGTCACCGATGCGCGTTTCCCGATCCCGCTGACATTGCACTTCGACGACGACTCTAGCGCGGACCCGCGGTTGCTGACACCTGGTCGACGCTACGTGGCCGTGCGGTGTGTGGCCAGTGACCAGGCGAAGAGAGGCGTGTGGTCCGAGGGCGGCTCGTTCGTCTGGAATCTCGGCGACTCCATTCGCCTCTTTCGATGAACAGCTCTTTCCATGAGCCACTCGTTCGACGAACACCTCTCGATGAACTCGGAAACTTCCTGGAGATCGATCATGCACGCTCGCACACTCTTGCTCACACTCGGCGCTCTCATCGCGCTCGTCGGCGTCGCCGTCACCGAACCTCTCCTGGCCCGCGATCCGCCACGCGTGAAGGCGGGCAAGGGGTTCGCTCTCATCCAGACCGCGATACGGGACGGATCGCCGAAGGAGGCGCAGTGGGTGCTCCCGACAGATGCCGTCATCGGCCGGATGACGACCCTCAGGGAGGTGCGAGACTGGCGCGCGCAGATGGTCGAGACTCTCGGCGGAGTGAAGTTGCAGAAGGCGCGTGAGTCCGGCGAC
The DNA here is from genome assembly GCA_024280885.1 of Planctomycetota bacterium. GTDB lineage: Bacteria > Planctomycetota > JAJSAM01 > JAJSAM01 > JAJVHW01 > JAJRPF01. The sequence goes on along the minus strand of JAJRPF010000039.1, from coordinate 115,769 downwards.
GAGGCCGCTGCTCGCTACGTGTCGAGTTCGGGCGACGCGGTGATGGAGATCCTGCTCCGCTACGGCGACGGTCGCTGGTACGTGAACGGGACGTCTCCGTACCAGGTTGCTGGGCGCGCGCTCGCCGCGGCACGTGGTAAGTCGTTTGCGCGCGTCGAACTCGCCAAGCGCACGCGTAACGATCAGTGGAATGGCACTGCAATCTCGTTCATCTACGCCTCGAAGGATACGCGATCATCCAAGAGCCGGATGGACGTCTTCTACTGCCACAACGGAGATCTGCACGCGGTGCGGGGACAGATCGCCGAACTCGGGAAAGGGAAGCTCGACTCGAAAGGTGGCGTCCCGCTCGGCGTCGAGTGGAAGGACACTGTCCCTGCGCGGAAGGGGTACTCGTACGCCGTACACAGCACCCGCAGGGGCATCAGCGACTTCTACGCTGGCGTCGTTGTGAAGAAAGTCGATGACGAGACCGTTCAGCTGGAGTGGACGCTTCTCGCAGCCGGTCTCGGGTCCCCGACGTCGATCCACGAGCCCAGCGTTCCGACGGACCGGAACGGAGCCGACGGAGCGCCAGGTCTCTGCGGACGCTAACGCAACGGAGGCGGGCGTTGATCCAGCACGTTGAGTCAGCGCGTTGGATCTTGAGGACGGAGGCTCCGATCCCCAGCGCGCTCGCTCCGTCGGGGCAAGAGCCCCGCCGCGCGCTCACCACGAAGCGGTGCGAGCGCGCCCGAGAAGCCTGATTGACACTTGTCATGCAATGTGGTGCAATGCAGTGCATGCCCGCTCAGATCACCGTCCGGTTGACCGACGAGCTCCGCGCGTCGCTCGACGAGTCCGCGCGTCGTTGTGGGCGTCGCCCCTCGGAAGTCGTGCGTTTGGCGTTGGTGGCGTATCTCGGCGTCGAGCGCGGCCCGGAACGCCCCGCCGATCGTGTCAGCGACCTGCTCGGTTCGTTGGAATCCGGAGTGCCGGACCTGGCAGCGCGTCATCGTCACTATGTGATCGAGGCGCTGCGCCGTGGCCCGTGAGCTGATCCTAGATACGAGCGCGCTTGTCTGCCTGCTCGATCGCTCGCAAGCCGAGCATGCGACGTGTGTGGACTTCTTCCGTGAGTGGACGGGCAACGTCGCGAGTACAGAAGCGGTTCTCACCGAAGCGACTCACCTGCTCGCGCGGGTTCATGGCGGACGTTCCGCCTGTCTCGACTTCTTCCTTGCCGGCGGCGCCACCCTCGTGCCGTCCGACACCGCGGCGCTACGTCGCTGTTCGCGTCTGATCGAGCGCTACGGCGACCTCCCGATGGACTTCGCTGACGCCACCCTCGTCGTACTCGCCGACGAACTCCGAACCGACGCCATCTTCACGCTCGACGCGGACTTCGACGTCTACCGCCGCCACGACGGCACCCCGTTCCGTCGCGTCCCAGCATGAGTCGGTTCTCGGAGTGACTCGGATACCGGTCGCTCCGTTCTCGGACTTGCGATCCGCGTTCGTGGTTGTGCGCGTGTCACGTTGACGAACGGGACGCACTCCACAACCCGTTCCCGGTACTCTGTCCTCAGCATGAAGCGTCTGCTCGCTGTTGTTATCTTGGCCCTCATCGCCGCCCTGCTCTGGCTGGCGCTCGTGGACGATGGTGCCGATCCCGTGATTCCGCGGGAGCCCGAGAGCGCGGTTCCGGGTCCGGCGGAAGCACGTCGGTCCGAACCACGTGACCGGGCACACACCGCCACGGTGGCCGCCGGGGTCGCGGCCGAAACCGCCGGGAACTCCGGAGCGGACGCCGCCGTCGAACTCTCGCGCTCGGTTCGCGTGACGGTTGTTGCGGCAGAAGACGCAGCGCCTGTCGCGGGGGCGGTCGTCGAGTTGACCTACGACGATGACAGTTCGCGCGTCGAACTGCACACCGCGGCCGATGGCGTCGTCGTATTCGAAGGCGTGCGGGCAGTGGGGAGTGCGCTGACGGCTCGCGCGCCAGGACGCGTACGCGATTTCGATTGGCTGGATGACGTCCAGCCTGGTGACCCGCTTGACGTGCGTCTGACACTCGGCTTGGGCATGTCTCTGGCCGGTGTGGTCCGCAGCGATGACGGCCGTCTTCTCGACAACGTGTGCGTCGAACTCGAGGAGGGCGGGACGCTCGGATCGGCGTCGAGTGCCTCTGCTGGCCCGTCGCTCGGCAGCGTGTGGACCGACCCGGCCGGTCGGTTCGTACTCGACGGCGTTCCGGCGGGCGAGATCGTGACCGTCCACGTCCGACATGGAACGTTCGCGAACTACAACGTGAGCCTGCGGCTCTCGCATGCCGGCGCCGATCAGGAGCCGCTCGACGTGCGGTTGACTGCCGGCGAGACCGTGCGAGGGGTTGTCCGCGACGCGGAACTGCGACCGCTCCCCGCGGTACGCGTGCTTGCGGTAATCGCCGACGACGAGGACTCGCTCTCGTTCTCGATGGCTGACGCCGCCGCCGTTGCCACCGATCGCGAACTGGATGTGCTCTTCGCGCTGACGGATGCTCGAGGGCGCTACGAGATCGTCGGTCTGATGCCGGGAGTGTCGCACGTCGTGCAGGCCTTCGGCGTTCGTCGCGCCTGGCAGAGCGCGCGACAGGCGGTCGCGACGGGTGTCGATCGTGTCGCCGTCACGCTCGATCTGGTCGTCCTCGCCCCGGGCCGCGTCGTGCTGCGCGTCGTCGATGCGGAGGGCGGGCTGATCGAGAGCGCGGAGGTCGCGCTCCGGCGGGGCTGGGTCACCGAGGACCTCATAGGGGATGCGGACGAGTTGGGGCGCTTCGAGACCGGCGATCGCGCCCCCGGAGTGCAACTCTGCGAAGCCTCGGCACCCGGGTTCGTCACGCAGGGTGCCGAAGTGGACGTCGTCGCCGGTGAAGTCGTGGAGCGACGGATCGTCCTGGTGCGTGGTCTCTCCCTCTCCGGCGTGACGCTCGACGACCGCGGCGAGGTTGTCCCCGGTGCGACCGTCTCCGTGTCGCGTCCCTACGGCGAGGCATATCGCGGTCTTCCGGAGAGCCGTGGCGAGACGAAGTCCGGAGACGACGGCGCGTTCACGATCGACGGGCTCGCTTCCGGTCCGCATCGACTCTCCGCCTATGCGGCGAAGCATGATGGCGGCCTCATCGAGGAGATCGCGGCCGGTTCGAACGGAGTGCAGGTCGTGCTGCTGCGGCGCGCGCGGGTCACCTTGCGGGTCGTGCCGCCGTCGGGCCGCGCCGCGCCGCAACGGCTGGGGATCCGACGCATCCGCGAAGGCGGTGGTGGCGGCGGATACTCCGGTGATTGGCCTGAGGGCGGCCGGCCGGATCCGCTCTTCGTCGTGCCGGGCAAGACGACCCTGCGGATACTGGTCGAGGGCTTCGCGCGCACGGACGTCGTCGTGGTCGTCGGGCCCGGGGAGGAGCGTGACCTGGGCGATATCATTCTCGATCCCGGTGTCGTCGTCACCGGTCGCGTGCAGGACCCCCAGGGCCGCCCGATCGCAGGCGCGCAATTGGAGACCGGCGCGTCGTGGAGCCTGGAGCACCAGATTGTCACGACCGACGCGGACGGTCGCTTCTCTCTGGAGCGGATGCCCATCGGGAGCGTCGCCGTCACGGTCCGCGCGGACGGCTTCCGCGTGCTCGTGGGCCATCCGATCGACATCGCAGGCGTCGGCGACGTCGGAGTGATCCGACTCGAACGCGGCGCCTTGGTTCACGGCGTCGTGCGTAGGAAGGACGGCCCGGGAATCGCCGATGCGACGGTCTGGTTCGTGGATCTGGCCGATCCTGGCAACTCCGACGAGGACTTCGTCTACGCCGACGCCGCGGGTCGCTACGCCCTCCGCGTCAGGCCGGGACGCTACCGCGTCGAGTTCCGGCCCGATGAAGGCGATCCGATCCCGATGCGGGAGATCGAAGTTGCCGAGGGGGACGACGTGACCGTGGATACCGTCGTCGATGAGTTAGTCGATTAGCCATTCGATTCGCTAGTCGTGTGAGGTCTTCGGTCCTCGCGTTGTCGTGAACTTCGTTGGTGGGGCGCGTGAGCGATGAGAGGGGACGATGGGTTCAGCGCCGAAGCTCCGCAGGGATGAACGGACGGAGCAACTCCGCGATGCGCGGCGTCGCGGCGACCGTCATGCGGCAGTCGCGATGGTGCCCGTCGTAGAACGGGAGTGCCGCGAGCTCGGAGTCGGCGCCGAGGTCGATCCAGTGCACGTTGGGTATGGCGGCGATGCCAGCGATCAGCGCCTCGTACTCAGGGGCGTTCTCGGCTTGGTCGACTGCTCGTAATTCGGGGGCGATTGGGAAGTTGGCGATGATGACGTCGGTGCCTTCGCTCGCCAGTCGTCGCGATGTACGCAGGAGTGCGGCGACGTGCGCCTCCATGGAAGGCGAGCCGCGTCGGATCAACTCACCCGTGCGCGCCATGTTCTGGCGCCGCGTCGATCCCATGCGGGCGCGCGGCGCGAGGACGAACGAATGCGCCCCTCCGTCGTCCGTCCGATACCTGAATGCGTTCTCTCGGACGGCGCACGCGTACTCCATCGTGCCGTGTCGCAACCCGCCAACGATTGCTAGAACCTGAGCGTGAGTGTCGTTGCCGCTCGCCGTCCACGGGAACAACGCGCGCCATTGGCCCTCGATCCAGGTGTCGATCGCGCCGCCGAGCGCGAAACGCGATCTCGGGGCGATCTCGACTACCCTCGGATCCAACGTTGGCTCCGCGAAGCTCGACACGTTCCTCGGACCGACATCGACGACGACGACGCGCGGTCTCCACGGAGTGGCCGCGAGTTGTTGGAGCAGATGACCCGAGTCACCCCCATAGCGGCCGAAGACCAGCGCCTCGACGTCGTCGTCCAGATTGAGCGCCGTTCGCAGCACGGATGGCTCGACTCCGGTCATGACGATCGAACTCCCGACGATCACGATCGATCGATTCGGCGACCGCCGCAGCATGTCGGCTCGGCTCTCACCAGGACTGAGCTCAGGCCGGTCAGTCGGGGGAGGATTGTCGCTCTTCATGAGTCGCGCACTGGCGCGCTGGAGCGCGGCATCCCAGCGCCGCGAGGCGGAGACATCGATCGCGAGGATCGTGATCACGAGTGCTCCGAACACGGCGGCGACGCGCGCGGCATGCCGGGAGTCCCGGCCTAGTATCTCCGCGGCGCCGGAAGCGGCGCGTTGGTTACTCATCGCTCGAACGCGCCCAGAGCCCACGGCGGGGAGGGCTGGCCGCACCACTAGAATTGGAAGTAGATGAACGCACTCGAACCTCGCGAACAGTGGAAGAGGAGATAGACGATCGTCGCCGACGCGACGGCGTACACGGACCAATGGAAACGGCGCGGCAGGATGGATCGCGCGCGCAACCACTCGCCGCCCACCAAGGCAGCGCCGAGCCCGTACGCGCCCGTCTCTTGGCGGAGTTCACTCAGGTTCCCGAGACCCGCGGCACCGCCCAGGCTCCTGGCGTACTCCCACGTGGTGGCGAAATCGGGCGCGCGGAACGGCACCCACAGGAGCGTGACGATCAGAAACACAATGGCGACGCGCGCGATGTCGCGCAGGTGGGTGCTCGGTCGCGAGTGCAGCCTTCGGCCGAGAAGGCGCTGCTCCAGGCTCAGCAAGAGGCCGTGTCCTGCTCCCCAGACCACGAAGTTCCAACTCGCCCCGTGCCAGAGCCCGCCGAGCAGCATGGTGATGAATAAGTTCCGCTGCGTCATCCATGTCGAGCCGCGGCTGCCGCCGAGCGGGATGTAGAGGTAGTCACGGAGCCAGGTCGACAACGAGATGTGCCAGCGGCGCCAGAAGTCGGAGATGCCGACCGAGACATAGGGGCTCCTGAAGTTCTTCGGGAGTCGAATTCCAAGCAACGCGGCGACGCCGATCGCGATGTCCGTGTACCCCGAGAAATCGCAGTAGATCTGAATGGAAAATCCGACCGCGGCTTTCCAGGCGCGAAGCGAACTGATCGCTCCGCCAGCGACGCTGGCATAAGCGTTGTCGACGTCGATTGCGACGCCGTCCGCGATGATGACCTTCTTGAAGAGGCCCCACCAGATCAGCCACGCTCCCCAGACGAGCAACTGTGGACGCGCACGCGGGCGTCGCGCGACTTGAGGGAGGAACGCGGTGGCGCGGACGATGGGCCCGGCGACAAGCTGCGGGAAAAACGCGACGTAGAGCGCGACGTCGAGCAGCCCGTACCGGCGTCGCACGTGCCCGCGGTACGCGTCGATGGTCAGACTCATCGTCTGAAATGTGTAGAACGAGATGCCGACCGGCAGCACGACCTCGAGTGTCGAGAACGGGACGGACAGCCCGACGCTGGCGAGGACGGAGTGGGCGCTCTCCGCGAAGAAGTTGAAGTACTTGAAGAAGCCGAGGGTACCGAGGTTGAAGCAGACGCTGACCCAGAGCCAGAACCTACGCCTACTCGGGTGCTCGCGGATCTGGCGGACGGCGGTGAAGTCCACGACCGTCGACGCGACGAGGAGCCCCACGAAGCGGAAGTCCCACCACCCGTAGAACACGTAGCTCAACCCGAGCAGGGCGATCTTCTGGAACGTCCAGTACCGCCTCGGGATCGCGTAGAACACGATCAGCACGACGGCCAGGAAGAGCCCGAACGCGAGGGAGTTGAAGATCAAGGTTGTTCGCGATCCTTGCGAGGCACATCGACTGGCTACGGTCCGAGCCGGCGGAGTGTAGCGCCCGACGGTTGCCCCAGCGACTCACGAGAGTTGGACGTCGCGCGTGCGGCAGCGCGCAGTCTCGCACCGAATCGAAGGCTGAAGTTGCGGGAGCCCGGATGTGATGGTGGATACAGTCGTCGAACACAGTGTTGAGGGTGGCGATCCGCCCGCCCGCGTAGGGGTGCGACCTGCGGGGCAGCAACGACGCTGACACGGGGGGCCGCACGCGTAGAACTCACCGCGTCACCGTGCGTCATGCAACGAAACCGAACGGAAGCCGGAGGTCGAGATGGTCACGATTGGGATGAACTACGACGTTATCGAGGGCAAGGACGAGATCTTCACCAACGCCGTTGCCGGTGTCATTGCGTCGATGGAGTCGATGGACGGGCACTCGAATACGCGCCTGTTCCGTGACGTCGTCAAGCCGCGCTCGTACTTGATCGTGTCCGATTGGGACTCGAAGGACGCGTTCGACGGCTTCATGGCGTCCGAGGCGTTCCAGAAGGTGAAGAACTGGGGCAAGGAGCAGATCCTCGCCGGCCGCCCGTCGCACACGATCTATCAGCGCTGAGGAGCGGAGCGGCCGTGGTCGGCCGCGTCTCTTGCGAGGCGCGGTCGCACTACGCGTGAAGCCGCGCTATCCCATCGACGTGATCGAACCCGCGGTCGAATGACATGATCGTCGGGATGTCATGGTGTCGCATGACCGCCACGTGAAGAGCATCGCGGGCCGAGAGTTGGCGCGTCGCCAGCAGGACGTCCTTCGCGCGAAGGACATCGTCACCCGTCACGGGTAAGACGGCATCCACGTAGCCGAGTAGCACGTCGAGCGTACGCTGGATGACGTCCGTCCTGCGGATCGAGTGGTAGCGGTGCAGGATCTCCTGCAGCACTTCGGCGTCCGTGACGAGTCGGCGTCGCTGCACGATGGCACGCTCCAGGAGCTCTTGCGCATGCGTCTTGTGTGGGTGGTCCACGCCCACCAGGTACATCGGCACGTTGGAGTCGATGAAGATCACTCTTCGATGTCCTGCTCATATCCTTGCGCGATCTCGGAGAGCATCTGATCGATGTCCGCCGTCGGGAAGCTGTACGCCGCGCCCTCGCGCACCGCGGCGAGCTTCGCCTCCACCGTCTCGTACGGGTGCTCGCGGCACGCATCCACCAGAACGCGCCGCACCCAGGCGGCAACGGTCACGCCTTCGACCTTGGCGACTCGACGGATCTCCCGCATCTGGTCGTCAGGAAACAGCACCTGCAGTCTCTTACTCATACCCGTGAGTATGATTGACTCATGTCGATGAGTCAACGGCTGTGTCGCGTATTCCCGTCGTCGCTCTCCCGCAGCGGCCTCGAATAGTGCGTGCGTTGCGCGTCGTGCGTCGGACCGCGCGTCTGAGGCAGTCGTTTGCCGAAACGAAAAGGAGGGCGACGTCGCTAGACGCCGCCCTCGTGAGTCGAGTGCTGCCCGCATGGGGCAAGACCGTCGTGCCTACCCGACGGGCAGCCTCCTGATACAGCCACTTGACATGCTCACCTCCTCTCATGAGGGACTGCTCGCAAGCGACTCGTGGTCGCCGTTTCCCGCAGCCCCGGGCCGTCCCGTCCAGGAGTCGTGGCAGACTCCTTTCGGGGTTCCCTGCCAGTGGTCGCACGCCTGCGACACACGTCATGCGGATCAAAATACCATCGAGCCGCATCCGGACGCACGCCCAATATCTAGCGGGTCAACTGAGATGGCCCCCTACTCGTCGTGGTCGCGCGTGTGGAGGAGCTTCGCGAGGAGCGTGTCCGCCGCCGGTCCGAAGGCGCGCATGACGAGGTCGCCTGCCTGCCTGGTGGGCGCTTCTTCCCCGGCGAGGGCGACGTAGTTCCGGGCGGCCTCGGAGTCGGCGAAGGCGAGGACTGTGACGTTCGTGGCGTCGACGAGAACCTGCGCTCCGCCACGAAAGCCAGCGAAGATCGCGTCCGCGGTCTTGCGCCCGTGCAGTGCAGCGTAGCGTGCGCGGAGTTGGAGTTCCGAGAGCGTGAGCGGGCGATCGGTCAGACCCGATTCGCGCAATCGGGCGACAGGGCGAGCGTCGGGAGGGCTCTCGGGCCACCGCGCGCCGTGGAAGACCTCGTGAGTCGTCGCTGGCGCAGACGTGAGCGCGCGGTCGGCCAGTCTCGCTCCGCCGCGCCTCAGTAATCCCGCGACGAAGTGCGCGCCTGCCTCGTAGGTCATGCGGAGCGACCACGCGCGGGCGTCGCTCGGCTCCTCGCCGCCGGGCAGCAGTGCGCGCGCTCGTTCGCCAGCGCCAGCTGCCTGCGCCGCGATCCGGCCGAAGTGGACAGCGCGTCCTTCCACCACCATGGCGCGGGCGCGCAAGGCCTCGGCATCGCCGGCGTTGGCGTAGAACGACGCGAGGTCGAATCGCTCGTCGTCCAGCGCGTGCACCGCCTCGTGAGCGAGGACGGCGAGGAGCAGGTCGGCGGCCTCGTCGGCGGCGAATCCCGCCGCTTCGCGTTGGCTGTCGAAGCTCTTGCGGACGACGATGATCGCCTTCGCGCCGAAGCTGTACCGAGCGAGACACGACGCGACCGAACTGGACGCGGAGAGACTGAGAAGCGTGCGGCGCTGTGCCTTCGAGGCGTCCGGATAGCGTCGTTCGATCTCGGGGCGGAGATCGGCGCGGAAGATCTCCGTTGCCCGCTCGCGAGAGACGACGACGACGCGCGGCGGACGCTCGAATGCCGCGCCGTAGGCTTTCTCGACGTGCGGAGTCAGGCGTACGAGGAGCGCGGTGGCGCCGTCGGTGGCACGCTGAGTGGTGCTGCCAGTGGCGGGGGTGCGCCCGTGCTCCGTGGTCTCCTGTGCGGCGGCGATGGACGGTGTCCCGCCGGGGACTGTGGCGGGGACCGACGCCAAGAGCGCGAATGCGACGATCCCGGTGCCGGCGCGTTGCAGTGCGGTACGCGGAGGAGACCTGTATCGAGAAGGCACCGCGATAGCGTGCAGTGCTTGCGTCACGCCGCTGTCAGGTCGCGTCCACGCCGGCGGCCCGGAGCGTGTGGCGCTCCGTCTCGTCCGCCTGGCGCGCGATGGTTCCGGCTTCGCCGGAGAGTCGCGAGCGCGTCTCGAGGTCGCGCAGCGAAGGCATGTTGGCACGAACGTTGATCCACGCGCCTCGCGTGGCCGCGCCCGCCAGCGATGCGGCGACAGCGACGTCGGGGCGAGTGCTCTCGGCGCCGCGGCGGGCGATGCGAGCACACAATTCCAGAACGCTCAGCCCGCGACGCATGACGTCGAGTGGCGCTTCGCACGCGGCCATCGCTGCGGGCGCCAGGGCTGCGCTACGTGCTTCCGCCTCCGTTTCCGTCACGCGCGGCATCGCGCTCGCGCGCATGAACTCTTCGTACGCGTCGGAGTCCGTGCGTACCAGTGCGTGCAACTCGTCACGGAGGGTCTCGGCCTTCTCGAGACCGGCGCTCATCTCGGCGTGGACATCGGCGTAGCGCTGGTTCGCCAGTGCGACGCGCGCGGCCATTGCCACGATAGCTGCTGCCATCGCGCACGTGGCTGCGGCGGCAGAACCTCCGGCCGGAGTGGGAACGGCGGCAGAGAGTGCGTGGAGCAGCGGCGCGCCGGAGAGCAGCGGATCGTCGGCAGCGTCGGGGCTATGCGGCGCGGCGGCCGCGTCACCGCCGTCGTCGGTCGTCGTCGTCGCGGGAACTGGATCGGAGACAGAGTCGGCTTCCGGCGCGGTCGTTGTGCCCTCCGGGCTCGCGATCGGCGTCGTCAGGGGCTTGCTCACGCCGTCGCGCACGGCCGCGGCCACCTCCTGGGCGATGTCGGTGGTCGCATCTCCCAGCGGCTCGACGCGGCAACGGATTCTGGCGCCGGCGGCGCGCGCGGCGTGCGCCGCCGCCACCGATGCCGTCACCACGTCGTGCGGTGCGCCGATGATCGTGGCGCCGATGTCATCGACGACCACGGCGATGGACGGAGCCTGTGCGGCCGCGGAAACGGATGCGAGTTGAGCGGGGGTCGGAGATTCCCCGAGTTCGATGGTGAACGCGATCAGCCGCATGCCTTCTCCCGTGCCGAGCGCTGCGCCCGCCTTCTGATCATCGACATTGGCACGATCTCTCTTCAGGCTCGAAGTCTGCACGACGCGAATTGGTCGCGGGCCCTCAGGCCACGATGCGTCCGTGGTGGACGACGGTTGCTGCGTGATTGACGCCGTGGTGATAAGGCAAGAGGCGGTGATTGGCGACGTCGGTGACGACCAGGTCGGCGCGATATCCGGGGGCGATGCGCCCGACCTCCGTGCCGAGATCCACCGCATATGCGGCGTTGCGGGTCAGAGCCGCGATGGCCTCGATCGGGCGCAATCCGAGTCCGATGCAGGCGATCGTGAGGAGGGTCTGTGGGTTCTCGCTCATGGACGAGCCCGGGTTGCAATCGGTGGCGAGAGCGATCGCGCAACCCGCCTCGATCATGCGCCGGGCAGGCGCGAACGTCTGCATCCCGAGGAAGAACGACGTGCCGGGGAGGAGCACCGCGATCGTGTCGCACGTCGCCATCGCCGCGATGCCGGCAGCACTGATCTGCATCAGGTGATCGGCGCTCGTGGCGCGCAGTTCCACGGCGAGCTCGGCACCGCCTGTGCCCGCCAACTCGTCCACGTGGAGCTTGATCTCGAGACCGTTCTCGCGCGCCGCGCGACAGATGGTGCGCGTCTCCGCCTGGGTGAATACGTGCTCCTCGCAGAAGACGTCGCAGTAGCGCGCGAGCCCGCGCGCGGCGACCGTCGGGATCATCTCGTCGCAGACCAGACGAATGTAGGCGTCGCGGTCGTCGCGGTATGCGTCGGGCACCTCGTGCGCGCCGAGGAAGGTCCGTACGATGTCGCCGTTGTCGTCGAGCTCACCGGCGATTTCGAGTGCCAGGAGTTCGCTCGCGAGATCGAGACCGTAGCCCGACTTGATCTCGATCGTGGTCGTGCCGTGCAAGAGCGCCCGGCGACGCGTTGCCCGCGCTTGCGCGAGGATCTCGGCGCGGGACGTGGCACGGAAGCGCCGCGACGACGCGCGGATACCGCCGCCGGCCGCCGCGATCTCCTCGTACGTCTTCCCGAGGCAACGCAACTCGAACTCGTCTTCGCGCGTGCGACCGAAAACGAGGTGGGTGTGGGGGTCCACGAAGCCCGGGAGCACGGCGCAGCCCTGCGCGTCGATCGTGCGCGGAGCCGTATAGCGCGTGGTGATGTCTTCTGTCGTGCCAACTGCGGCAATGCGGCCGTCCGTGATCGCCACACCGGCGTTCTCCAGCATCCCGGGGGCGCGCAGATCGTCGCCGCGAAGAGGACCTTCGGGCCCGTCGGCACAGGTCACGAGCTCGGAAGCGTTCAGGACGAGGAGGTCAGCGTGAGTCGGCATGGCTGCCGAGGCTACAGGCGGGCGGCCGAACGTGGTGCGCGGAGAGCGGGGGAGGTCGCCTGGACGCTGCCTACAGCTCTTCCACCCACCTGCTCTTCTCGGCGACCCTGTTCACGATCATCCGGAACATCGAGTAGTCGGGCGCGATCTCTTCCAGCGTCTCCTTGCTGACGCGCCCGTCGAAGGCGCCGCTGGCCGCCATCTTGCGGATCGTCGCGAGCGAGAGCCCCAGATCGTCTGCGGCGAAGACCATGCGGTCGCGCGGGTTGCGCGCGTGTTGCAGGCCCTCTTCCTGAAGGTAGAAGTGGCTCACCGAGTGCTGGACCTTCCCGAGACCCCAGCGGAATGTGATGCCGAGTGGCGTCGTCCCGTAGCGATGTCGCATCTCGGCGCTGTCCACCAGCACCTCGACGCGTTCGGGTAGAGGATGCTCATCGGGAACGCCATCAACTCTTCGATCAGGATGGCGCGGGCCTCGGGAGTACCCGCCGCCGCGAGTCCCTCGATTGCCCCCGAGTACTGCAGGAACGCGCGGTGTTCCTTGCGTTTGTCGAGCACGCTCTTCAGGCCCTTGATGGCCGAGTCACGCGTCTCTGGGTTCGCGACCAACCCGCCGAGGGCCCGTGCTGCGGCGCGCCCCAGGTATGCATCCTTGTCCCTCGTGTAGCGGACCCGGCGCGAGATGTGCTCCTTCGTGACGAAGGGTGTCGCCGCGGCCACGGCGCGCGCCTTTACCGCGTCGTCACGGCTCTCCTTAGCCTGCTTGAGGAGTAGTTCCCCGGCCTCTTCACCCGCGAGTTCGCCGAGTTCGCCGAGTGCGCGATCGGCGGCGTCGCGGACCCATTGGATCTCCCCGGCGACGGACTCCGTGGCAAGCACCGCGCGTGCGTCCTTGCCGCCGCGCTTGCCGAGCAACTCCGCCGCCTTGATCTGCACGCCCCATTCCTTGTCGTCGCGCAGCACGTCGATCAGCAGGCTCTCGATGCCCTTGTCGTCCTCGATCCTCTCGACGATCTCGAGTGCGTGGATCCGGTCTGCGTAGAGCCCGCTCTTCAGCAGTCGCTCCGCCTTCTCGATCGGCTTCTCGTCGCCGGCGAGAGCCGTCGGGGAGGCCGCGAGAATGGCGGTCAGAACGAGTGGGGTCAGGATCTCGGAGAGCGTGACAGTGCGCATGTCGTCAAGCGTTTTCGCAATTCGCGCGCCGTTGGCGAGGTGCGCGATCCGAACGCGACAATGCGGGCCGGGTGCTGCCTGTCAGCTCTCCGCAAGGGCGAGAGGGCGCGGTCGGTCCGTGTCCGCAACGTGGGACACTGCGTTCCGGACATGACGCTCGCGTCACGGCGCGGGGTGGTGGCACGGAGTCGTCTCACTGGGGCCGCCAGATTGGAGCCGCTACTACGACCGTGGCATCGGGATGTTCACGCCGCGTTCGTGCGCGACCTCGATCGCCTTCTCGTAACCCGCGTCGGCGTGGCGGATGACGCCCATGCCCGGGTCCCCGGTGAGGACGCGATCGAGCCGTTCGTCAATCTCGGGCGTGCCGTCGCAGCAGATCACCATGCCCGCGTGGAGCGAGTAGCCCATCCCGACGCCGCCGCCGTGGTGGAATGACACCCACGTCGCGCCCGACGCCGTGTTGAGCAACGCGTTCAGGATGGGCCAGTCCGCGACGGCGTCGGAGCCGTCCTTCATGGATTCGGTCTCGCGGTTGGGCGATGCGACGGAGCCGCAATCCAGGTGATCGCGACCGATCACGACCGGGGCCGACAACTCGCCGTCGCGCACCATACGGTTGAACTCCAGTCCCGCCTTTGCGCGCTCGCCGTAGCCGAGCCAGCAGATGCGCGACGGCAGCCCCTGGAACGTCACGCGCTCCCCCGCGAGGCGGATCCAGCGCGCCAGCGCCTCGTCTTCCGGGAAGAGTCGCAGGATGGTCTCGTCGGTCTTCCGGATGTCCTCCGGATCGCCGGAGAGCGCCACCCAGCGGAAGGGGCCCTTGCCCTCGCAGAAGAGCGGACGAATATACGCCGGGACGAAGCCCGGGAATGCGAACGCGTTCTCGAAACCGTTGGCGAGCGCCTGTCCGCGCAGGTTGTTGCCGTAGTCGAATGTCGCGGCGCCGCGCTCCTGCAACTCCACCATCAACTTGCAATGGTCCACCATCGTGCGATTGGACTCGGCGATGTAGCGCCCGGGATCGGAGGTCCGCAGGGCGATGGCCTCGTCGAACGGCATGCCGTCCGGAACGTAGCCGTCGAGTTCGTCGTGCGCGCTCGTCTGGTCCGTGAGGAGGCAGGGCACTACATTGCGTTCGAGCATGCGCCGGAGCAGGTCGGTCTGCGGCGCGGCGACGCCGATCGACACCGCTTCGCCGGCCTCGCATGCTGCGAGCGCACGGTCGATCGCGGCGTCGATCGAGTCCGCGACCTCGTCGAGGTAGTCAGTGTCGAGGCGCTTCTGGATCCGCGCGGGATCGATGTCGGCACCGAGGTAGACCGCGTCGTTCATCGTCGCGGCGAGTGGCTGCGCGCCGCCCATGCCGCCGAGCCCGCCCGAGACGACCAGTTTCCCGCGCAGGTTGCCGCCCGCGTGCTGTCGCGCCGCCTCGGCGAACGTCTCGTACGTCCCCTGCAAGATGCCCTGCGTGCCGATGTAGATCCACGAACCGGCCGTCATCTGGCCGTACATCATGAGTCCCTTGCGGTCGAGCTCTCGGAAGTGCTCCCAGTCGGCCCACTTCCCGACCAGGTTGCTGTTGGCGATGAGCACCCGCGGTGCGTGTTCGTGGGTCCGGAAGACGCCGACCGGCTTGCCGCTTTGCACCAGCAGCGTTTCATCCGGCTTCAGCTTCCGCAGCGACTCCAGGATCGCGTCGAAACACTCCCAGTTGCGTGCTGCCTTGCCCGATCCGCCGTAGACGATCAGGTGATCCGGGTCCTCGGCGTTGTCGGGCGCCAGGTTGTGCTGGATCATCCGGTACGCGGCCTCGATCTGCCAGTTGGCGCAGGTGATCTCCGTGCCGCGGGGAGGCTGAACTTCGCGGGGGCCGCTCTTCGTGGTGCTCATCCTCGCATCGTAGTCCGCGCGCCGCGGGACGCCGAACCTCGCACGCGCGGACTTCTGGCCGGGCCTCGGGCAGCTGGACTTCGCGGACTTTCCCCGATCAGCGCTCTTGCAGACGACCTGGTGACGCGTCGTCGCGTTCGATGACGGCCCGGTTCGTCACGCGGTCCCAACCGCGTGTCACGCTGCGCTGCGTGACGATGGCGATGAAGATGATGAACGTCGGTTCCACCAGCGCCTTGAAGCGGGCGTTCTCGCCGTATTCGAACGCGGATCCCACGAGCGCGATGTAGGCAACGAGCGCCCCCGCGATCGCGACAGGAGCGTCACGGCGAGCCCAGGCGACCCACCGTTCCGGGCGTCGGCCACATGCTGTTCCCGCGGCGATCAGGTAGATCAGCAACGAGAGTGGGATGACGAAGTAGACGAGCGATCCGCGTCGGTATCCGACCCAGGACGCCCCGTAGAGGCCGTCCGAGTACACCGTCTCGTGCACGCCGAGACCTTGGCGTCCGTCGCGCACGTGCTTGAAACGTGATGAGGGTTCGCAGAACTGAGCGTACGCCCGTTCGACGTTGCGAAGGTAGGCCAGCGGGTCCGCCGCAATGAGTGCGAGGGCGCTACGCATATACGTTCGTCCGATGTCCGGAACGTTGATGTTGTGTTGATCGTCGCGTGCCAGGATCACGATGTCCGACGTCTTTCCGTATCCCGACTCGCGCAGTTCCGCCGGTGGTGTGAAGGCCGCGAAACGCGCCGGGACCGTGTCGATCACGCCGGTCGATGCGAGCGTGCTCAGGTCGGCGCGACTGCTGCTGGCGGACGCGATGCGCCAGAGTCCCTGGCCGGCCCAACTGCTCGTACCCATCACGCCGTAGAGCGCTTGGTTTTTCACGCAGACGGCGACGGGGAGGATGCAGAGGAGCGTTGCCATCACCACCGTTCGTCGTCTTTGCGAAAGGAATGCGAGCGCCGCGAGAAGCGGAACGATCAGTGCAATGTGGAACGCGCTTCGTACGAGGATCAGCGCGATCGCCGTCGCCGCGAACCCGACGAGTGCGCTCTCGCGGCGCGTCGTGACGAACGCATGCACGCACCACACGGCGACGACGCAGAGCATCGCCGCGAGATGTGTGTAGAGCGGGTACGCCTCGTAGAGCAAGAGCGTCGGGTGCAGCGCGAGTACGACCCCGGTGATTGTGGCGCACCACCGACTCCCCGTCGCTCCGCGAATGATGTCGACTGCGAGTGCCACGCCCACGCCACCGAGGACGACGTTCAGGACCCAGAGGGCGAGCGGCACGTTCGCATCCGAGAGGAGCTTCGCCAGGAGACCGCCGAGGAGGTTGTAGCCGGGAGGCTGCGCGTGGAGATACCAGAGGCTCTCCGCGAGATCGGCACGCAGATCGGCGAGTGGGAGCGTCTGCCAGTGCCAGTCCCAGCTTCCGCGGCGCGGATCCGACTCGATCGCGATCGACCCCGACAGTCGGTATCCAAGAGCGACGGCAATGTGCAGCGCAGCCAGTGCCACGCCGGGCACGACACGTTGCCGCCAAGGCTCCGACTCGTCGCGTGCACGCTTCTCGTTCACACCCGGTACATCGGCCGATCGTGGGGGCAAGCAAAGCGCGTGTTCCCCATCGACCAGGGCTGCGCGAACATTCCGACGAAACCATCGCCGAACGGGTCGCGTCATCGGGGACATGAGCCCGCGCAGTGTATGCTGGGACGATGCGCAAGCCTGGGTGGGCCGTCGTCCTTCTTGTGGCGCTGCTCTCGAGCGCGACGACAGCGGTACTTGTCGCTGTTGTTGTTAGCTCCGCCGAACCGATCGATCGCGGCGCTGCGGACGTGGCCCTGAAAGAGCAGGTGACTCGGCTCCAGCGCGAGAACGACGCGCTCCGGAGCCGACGCGCTCGCGCTCGTGTCAGGGCGTCGCAGACGGATCCGGATCGCCGGCGAGATGCGAGCAGCGACGAGGCGGCTCCGCGTCGCACCTCCCGGGAGCGCGTCTCCCGACCGCAAGGCCGCGACGCAGACTCGACGGATGCACGGAGTGCGATCGTGCAGGAGTGGATCGAGGGCGGCCCGGGGAGTTCGTTTGCGCCGTTGTCCAGCGCCTCCGTGACCGTCATCGCCCTCTCCGCCGAGGAACTCAAGATGCTCGCTTCTGCTCCTGGAACGACCGCCGCAGAACGTCGTGCAGCGTTTGCCCGCCTCTACACCCTCGATCCCGCGGCGGCTGCCACACTTGCGGACCGATTACTCTGGTCGAACGTGTTCTCTATCGACGCGCGCGCCGTCGTGGCGACCGCGATCGCCGACTCCCTCTCGGCAGGCGACGAACTTCCCGCGTCGTTGCGCTCTCTCGCGATCGATGTCGAGACCGACTGGAAGCTGCGGCTGCCCGCGTTGTCCGCGCTCGTCTCGTCACGGCCGAGCGAGGCGCGACCGTACGTCGAGGTGCTGGCCCAGAGTTCCGACCCGGCGACGGTTGGGCGCGCCGTCGACGTGCTGGTCGCAGCCCGAGATCCTTCGTACGTCCCTCTCCTGACGCGGACGATCAACCAGCCCAGTGCGCGTTCCCACGTCGCGCGGCTGGCCGGTTCGCTGGCCGATCTGAAGGATCGCAGTTGGAGTGTCGTGCAGTTGACGGGCGAACCGGACCTTCCGATCGCTGGCGATCTCGGGACGGCGTGGGCGTCGAAGTCCCCCGACATGGGCGACGTCACGATTGTCGTGACCTACGCGATCGCCGTTACACCGGCGCAACTGCGACTCCACGAGACGCACAACCCAGGTGCTCTTGCGCGGATCGATGCTCAGTTGCCGTCTGGCGCGTGGGAGCGTCTCTGGGAGGGCAAGGCCGGGGCCGGAACGGCGCCGCTCTGGTTCGAGCCGTTGCTGGATCGTGTGAGCGTCACGACGCGCACCTTGCGACTGACGATGGACACGAATCGAGTGGTCGGGTGGAATGAAATCGACGCCGTCCAGCTCATTGGCACCGACGGTTCGCGGCAGTGGGTGCAGAGCGCGCGCGCGAGCTCTTCCTACGCGGACTGAGTCGCGCTCGTCGGCACTTCGCCTGACTTCCCGTATCCAGCTTCGTGGTTCCATCGATCTCTGCGCTGGGTACGCTCTGCGTATGACTCTCCGCGCGGTCTTTCTCGACGTTGACGGCGTGCTGCTCGATCCAGCGCGCACGTCCGCTGAGTGGGGCCGCTTGATGGGCGACGTGTTGGCGCCAGGGGTCGGCGGTTCGCCTGCGGACTGGGGACGCGCGAACAGCGCTCTCGTCCCCGAGCTCTTTCGAAATCGGGAGCGCTGGCGCGATGACGATCCGCTCGTCTCCGAGCGCAGTTTCGGCGTGCTATGGCTGACCGAGATGTGTCGTTTCCTCGGGCACGCGCCGCCTGTCTCAGACGCGGCGTGGCAACTCTCCCTCGCAGTGAGCGCGTACGTGTGTCGGCACGCCGATTGCGCGTTCCCTGCGACCATCGACGTCATTCGGGAACTCGCGCTGTCGTATGACGTTCATCTCGCGACCGGCAATCCGTCGTGGCGCATGGAGCCGCTCCTTGAGCAATGGGGGGTGCGCGATCTGATCGGCGTCCCGGCCGGTACGGACCTCGTGCGTGTGATGAAAGACTCGCTGCAATTCCACCCGGCCGTACTCGCTCTCGCTGGCGTCGCCCCCGAGAGAGCCGTCGTCGTGGATGACGATCCGGAGCAGGTGCGCCGTGCGCGCGCGCTCGGAGCGCGGGGCGTCTGGGTCGCCGCTGGCGCGGAAGATCGTTCGGGGGCGGGATGCGACGTCGCTGACGCCGTGATCTCGAACATCGCGGAGCTGCCTGACGCTCTTCGCGGCATCGGCTGATTCCGTTTCCTCCACGCATGGGGTTCACCTTCGGAGGGTGCGTGGCCGACAAGGAGGATAGGTCCACGTCTCGTCTCGGAGCCTCCGTTCTCGCTCTCTCGCGCGCGTGGCCTGATCTGAAGAGAGTCCCCATGCGTTCCATCCGTAGCTGTCTGCGTCTCGTCGTTGCGATCGGGGTCGCGCTCGTCTTGTTTGTGACTCTGGTGCGTACGACGCCCGCCGCCGACGAGGCCGACGACGCGGATCTGCGGCGTCAAGTCGTGAGTAATTACGCGGAACTCGCGCACGCCGGATACGCGCAGAGCCATGCATCGGCCGTCACGTTGCAGGAGCGGATCAACGCGTTTCTGAAGGCACCCTCGGCGGAGACGCTCAGCGCGGCGAAGAGCGCGTGGATCGCCGGGCGCCAGGTGTATCTCCGCACGGAGACGTTCCGCTTCTACAGCGGTCCCATCGATCGACCCTCGGACGGCGTTGAGACGTTCGTGAATGCGTGGCCGCTGGACGAGGCGTACATCGACGCGGTCGAAGGCGATCCCGACGCGGGCATCATCAACGATCCCAACCAGTTTCCCGCACTCGAGGGCGATCTGCTCACGATCCTGAACGAGCGCGGAGGCGAGGCGAACGTCGCCATCGGCTGGCATGCGATCGAATTCCTGCTGTGGGGCCAGGATCGCGATCCGAACGGGCCTGGCACGCGTCCGTTCACGGACTTCGTCGCTGGCAAGGGGCGCAACGCCGATCGTCGCAGCGCGTACCTGCGCGCCGTCTCCGACCTGCTCGTCACGCACCTCGCGCGCGTCGCCAAGGCGTGGGAGCCCGAGGCCGATAACTACCGCCGCGCCTTCGTGACCGCGCCGTCCGACGACAGTCTGGAGAAGATGCTCTCCGGCATGGCCGTCCTCTCTGCCTTCGAGATGAGCGGCGAACGCCTCGCGGTGCCGTACGAGACGCAGGATCAGGAAGAGGAACACAGTTGCTTCAGCGACACGACTCACCTCGATTTCATCGCGAACCAGGCGGGCATCGTGGCGGTCTGGACCGGAAAGGGCTTCGGTGTCGCGGGGGTGGGGCTGCGTGATCTCGCGCGCCGCGTCGATGCCGACATCGCCAAGGATCTCGACGCGCAACTCGCCGCGAGTCTCGCGGCGACCAAGGCCATTCCCGCGCCCTTCGATCAGGCGATCCTGGGTGCCGATGACGCACCCGGTCGGGTCGCGTTGCTGGCGACCATGGAAGCTCTCGAGGCGCAGACCGAGAGCTTCGCGATCCTCGCCGACTCGCTCGGCTTCGCGATCGCGATCAGCCCGGGAGAATGACGTTATGCAACGTACGACGGCATTCGGGCTCGCATGTTTGGCGCTGGGACTTGTTTCCGTCTCGCTGCTCGCAATCGATGGGCGTGCGCTTGCGGACGAGGACGCACCCACTGGCGAAGATGAGTTGGCGCCGCTCGTCGAGGGCGAAGAACGGCTCGGTGGCCCCGCGTCGGTCGTCGTCGGCGGCCAGAACGCGTTCAGCTATCCAGCGCGCGTTCTGACGGCGAAAGAACGCCGTGTGTTCGCCGTGGGGAACGCCTTCTTCAAGGACAACTGGGTGATGGCGCCTGCGAGCGCCGTTGGTCGCGATGGTCTGGGGCCGTTCTTCAACGCGCGCTCCTGCAGTGGTTGTCATCTGCGGGATGGGCGTGGTCGTCCGCTCGAGGAAGGCGAGACCGCGTCGGCGGGACTCTTGATCCGGCTGGGCATCCCCGGCGAGAAGGGCGACCTCCCGCATCCGATCTACGGCGGTCAGTTGCAGGAATACGCGATCCACGGCGTATCGGCGGAGGCCTCGTTTGCGATCCGTCTCGAGGCGCTGCCGGGGAAGTACGCCGATGGCGTTCCCTATGAGTTGCAGGCGCCGCACTACGAGATCACCGACCCCGCGTTCGGGCCGCTGGGCGACGACGTACGCATCGGTGCCCGCGTCGCGCAGCAGTTGATCGGGCTCGGGCTGCTCGAGGCGATCCCCGAGGCGACGCTCATCGCGCTGGCCGATCCCGAGGATTCCGACGGCGATGGGATCTCCGGGCGCGCACACATGGTCCAGAGCGTGCGCCACGGCCGCCCGATGATCGGGCGCTTCGGGTGGAAGGCCACGCAGCCGACCGTCGAAGAACAGGTGGCCGGGGCATTCGTGAATGACATGGGGATCACGTCGCCGCTCCATCGAAACGAGGTCGTGACCGCGACCGAGGCGAAGCGGATCGAATACGTCTCGGGCGGCAGCCCAGAGATGACCGAGACCAAGCTGAACCGCGTGACCTTCTACTCGCAGACGATCGCAGTTCCCGCGCGTCGTAATGTGGCCGATCCGGTTGTCCGGCGCGGGAAGTGGGTCTTCGACGACATCGGCTGTGCAGCGTGTCATGTCTCCGAGTTGCGCACGGGCGACGAGCATGCCATCGAGGCGTACCGGAACGCGGTGATCCGGCCCTACACCGACCTTCTTCTGCACGATATGGGCGAGGCGCTGGCCGATCAGAAGCACGACGGTGACTCGACGCCCCGCGAGTGGCGGACGCCGCCGCTCTGGGGCATCGGACTCTTCGCCGACGTGAGCGGTCACACGCGCTACCTGCACGATGGTCGGGCGCGCAACCTGGCTGAGGCGGTGCTCTGGCACGGCGGCGAGGGCGAGTCGTCGCGCGATCGGTTCAAGCGTCTCTCTAAGCGTGACCGCGACGCGTTGATCGCGTTCCTCGACTCGCTCTGAACCCGCGGATCACTTCGGCTTCGCGTTCTCCGGGCGCAACTCGACGGGCAGCTCGACGTCGTACGTCTCGCCCTCGCGGAACATCGTGAGCTTCACGGTCGCACCGATGCCTGCCAAGTAGAGGTGCTTCTGGAACTCAAGCGGTGAGCGCACTGCCTTGCCGTCGAACTTGATCAGGAAGTCGCCCGGTTTGATGCCGGCCGTCTGCGCGGGGCTCGGATCGAAGACGTTCTCGATGTAGATGCCGAGCGCCGGACGCTTCATCGTGCGGAACGCGTCAGGGCCGATCTCCTTGCGCAGCTCCGCCGGACTCATCACGGCGTATCCGAGCCACGGCGAGCGGAGGCTCTCTTTCTCGCGCAGCGCTGCATAGATCGTCTTGATGATGTTGCTTGGTAAGGCGAATTCCAGCCCGTGATTCGTCGGCTCCGCCAGTACCCCCGGCTTCGGCAAGCGCGGCGTCAGCATGCCGACTACCTGGCCGCGGATGTTCACGAGCGGCCCGCCGTAGCATTGCGGATGGACCTTCAATGCCGCTTGCAGATACGTGGCGGTGAGTTGCTCCTGATAGCAGTCGCGGTCGGGCTTCGCCGCGAGGACGCCGGCGGCGAAGAAGCGCACGGGGCCCGCTGGGTCGCCGAGGCCGATCGCCCAATGACCGACCGCGATCGCCGTGCTGTCGCCGAGAACGGCGGGCGTGAGCTGCGGCGCGCGACGCTCGTCGAAGTGCAGCAATTTCAGGACGGCGAGGTTGAGGGTCGGCTCCGCACCGACCAACTTCGCGAGGGTGTGACGGCGATCCGGTGTCTCGACATCGATCAGATCGGCTGGCTCGCCGTTCGCCTGGATGACGACGTGCCGCGCCGTGATCAGATAGCCGTCGGCCGTCATCACGATGCCACTGCCTGCGTTGAACGGGCGAAATCCCGGGTAGTCGTCATTCAGTTGCTTCACCCAGTTGGCGCGCTCCTCCGGATCGGCTTCCTCGCCCTCCGGCACGCGAGCGTAGGCAGCGACCGTGACCGTGCTCGGCAGCACCTTCTCGGCCACCTTCGCGAAGCTGTCCTGTAATTGGAGCGCGACACCGATCTCGTCGTCCGAGATCGGCGCGGCGGGTTCCTCCGCGGCGCCTTCGGAGGGCTTCGTGTCCTGCGCGAACACGTCTCGGGAGTGGAGCGTTCCCGCGCCCAGGAGCGTGGTGAGAAGCAGGGTGATGAGCGACGCGCGAGACTTCATGAGACGGCCTTTCCGGAGTGAGTCGTCACCCTATGAGTCGGCACGGACGGCCTCCGCGCACAATGCGTGGTTCCCACGCACCGGCCGCGTGCTACGCGGCGATCAGCGGCGTTGGCGTCCGCCGCCCGATTTGCGATGGCCCTTGCGACCGGGTCGATAGCCGACTGAAGCGCTCGTCCCGGCATCTTCCGCGTGCACGTACGTCGCCTCCTGCGCGCGCTTGCGACGGGCCTCGACCGCCGCCTTCGGTGGGTTCGCCGGGATCAGGCACTCCGGCCCGTTGCCGACCAGTTCACTGCGTCCGATCGACTTCAGCGCGGCGTTCACCTGGAACCAGTTCTCGGGCCGGAAGTACTGCATCAGCGCGCGCTGGACCTTGCGATCGCGCACCTTGTTCACCGTCTCGACCGGCTTCATCGTGATCGGGTCGAGGCCGGTCCAGTACATGCACGTGGCGATGTCCATCGGTGCCGGAATGAAGTCCTGCACCTGTCGCGGCTTGTATCCGTGAGCCTTCAGGAAGACAGCGAGGTCCACCATCTCTTTCACCCCTGAGCCCGGATGGCTCGAGATGTAGTAGGGGACCAGGTATTGCTCCTTGCCGGCGCGGGCGCTCGCGCGCTCGAACTTCTCGCCGAACGTTTCGAAGACTTGCGCCGAGGGCTTCTTCATCAGCCCGAGGACCTCGTCGCTCTGGTGCTCCGGCGCCACCTTGAGATGCCCGCCGACATGGTGCGCGGCCAACTCGTCGATGTAGCGATCGTCGAGGTTCGCGAGGTCCATGCGGATCCCGCTCGCGATGTTCACGCGCTTGACGCCCTTCACGTGGCGCGTCGCACGCATGAGTGCAATCGTCGGCGCGTGATCGGTGCCGAGCAGCTTGCAGACGGTCGGGTGGATGCAACTCAACCGCTTGCAAACCGCCTCGACTTCGGGGCGTGTGCAGCGCATCTTGTACATATTCGCTGTCGGGCCACCGAGGTCGCTCACCGTGCCCTTGAAGTCCTTTGCCGCCGCGACGCGCTCGACTTCTGCGACGATCGAGCGCTGACTCCGGCTCTGGATCACGCGCCCTTCGTGCATCGTGATACTGCAGAATGTGCAGCCCCCGAAACAGC
Source organism: Planctomycetota bacterium (assembly GCA_024280885.1). Lineage (GTDB taxonomy): Bacteria > Planctomycetota > JAJSAM01 > JAJSAM01 > JAJVHW01 > JAJRPF01. Next base: position 91,586 of record JAJRPF010000039.1, on the reverse strand, counting down.
CGCGCATGATCTGCACGCTGTCGCGGATCATCTCGAACGCGGGCACCTTCTCGCGGCGGTAACGCGGATGGGGGAGGCGCGTGTAGGGCAGGTCGTAGATCCCATCCATCGCCTCTTCGTCGAGCGGCAGGCACGGCGGGTTCAGGACGACGGTGCGATCGCCGTGCTTCTGCGTGATCCGCTTCGCGTTGAACGGATTGGTCTCGTGATGGAACGCGCGCGTCATGCGGGCGAAGGCGTGCTTGTCCTCGGTCACCTCTTCGTGCGAGGGGAGCGGGAGGGTCTCCCATTCGCACGTGGGCAGTTCACCGCGCTTCCCGAGCAGATAGCCGACGCCCCGTAGGCCGCGCACGTCGTCGATCGTGTCGCCCGTGGCGAGCCGTTTCGCGATGGCGACGATCGTCTCCTCGCCCTTGCCGAACGCGAGCAGATCCGCCTTCGACGGCACGAGCATCGACGGGCGCACCTTCTCCGACCAGAAGTCGAAGTGTGCGATGCGCCGCAGCGATGCCTCGATGCCGCCGATCACGACGGGAACGTCGCGGAACGCCTCGCGACAGCGCTGCGCGTAGACCGGCGTCGGTCGGTCGGGGCGGAGTCCGATCTTCCCACCGGGCGAGTAGGCGTCGTCGTTGCGCCGCTTCTTGCTCGCCGTGTAGTGGTTGATCATCGAGTCCATGTTGCCGGCGGAAACAGCGTAGAAGAGCCGCGGCCGTCCGAGCGCGCGCCAGGTGTCGGCGGAACGCCAATCCGGTTGCGCGAGAATGGCGACACGAAAGCCCTCGGCTTCCAGCACACGTCCCAGCACGGCCATCGCGAAACTCGGGTGATCGACGTACGCGTCGCCCGTGACGAAGACAACGTCCACGCCATCCCAGCCGCGGGCGGCGATCTCGTGGGCAGTGGTCGGCAGGAAGTGCGAGACGTCCATGTCACCGCGAGCGTACCTGCCACGGTACTCTCTGCGCGCATGAACCACGCGGCGGAGGGTGCCCGGTATCGCCCAGCGTGCCGCGTGGGCGCTCGGCTAGTTGACCTGCTTCCAGAAGTTGCCGTCGCCGCCGATGGTGCCGACCGCGACGCTTCCGGTCACGTTCACCGACCCGTTGATGAATGCAGCTCCCTGGACCGGTCCCGAGAGGAATTGCGTGTATCCGTTCTCGTCGGTGGAGGTGATGTCGCCCTGCTGATTCAGGAAGAACGTGCGATTGCCTGTCGATCCGTACGAGGCGGGCTTGGTGTAGACCGTCCAAGTCGTCTCGCAAAGATCGGCGTCGAGCGGGCCGTATGCGCTCCAGACTGAGCCCGTTCCGTTCTCGCCGGTGCCCAACCCGCCCGCGCCGGGCAACTCGATGTGGTAGAGGTAGCCGGAGCGCGAGACGACGTACCAACCGGCCGAGCCGCCGCTGTTCAGGCCGAAGGAGCCGGAGAGAACGGACGGATTGAGTTTCGACGGACCTCCGCGGACGCCGACGCGACCCGTGAGCTCGGAGAAGAAGCCGAATTCGCCCTGGCCGTCGTTGTCTTCGTCGGCCTTGGCCGATGCCTGGAACTGGGCTTGCGCCGTACCGATCGAGCGCAGATTGGCGATGGCGGAGGTCTCGTTCGCGGCGAGGCGGGCCGAGATGAGGTTCGGTATGGCGATGGCAGCGATGATCGCGATGATCGCCACGACGATCATCAACTCGATCAAGGTGAAGCCACTCGAACGCCGCATCTCTACCGCTCTCCGATCCGCGTGATGGTCCACGCGCACAGCGCGAACCGAGTCCGCGTCTTCAGCCTCGCGCACCGTGTGCGCGAACGTGCTCTCTCCGCATCCCCTTTCGAGAGGCGGCGGCGTGAACTTGAGTCAGCCGGCAAGTTCAGGCTCGGATAGGCTCAGATCTCAGTTCGAAACGCGCCGCCGTCGCAGGCTCAATCGGTGGCGACGTGGAGGCCGATCAATGCGCCGGCGTGCGCCTCGGCGGCCTCGATGAGCGTCTCTGCGCGCATCAGATCACGGACGATCCCGAAGTCGATTGCCAGGACGCGGTCCTCGGTCAGGCGGCTCACGTGGCCCCGCAGCGCTGCGTGGACAGCCTCAAGCGCAGGCGACGTCTTGAGCGGCCTGCGGTGATCGAGTGCTTCCGCCGCACACAGGATTTCGATGCCGAGCACGGCCTCGACATTCGTGGCAATCGCGCGCGCCTTGCGTGCCGCGATGGGGGCCATCGAGACGTGGTCTTCCTGGTTCGCCGACGTCGGGATCGAGTCCACCGATGCCGGGTGCGCGAGCGACTTGTTCTCGCTGACCAGCGCCGCGGCCGTGACCTGCGCCATCATGAAGCCGCTGCAGACGCCCGGGATCGGAGCCAGAAACGCTGGCAGATTGGAGAGGTCTGGATTGACAAGGCTCTCGATGCGGCGCTCGGAGATCGAGCCGATCTCGGCCACCGCGATCGCCATGTAGTCGCACACAAGTGCCACTGGCTCGGCGTGGAAGTTCCCGCCCGAAATGACGTCGCCCGTTTCCGGGAAGACGAGCGGATTGTCCGTGGTCGAATTCGCCTCGCGCACCAGAACGTCGCGCACGTGTGACAGAGCGTCGCGGATCGCGCCGTGCACCTGCGGGACGCAGCGCACGCTGTAGGCGTCCTGGACCTTGTGCGGACCCACATGGCTGTCGAGGATCGCGCTGCCCTTGATGAGGGCCTGCACCTGACGTCCCGTGACCGCTTGACCTGGGTGAGGGCGCACCTCCTGAACGCACGCGCGGAACGGCTTCGCGCTGTAGAGCAGCCCGTCGATCGTCAGCGCCGTGACGAGGTCCGCGTGGCGCAGGAGGTTGTCGGCGTGGATCAAGGTCGCGAGACCGATCGCCGTGGATAGCTGCGTCCCGTTCAAGAGCGCGAGTCCCTCCTTCTCGCGCAGCGCATAGGTCGGCTCGATCCCGGCGACGAGCAGCGCGTCCGCCGCGGGCGTTTCGACGCCGTCCACCAGGAACGCCCCCTCGCCGATGACGCCTAGCGCTGTGTGTGCGAGGGGGGCGAGATCGCCGCTGGCGCCGACCGAGCCCTGTTCCGGGACCGCCGGTGCGAGCCCCGCGTTCCAGATGGCCACCATCCGATCGACGAGTGACTCGGTGACGCCGGAGTTGCCGCGAATCACGGATTGGATACGGAGCAAGAGCAGCAGGCGCGCGGTCGCGGCGTCGAGCAGTGGGCCGACGCCGCAGGCGTGCGATCGCACGAGATTGCGCTGGAGAGCGAGCCGGTCCTCGGCGCCGATCGCCCGGTCCTGCAGCTTGCCGAAGCCGGTCGTGACTCCGTAGACCGCCGCACCGGCCTCGATGGCGGCGTCGATGACGCCGCGCGACGCATGCACACGCTCGCGCGCCCCGCCGGAGATCTCGATCTGTAGTGATCTATCCGTCAGGACGCGGCCGATGTCGGCCAGCGTGAGGCCGCTTCCACGGAGTGTCAGAATGGTCTGCGTCGGGCTGAAATTCGGGGCTTCGGCGGGTGGTTGCACGCCTCGGAAGCTACTCGTCGTCGGGCGCGTCGGAGAGGAGTTCCACGCGCGTCTGCCGCTCCATCTGGAGGAAGACCGGCTGATACGCGGTCGATCCGCCGGCGGTCTGTCCCGACGGCCACGACACCCACAACTGGTACTTGGCCTCGATTTCGGCGTCCTCCAGCCGACCCTTGGCCGCATTGAAGCGCCATGCGGCGTAGTACCCGCCGATGCTCGATTGGATGTGCACCTTGGCGATGGCCTTCTCTTGCGGGCTGCGCGCCTTGCCCTGGCGCGCGACCATCTCGGGCTTCGCCGACATGCGCACGCGGAAGACGTCGCCGTCGTTGTGCGTGACCTCCATCGGTCCCTTGAACTGGACGTAAGCCTTCTGCATCGTGTCCCGCAACAACTCGATCTCGCGCGGCGTGCCCGCCGCGAGCGGCTCACCGACCACCGGTGGGAAGAGCAACTCGCGCCATTCGAGCAGGACCGTGTCCCTTGCGAAGGGCGTCGAGATCTCGCGCGAGTCTCCGGGCGCCACCCGCTCGACCGCCTCTTCCCACGCGTCGCGCCAGGCCTGCAGGCCCTCGATCTCGATTGGCGCGCCGTTCGTCGTGAGCTGGAACTCCACCGGGATGCCGATCAACGCCAGCATCGGCTTGACCACGAGCGCCGTGGTCGGATTGTCGAGGATCGTGTCGTCGGGGTTGCGCGAGTCGAACTCGATGATGAGCCCATTCGGGTAGTACGCCTGCAAGCGGATGGCGTTCAGAGTGAGTCGCACGCGTGCGGTGCCATCCTCGGCGACGTTGGTGACCTTGGTGGTGACGTCGTCGAAGCGGCGCATGAATACGGTCAGGTCGTTCTCGCGATTGCGTTGTGTTGTCGCGTTCTCGATTCGGTAGCGCGTTGTGGTGCCGGCCTTGTACGGGACCTGCAGCTTCACGACCGTCCCGTCCTCGAGCGGCGTCCCGACGTCGCGGCGCTTCATCGGGGCTACCGCCGCCTCCGCGCCGGCCCCACCGCCTTGCACGCCACCGGGGGGCGGATCGCCGCCTCGCGCGCCTCCGGGGGCATCCCCGCCGAGCGTCTCACTCCCCGCATTCGGGTCCAGCTGCCCGCTCTCCGTAGCGGCCGTCGCGGACCGTGTGCTGGGGTCCGTCTCCGCGGCGGGATCGCGCGTCTGCCTATCCCCATCACCGGGGTCGCCGCCAACGCAGCTCTTGACCACGAACGCCGAGGCGACCAATGCAATGAGTACCAGCGTAATACGAGAGATATTGTCGTTCATTCCGAGCTGCTCCGAACCAGATCCGCGACCCCGATGGGCCATCGTAGCAGCGCGTGCGAGAGGCGTCGGACGGCGACCGCTTGGAGACGTGCGCCCGGCGCGCGAAGCTGTGTCCCCACCATGCGCATTGCCATCGACGCCAGCATCCTCGGACTCCCGTGTCCCACCGGCGTGGAGCGCGCGGCCGCTGAGACACTGCGCGCGTTTCCTGCGAGCCTGGCTGAGGGAGACGAGCTCATCGTATTCGGGCGCGAGATCCCCCCGCTCTCGGGCCCACCGAGCCGCGCGGTACGAGCCGTTGGGCTGGGCGGCCGCGAACCGCTCGCGGTGTGGCGCGAGACGCGCCTCGCACCCGCGCTCCGTGCGCAGGAAGCGGACGTCCTGTGGTCGCCGGTCGCAGCGATCCCCCTGCACACCTCAGTGCCGCGCGTGGCGACGGTTCACGAGCTGCCGTGGTTGGTGCGGCCGGGGCTCGAAGGCCGCGTGCGCGAGCGCGTGCATCGGGCGCGTCTCCGTCTCGCCGCGCGCACGGCGGCTCTCGTCTGTGTCCCCAGCGAGACCACCGCGGCGCAGGTGATCGCCGAGGTGCCCGATGCCGCCGAGAGGGTGCGCGTGTTGCCGCACGCGGTTGCGCCGCTCTTCCTCGCTCCGTCCGATCCCACGGCCGCTTCCGAGTTGCGCTCGTTTCACGGTGTCGTGCCGGCGCCGTTCTTGCTGCACGTCGGCGGGACGCGTGCGCGCAAGGGCATCCCACTCCTGCTGCGTGCGTATGCGCGCTATCGCCTCCAAGGCGGCAGAGCGTCACTCGTTCTGGCCGGCCCGGGCGATGCCCCCGCACGGATGCCACCGGGCGTTCAGCATCTCGGCTACGTCTCCGACGACCTGTTGGTTGCGCTCTACGCCGGCGCGTCCACACTCGTGGTCTCGTCGGAGTCGGAGGGCTTCGGGCTGCCGTGCATCGAGGCTATGGCGCTGGGCCTCCCGGTCGTGACCGTCGGTGGGGGGGCTCTGCCAGAGGTCGTCGGCGCTGCCGCGCTCGTGGTTCCGTACGGAGACGACGCCGCGCTGGCCGCCGGGGTGTTGCGCGTGGAGCGCGAACCGGGGCTCGCTGACGCGCTGATACAGAGCGGTCGCACGCGCGCCGCATCGCTGTCGTGGGCTGCGACTGCCACGCGCCTGCGCGCGATCCTCGAAGAGGCCTCGACGCAGTGCGGAACGACGCGATGAGCGACGCGCGTGTAACCATCGCGTTCAACTGCACGGCGTACGACGACTTGCCCTCGGGCGCGCGCGTCCGCGCCGTCGGACTCGCGGCGGGTCTGCTCGCCGAGGGCGCCGCCGTCCATCTCTACACGGCTCGCGGGAAGACTCTGGCACCCGATGTGGAAGCGGAACTCGGCACGGCGCTTCCCGAGGACCGCTTCGAGGAGCTTCCGACGTCGCTCGAACCGTCGGCCCCTGCTGTCCGCGCGGCACGCAGCGGTCGGTGGTTTCGCCGCCACCTCGCGCGGGCCGACCTCTTCGTCACCGACTACTACCCGGTCGTCGATCACGTACCCACTGCGCTGACGATCCACGATCTGCGCTATCTAGCGAGCCCCGCGGACGAGCCCCGACAGCGCGTGCTCTGGTTCCGCACGTTCTACGCGCGGATGGCTGCGCGCGCGCCGCACGTCGTCGTGCCGAGCGCTGCCATCGGCGGCGAGGCGGCGTTCCACCTCGGCATCGACCCGGCGCGCATCGCCATCGTCCAGAACGGGCTCTCGCGGGGGCTCCTCACAGCGCCCGCAGATTCAATCGAGCGCGCGCATCTGCTCTGGATTGGCACACCGGAGCATCGCAAGCGACTGCGCTTTCTACTCAGGGCCTACGCATTGGCTGCCGCGGACCAGGCACTCGCACCGCTCATTCTGGTCGGCCGTGGCGGCGAGACTGTCGATCTGCCGGAAGAGGCCGATCCACTCATCGCACGCGGTCTGGTCCGGGCCGAGGGGGTCGTCTCGTCAGAGCGTCTCGTGGCGCTCATCCGCGGTGCTGTCGCCTTGCTCCACCCGAGTCGCTACGAGGGCTTCGGGATGCCCGTGGCCGAGGCGATCGCGCTCGGCACGCCGGTGCTCGCCGCCCGCATCTCCGCGATCGAGGAGGTCGCGCAGGGCGGCGCCGTCTTGCTCCCGCCCGATCACCTGGACTCGTGGCGGGCGGCGATTGCTGCGGCCGGGGGCACGGCGCGCAGGGTCGTCGCTCCGGCGCCGGATGCGATCGCGAGCGTGCGCGCCGTCACATGGAGGACCGCCGCCCGCGCCCTCCTCGCGCTCGTCGCCCGGGCGTGAGCGACCGGGGCCGATCGGCCCCGGTCGTCGCCCAACTCAGCGTGACTCAACTCAGCGTGACTCAGATCAGCGTGACTCAGCTCAGCGTGACTCAGCTCAGCGTGACGCCGAGCAGCTTGAAGATGCCCCAGACGGCGCCGCAGAAGATCCCGACCGCAGTCCCGCCGATAGCCATCTGCGTCAGCGCTGAATATTGGGACAGATCGAGGCTGAACGCGCTGGCCGTATTCATGTCGACCTTGTTGAACTGCAGGACGTCGCTCCTGACGTGGATGCCGCCACCGCCACCGCCACCGCCACCGCCCGACCCCGATCCCGACTTGCGGTCGCGTGCCGCGGCGGCGTCCGCCCGCGCCTTCGCGAACGCAGAGTCCTTCTTGGACGTGCCCTTGCGCTTGTCCGTGGCCGGCGCGGCCGACGGCTCCGGGTCGTCGTCCACGTCGATGTCGATTTCGTCGACGTCGATCTCATCGATATCTACGTCGATTTCGCCGGGCTCATTGAATGGCGCGACGGTCTCGGCGGTGACGAACTCGACGATGGTCTCACCGACCTCGATGCGATCGCCGTTGCGCAACTCCTTGCGCGTCGTCTTCGCACCGTTCACGCAGATCCCGTTGCGTGAGTTGAGGTCCGCGACGAACCACTTCCCCGCCTGCTGAAACACACGGCAGTGCTCGCGCGATGCCTTGCCGTCGGGCAACTGCACGGCCACGTTGTCGCCACGACCCAGAATGACGGCCTTGGTCAGTTCGTAACTCTTGCCTGCATGCCGGCCCGTTTCCACTTCGAGTCGCGCCATCCGTTTGCACCTCCGCTCGCACTTGCGGCGAGCAGGGTAGCGCAGGGGGCTCCGCGGAGCCTCGCCTTCCCCGCGAGGCGCCCGGAGCGGCGGGCTCCCGCTACGTCTTGCAGAGCGTCCGCTTGGTCGGCTCGTGCGCCTGCGTTCGCGAGAGACTACGCTGCCCGGCGTGCCCACGATGAAGATCGGACCCGACGACGCCGGGCAGCGGGTGGACCGCTTTGTCCGCAAGGTGCTGCCGTCGGCCACCCTGGGGCATGTGTTCAAGCTGCTGCGGACGGGGAAGGTGCGCGTCAACGGTCAGCGCGTGAAGCCGGCCGTGCGACTCGCGGATGGCGACGAGCTTCAGTTCAAACTTCCCGAGAGCGCCGTCACCAGCTTGGCTGCTGCGCGCGGCGGGGGGCGCAGTGGTGGGGGGCGCGGGGGCGGCCGCTCGGCGCCCGCCGCGCGTAGCCTGGAGGCGCTGCGCATCCTCCATCGCGACGCGGATGTCTTGGCGGTTGACAAGCCGCCGATGCTGCTTTGTCAACCGGCCGACGATCCCGACGAACCGAGTCTCGATCGCATGGTCCTTGATCTCGTCGGTGAAGGCGACGCACACACGTTTCGACCGTCACTCGCGCATCGCATCGACCGCGGCACGAGTGGGATCGTCCTCTTCGGCGTCTCGGGCCCCGGGCTGCGAGGCTTGACGGCGGCGTTCCGGGAGCGACGGGTCACAAAGCGCTACTTGGCGCTCGTGATCGGCGCGCCCGAAGAAGACCGCTTCGAGATCGACCTGCCGCTGGCGCGTGATCTCTCCGACGAGCGTCGCGGAAAGAAGATGAAGGTCTCGCGCGGCGACGGTGCGCAGGAGGCGTTCACGGAGGTCCGGGTTCTCGCGCGGCGGCGCGATCGACGCTTCACGCTGATCGAGGCGCGTCCGAAGACCGGCCGGACGCATCAGATCCGCGCGCATCTGCGGGCCGTCAAGCTGCCGATCGTCGGGGATCCGACGTACGGGCAGCCGCAGCGCAATCGCGACTTCCGTGTTGCCCCTGGGATCTGGCGTCAGTTCCTGCACGCGCATCGGATCGGAGTGCAGCACCCCTGCCGACCCGAACGTCTCGAGGTGACGAGCCCGCTGCCCGACGACCTCGCGCGGACCCTCGCATGGGCGGGCCTGCAGATGCCGGAGGGGACGCGATGACTCCCGGTCGGGCTTGCTGCATGACGTGCGTCGCGACGTGTGGCTCAGCGAGGGCGAGCACATGATCGTCCGCGTTCTGGGAGTGCAGCACCGGCGCGTCATCGATGCCTTTCTCCGTGGCGGTGGTGCGTACGATGCGTGGCTACGACACAAGCATCGAGAACGCGGCGAGCGCGGGTTCATCGGGGTGTACGACGCGGATGAGATGGTCGGGCTGGCGCTCCTTTCCTCGGGCGCACTCTCCGCCGCCGCCAACACGAGCGACGCTGCCGCCCACGCGCTCATCCCGGCGATCAGGTCACGCGATCCGTGGCAGAGCGTCGTGGGGCCGGAGCGACCGTGCGCCATTCTCGTGGACGGTCTCGCCGGTCGTTCGCGCATGCGCGTCAATCGTGTGCAGGAGTTCATGACGATTTCATCTGCCGCGGCCCTGGGCGAAGGCGAGCCACAGTTGCGCCCGGCGCGGCCGCGCGACTTGAAGCGCCTGCTGCCGCTCACCGCACGCTACCGCGTCGAGGATGGGCTTGCGCCCGAGGACGAGGATGCGACCGAGTGGCTCCGCGCGCATCTCACCGCACGCATCCGCAAGCAGCACGTCTACGTCATCGAGGAGTCCGGGCAGATCGTCTTCACGGGTGCGTTCAACTTCCGCGGCAGCGTCGGGGCCGGTCTCGGCGGGATCTACACGATCCCCGAGGCGCGCGCACGCGGTGTCGCAGCCCGCGCGACGGCGGAACTCTGCCGCATCGGTCTCGGCCTCGGTCCGGTGGTCACCTTGCACGTCGACCGCAAGAACGCGCCCGCGATTCGCTGCTACGAGAAAGCGGGTCTCACACGGCAGGGGCCGTACCGGCTCACGTTCCGCTGAGACCGAGCCTGCGTCGTGGCGACTCTCGCCGACCGGTTCGGTGACGTGCCGCCGCGCCGGTGGGGCGATCTGGTAACACCAGACCGTCCTAATGCGGCTCAGCGGAGTGGAACGCAGCTTGCGATGCAGGCAGGTGCGGGCCTCCTCCAACGCAAGTTGAAGTCGCGGTTTCGGCAACATGACTCGCGCGCCGCCGAACCGAGACGCTTGCGGGAGGGCCGCATTGGGTGTCACGCCGAGTGCTTCGCACACGGCGCGCCACCCCTGTGTTGCGTTGGCGCCTCCTCGGGACTGGACGGCCGTCTTGCGAGTGCTTGCTCTTCGGCCAGTCCCTGCGGGGGCGCATGTCCCCGTTCACGAACTTTGCTCCGCAAACTTCGCGCCCGGGGAGGGCGGGTGTCACGCCGAGTGCTTCGCACACGGCGCGCCACCCCTGTGTTGCGTTGGCGCCTCCTCGGGACTGGACGGCCGTCTTGCGAGTGCTTGCTCTTCGGCCAGTCCCTGCGGGGGCGCACTTCCCCGTTCACGAACTTTGCTCCGCAAACTTCGCGCCCGGGGAGGGCGGGCGTCACGCCGCGTGCTCCGCGCACAGCGCGCTGCTCCTGTGTTGCGTTGGCGCCTCCTCGGGACTGGACGGCCGTCTTGCGAGTGCTTGGTCGTTGGCCAGTCACTGCGGGGGCGCATGTCCCCGTTCATGAACTTTGCTTCGCAAACTTCGCGCCCGGGGAGGAAGGGGGAGATGGGGAGCCAGGACAGTTCCGGCAGAGTTCGGAGGCTTGCTCTCGCCTACTCGAACGGGTTGCGCCGAACTCCGCCGAAACTGTCCTGGCTCCGTATCGCATCTCGTAGCGTGTCTGCCGTATCTCCGCCGCATCGCCGTATCGGGGTCCGTGACGGCTCCACCCGGTTACCCTTCCCCGCGTGACTGCCTCCACATTCCGCCGCCTCGTTTGCCTGCTGACGCTCGCGACTCTCCTCGCCGCGCTCCCCGCGTGCGGTCGCTCGACCCCGCCGCGCAACGTCGTCCTCATCACCGTCGACACGCTGCGGCCCGACCGGCTCTCGCTCTACGGCTACTCGCGACCGACATCGCCTGAAATCGATGCACTCGGTGCGCGTGGCGTCACGTTCGACAACGCTTGGTCGCAGGCGCCGAATACCAACCCGTCGCTCGCTTCCGCGCTGACGTCGCGGCGAGCACCGATTACAACTGTGCGCGGCAACGCCGAGAAGCTCGACCCGGAGATCCCCACGATCGCCCGCGCCGCGCGCGACGCGGGTTGGCGGACCGGAGCGTTCGTGTCGTCGTATCTCCTACGCGATGAAGTGTGCGCGCTCGGGACCGACTTCGATGTCTACGACGACGAGATGACGGACCCGTGCTGGGGGCACGACAACGCGCAGCGCATCGCCAAGCGTACGATCGATCGCGCACTTGAGTGGATCGCAGAGTCGGACGAGCGGCCGTTTCTCCTCTGGATTCATCTCTACGATCCGCACGGTCCCTACACGCCGCCGGAACCGACGCCGGAACTCGATGCGACGTCGCCCGTTCTTCCGGCGGCAGCGGATGTGACCACCTGGCTCGGGCCGAAGCGGATCCCCAGATACCTGCGTGTCGCGGGCTTGACCGAACCGATCCAGTACGCCGACGCGTACGACCGCGAGATCCGCTACGCCGATCGCCATCTGGGTCGACTCTTCGCCGCGCTCGACGCCGAGACGACCTACGTCGCCGTTCACGCGGATCACGGCGAGTCGCTCGGCGAGGATCGCTACTGGTTCCGCCATGGCACGCTCCTGCACGATCCGGGCCTGCGCATTCCCATGCTGATCGCGGGGCCGGGGATCGCGGGCGAGCGTCGCATCACCGAGCGTGTCCACAACCTCGATCTCGTGCCGACCCTCTCAGCACTCGCGGGCATTCCGCCGACTCCGGGCGCCGAGGGCCGCGACCTCTCGTCTGTACTCCTCGACGGTGACGACATGCCGCCCGGCCACGCGATCGCCGAGGCGCGCCGACGCGAGCAGGTCCGTGACGATACGGGCATCGATGTACGCTGGAAGTTGCGCCATCAGGACGACACCGGCATCGACGTCACATGGTGGCCCGCCGCTGACGAGCGTCGCGTACGACTCGGCGAACCCGCGGACGTCGTCACGGCGATGGAGCGCATGCGCGCCTGGCTGCGCGGCCCCGAGGACACCGGTCCCGACGCCGTCTCGCAGGATACCGAGGACGCACTCCGCGGCCTGGGCTACGTCGCGCCGAGCGATACCACCACGCCGGAGTACCGAGACAGATGATGGCTTCTTCGCAGTGTCAGGCGCAGCCTTGCGATTGCGATCTCGCGTTGCTGACCTTCGTGCGGAGGGCGTAGCGCGAACGCGATGTTTCGCCTTCTGCATCCGTCCGACACCGCGCTGGACTCGATCGTCGAATCGTGTGCAGAGCGCGAGCCGAATCACCCGGTCCTCGAATCGGTAGACCTCGCAGCGCCACCCGCGGGCTTCCAATTCGACAACAGCGGAACGGAGCTCGGTCGCGGGGAGGATGTGTGGCTCGCGGCGCGGGCAGCTCTCGATGCCAGGGCGATGTACCCGCTGGTGTGGACGTCGGTCCACGCCGCGTCGGAACTGCTCGTCCCCGGTGCAGCACTCGTCTCCGTGGTTCGTCATTTCGGCTTTCACTCCGTCCTCCCCGGGCGTGTGTGCGAGGTTTTCGATGACACAGGGCCGGTGCATCGCTACGGCTTCGCATTCTTGACGTTGGAGGGGCATCCGGAACAGGGCCGGGAGCGCTTCGCGGTGAGTTGGGATCAGGCAACCGACGTCGTGCGGTATGACATCACGTCCATCTCGCGCCCGATCGGTCTCGCGCGCCTCGCCACTCCCATCGCACGCTCTCTCCAGGCCCGCTTCCGGCGCGATTCCGTCGCGAGCATGATTCGCGCCACGGCGCACCACCGGCGCGGTGCGATGGGGACTGGAGAACAACGTCGATGAACCTGATCACGCTGCGTCGGCGGATCGTGATCGCGGCAGTCCTCTGCGCCGTGCTGGTCGTCGGGACCGTCCTCAGCGCGATCGGGTACGTCGTGAAGCGCGCCCACGACGGCTCGTCCGCCGACCTGGATGCCCTGCTGGCTGACCTGAGCGCTCGCGGTGAGCCCGTCGCGTTCGATGACCTGGTGGGCCCGCCGCTCGCGGAGGAAGACGACGGCGCGCCTATTCTGCGGGAGGCGTGGGCATGGCTCGACGAGAGCGCCCCTCCGCGAGACGAGTGGCCGACGAGTTGGAAGTACGACCAGGGCGAATTCGACGCGCTCCCGGAGGCCGAGCGCGCGCGGGAAGTGGCGTTCGTGGCATTGGTCGAGCCGTTCCTGGTGCTCGTGTACGACGCTGTCGAGCGACCGGGAATTCGCGTCTGGGATCGCCGGATGAGCCTTCTTGCGCCCGATCCCACAATCGGGCGAGTACAGACCACGCAACGCTTTCTCATTGCGGCGCTCCGCGTGAGTGCGACTCCAGACGAGAGGCTGCGCGCGCTGCGCGCCTCAGGTCTGTTCGGCGCGCACCTGGAGCGTCCGACCGACCAGTTGTCCACGCTCGTCGTGGTCGCCGTCATCGATTCCGCTGTGCTCTCTCTTCGCGAGAGTCTTGAGGGAGCGCTCATGCGTGCGGCCGATGCTCGCGTGGCGCTCGATGATCTGCTGCAGTGTGACATCCGCTCCCGCGTCGATTGGGGCCTGCGCTGCGAGCGCGTGCATGTGATCGCGATCGTGCGGACGATGGTCGGCGACGAGAAGACCGTCCCGGAGTACGACGGACCGATTGTCACGGGGTGGATGGCGGGCCTGACGAGGTCGTCGCTCACGGAGTTCGTCGTAGCGTCCCAGGAACTCCTGGATGCCGCGCACGACCGCTGGTCCGACCTGGGTCGCGCGACCGTCGTACTGGCGCAACGCATGGACTCGGGACTTCCGAGGCGTGATCCGGGAGGAGGGCTGACGCACGCATCGGCCGTTCTCGCTCCGCTGATCATCGCGAAGGGTGCTCAGGTCGCGGCGACCCAATCGCTCGCGCGGCTCTCACTCGCCGCGGTCGCACACTACGAAGTGAGCGGCGCATGGCCGGAGTCGCTGCAGGAAATCGACGTTCCCGCGGAGGTCCGCAGCGACCCGCTCTCGGACGCGCCGTTCCTCTTCGAACGCCTGCCGGACGGCATCCGGCTCTCTTCCCCGGGCCTCGTGGACGCTGACGCGTGGGGCGCGCGCAACGTCGCGGACAACGATCCGCAGAAGGACGGCCTCGTCTGGACCCTGCGCCGCTGACGCGTGCGCGATCCGAATCGACCTACCCGAACGCGCTGATGCGCTGGATCGTCCAGAACATCGCGACCGCGCCGATGCCGTACGCGGGGACCCACTCCATCCACGGCCGCCTGGTCGTCACGAGCTTCCGCCCGACTGTCAGGAGCACGAGGACGGTGGCGACGAAGAGCAACTGTCCCACTTCGACGCCCACGTTGAAGAGTAAGAGCGCGACGGGGATGGCCTGGTCGGGGAGCCCGACCTCGTGGAGCGCGCTCGCGAAACCGAGCCCGTGCAGGAGCCCGAAGACGAGCGCGACGATCCACGGCGAGCGTGCTGTCAGCCCCTCCTGGCCGCGCAAGCCGTGGACGATCTCGGCAGCGACGAACACGATGCTGAGCGCGATCACCGCTTCGACGGGCGCGACGGGGACGCTCAACCAACCGAGCGTAGCCGCAGCGAGCGTGATGCTGTGCGCCACCGTGAAGGCAGTGATGGTGACCAGAAGACGGCGTCGTCCCTTCACGATCATGAGCAGCGCGAGCACGAAGAGCAGGTGATCGATGCCGCCGAGGATGTGTTCGACGCCGAGTCCGAAGTACGTCCCCGCGAGCGTCCAGATACTCGGCGCCGCCGCGAGAAAGAGACTCGGCTCCGAGGGCTCCACGCGGTTGACCAATGTTGTGCCGTCGAGTTGTTCTACGCGCACCAGCACGTCCGTCATCGTCGCGCCGAGGCCGTCGATATGCAGCGTCTCGTCCGTCAGCCCACCGGTGCGACGGATGCTCCAACGCTCGACGAAGGCCCCGCCGACAAAGAGCCCGCGGTGATTGCTCGTCTCCTCGGTTCCGGGCGGAAACCGAACGTGAAGGCTGAGGCGCATGTCTTCGCCGGCTGCCGGGACCTTCCACAGAACGTCGTACGTCTCGGCACCGGTCTGCGTGAGTTCCAGGTACCCCGGGCGTAGCTCGTGTGCGAGCGCTGGCGCACTCCAGGAGAGGAGCGCCAGCACGAAGAACACGATGCAGCGCTTCATCGCCCTATCGGTCCGATGGCTCGTTTGCGTCCTTCGGCTCCGTCTGGCTCTGCATGTTCTCGGGCCATTCGATGACGAGGCGGTAGCGCGCGACAAGATCGCCGTAGAAACGCTTCGATGCTGCAGCGCGCTCTGCGAATGACCAGTCGCGCTCGACGCTCGCGCGCACGTCGTCAAGAGGTGGGAGTGTCCCCGGCGTGCGTGCATCCACGCGGACGATGTGGAGCCCGAAGGTCGAGCGCACCGGTCCAGTCCACTCGCCGATCGGGAGGTCTGCGAGGGACTCGGTGAATGCCTCGCCGAACGTCGAAACGACTTCGGCGACGCTCGCATCCGGGAATGCATGCTCCATGACCGAGGGATCCCCGATCTGCCTCGGATCGGCGTCCTCGTCCAACGCGCGCACACTCGCGAGAGCGCGCTCGGCGTCTGCGGCCAGGGTTGTGACATGCCGCTCGGGGTTCAGGTAGAGCTGCCGAAATCTGTAGCGACTGGGTCGCGTGTACCGCTCGGGATGCTCCGCGAGCCACTCTTCGAGTTGTGGGTCGGTCGCGGCCTCGTGCTCGATGATGTCTTCGAGCGCGAACTCCATCTTCTGCCGCACGCGGCGGCGAATGACGGTGTCGTCGATGTCCACACCGAGGGCCTTGCCTTCGCGGTAGAGCGCCTCTTCGAGGACGAAGTCGTCCACGAGTGTGCGCACCTCCGCCGATGTTGGTGCCCGCTGCCACGTCTTCTCGAAGAGGGCGGCGAGATTCGCGATCCGGCCCCGCGAGACGACGATCTGGTCGTCGCCCGCAGGGCCGGAGTTCTCGCGTAGCGAGGCGTCGATCGCGAAGAGCGCCGCCCCGAGCACGACGAAGTGGAGCAGGGGCTCCCGGATGAGGCGCTTCACTTCGCCGGCGTGTACCAGATCGGCGACGTGTAGGCGCGTTCCTGGAGAATGGTCCGCGCGCCCTCGGGGATCTCGACGCCGAAGCGATAGGCGTCGTAGACGACCCAGCGCGGCGTGGGGATCTCAAGCACGCGAACGTAGTAGAATGCGCTCTGCGCCGCGTCGAAGTCCGGGTCGGTCCAGACCGTGGCGAGTTCCGACGCACCGATCGTATTCGTCCAACTCGCGTGTGCGATATCGACCGTGTTGCCGACCGGCGTTGCGCAGCGTCCATCCTCGATCGCCCGATCGCCGGAGACGACGACATCGTAGACGCGCTCGTGGGTCTTGCCGTCCGCGTCGAGCCAACCCTTGATGATCTGGATGCGGTCCAGGTTGGCGCCGATCGGATCACGGAGCGCGTAGACGAGGAAGTTGGGGCCTGACTCACCTTCGCGCTTTCGCAGGTCGCCGCCCATCGGGACGCCCTTCGCGTAGCCGAGGAACGCCAGCTGGCGACTGCTCAGATCGGCGTCCGTGAACTCCCAGCCGCCGAAGACCCGCACGACCATGCGTGATCCGGTTGTCGCGTAGACCTCCTTGCGGGCCATGGCGTCGAAGATGGACTCGCGCGTGTTCTCGTGCGCCCAGACGCCGCCCAAGCCCGAGGCCGACTGCTGCCACGAGTGGAGCACGCCCTGATCGGTCTTCATGAACGGATGCGACATGCGCTCCGGCGACGGCTCGTAGCCGGTGTGCTTGCCGAAGAAGTTGTCTTCCTGCGCCGTCGCGAGCGACGTGTGGCTATCTGTGGCGCCGACCATCCCGAACTTGTACGGGTTGGTGCCG
The DNA here is from genome assembly GCA_024280885.1 of Planctomycetota bacterium. Taxonomy (GTDB): domain Bacteria; phylum Planctomycetota; class JAJSAM01; order JAJSAM01; family JAJVHW01; genus JAJRPF01. The sequence continues at coordinate 74,536 of JAJRPF010000039.1, read as the reverse complement.
AGGCGCTGCTCCAGCGCGAGTCCCCGCTTGAGAGCCTCGCGCGCATACTCGCCAGCGAGCATGTCGTCGGTCTTGGCAACGCTGAGGTCGAGGTTGCCGACGTCCCAGTGCTCGAAGTCGGCGAAGCTGTCGTCGGGGGAAAGCACTTGGTGCGCCTCGCCGTCACCCTTGATCTGCGTGACCTCGTAGAGCGGCTCCCACTTGGCGCGCTGCTCCACGTAATGCTTGTCGAGCTTGCGACCGGAGTATTGCGCGTCGATCGGGAACATGATCCCGTTTGAGAGATTGCCGTTGTGGGCGAGCGCGAGCGTGGAACCGCCGGTCTTCGCTTCGTACGACTCCATCCACTTGTAGAGGTCGAGCGGGTCCGGGCTGCCGACTGGCGCCTGCGTTGTGTACGGGACGATGCGCTTTGCCTGCTGCGGGCCGTCTCGGAAGATGACGTTGCGGTGCATGTTGGCGCCCTTGACGAGCGACGTCCACTCGAAGCCCAGCAACGCGGTGAAGTGGCCCGGGTCGTTGTACTTCTCGGCGGCATCGACGGCGCGCTGCCAGATGCTCTTGTACTTGTTCGAGCCCGGCGAGTAGTTGGCGAACATCTCCGGGTCCATCTTGGCGTTCGAGAACGTCGTGATCAGATCGAGCGCTGCCGCGACCCCCGCCTGACCGCCCTTGCGCATGCCCTCGACCCAGCGTCGCCCTTGCTCGGAGCGCATGACCTCTGGCGCACCGGCCGCAATGTCCTGCACCAGTCCGAGGCCGTCGGAATGGTCGGCGACCAGAACCCAGTCGAGCGGCCTCGAAAGCTTCGCTGGCTGGCCGCTGGATGCCATCACCTCGTCGCCGCGCGCGAAGCGATGGGCGTCCTCGACGCCGAGTCGATTTCCGAAGAGGCCCGCGTCCATGGAGAGCGCGGTGTGGAGATGGCTGTCGCCCCAGAGCGGTCGCGCCGGGAAGCTGCGCTTCGCGTACGGCGAATAGGCCTTGCCGGGGTACGCGTCGGGCTTTGGCTTCTCCGTGCCAGCGTCTTGAGCCAGGGCGGCGCTCGAGACGGCGACAAGTGCGACACTGGCGGCCACGAGGACGGTCTTAGCTGGCTGCTTCATTCTCTGTGCTCCGGGTTCTGCTGGGACGGTGGTATCACGGGGAATCACACCCGCTCTGCCAGGGCTCAAGGCCGTTCGACGTCCTCGGCGTGCTGCGTGCAGGCTCGAACGTTAGCACACAGAGCCCAGTGGTCCGGGTTCGTATTCGGGGCAGATCCGGGGGAGACGGAGCGACTGGTTCGGTCCTCGCCGCACCCTGACCGGGCGTGCTGCCACGGTCGAGTGTTCGAGTGGATCCGCGCGCTCTACGATGGCGCTCCGTCGTCGTCCATCAGGTGCCGGAGGAACGCCTCCGGAGCAGCCAGGAAGTCACGCGTGATGCGGAAGTGCTCGGTGTCCTCGTACGCCACCGTGCGGAGACCGTCGGCGTCGAGTTGCACGATTGTCGCCCCCGGGTAGGCCATGATGATCGGCGAGTGCGTCGCGATGACGAATTGCGAGCGTCGGCGCCGCACGAGATCGTCGAGCAGCGTGAGAAACGAGAGCTGTCGCGAGGGCGAGAGAGCCGCTTCCGGATCGTCGAGTAGATAGAGGCCGTCGCCGCCGAAGCGGTGTTTCACCAGCCGCAAGAACGACTCGCCGTGCGATTGTTCGTGGACGCTCACGCCGCCGTAGTCGGCGAGCGTCGTCACCTGCTCCAGCTCCGTGCCGACGTTGAAGTAGCTCTCCGCGCGCAGGAAGAAGCCGTCGCGTGGCCGCGCCGCACCCCGCACGATGCGCAGGTACTCGTGGAGGGACGACTCCGACGCGCGCGTGGCGAAGTTGAGGTTGACGCTCCCGCCCTCGGGGTTGAAGCGACACGCGATCGCGATCGCTTCCAAGAGCGTTGACTTCCCACTGCCGTTCTCGCCGACGAGAAACGTCACGCGCGGATCGAGATCGAGCGTGTCGAGCGCGCGGATGGCCGGGATCGAGAACGGATAGGCGTCGAAGTCCTCGACGCGGTCCCGTAGCAGCGTGACCGCGCGCAGGAACTGACGCAGCCGCTCGTGATCGACGTGATCGTCGCCCATGTGAGCGTGTCCTGGGCGCGGCCTACCCCTTCGAGCCCTTCGACGGCCCGCCGCCCTTCTCTGGCGTGAACATCTGGAACGCGCCGAGGACGAGGTTGAGGGCCGTGAAGCCGAGAAGTGCGTTCCAGGGCGTGAGGGTCTCGTCCGCCCGTGCACCGAGGGCCTGCGCGGCGTTGGCGTGGCGCTCCACGTCGGCGTCGAATGCGGAAGCCGTCTCGCTCCACGTCCGGACCCCGTCGTCGCCCCAACCCGCGAGGAGGACGACAAGTGCCGCCGCCGCACAGGCGATACGGGCCCAGGCGATGCCCATCCGCTGATCGTTGCGGACGTAGGGCGCGAGGATGGCGGCGATGATCGCGACGACAGCCAGCGCGCGCCCGGGCGTGCCGACCATCCGCGCGAGATCCTCGAAGATGCGCGCGGCGGTCTCCTGCGAGACGCCGAGGGTGTCTGCGAAGAGATGGGGGGAGGTCAATCGAGTCAGGAGCGCGGCTGCACCGAAGAGCAGCGCGATCGCCAGAACGTGGGCGCTCTCGAGGAGTCCGCCGAGCAGTCGCTTCATGTCTGTCCGCTTCTCATCTCAACTGGGTCTGACTTCAGACTGGCCGTCTCGTCTGCGGGCCACTTCAGGAGGCCCCTACTTCAGGAAGTCCAGGAACTCCATCCGCGTGCGCGCATCCGAGCGGAACCCGCCGAGCATGCAACTTGTGACGGCACTACTGTTCTGCTTCTCGACACCGCGCATCATCATGCAGAGGTGCTGTGCTTCGATCACGACGCCGACTCCCCGGGGCTGGACCAGCGTTTCGAGGCCCTGGGCAATCTGTGTCGTCAGACGCTCCTGTACCTGGAGCCGCCTGGCATACATATCGACCAGGCGCGCGATCTTGGACAGTCCGATGATCTTGCCGCGCGGCAGGTAGCCGACGTGCGCCTTCCCGAAGAAGGGCACCATGTGGTGCTCGCACAGGCTGTAGATCTCGATGTTCTTCACGACCACCATCTCGTCGGTGTGCTCGCTGAATACGGCCGAGTTGAGGAGTTGGTCGAGATCCTGGGTGTAGCCCTGCGTCAGGAAACGCATCGACTTCGCGACGCGGTTCGGGGTCCGCAGCAACCCCTCGCGCGTGGGGTCCTCGCCCAGGCCGGCCAGCATATCGCGGACGACCGGTTCCAGCGGGTCGGCCTCGGCGGTCTCCATCTCGTCTTCGTCGTCATGCATCAGCGCAAGGTATCCGAGGAGGGAGGGCCCGCCGCAGGCTTCGCCGAGTGCGCGGGGGTGATAGTCTCGCGCGGATGCCGCTTGACGTGATTGCCGTTCCGCGAAGTCGCGCCATTGTGCTCGCCGCCGTACTTCCCCCGGGCTCCGACTCCGCGAAGGGGGGCGCGCCGCGGAAGGGCACGTCGGCGCGCCCCGGCACGCTCGCTCTTGTGGCCGAGGACGGTGCGCGTTTTCGGTTCCCGGAAGCGCACGCAATCCTCCGAGTGACTGTCAAAGACGGCCGCGATGCCGACGACCCGGAGACCCGGATTGCCGCGTTGCGCGCTCGGTTGGAGCCCTTCACCGACTGGCTTGCGCTCAAGGCGAGCTTCAAGGAAGGCGAGCGCTTCTCCGTCGAGCAGGCCGCCGAGGCCGTCGGGTTGGGCGGGGTCAAGGGACGTCTGCGCGTGGCACTCGGCGTTGCGGCGGCCGAGCCGTGGTTCCGCCGCGACGGTGCGGAGCTGATCGTGGTCCCGACCCGCGAGGCGCTCGAGAAGCTCTTCCACATGAATGTCGCGACGTTCTCGTCGACCGGCGACGCGCTCGTCGCCGACTGGTGGCCGAACCGCGCGGAGGGCATTCCCGGCGGCTGGGTCGATCCGGCTGGTGACATCGGCACGCGCGCGCGCATCGCAGCGGAGCAGGCGAACTTCTTCGATCACGAGTACACGCCGGACGAGGACACCGCCGCTGCCGCTGCCGTCGCGGCCTTGATCGTGTGGGCCATGGCCGGCGAGACGGCGACGGATCAGCGCGGTCGCGAGCTCGCGAAGAGAGTTGGGCTGCCGGACGATCCGGATCACGTCCTCGAGGCCCTTGTCGAGGTCGGTGCGCTTGGCTCCGACGTGGATCCCGCGACACATCGGGCGGGGTTGGCCGCGCCGTTTGACGAAGACGTGACGGCCGCAGCGACGACGCTCGCGAACAGGCCCTTCCGGCCCGCCGATCGGGAGGATTTCAGCGATCTCTTCGCCGTCGCCGTCGACGACTCCGGGACGCGCGAAGTGGACGATGCGATCTCGCTCCGCCGTGTGGGCGACGACTGGGAACTGCTGGTCCACATCGCCGACGTGGCGTCGGTGATCGACGAAGGCTCCGCGCTCGACGCGATCGCCGCCACGCGTGCGAGTTCGCTCTTCCTGCCCGATCGATCCGTGCTCATGCTGCCGGAGGATCTCGTCGCCGAGCGCCTCTCGTTGGCGGTGGGGGAGTCGCGGCCGGCGCTGACCGGGGTGTTCCGGCTCAGCGACACGGGGGAAGTGCTCGAAGCGCGGTTCACGCCGTCGATCGTGCGGCTCTCGCGTTCGGTCAGGTACGCCGAGACGCGCGATCCCGCTGTGCTCGGCGAGAGCGCGGTAGATGGCGCGCGCCTCGTCGCGTTGGCGGGGACGCTGCGCGCCGCGCGCGCGGCGGCGGGCGCTCGCATTCTCTCTTTGCCGTCGTGCAAGGTGGTTGTCGAGGACGGTGCGCCGCGCGTGGGATTGCGTGTACAGGACACGCCTGGCGATCTCGTCGTGAGCGAGGCGATGGTGCTCCACAACGCACAGGCAGGCGAGGCGCTCGCTGCCGCTGGCGCGGCAGGCATCTTCCGTGGGCAGGGCGCCGAGAACCCCTCGGGGCGCACCATTCCCGAGCGCGACGATCCACTCTACGCGTGGCGTATCCGGCGTACGTTCGCGCCGACGGAGACGTCGTCGGCGCCACTCGTCCACAGCGGGCTCGGTGTCGGTGCCTACGTGCAGTGTACGTCGCCGATCCGGCGCTACGGTGACCTCGTGAACCAGCGGCAACTCACGGCGGTCGCGCGCGGCGAAGCGCCATCGCGGAGCGCCGAGGACCTCGCCGCGCTCATTCCCGTTCTTCAGGAGCGCGAACGGCGCGTGCGACGCGCCGCCGACACCCGCAGCGCCTACTGGATGGCGCGCGCGGTCGAGACTGACAGCGGCGGGACGATCGTCGGCGTTCTGGCGAAGGCCCCACGCCGCGGTCTGGGCTCGGTCTGGGTGCCGGGCCTCTGTCGCGCGCTCCCGCTCCGGGCGCCGCGCGGCTGGACGGCGCCGCCCGAAGGGACCGAGGCGGAATGGCGCGTTGCGGCCATCCGTCCGTTCCGCGGACGGGTGGAACTGGCGCCCGCAGAGTAGGATCTACGCATGCGCCGCGCACTCTTCGGTCTCGCCCTGACGATCGGCTCCGTTCTCGTTGCCACGATGGCATGGGCGGACATCGCTGATCGCCTGGATGAGAAGGCGAAGGACGTATCGTGTTCCACCTGGTGGAATGGCGATGCACCGAAACTCGCGAAGCTGAAAGGGCGTGTCGTGGTCGTGCACTTTCACGACCCGAACAGGATCACGTCGAAGGCCTTCGAGGAGAAGGTGAAGAAGCTCGCACGGGCGCATGCGGACCAGCCGTTCACCTTCATCGAGGTGATCGTCGATTGCGACGAGGTCGATGCGAAATCGTACGTCGCGCGCTCCGGCGCCGACTGGCTCGTCGGCTGGGATGGCAAGGGCGATGCCGCCTCGGCGTATCCCGGTTCGTCCGTTCCCCGCACGTACGTGATCGGCCCGGACGGTCTCGTCGCCTGGCACGCGCATATTGCGGCCCTCAAGAGCGATGTCCTCGAAGCCCAATTCGCGCGGGCGCTCTTCTTCGACACAAAGGCCCTTCCGAAGAAGGCGAAGAACGCCGCGAAGGCCGCCCGCGAGTACCGCTTCGGGGCCGCCGTTGCCGAGGCCCAGAAGCTCCTCGCGGGCAAGCGATCCACGCCCGAGGAGAAGGCGATCGCTGAGACCATCATCAAGGAGGTCGAACGCTACCACGCGTTCCAGGCGAACGTCGCGCGCGCAGCGATGAAGGATCTCGACTGGGGTGTGGCACTCAAGCGCGTCGAGCGCATGGAAGATGTCTACAAGGGCACCGCGCTCGAAGAGCAGGTCGCGGCGGTGCGGAAGGAACTCGACGCCAATCCGCGCGTCGCCTACGTCGCCGAGGCCGAGCGTTTGATGGGCCTGATCATCGACAAGACCGACGTGCGCAAGAAGCGCGATCTCGAGTCCGCCATCCGCGAACTCACCGCCTTCGCCGACAGCTACGCGAATACAAAGCCCGCCGAGAAGGCGCGGTCGTGGATGACCGATTTCGAGAAGCGGCTGGCGGCGCTGGAGAAGGGCAAGCAGCGGTAGCGATCGTGGACGATCGAGAACCGGCCGACGACGTCTCAGCTCCGCAGAGCAAGATCGTGATCCCCTCCGGTCTCGATCTCGAGCGGATCGCCGAGGCGCGTGATCGCTCGGCGTCGGCCGCGCTCGTCGAAGCGTTGCTCGCGTGCCCGTTCGATCCAGCGGGCCCCGACGAGCACGCGGAGTACGACGCGATCGTCGAGGCGCTGCAGCGACTGGATGATCCGCGCGTCGTCGGGTCGCTCGAAGAGGCGGTCCGGGATGCAGCTCGTCCGGCTCGACAACGCGAACTTGCGGATGACGTTCTCCACGAGATGGAGAACGCGCCCGCGATGTGCGACGCCGACGTTCGTCGCGACTGGTCTTCCCCCGATCCCGTGCTGCGCCGTCACGCCGTTCTTTCGATGGATGCGTCGCATCGCGATCTGATCGAGCCCGTTCTCGAGGATCCGCAGCATCCCCTCTTCGACGTTGTGCTGCGGACGATCGCTTCGGATCTCGCGTGCGACTCGCCGTGGAGCATCCGACTCTTCATCAATGCACTCTCCAGCGCGGATCCGCCGACCCGGGAGTTGGCAGCCATCGGGCTCTGCTGGGCGGAGCCGGTTGCTGCGGAGATCCCGCTTCTCGTGGCGACGGAAGCGGCCGAGGTCGGTGTCGTCATCGATGCGTTGGAGACCCTGGCGTACTACCCCACGCAAGCGGTGGTTCTGCGTGCGGCGACGTTGCGGTCCCATCCCGACGAACGCGTGCGCATGGCCGCGCGAGGTGTGTTGGACTCCGTGCGCGATGACGCGTGGTCGTACGCGAGCGAACTGATCGAGACGCCCGAATCCCGTGTCGCGACCTGGCTGGCGCCGGTCGCGGCAGAACTCGATCTCCCAGACGCTGCGGAGCGCGCACGGGCGGCACGCTTGCGTGGTGAACGTCCTCGACCGGTGCGACGGCGAGAACCTCCGCGCGGGGGCGCGTGGCTTACCTCGGCCGCAGCGATGAGCGACTTTCTTGCGCCTCGCGATGCTCCGTGGACAGCACGCTTGGCCGACCTCCGTTCCGCGGATTGGGATAGCGCGCCGGAGTGCGAACGGCATGCGATGGCGAGGCTGCTCATCGAACACGAGGACACCGCGGTCCGGTGCAGCGCCGCCTCGGCGCTTGCCGCGTGGCGGGATGTCGCCGGGCTCCGACGACTCCTCGACGACTCGAGTCTCCTGGTGCAGGGCAACGCCGTCTACTCCTTGCGCAAGTGCGGCCCGCTTCCCGATCTGGTTCCGCGCCTCTTCGATCGGGCGACACTGCCCGCGTCCGGGATGCAGGAGGCGGCGTTCGAGACCGCGATGGCTGTCGGTACCGTCGAGGAGTGGCGGCCGTTCGCGCGGCGCGTCGTCGAGGATCCCAATTCCGACTTCGATCTGCGCGTCTCCTGCCTGGAGGCGCTCGTCTCGGAGCGCGACGTCGCGGGCGTCACGCCGGCGTTGCGCTTCCTCCACGAGGCGCCGGCCGTCAGCTGGTCGTTCCACATCGCGCTACTCGAAGCCGTCGTCGAGTTGGATCTTCCGCGGCCATCGATCGCGTATCTCGATGGCGTGGATCACTTGCATGTGCAATGCGCATTGCAAGAGATGGAGGACGCGTCGTAGAGCGTCCTGTGTCGGTGACGCTCAGCGCGCGAAGATCGGCGTCGCGTAGTGCACGGCGTCGAGGAAGAGGCCTGACGCTGGCGCGGAACCGGGCGCTGCCTTGCGTTCGCGAGCAGCGAGCATCGCGGTGATGTCGCGTGGTGCGCGGCGTCCCTCACCGACCTTGACCACGGCGCGGACGAGGTTGCGGACCATCTTGTAGAGGAAGCCGTTCGCCTCGAACGTCAGCTCGATCTGCGGGAGGTCGGCTGTGATCACGCAGCGCGACATCTTCCGCGTGGTGGAAGACCGCTCGAAGCCAGCGTTCGACGCGAACGTCGCGAAGTCGTGCTCGCCGACCAGGAGCGACATTGCACGCTCCATGGCCGCAACGTCGAGCGGGCCGCGGAGCGTCCAGACCCGGCCCTGGCGCTCGGGTGGCACGTCGGCATCGACCCAGAGCACGTACCGATACGTCTTCCCGAGTGCCGACTCGCGGGCGTGGCACTCCTCCGGGACGCGTCGCGCGGCCTCGACAATCACGCTCTCCGGCAGTGCCGCGTTGAGTTCACGCGCGATGGCGTCAGCGTCGATCGTCGCCGGTAGGCGCACTGTCGCGACCTGCCCCAGTGCGTGTGCCCCGCGATCCGTCCGTCCGGCACCCGCGATCGCAACGTCCTCTCCGAACGCCGTGAGGATCGCAGCTTCGAGCGTCCCCTGGACGGTCGCCTTCCCGGGATGGCGCTGCCAGCCGTGGTAGTCGCGTCCGTCGTACGAGACGAGCAACGCGACGTTCTTCTCGAGGTCGGGATTCACCCGTTGTCCGTGATCAGGTCCGTGATCGGTCCGCGCAGAAAGAACCCGCTGATCGACGCGCGTACGTTCGATCCAGCCGCCGCGCGCACGGGAGTGACCATATGCGGCGCGCTGCCCAGAACGACCAATCGGTTCGGCTTCGGCATGATGAAGCGCCCCGCGCCCCGTTCGAGGAGTAGCTGCGAGTACTCCTCGTCGTCGAACCGATGGGCCATGATCGGCACGTCGTCCTCGGGATCGGTCTCGGCAACGAGCAGTTCGCCGCCCCAATGCGCGTTCCAGTGGGGATGGGCGTAGTAGATGAACGCGCCGGTGTAATGCGCGCTGTCGTCGCCGTGCCACGAGAGTGCGCTCCCCGCGGGATAGATGTACGGGCGCGCGGTGATGTGCGCCCAATCGGTCCCGACGACCGACGCGAGCGATTCCGCCTCGCCGAGGACCGCGGCGAGGACGTGGTCGAGCGCTGTGCCGCTCGGGAAGCGGCCCTGTCGCGTGTCGCCGTCGGCGCCGCCTTCTGTCTCGGCGAGCTTGGCGATCTCCGCGTCGCGAGCCGGCGTGACGATCACGTCCCCGCCGAGCGGCGCCCCGTCGTCCAGCTTCCACGCGCCATCGGTCCGCGCGACCGGCGCCAGGTCCGCGAACTGGAGCATCGTCCAGACGTCCGTCCACGCCTCCTCGTCGAGGAAGTCGTCGATGATCAGATACGCGGGCGAGTTCTTCATGTGCTGCCAGGTCGTGCGGTGCCAGGCTCAGTTTGTCGGTCTGAACGCTACACCTTCCGCCCGGCTCCCGGCGCGATGATCCCGGCGTGAAGTTCTCGGCGTGATCGGCTCGATACGCCACTGCCCGAGTCCTCAACGTGAAGTCGAACCTGGAAGGCACGGCGTGTCCAACTCGACGAATTGAGCCGAGCACGTATGTAGAGGCGCGCTGTGATGCGTCCGAACGGTACTCTGTCCGTATGCAGAACGGGATCCGGAAGGGGCGTGGTCTTCGGCTGGCGACGGCGTTGATGGTCGCGGTGTCATGCGCCGTCGCCGTGGCGGAGGAACCCGATCGCAACGCCGTCGCGCCGCGCAACGAGTGGTGCGCCGAAGGCGGTTCGCCGGCGCGGACTCGTGCGAGTGCCACCCCAGTGATCGCGGGCCCGGTCGAGATCGCGTGGAAGCACGTTCCGGAGAAGGGGAGCGTGGTCGGCGAGCCGATCGTGTTCCAGCAGTGGGCGTGCATCGAGGAGGAGTCGCCGGGCCGTCGCGCGCTCGCGTTCGTGAGAGTCCACGACGGCAGTCTGATCGGCCGTGTCGTCTTGAAGGGGGCGACCGAGCCACTGCTTCCGTCGCAGGCCGGTGGGACGCTGGTGGTGCGCTCCGCGCCCATGGAGTGGCGCACGTACGTGGTCCTCGACGGCAAGGTCGCGCTCGACGGAAAGCACAAGACCGCGACTCCGATTCACGATCTCGTCGCCGTCTGGGACCCGACGAACGGAGCACGCGTAATGTTGGCCGAGACCAACGCGCTCTCGCTTCGTGCTGCCGTGACCGGCAAGTCTCTCTGGCGTCGCAAGGGCGGTCGCGTGCAGGGACGAATAGCGATCCGCGATCGTCGTGTGTGCTTCATCGAGGCCGACGAGCCGACGGGAGTTCGCGTCCTCGACGCGTGGACCGGACACTTCGTCTCGCGTCAGGACCTCGGATACGACCCCACGCGCGGCGAGAGCGACTTCCGCGAAGCGCGCGTGAGCCTGTTCCCGACGGCTGTCGTCGTCTCGAACGTCCGCACGGAGAAGCGTCACTATCCCGGAGAACGTCTCGTCTACCTCATCGACATCCTCGGTGGGGACTTCGCGAGCGGGATACTCGGTGAGGTCGGCCTCGTGCACGGCGCCGGAACGTTCGCGGCGAACGGTGAGACGTGGCTGGCCGTGCTGGACGAGAGGGAGAAGAGTGGGCTACGGTTGTGTCGCGCCGGCGCCGACGGTCGCTTCTCCATCCTGTCACGCTCCGCGCGCGACGGCATGTTGAGTGACGCGCTTCACCCGACGCTCGCCGTCGGGACGACGTTGCTCGGTCGCTTCGCCGCGGCCGGTGACGAACTCGGGATCCGGTGGACGGCGCCGGTACGTGGGGGCGCACGTGTGGTGCCCGCCCGAGGACGCGTGCTCTACGCGTATCCGGAGCGTGTGGTCGCCGTGCGGACGAAGGCTCGGGAGGGCCGTCGCACCCGCCTTCTCGCTCCACCTGACGGAGAGTTCGGCGGGACGCTCGTCACCGACCAGGGAGTCGTCGTCGAGGGGAGTTTTCTCATCGATACGGCGGCCTGGAGCTTGACCGTCTCGGGGGGGGCGACGCTCGCGCTCGACGCCACGTCGCTCGTCCTGGACGCAGCGGGTGGAGTGGTCGCACTCGGTCCGGCGATTGAAGTCGAGGATGCACTGCTGACGATCTCGCAACGGCGGCGCGGCGCCGCGCTCGCGAAGCTGGCGATCGACGCCGCACGCTCGCGCGATCTCGGACTGCTCGCTCTGCTCGTCACGTATGCCCGCGCACTCCAAGCGCCGTCCGCGGATCTGAAGCGCGCGAGCACCAAATTGAAGGGCCTCGGCCGCATGAAGAGCCCACGGCTCGTACCGAAGATCGCCGCGCAGATCCGTGCGCAGGCCGAGCCGCTACTGCAGGGCGACCAAGCGACGCTTGCCGACGCGTACGATCGGTTGCCGGAGGGCGCAGACTCCGAACTGCGGATCGATCTTCTCCGACTCGCTCTCGCGTCGGGAGGTGCGATCGAGGCGTATCGCGACGACGTCCGGGCGCTCATCCCCGAGTCCCTCCGGCCCTCCGGTGAATTCGACGTGCGCGCATGGCTCGAAGTTGCCGAGGCCGCGCGCACGACCCAGTTCGAGATCGTTCCGGCACCGACTGCGGACACGCCTGAGCTCACGCCCGGAGAACGTGTTCTGGGCGCACTCACCCACACCTGGCGCAAGGATCTGATCGCGGTCCGGAGCAAGCAGTTGATGGTGGTGGCGCCGCTTGAGAGTCCCGGCTCTCTGGGGCGCTGTCTTTCGGTCGGAGAGGTCGTCTGCGATCTGCTGGAGGGGGTATTCTCCGCCGGCGAACGCGATCGCTCATCGCGCTTTCCGTTGACGATCCTGGTGTACCCGACGGAGGACTCGTACCGCGAGCGCACGCGAGAGAAGGGTGCCCGCGCGCACGTCAGTGAATACAGCGTCGGGCACTACGCCCCCAGCGAGGAACTCTCGCACATGTACCTCCCCGACGATCCGGATGCGTTCCGGGCGATGATGCCGACGTTCGCGCACGAATTGACCCACCAGTGGATCGCGGAGCGCTGTCCGCTCTTCTCGGGCGCCGAGGACAGGGGCGAAGGTGATGTTCCCGGGAACTGGATCATCGAGGGCTTCGCCGAGATGGTCGAGGAGCGCACGCTCGATGTGCGAGCGCGGTCGTGGACGTTCGACCCGCGCGGGAAGAGCCTGACGGCGGTCGCGACCCTCGGACCGCAGAAGCTCTTGATCCCGTGGGAGCAGCACATGTCGATCGGGTACGACGTGTTTGCGAAGTTGGACCACGAGTTCAAGTACTCGGTCCCTGGTGGGAGCGAACTCGCCAGTGGGGGGCGGCTGAGCGAGACCAACGTCTTCTACGCACAGTCCGCGGCGCTCTGTCACTATCTATTCGAGGCCGAGGGCGGCGCATTGCGTCCCAAACTCCTCGACTTCGTCCGGTTGCGGTACACGGGCCGACCGCCGGACGTGAAAGCGCACTTCGGGATGACGCCGGCGGAACTTGGCGCGAAGGTCGAGGCATGGGCACAGGGGCTCTCGCTCCGGTGACCTCGCTGCCCTCCACACACCCCTGAGCCCGGGATCGATGGCTTCGCGGCCAAGAAACGCGCGCTGCCACCGGAGTCTCCATCCGGGCTCGGGCCGGACGGGCCCGATCGGCGTTCTCTGTACCACCGTCGGCGCACCGAATATCGTGGCCGGGATGCGCCTTCGGAGAACGTGCAAACGTCCCACCGAGGTCGCGGAGCCGGAATGACCGGATGGATTGCCGAGCGGGTGGCGGAACTGCCCGCGCTCGGTCGCCCGCTCGACGGCGGACGTCCGGCGAGGAAACGCCCTGCCCCCCCCACACACACGAGCACCAACGAGTACCACGATGAGCACCACCAACAAGCCAGTGAACAACTCGGTGAACGATACGCCGAAGTACCCCGGTGTCCGCGTGACGTCCACCGGCAACCACCTCGTGGCGACGCATGTCGAAGCCCGTGTTTGCGACGGCGGGGTCTTCTACCCGATCACGCCCTCGACCGAGATGGGCGAGCTCTTCCAGGCGGCCTATGCCGAGGGCAAGCTCAACGTCTTCGGGCGCCCGAAGCTCGCTATCGAGACCGAGGGCGAACACGCCGCGCAAGGTGGTTCGATCGCGCTCTCCGTGACGGGCAAGCGAGTCGTCAACTTCACGTCCGGGCAGGGCCTCGTCTACGGCCTCGAGCAGTACTACCACGCGCCTGGAAAGCTCTCGTCGATGGTCGTGCAACTCGGCGCGCGCGCGCTGACGAAGCACGCGTTGAACGTCCACTGCGCACACGACGACCTCTACGCGGCGCTCGACACGGGTTGGATCATGCTCTTCGCAAGGGACGCGCAGCAGGCGGCCGACCAGGCGCTCATCCTGCGCCGTGTCACTGAGCGGGCACTCACGCCCGGTATCAACGGCCAGGACGGGTTCCTGACAACTCACCTCGAGCGCACGTTCTTCAAGCCCGAAGCCGACCTGATCCGCGAGTTCCTCGGTGCACCAGAGGACATCATCGACACGCCGACGGAGGCGCAGCGCACGCTCTTCGGCCCGAAGCGTCGGCGCATCCCGGAACTCATCGACATCAAGAACCCCGTGCTCCTCGGTCCGGTGCAGAACCAGGACCACTACATGAACGGGATCGTGGCGCGCCGGAACAACTTCGCCGAGCCGATCCACGACATGCTCGAAGAGGCGTACGCGGAATTCGGTCGTCTGACGGGCCGGCGCTACCGGTTCGTTACCGAGTACGCATGCGACGACGCCGACACCGTGTTCGTCTGCCTCGGTTCCGCAGCCGAGAACATCGAAGCGGCGATCGACACGTTGCGCGCCGAGGGCGACGCGAAGGTCGGTTGCGTACACGTCAATGTCCTTCGTCCGTTCCCGGAGGCCGCCGTTGTGAAGGCGCTCTTGGGGAAGAAGAACGTCATCGTTCTCGAGCGCACGGACGAAGCGCTCTCGCCTGACAACCCACTCACACGCGAGATCCGCTCGTCCATCGCGAAGGCGCGCGAGAACGAGATCGAGATGAGCCACGCGGGCATCCCCGCGATGCGTCGTGATCAGTCGCCGCGCGTGTTCAGCGGCGTCTTTGGTCTCGGTTCGCGTGACTTCCGCCCGGAGGCGGTCTTCGGCGCCTACGAATTCGTGACGGGCGGCTTGGCGCGCACTGACGGCAGGACAGCGGCAGACGGCGAGAGCTTCTTCGTGCTCGGCGTCGACCATCCGTACGCGGTCATCAGCGACCATAAGCCGTCGCTCCTCCCCGATGGCGCGATCGCGGTGCGACTGCACTCGATCGGCGGCTGGGGCATGATCACGACCGGCAAGAACCTCGGCAGCATCATCGGCGCATTCGCTGACGACATCGCGCACGCGGATCCGACGTACGACCCCTACGGACGCATCGAGGAGAAGATTCACATCAGCTCCAACCCGAAGTACGGGTCAGAGAAGAAGGGTTCGCCGACGTCGTACTTCCTGGTTGCGGCCCCCGAGCGTATTCGCGTGAACTGCGATCTGCGCCACGTCAACGTGGTGCTCTGCTGTGATCCCAAGGCATTCACCCACATGAACCCTCTCGACGGCATGGCCGCGGGCGGCACGTTCGTCTGGGAGTCGGACGACACGCCGGATGTCGCCTGGCAGCGCATTCCGCCGCCGCTGCGGCGCGAGATCATCGAGAAGAAGATCAAACTCCGCACTCTGCCCGGGTTCGAGATCGCGCGCAACGCCACCGATCGTGCCGAGTTGCAACTGCGCATGCAGGGCAACTCATTCCTCGGTGCCTTCTTCCGCGTCTCCGGGTTCCTCGATGACTACTCGATCTCCGAGGAACGCTTCCGCGAGGTCGTGCGCAAGCAATACGAGAAGAAGTTCGGCCGTTTCGGCGCGGGCGTCGTCGAGTCCAATATGACCGTGATGACTGCTGGGTTCCAGCGCGTCACCGAAGTCCCCTACGGCCCGCTCGATGCACCGGATCTCTCCAGCATGCGCGCGGCCGCGCTCACACCGTGTTCGTCGTGTGGCGTCGAGTCCACGGTCAGCTGTGATCCGCCGCCCGCGCAGCCCGCGCGCACCCCGATGGTCACGCGCACGATGTTCGAGTCGGAGTACCGCGCCGGTCTCGGGTACCACCAGCCCGCTTCGCCGCTCGCCGCCGTCGGCGTGGTCGCCGCGGCAGCCGGGTCGTCCTCCAGCAAGTACGTTGCGCGTCGCGAGAAGCCGGTCTGGATCCCTGAGAATTGCACGCAGTGCATGGAGTGCATCACGGCCTGTCCGGATACCGCGCTGCCGAATACGGCACAGGAGATCGGGCGGGTGCTGCAGACCGCCGCGGCGGGTTACGTCGGCGATCTTGTACAGCGTGGACTCCTGCTGAAGGAGCTGCCGTCGCTCGAAGAACGCGTGCGCGCCCGGATGAACGGTGGGCTTGCCGAGAAGAGTCCCGAGACGTTCAACGCGATCGTGCGCGAAGAGGCGCATTCGATGGAACACGTGACTGCCACCGCGCGCGACGAGTTCCTTGAGGTCTTCAATCGCATTCCCTTTGCGTACGAGAAGACGCCGCTTGTCTTCGGGGCGAAGGAAGGCCGCGCACCCGGCACCGGCGGCATCTTCGGGATCTTCGTCTCCGACCTCTGCAAGGGGTGTGGCGAATGCGTCGCTGAATGCGGCGACAAGGACGCTCTGGTCATGCGTCCAGAGACTGAAGAGATCGGCGCCGACCACATGTCCGGCATCAACTTCATGGACCTGCTCCCGGATACGACGCCGGAGTTCCTCGGGCGTTTCGACTCCGAGAACCCGCAGGACTCGCATGCCGTTACGCTGAAAAACCACCTGATGGTGCGCAGTCTCTACGAGGCGCTTGTCTCAGGCGATGGCGCGTGTGCCGGTTGCGGCGAGAAGAGCGCCCTGCGCGCGATCACGACGCTGACCGAAGCGTACATGCGCCCGATCTACCGGGCGAAGGCCGAGCGTCTGCGCGAGAAGGCCACGCGCCTTGTGGCGGGCGGCGCGCAGCGCATGTCCGAGATGCGCGAGCGTAGCCCCGAGGAGCACGCCCTCTTCCGCAAGTCGGTTCTGCACGTGATCATGGGCTATGGCGGCGAGAGCGATGCCGACACGGCAGAGCGCATTGCCGCAGCCGACGTGAGCGACGCCGACATCGTCGATGCGCTCGTGCAGGTCATGCGCCAGGATGCGTTCAACCACGTCGATTTGCAGTCGGTGGATGGGCGCCGCGCCGACGGCATGGCCGTCATGGTGATGGGGGCCCACACGGGCTGCAACACGGTCTACGGATCGACGCCGCCAAATAACCCGCACCCGTATCCGTGGATGAACTCGCTCTTCCAGGATGGCTCGACCATCACGTGGATCTTCGGCGAGAGCATGATGATGGATCACGCGCGCCGCTCGGTGATCCCCGAGCGGTTGGCGACGGCGCTGCTCGAGCGCGACGAAGACGTCATCGATGACGCCGGCTACTTCGAGTTCACACACATGTCGGACGCGTTAATGACGGATCAAGAGATCCGTGAACTCCCGAAGGCGTGGGCGGTCGGCGGCGACGGCGGCATGGGCGACATCGGTTTTCAGAACGTCTCGAAGGTCGTTCTCCAGAACCGCCCGAACGTCAAGATGCTGATGCTCGACACGCAGGTCTACAGCAACACCGGTGGGCAGAACTCCGACTCGTCGCTTATGCTCGGCGGCTTCGACATGAACCAATTCGGTTCGGTCACACAGGGCAAGTTCACGGAGAAGAAAAGCCTCTCCGAGATCTTCACGTCGGGCCACGGTTCGCCCTTCGTCGCGCAGGTCTCGATGGCCGACGTCGCGTCGTTCTACAAGGCGATCCTCGACGGCCTCTCGTACCGCGGCACGAGCTTCATCCAGACCTTCACCACCTGCCAGCCCGAGCACGGCGTGGCCGACGATATGTCGTCCACGCAGGCGCGCCGCGTGCGCGACTCGCGCGGCGTCCCGCAGTTCGTCTTCAACCCGCAGAACGGCGAGACGTACCAAGAGGTGATGGACCTGAAGGGCAACCCGAATGCCGACCTCGACTGGGCGCGTGTCAACAGCAAGGCCCGTGGCAAGGGCGCGCTCTACACCGTGGCCCATTGGGCGACGACCGAGGCGCGTTTCCGCAAGCACCTGAAGAAGGTCAAGAGCGCCGATGGCCTCGAGCCGCTCGAAAACGTCCTCGCCCGCGTCACGCAACAGGACGTCATCCACCGCCGCTTCGCCGATCCCACGCATCGCGCCCACGTCACCGACTTCGGTGTCTTCATCGAAGCCGAGGGCGGTTCCGGCAAGGTCACGACCTACGCGATTTCGCGCCAGATGGCTCTCTTCTGCGTCGAGCGCCGCCGCGCGTGGCGCATGCTGCAGAGCAAGGCCGGTCAGCGCAACATGGAGTACGAAGCCCAGCGCGCCGTCCTCGCACAGCACGCGAAGGGCGAGATCAGCGACGCCGACCTGAAGTCCCGCGGCGCGCAACTCGTCGCGGAGGCCCTGCAAACGCTCAAGGCACCGAAGGCGACAACGTCGGCCCCGACCAACGGCGGCGCCCCGAGAGCCCCAGGCGCCCCCGGAGTTCCGAGCGCCCCGAAAGCGCCGAAGTAGCTGGATTGTCCTGCGTTCTCGGCATGTCACTACAATTGTAGTGACGGCGCTACGGGTGTCGTGTAACGTCTGCGCTTGTCACGGCAATCGAGAGCGGAGACACGATGAGCGAGACGGACGCGCGCGTTATCAACGAGACCGAATGGGACCTCCTCGAGGTTCTGTGGGAGCGCAAGCGCGCGACGGCTCGTGAGGTAGCGGGCGCGCTCACTGACTCCCGTGGCTGGGCGTACTCGACGGTGAAGACGCTCCTCGATCGCATGGTGGGGAAGGGTCTGGTCAGCGCGCGTCGGGTCGGCAACGTGTGGGAATACGAGCCGGCGGTCGATGCGGTCGACGCGCAGCGTTCGGCGTGGAAGCGTTTCGTACGCGCAGCCTTCAGCGACTCCCTCGAACCCGCGCTGCGCTTCATCGCCGAGGACGCGCGGCTCACGAAGCGGCAGCGGGCCAAACTGCGCGCGCTGCTCGAGGACCCGTCATGACGGCGGAACTTGCCGCGCTTGGCCGCGTGGTTGCCGACTGGGTGCTCTGGATGAGCGTGTGGACGGCGCTTCTCTTCGTCGCGGCACGCGCGGTCGATGCGCTGACGCAGAAGCGCGTCTCACCAGGGTGGCGCGCTCTTCTCTACGGCGTCCTGCTCGTCCGCGTGCTTCTCCCCGTGAGGTGGGCGGCCCCATTCGGCGTGGCGTCCATCGTCGGCACTGGCGACGCGTCTGCACCGACACTTGCGTTCCTCTCCGCGACGCTGCCATCCGCGTCGATCGCCGCCACGCCTGCGGCGGCGACGCTCGCGTCCGCATGGCCGGTGCTGATCGTGCCTCTCTACGTACTCGTCGCATTCGTTCTCTGTGCACTTTGGCTCCGCACGCGCGCCCGGATCGAGCGGACGCTCGGCGAGCCACTCCGATCCGGCGTCGAGGATCCGCCGATCCTGACGACCGATGGCTATGGCCCCGCGGTCGTGGGGCTCGTCGGTCCGCGGATCGCCATCCCGCGGGCGCTCGCGGAGAGTTTGCCACCGGAAGCGCTGGCGTGGGTGGTCCGTCACGAGCGCGCTCATGTTCGACGCCACGACCACGTCGTTCTGACCGTCGTGCAGATGGCGACACTCGTGCTCTGGCCGCTGCTGCCCGTCTGGTTCGCGGCAAGCCGTGTCCGTGCCCTCATCGAACTCGCCTGCGACCGCACCACTCTCGAAGGCTCGTTCCCGTCCGAACGACGCTCGTATCAGGAGACCCTGCTCATGCTCGCATCCGCCAACACCCGCCGCGTTGTTCCGCGCATCTTCCGCCATGTCGCCCCCAGCTTCGGTGGCGGTTCGCTCGTCGAGCGCGTGCGCGACGCGCGCCGAACCACCTCGTTGCCGGGCTTCCTCCAGGGCGCGATCGTGCTTCTGGCTGCGGCGGCCATGACGGCGTGCTCCGGCCTCGGAGCGGAGCAGGGGCCCTACGAACTCGCCGGTGGCGATGTCGTTCTGCTTTCCCTGCGCACGCAAGGAGTCGCAGCGGAGGGGGCCGACGGCACCGAGCCCGGGCAAGTGCTCGTCGAGACACAGGTGATCGCGACGACCGACGAGACCGCGGACTGGCTGGTCCCGGCGGTCGCCCAGGACGGCGGCGAGGCCGTGATGCAACTCATCCAGGAGGACAATCGCGTCCGGATCATCACCTGCCCCAGCCTCGTCACGCGCGAGGAAGACGAGGCCACGATCTTCGTCGGTGAGACGCGCGTCCTGCTTCCGCCCCCGAAGGGAACCGCGGCTCCGGTGCGCCCTGTGGAGATCGTCTTCGTGGGAGGCGATCCGGTGGAGAGCGGTCTCAAGCTGCGTATCGTCGCGGACCCGGCCGTGAACGGAGTGCGCGCGGTCGAGGTCCACTTCGTTCGCGTTGCGGACGGGAAGCTGGTGCAGAGCCTCGACCAATCCATCGAGTTGGTCGACGGCCGCCGGGTTCTGCTGCGCGTCCGACCGGCCACGAAATAGCGGCAATACGGAGCCAGGACAGTTGCGGCAGAGTTCGGAGCAGCGGCATCGGCTCAGCGAATGCCAACCTCCGAACTCTGCCGCAACTGTCCTGGCTCGCTATCGCACCTCCATCTCGAAAAACCGCGCTCGACTCTGTACCCTCTCACGGTCACGGTGGCGGAGGCAGCCATGTCCCAAGACAGAGGATTCGGGCGAGAGAGTGTGGTCACGCGCGTCGCGGCTCATCGGGAGATCGCCGACGCTACGGGCGCCGGGGAGACGCTCTTCCAACCCGCGCGCGAGAAGTACGTGGTCACGATGACGATCGGCCGCGGCGGGATGGGAGAGGTGCTGCTGGTCGAGGACCGTGACCTCAAGCGCGAGGTCGCGATGAAGGTCATGCGACGCGAACTCGCGCAGACGCCCCAGCACCGTGAGCGTGTCGTGGCCGAGGCACAGGCGACCAGCCAACTCGAGCACCCGGGGATCCCGCCGGTCCACGATATGGGTGTGAGGCCGTCCGGCGAAATGTACTTCACGATGAAGCTCGTGCGCGGACGCAGTCTTGGCGACGTGCTGAAGGCGCTCGTCATTGGCTCCCGAGAAGTGCGGACGAGTTTCAACCTGCACCGCTTGGTCTCAACCCTGGAGCGCGTCTGCGAGGCGATGCACTTTGCTCACGAGAAGGGCGTTCTGCACCGCGATCTCAAGCCCGATAACATCATGCTCGGCGAGTACGGCGAGGTGCATGTGGTGGACTGGGGGCTGGTCAAGGTGGCGACCGACGGCGCCCACGAGCTTGACGGAGCGGAGGAAGTCGTCGCGACCGACGGCGTCCTCCAGACGCGCGCGGGAACGATCCAGGGAACGCTCCCCTACATGAGTCCGGAGCAGGCATCGGGCGAGGAGTTGGACCGACGCAGTGACGTGTACGCGCTCGGCTGCATCCTCTACGAGATTCTGACGCTACGGCGCGCCTACGAGGGCGAGGGGCAGACGTTTCTCATGCGGCTGATGATGGCGGAGCACCCCTCCGTCCGAACGCGTAACCCCAAGCGCGCCGTGCCCGATGCGCTGGCGGAATTGTGCGAGTCGGCCATGGCGCGCGATGCAGCGGACCGGCCGGCGACCGTCCAGCGTCTGGGCGACGCGCTGCGCGCCTGGCTCGACGGTCGGGCGGAGGCCGCACGCAAGCATCGCGAGGCCGAGCAACTCGCCGACGAGGGGATCGCGGAAGCGCATCGCTGGAAGACGCTTACCGCCGAGGTGAGCGTCGCCGAAGCCGACGCGGAGACGGAGGCGGCGAAGTACAAGTCGTGGCAGCCTATCTCCGAGAAGCGCAGCGCCCTCGACACGCAGAAACGTGTCACCGCGTTGAAGGACGACGTGGTGGAGGCGTTCGCCGACGCGACGAACCTCTTGAACGCGGCGCTTGCCGCCGAGGCGGGCCACCAGAGAGCGTGTCAGGCGCTCTGCGGCCTATGGCGGGCGCGTCTCGAAGCCGCCGAGCGGGAGAACGACCGCAGTGTCGCCGTCTTCGCCGAGCGCAACCTCCGCCGCCACGACGACGGACGGTTGGCCCGCTTCTTGGAGGGCACCGAAACGCTCACCTTGACGAGTGATCCGCCCGGCGCCGACGTTCTGCTCTCACGCTTCGAGGAGCAAGACGGCGTGCTGACACCGGTGGACAAACGCAGCCTCGGAGTAACCCCCGTGGGCCCTGTGGACCTGGCGATGGGCTCGTACCTCTGCATCCTGCGCAAGGAGGGCTGTCGCGACGTGCGCTATCCGATCCACATCGCGCGCAACCGGGCCTGGAAGGGCCGCGTGCGGCTTCTCACGGACGACGCGATCGGCGACGACTTCGTCTTCGTCCCGGCGGGCCCGTTCACGTACGGCGACGGCAAGGAGCGGACGGAGAGGACACTCCCGGACTTCGCGATCGCGCGCTACCCGGTGACGTTCGGCGAGTACGCCGAGTTCTTGGCGGCACTCGACGCCGAAGAGGGCGAGAAGGCCGCCGCCGAGCGCTTGCCGCGTACGCAGACCGAAGGCCCGATGATGGGGCGACTGAACGACGGCAGCTACCGCGTCCTCGACGCGCTCGTGGACGGCCCAGTCCGTGAGCGTTACGACCGCGAGTACGGCCCAGAGTGCCTCGCGCGGTTGCCGGTCGTGGCAGTGACATGGCACGACGCGGCGGCCTACTGCGCGTGGAAGGCCCGTGCGACAGGCCGGGAGTGGCGTCTGCCGACCGAAGAGGAGCGGGAGAAGGCGGCACGGGGCGTGGACGGGCGCCGGTTCCCCTGGGGGTACATCGCCGACGCTTCGCTGGGCAAGTGTCGCGACTCGCGCGACGAGGACTCCCAGCCCGAGCCGGTGGGAACGTTCGAGACCGCAGCGTCGGTCTATGGCATGGGCGATGCGGCCGGGAACGTCTGGGATTGGACGGACTCCTGGTACGACGCGCGTCGCTCGCAGCGCGTGTCGCGCGGCGGGTCGTGGGGCAGTGTCCTACCGAATCTGCGATGCGCGCTCCGCCACGGGTTCGACCCTCGTGCTCGGTTCCCCCCCAATGGCTTCCGTTGCGCCAGGGGCGACCTCTGAATCTCTTCCCCTCTGGCCTCCGTCCCCGTCTCCACGCTTCCCAGCGGATCGCCCCGAACTCTGCCGAAACTGTCCTGGCTCCGTTTCCGACGCTACCCTCGCCGGACGCTACGCAGCGGAGGCGCACAATGTCCAAGACTCTGGTCACTCTCAACGTCAACGATGCCACCTACGAGGTGGCGATCAAGCCCCAGGACACGCTTGCCCTGGCTCTCAGGGACGGGTGTGGACTGACGGGGACCAAGATCGGCTGCGACATGGGCACGTGCGGGTGTTGCACGGTGCTCGTGGACGGGGAGCCCGCGCTGGGCTGCCTCACGCTCGCGCTAGAGGTCGAGGGACGGCGCATCCAGACCATCGAGGGCCTCGCTGGTGCCGAGCGCTTGCACCCTCTGCAGCGGGCGTTCGCAGAGTGCGGCGGCTCGCAGTGCGGTTTCTGCACTCCCGGCTTTGTGATGACGTCCGTCGCGCTGCTGCGCACCAACAAGGCCCCGAGTCGCGACGAGATCAAGGCGGCCATCGCGGGCAATCTCTGCCGCTGCACCGGCTACGCGAAGATCGTCGATGCGGTCGAGCATGCCGCCGAGCAGATCCGCGATGAGGATGACAGTGTTCCGACGCCGAACGAGATGTCCGAGAAGCCCGAGACGCAGGCTGGAGACAAGGATGACGCAGGAATTCACGGTCGTCGGCAGCCGGCAACCGCTGGTCGATAGCTGGAAGAAGGTCACCGGCCAGGCTGTCTACGGCGACGACGTTCGGTTCCCGAACACGCTCTACGCCCGCCTGCTGCGTTCGACGCTGCCGCACGCGAAGATCCTCCGGATCGACGCGTCGCGCGCCGAGGCGTTGCCGGGCGTGCGCGCTGTCGTGACGGGCGCCGACGCGCCGGCGAAGTTCGGCGTCCTGCCGATCAGCCAGGACGAAGAGGCGCTGGCGACCGACAAGGTGCGCTACGTCGGCGATTGCGTCGCGGCGGTCGCGGCCGACGACGAGGCGACGGCGGCGAAGGCGATCGAGATGATCGAGGTCGTCTACGAGAAGCTGCCCGAGTACTTCACGACGGACGAGGGACTGGTCCCGGTCGAAGAACCGATCCACGAGTGGACGGTCGATGGCTCGAACACGCAGAAGCGCGTGGATCAGCATTTCGGCGACATGGACAAGGCGATCGCTGACGCGGCGGTCGCGCCGAGCGGCTTCTTCAAATTCATCGGTGTCGGGCACGCATTCACGGAGCCGCATGCGGTGACGGCGGTGCCGGAGTCCGACGGACGGCTCTCGCTCTACACACCCACGCAGGTCCCGCATTACGTCCATCGCGCGCTGGCCCGCGTGATGGACATGCCCATGCACCGGGTGCGAATCTTCCGCACGGCAGTCGGCGGCGGTTTCGGCGGCAAGAGCGACCCCTTCCCGCATGAAATGGCGACGTGTCTGCTCGCGCGCAAGGTGCAGCGTCCGGTGCGGTTGACCTTCGATCGCGAGGAGATCTTCCTCACGAACCGCGGTCGGCATCCCGGGACGGTCGACGTGCAGATCGCGTTCGACAAGGACGGCAAGATCCTCGGGCTCGACACGACGGCGATCATCGACGGCGGCGCGTTCGCGTCGTTCGGTGTGGTCACCACGTACTACAACGGTGTGCTCAGTCAGGGGCCGTACAAGATCCCGAACTTCCGCTACTCGGGGCGCCGCGTCTACACGAATAAGGCGCCCTGCGGTGCGATGCGCGGACACGGCGCGGTGAACTCCCGCTACGGCATCGAGAGCGTCATCGACATGGCGTGCGAAGAACTCGCCATCGACCCGATCGAGCTGCGCTTGAAGAACGTCCTCGAGCCGTACAGCAAGACGACGAACGAGTTCCGCATCACGTCGAACGGCATCGTCGAGTGCCTGGAGCGCGTGCGCGACGAGACGGACTGGATCAGCAAGAAGGGCCACCTTCCCTTCGGCAAGGGCATCGGCGTCTCGTGTGGTTTCTTCATCTCGGGATCGGCGCTTCCGATCCACAAGACGCGGACGCCGCAGAGCACGGTGCACCTGCAGATCGACGTGGACGGCGGCATCACGGCGCACTCGCAGGGGGCCGAGATCGGGCAGGGCTCCGACACGGTCATCGCGATCGCCGTGGCCGAGGTGCTCGGCGTCCCGATGGACTTCGTCCGCGTGCGTAGCGCCGACTCCGACACGGCGCCGCTCGATCTCGGCGCGTACTCCTCGCGTGGTTGTTTCATGATCGGCAACGCGGCGCGCGAGGCGGCGCTCGTGATCCGCGAGAAGCTCAGTCGCGCGGCGGGACGGCTGACAGGCGCGGACCCGAACGACTTCACGTTCGCCGACGCGACGCTCAACTGCGCGAGCGATCCCTCGACGCACGTCTCGTACTTCGAGGCGCTGACCGAGGCGCTCGCCGACAACGGTGCACTCATCGCGAAGGGCTGGTATCAGTCGCCGCGCATGGGTGGCACGTTCAAGGGTGCGGGCGCGGGTCTGGCACCGGCGTATTCGTTCAACGCGTGCGTGGCCGAGGTCGATGTGGATCTCGAGACCGGACTCATCAAGTGCACGGCGATGGCGCTTGCCCACGACTGCGGGCGCGCGCTCAATCGTCTCGCGGTCGAGGGTCAAATCGAGGGCTGCATGCACATGGGACTCGGGCAGGCGTTGCTCGAGGAGATGCGCTACGACCGCGGTCGGATCACCAACCCGAACCTGCTCGACTACAAGGTCCTCTCGCCCTTCGAGACGCCGGCGATGAAGGTGATCATCGTCGAGTCGGAGGACAAGGAAGGGCCCTTCGGCGCCAAGGAAGCGGGCGAGGGTCCGCTCATCCCGGTGCTGCCGGCACTCGGCAACGCGGTCTACAACGCGGTGGGCTATCGCTCGATGGAACTGCCGATCCGCCCCGAGAAGGTCTTCGACCACATCCGGCGATTGCGCAAGACCGACGCCGGACTGACCAAGACGTGGGAGCAGAACGTCCGATGATGATCCTGCCCGAATTCGAGTTGGCGCGCCCCCGGAGTGTGGACGAGGCGATCGGTGTGGCCCGCGCGGCTACCGATGGCTTCGACTATCTGGGGGGCGGGACCGATCTGCTCTGCAACTACAAATGGGGCCTGAACACCAACCCGACGGTGATCAGTCTGCGCCACATCGGCGAGCTGCAGCGCATGGCCGACGGCTCGGTCGGAGGCGGCGTCACGTTGGCCGCGATCGAGAAGGATGCGGACTTCCTCCACGACTTCCCGGTCTTCCGCCGCACGCTGGATCGCCTCGCGTCGCCCCTCATCCGACAGACCGGAACGTTGGCGGGTAACATCCTCGTGGACACGCGCTGCATCTGGCTCAACCAGTCGCTCTTCGCGCGCAAGGCGCTCGGCAAGTGCCTCAAGGCCGACGGCCCGGAGTGCCGCGTCGTCAAGGGCTCCATCGACCGTTGCTACGCGAACTACTCGGGCGATATGGCACCGGTGTTCATGGTGCTCGGTGGGACCATGCGACTCGCCGGCCCCGATGGCGAGCGTACGCTGCTCCTGCGCGACTTCTTCGCACTCGACGGCATCCGTCGCAACGTCAAGCAGAAGGAGGAGATCATCGTGTCGCTGGATCTCCCCTCCGACGCGAAGACACTGCGCGCCTCGTACCAGAAGTTCCGCGTGCGCGAGGCGTGGGACTTCCCGGAGCTGGCCGTCGCCGCGTCGGCCCGCATGGATGGCGACCGCATCGAGGAACTCTCGCTCGTCGCCAATGCGGTTGCGTCGATCCCACTCTGGATGGACGAGATCGCGGCGAAGTATCGCGGTGAGACGCTCTCCGACGCGACGATCGACGCCATCGCCGAGGACATGCGCAAGGC
The DNA here is from genome assembly GCA_024280885.1 of Planctomycetota bacterium. GTDB lineage: Bacteria > Planctomycetota > JAJSAM01 > JAJSAM01 > JAJVHW01 > JAJRPF01. Next base: position 48,138 of record JAJRPF010000039.1, on the reverse strand, counting down.
CGCGAAGCCGGTCAAGGCGACGTTGTTGCCGCCCGGCTATCGCAAGGCGATGGTCGGCGTGATGACGGCCCGCGCACTGCGCGAGATCCGCGGTGATGTCGTCACCGAGAAGCAGTCCGGCGAGGCCGCATAGCTCCGTCTTCGATGCGCGTTCTTCATGCCGTCGGCCCCGAGTGGATCGATGGCGTCCGTGCGTTGTTCCAGGCGGCTTGGTGGGCGCAGGCGCGCACGCACGCTGACGTCGCGTCGAACCTTGTGCACTCCACTGCGACGGCGGGGATCGTTGACGACGACGGCACGCTCGTCGCGTTCGCACGCGCGCTCTCGGATGGCTCCCACCGGGCCGTCGTCCTCGACGTCGTCGTGGTGCCCGACCAGCGTCGCGACGGACTCGGCCGCGCGGTCATGGACGCGCTCTTGGCCGACCCGACACTCTGCCGCGTCGAGTCAATCGCCCTCTGGTGCAAGCCGGAGCACGTGCCGTTCTATGAGCTCTTCGAGTTCACCGACGACGTGAGCGGAATGCGGCTGATGGTGCGCGGCGCGGTCGATGGCTCTTGATCGCGGCGGCCGCAACGCGAAAGCGCACGGCGCGCGTCAGGCGAAGTGCGTTCTTCCCGCGTGGCGACGTTCTTGCGCCTTGCGGATGGTCTCCTCCAAACGGTAACGATCGCGGCGGCGCGCCCACGCCAGCAGAAGCGGGCCGAGACATGCGGGCCAGCCGGGGCCGACGGTGGTGGCGACGTCCAGGATCACAACGCCTCCGCTCGGCGTCAGCAGCAGGTCGCGCCGCCCGAGATCCCCGTGGGCGTAGCCGCTCGCGTGGAAGCTCTCGACCGCGGCACGCAGGCGATCGGCCTCGGCCCCCGAGATCCCGTCCTTGCGTCGCGATGAGACCGTCTCGCCCGGCACGAACTCCATCTCGAGCCAGTCGTCTCCGCTCGCTAGCACGCGTGGGACGAGTCCGGTCGGCGCGAGCATGCGCAGGATGGCGACTTCACGCCGCAGCAGGTAGCGGCCTAGGGCTGGCATCGGACCGCGCCCTTGATCGACCAGTTGCTTGCGCACGACCGTGCCGCAATCGCGTTCGATGACGAAGACCGTCGCCTTGGTCGCGTTACGGGCAATGCCGAGACAGCGGGCGACTGGCGGAACGGGGCGGCGAGGAGACGTCGCGGAAGTCAAGAGACGCGGCTTCGTTTCAGATCACGCCCGCGTGGAATGCCACCACACCGAAGAAGACGGTGAGCGCAACGACCATGTTGTACTCCTCGTTCTCGGTGAAGTTGGACCAGAGCCACTTGCCTTGCGGGTTGCCGTAAGGGGTGAGCCGCGGGAAGAGCGACGGGACCGCGTCGCGATAGGCGCGGTAGGGCTCGCCGTGCAGGCGCTCCAGGCGTGCCGGCTCGACCTTCTCCTTGCGCGGGATGTAGTAGAAGAAGAAGACGAGTAGCGCCGCCGCCAGAACGTAGAGGTTGACGTAGTACGGCGGGAACGCGGCGGCGATGCAGACTCCGGACAGGATGAAGAAGCGCCCGAGATAGAGCGGGTTGCGCACGAACTGGTACGGGCCGCCGGTGATCAGCTTCTTCGACTTGATGAGATAGCCCGCGGACCAGCAGCGGATCCACTCGCCGATCGCCGCCAGCCCGAGGCCGATGCCCCATTCGAGCGGCGTCGGCCCTGCGAACCAGACAAGCGCGGCGGCGAAAACCCACACGAATCCGACGCGGAGCCATCCGAGCAGGGCGTTGCGCGGACCGGTGGGGCGTGCGTGGGAAGGTGTCGTCTCGGCTGGCTCGGCGGTCATCGTGTCTCCTGAATGCTATCCGGCGGGGATTCTGTCCGAGGGGGGCCGATCTGCGCCGGAATCGCGGACGTGAACGCCATGTGAAACGACTCGGGGGTGCTGGGCTACCTCGAAGCGAGGCTCGGGGCGGCAGAGCGCGATCTCGTCGGCTTCGCGCCGTGCGTCCATACTGGTGCGCTCACTCGGGTGCGTGTGATCCCGTTCGGTACGCAAGCAGAGGTCGCGAGATCGCCAATTTGGGGAGCCTGTGATGTCCAAGGTGCTCATTCTCGTGTCCAGCCTCGGTAAGAACGTCGAGCTCGCGCAGGAACTCGCCGCGGTCGTCGAGGCCGCGGGCGGCGAAGTCGAGATCACGAATGTGGTCGATCTCGATCTCCCGATCTACTCGACGCGGGCCGAGGAGGACGGCATCCCGGCTTCCGCGCCCGAGATTGCGCACAAGATGGCCACGAGCCGGGCATTGATCTTCGTGGCCCCCGAGTACAACGGTGCCGCGCCGCCCGCGCTCATCAACCTGATCGCGTGGGTCAGCCGCTCGGGGGACGACGACTGGCGCGCGGCGTTCAACGCGAAGGTCGTGGCGATCGCGACGTTCAGCGGTGGGGGCGGCGCGTCCGTACTTTCGGCCATGCGCGCCCAACTCGCGTTCCTCGGCGCGAACGTGATTGGCCGCCAGATCCTCACGAACTTCAGCAAGCCGTTGAACCCGGAATCGGCGCAGGCAGTCGTGACGCAACTCCTGGCTCTCTCGGCCTGAGCCCGCGTCTGACGCGCTACTCCGGCGACGGCGCCCCGGCGATCTGGATACGCGGAGCCGGGAACGGCACGCCCTCTGCCTTCAGCGCGGCAAGAACTGCCACGAGAACGTTGGAGCGAATGCCTGTGCGCTTGCGGACGTCGGTGATGCGATATCGGCCTTCGAGCAGGACACCGGCTGTCGTATGTCCGCGCGACGGGTCCCAGATCGAGCGCGCCACAACTTGTGTCGTATCGGGGAGCACGCCCTCGACGCCCGCGATTGCCGCCGCCGAAACGGACATGGCGTGCGTCACGTCGGCGTCGTAGTCCACTTGAAATCGGACGCGTACGCGTATCGGCCCGCGCTCTTCCGTGAAGTTCGTGATGACCGACGTCGCGAGGATGGAGTTCGGGTAGTTCACGACGACGCCGTCTGTGTTGCGCACCTTCGTCCGGCGTAGCCCCACATCCAGGACGTCGCCCCAGCCGCCCCAATCACGTCCGATGAACTCGAGCTTCACGCGATCCCCGACCCGCATCGGGCGGTCGGTGATCAGGAAGATGCCGGCCAGGATGTCGGCGAGCGTCTCCTTGGCTGCGAAGCCGATCGCAATCCCGATGATCCCCGCGCCCGCGAGGAAGGGCGTCAATTTGACCTGATGGAGATCCAGGATCAGCAGCGACGCCGAGAAGAAGACGACCACGCCGAGGAGCGACTTCGCGAGGTGGACGAGACGATCATCGAGGTCGTTGTCCGTCTTGTCCGCCAGCCGTTCCAGTCGCGCGAGCACCACGCCGCGCACAACGGCGACCAGCGAGAATGCGAGTACGACGATCAATACGCTCGCGACCCAGGGGTTCTCCAGCACGTCGATCAACGCGTTCGGCATCGTGGCGTCTCCGTTCGTGGCGCGAGGCTACGGTGTGCCGGGTCGCGATCGCACGCTGTGCGGGACGGTCTCCGCATTCCGCGCCAGCGATCGCCCGTGCGTCCCCTACTTGAACTCGCGGCGATGCTTGCCGTACCAGCGCGCCCAGGTCTTGCGCTTGTCGTTCTTCGGCTTCGCGCCCGTAAGGCGACGCAGCATCTCGGCGGTCCACACGGCCGAGTCCTCTTCGTCGAGCGCCGGGATCAGGTACTTCACGCAGGGCTTGCCGAATGACTCGATGGCGCGGCGGGCGGCGCGCGCGTGCTTCTTCTCGACGCCGCTCACGCCGGCTTTCATGAAGTGTGCGAGATAGCCGGCGGTACGTGGATCGCCCTGCTTGCCGAGATGCAGGATCAGGTCTGCGCGTGTTGCTGCCGGTGCCGTGTGCACGAGCATCGCCAGGCCGAGCGCACCGGCACTGCCGGCTTCGTGCAGCGACTCGACGGCGCCCGCCTGCAGTGATGCGTCGCGCGTCAATACATACTCGGCGAGGTTCTCGCCCGCGATGCGCCCTTCCGGGCCGCCCCGCCGCACCACGGTCCCGAGGATCTCGACGACGTAGCCCTGCATGAACTCGTCCGCCCGCATGCGGATCAAGCGATTGCACGTGACGCGGCCGCCGATGGCTGCCAGCGCCTCGGCACAGCTGTCGGCGATCACGCCGCCCTTCTCTTCGCGGAGGATCGCGAGCAACGGCTTGACCGCGATCGTCGATCCGAGCGAACCCAGGTAGTCCGCGGCGCGGATGCGCACCGCCTGATCGTGACCCGGCTGCAAGTCCTCGACGAGTTGCGCGACGAGGGGGCCGATCGCGGCGTCGCCCTGCTCCGCGAGCTCTGCGGGATCGTCGTCGCGCAGCGTGCGGTAGACGTCCTTCAGCTTGCGGTCGAGCGCCTCGCGTTTCGTGAGCGCGGTGCCGTACTCCGCCAAGGCAGGGTCCGGATGCGCTGCGAGGAAGGCCGTGTACAGATCGTGCAACCCGGGGACGTCGCCGGGATGAGCGGACTCGTAGGACGTGATCTCCGCGAGTTCTTCCGCGGGCGTCGGGCCAGCCGGAGCCGCGGGCGCTGCGTTCTCGGGAGGCGCCGCGCTCTCTCCCGCACCTGTGCCACCGCCGTTCTCCGCGGGCTTCGCTCCTGAGTCACCAGAAGCGCGCGTGGCGCCGCCGATGCCGCTCTTCTTCTCTCCGCCGGTGGACTTCCCGGATGGTGATTTGCCGGACGGTCCCGAACGGATGACGGGGCCGCCGCCCTCGAGCTCCCCGATCGCCGCTTCCTTCTTCACCCAGAAGAGCATCATCGTGATGCGCGAGTAGAGCGAGTCGAGTTCCTCGACGCGGCTCTGATCCGCGTCGAGAAGATCGTCGAGCAGCGTGCGCGCCTTCTTGAGTCGGGCGTACGCCTCCTTGCGGGCCTTCTTGCGATCGGCATTGGGTGCGTCGGTGTCGCCGGCCTCGCGGAACCACTTCTCGCCCTCGTCGGCAAGACGTTCGATCTCCGCGAGCGCGTCGTCAGCGGCGAGAGCCGTCGTTGTGAGGATGCGCGGCGTCGGTGTGACGAAGAGAGCCGCGAGGGCGACCAGGCTGAGCGCCGCGGCTCTCACTCGCCACCGGCCTTCTTCTTCGCTCGCTCTTCCGCGTGCTCCACGAGTGCATCGTGGATCTCGATGAGCAGGTACGGATCGTCCGGGTCCATCTCGCGCGCGAGCGCCACGTACTTCTTCCCCTCCTCCACGCGCTTCTGCAGATAGATCGTGTAGCCGAGTTCGGCCCAGACGCGTGCGGTGAGCGGTGCCAACTCGGACGCTCGTCGAAGTAGCTTCTCGGACTCGGCGAGTCCGCCCGGATCAGCGCGCAGGAGCTGTGCATAGCGAAGATGTACGACCACGTCGTCACTGCCCGCGGCGATTGCCTCGCCGAGCAGCCGCTTCGCGCGCAGTCGGCGATTGCTCCGAAATGCCGAGATCCCGGCCTTGCCGAGCCCGCGCGGGCCCGTGGATTTCTGGCCGTCGATGTACGCGCGCCACTCGTCTTCCAGCGCCGGAAGATCGGACTCCTTCAGCTTCATCCGCTGGAGAAAGAGGCGCAGGCTCTCTTCGCCGGACACGCGCTTGAAGTTGTTACTACCGCGCTTGCGCTCCACGCCCTTCGCGCGCGAGAGAGCCGTGAAGAAGTCCCGGAAACGCTTCTCGTACTTCTTCGTCTCGAGCATGAAATGCACGAACGACCAGCCCCAGTAGTAGTGCTTGTAGTTATTCGATTCGTTGCTGAGTAGGTACCGGAGCCCGTACCACTCCTGCTTGTCGAGATCCGATTTCAGCTCGACCAGGCGGCCTTCCTGAACGCCGCCGATCTGCCACTTCTTCGTGTCGGGGTCCCAGCGCGCTGATGCCCAATACTCGGCCATCGCCTCGTTGATCCAGTGCGGGTACTGGAAGTCGTCGCTGAGGAGGTCGGTGAGGTAGTGGTTCGCCTCGTGCAGCATCGCTCCGATCGTGTCGTCGGGCGCAAGCACGTCGTAGAAGAAGTTCAACTCGCGCGGCTCGACGAACCGGTAGTACGCCTGGACGCCGCCGGAGACACCCGCCGTCCGCTCGAACGTGTCGCGGTCGTGATAAAAGCAGACCTTCAGCTTGCCCCATTCCTTCGGGACCTTCGTCTTCCACACCTTCTTGAACTTCGCGAAGTACGCCTCGAGGAGCTTCGAGTACTTCTCGTTCAATGACGGCGGGAGAGTGGACTCGAATTCGAAGTGCTTGGTCGAGAACCGATAGCGATTGCGCCACTCTTGATGCGCGCGTAGGTCTTCCATCTCGGCGCGATGCGCGTCGCGCTTCTTCTTGATCAGGGCCAGGCGCTGCTTCGCCGTGACCCAGCGACGGTTGAACCGGACCAGACCCGACGCGCGCTTCTCGCGCTCCTCGTCCGTCTTCGCCTCGGGTGGTTCCGCGCCCTCGATGGAGTAGTCCTCGACGCGATCGAGCGGAATGCGCACGGGTACGCTCTCGTACTTCAGCACGATGTGATCGCCATCGATCTCGAGCGGAACGCCTTCGACGAAGCGTCCGTCCCTGAGCTGCAGGATGTCGCCCGCCCGCGCCGTCGCGGTCGCGGTCAGGAGAAGCGTCGCCGCCAGGGCGAGGGAGGTCGTCCCGCGCACGGCGCTACAGTTCCTTCCAGTACGATGCGTTGAAGCGTCTCCAATCCTTGTCCGACCAGCCCTCGAACGTGCGCTCTTGCAGCGATTCGAGAAACTGCTGCTCACGGTTCTTCCAGAACTCCTGGCGTTTGCGGAAGAGTGCACTCTCCTCCTCCTCGGTCTTCGGCGTCTCCTCGAGAAGCTTCGCGTACTCGTCGTCGTCTTCGGCTTCGTCGAGCAGGAAGATCATGTTCTTGAGGTAGTTGCCGAACACGTTCTTGTACTTCCCCGACTTCGAACCGGGACCGACGAGCAGATAGTGGATGAAGAACTGCGCCTGCGTCATGTTGTTCCAGTCGGCGAAGATCTCGTCGGACGTCAGGCCGAAGAACGCGTCGGCCGGCAGCAGCTTGTCTTCACGACGCAGTGTGCTGACCTGGGACTTGTCCCAGAGGTCTGCCTTGAACTCGATCTTCTTGCCCTTGCTGCGGGCGTTCGCGAGGAAGTTCGGAAGACCGCTGCTGATCCAGCGCGGCGCGGCCTGTCGCAGACTCTTGTTCTTGTCGTCCATCCACTGGTCGTAGATGCCGCGGTTCAGTGTCGACCAATTCGAGTCAAGCCAGCCCTCGTTGTCCTTGTATGTGACGATCTCGAACCCCCGCCCGAACCAACCGCGGGAGTCCTGATAGGCGCTGTACTCATCGCGACTGGCGCAGATCCTGATCAGCACCTTGCCGATGTGGCCGGTGCCGATGTAGCCGAGCCGGGCGTCGAGCCACTTTCGGAACACCTGACAGTGGCGGAGCACGTCCTTCGTGTAGCGCGAGTCGGCGTGCGAGACGATCGTGAACTGGGGCGTGTCCTTGACGGTCCAATCCTTCGCGAGTGCGTCAACGATCCGTCGGCGTTGCCGGTCGAACTACTCGTCGCGGCGCTCGGCGATCTCCTCGGACGTCATGTCCTTCGTCTCGTTCTCGTCGTCGATCATGACGTCGGCGCCGGTGCGCTCAACACCCTCGAGTGTGCCGGTGCGTGGGAAGAGCTTCACGGACTTGAGCGCCGACAGAATACTCTTCTTGACCTTGTCCTCGTGAGGGATGAGGGCGTCGCCGATGAACCCGTAAATCGCGTCGTCGGCGTAGTACGCATAGGCCCAGACCCGCTTTGGGATGGTGATGTTCTTGTCGATCGTGAGTTCGTAGGCAACGACCTCGACGCCGTTAATCGTGAGGTCCTTTTCCTCGGAGAAGTGGAAGCCGCCCTCGCGGCGCCACGTGGCGTCGAGGTACTCCTTGAGATCGCGATAGAGCTTGTCGTTGACGACCTCGACACCCTTGTCGGTCTTCTTCACCTTCGCGCCGCGCGTGTCCTTGTCGGTCAGCGGGATCACGACGACGTCGAGTCGTGGGCGGTGTGTTGTCCAGAAGCTCGTGTTCACGTCGGTGTTCTGGAACTCACGGTTGCACTGAAAGCGCGCGACGAGGTGGTTCTTACCCTTGGCGACCGGCATGATCTCCCACTTCTTGGGGTAGATCACCGAGTAGCCGAGCTTCTCGTCCTTGTGCGTCCCGGCGTCGGCCGGGGTCGCGCTGATCGAGAGCGCAACAGCGAATACCGCGACGGATGCGACGTGCGCAGCCATCCTCGAGGTCCCTCTTCCCCACATGTCCGCACTCCTCTGCCGCTCGACGCCGGTGATCGCAGAACGACCATTGCACTGATCTGCACTGCTGACCCGCACCGCTGACCTGTACCGCTGACCTGTACCGCTGACCTGTACCGCGCCGGATGGCGCGCGCACCCTCCACATGAAATGGACGCATGAGGCGGAGGTTCAGTTCGGGAAAAGTCATTTTCTCGGCACGTTGACCGGGGTTGGTCTTCCCGACAGCGGTCAGCGGCCGGACTTGGGCCTGCCGGGGGCGGGTTGCCGCCGGATCAGGTAGAGCCCGAGCCAGATTGGCGCCGCGGCCGCCGCCAGGTGCTTCAGCGTGTGTCCGCTGACCACTCCGGTGACGTTGCAGACCCCGTGATCCGCGGCTTCGAGGGCCTTGGCGGCCCCGTACCAGGCGAACGCGATCCACAGTTCGCGCGATCGGTCGTAGCGGCTCGGGACGAAGATCAGGAGCAGCGTGATGGCGAGCATCGGGGCGAATTGCACGGCGGCGTAGAGCCGCAAGTCGCCGGTCCAGCGCCAGACGGCGATGCTCGTCAGACCCAGGAAGAGAGCCGGTGCGAGGGCGGCGCGACCCAGGCGGTTCGACACTCGTTCGCCAAGCATGATCGCGGTGATCCCCGCGAAGACGATCGTCATCGGCAGGCGATCCCACGCGAGCGATGCGTCGGTGGGGGCAGCGTGGTACCAGGCGGAGCCGACCGATGTCGCGACGACGCCGAAGAACACGATCGACCAGGCGCCCGTCTCCCACGGCTGCGTGATGACGGCGCGTCGGGATCCGATACTCCACAGGCCGAACGCCCCCGTGAAGAGGAACGCGAGATTCGAGAGGACGTCTCCGGCGTTGGGGATGCCGAGGGCTCGCCGCCGGTCTGCGAAGAGGTGGTACGCCTGGTCCTGCGGGATCGGCCCGGCGGCGGCGAGTCCGATCAGCGCGGCGACCGTGAGGGCCGCGATGGCGATGAGTCGCTTGCGGATCACGAACGCGGCGGGGGACGGAGTCGTCTCGGGCACCGCGCCACCCTACACGTGTCACGGTGAATGATCGGTGCCCGTCGAGGAGAGACTCCGACAGGATGTGTGGATCGTCGCGATCACCGTGCCGACGCGCGGGATCACGCTGTGACTCCGGAGGATCTCCCGCGCTGCGCATCGTTCGCAGATGCCGTGACGCGATAGAGTGGGGAGCGCATGATGGTCGCGACGGCTGAGTCGGAGAGGATCGCGGGGGAGGTATTGGCGTGAGGATTGGACGCGTGCTCGGGCTGGTCGCTGGGTTGGCAGTTGCGGTCGGCTCAGTTGGTGCGAGAGCTGAGGAGGCGGCACCGGATGCGGCGATTGCAGCGGCGCGCGTACATATCGCCGCGCGGCGTTTCGATGCCGCCGCGGATGCGTTGGGACGTGCGGCGGCGGGTGCGCACGTGCGGGATGACCTGCTTGCCGAGCAGAAGGTCGCGCGTGGCGTGCGAGACCTCCATAAGTTCTCTCTGGTCGCGGGCGCGTCCGCCACGGGCCCGGGCTCGCGCGTGGCGGACGCGATTGCCCGCCTTGCGGGGCATCTCGACGCGAAGCGTCTGGGAGTGTTCGTGTCGGCGCACCACCTCGCGACGAAACTCCTCATCGACGGCACCGACGATGGGGATCACCGTCATATCGATCTTGTGCACGGGATCTTCCGGATTGCGAGTTCGGGAGGACGCGTTGGGCGCGGAGGCGAGATCCTGCTCCGTTTCTCCGGCGCCGTGAGCCTGCATCAAGATGCCTCGACGAACGATGACTGGCGCGCGGTCGAGAAACTCTATTCGGAGGCGCTGCAGTTGGCGGGCGAAGCGGGGTTCTGCGATCTCGAGGTCGTCATCCGGATCGAGATCGCGGCGATGTGGTTGGACCGGGGAGATCCGAAGAGAACCCTCGGAGCGTTGACGGACGCGTTCGACGCCACGACGGCGAGGCACCAGGCGTGCCATTGCGCGGACCCTCGGGCTATGGAGCGGCGTCTGCACACCAAGTGGGCGGTCGCGCGAGCCCGGCGTTTTCGTGACGTGCCGGGTGCTTCGAAGCTTCTGGAACGCCTCGATCGCCCGACAACGCCGGGGGAGGGTTCCGGCACCCGAACGTCGGACGCGCCACCGCGGGAACGGCCAGGCCGCGGGTCCATCAAGACCGGCGGCGGCGGCGTCGCGGGCGTCGGCCAGGTCGCCGGCGCGGGCCCGTCAGATGGCGAGAAGTGGTGGGATCGCTTGCGCTCGTCATCGACGATCGTCACGTTCAAGCAGAAGCCAGCGCAGACCAACGTGATGGCCGCAACCTCTCCGAAGCAGCGCGTGTCTATCCCGAGGCCCAACTGGCCCGTTCCCACGATGCTCAAGCCACTCATGGTGAGCGCCGACCGCCACCAGGTCGCACTGATCGGGATCGATCCGAGCGGGCGGCTCGGTCTGCCCGGTCAGACCGAGCCGGAACTCATCGACGCGGCGTGGTACTACCTCGCCGACGGCGAGACGCTGACCGTCACGCGTGGCGGCACGGTCCGTATTCGGTAGGGCGGTCCCTGAGCCCGTTTCGGCGGGCTGGGACGGACGAGGGATCCCGAACGGTTCGCGCATCGGATCGCTGTCCGGGCCTCGTGTTATTGTTTTGTTGTTATGAGTGAACAGCCGACTTTCGACAGCAACCCAACCGACTGGAGCGGCCGTGCGGGCGCGCGTGAACCGGGCGGACGCGGTCCCGGGGGTGACATCCGCAGGTTGCCCACCGGGACGGCGACTGCCGCGATCGAGGCTGAGACGATCGAGACTGAGACGATCGAGGTTGCCCGGCGCGAGATCCGCGTTGCGAACGAGCACGACGTGGTCCTCGGGAAAGCACTGGCGAAAGTGGAGCGCGAGCGCGCGTTCGTTCCGTTCGGGCATGCGTCGGCGGCGCACTGGGCGGTCCATGTGGGGCTCGAGCGGGGACGCGCGAATGAACTCCTCAACCTCGGACGCTTGGTGCACGTGTTGCCGGAGATGGAACAGAGCGTCCTCGACGGAGAGACGACTCCGCAGAGCGCCGCGGTGGTCGGGCGCCTGATTGAACCGACCCCGACACTTGCGCCGAAGGAGGAGCCGGACCCAGCCGAGACTGCTGCGCGCGACGCCTCCGAACTCGAGCGCGCTCGGCGCTTCTCCGGGTATGCCAAGACGCTCTCGAAGCATCGCCTTGAGCGCCTGGTCCACGAAGAGCGCGAACGCATCAAACAGGGCGAGCGGGTTGTGCCCCTGACGTTCCACGTCAAACAGAGCACGAAAGACAATTGGGCCCTGGCGCGCAAGATCGCCCGTCGGCACGCGCGGCGTTCTCTCTCTGACGGGGAGGCGTTCTCGTTCGTCATCGACGACTTCCTGAAGCGCCACGACAAGGACGGGCTCTCCGGGCAGCGCAAGACGGGATCTCGTCGCATGGGACCGACCTCCGAGCGACCTGATGACCAGACCGTTCCGGCCGAGGTCCACCGCCAGGTCATGCAGCGCGCTCACGGACACTGCGAGTTTCCCGGATGTCCGAACGGGACGTTCGTGCAACTCTGCCACATCCGCCCACATGCGCAGCGGGGTGATCGCGAGGCTGCGAACCTGGTTGTGCTCTGCTGGCATCATCATGTGCAATTCGATCGTGGCTGCCTGCGCTTTGTGATCCGTACCGATGGCGGTGTGACGTTTGAGAACGTCGAGACGGGCGAGATCTTCGAGCCGTGCGCTTCCCGGAATGCTGCCGACGTCTTGCCGCATGAATCGGATGGCGCAACGGCGTCGTCACTTTCTGTCGCTCCGGCTCCTGAAGGGCGGCAGGCGCTGGACGACGCGGACGACGACGCGGACGATGGCGCGGCGACCGATGCGCCGGAGGGGGCTGGCGAGCCGGCGAGTGGCGATCAGGTCTCGGAGACCCCACCTCGCTGGAACGCATCTGACGAGCGTGAATTCGTCGCCGCGCGCTGGCGGGCGCCTCCGACGACCGTGTTCACATGACGGGTGGAGCAGCCGTACCGTTGTTGGTGTCGAGAGTCGCTACGCGCGAAGCCAGTTGGGCATCTTGCGGCCAAGCATCGATTCCAGGTCCGCGACGCTCCGCGTGTAGATGTCGCGCAACAACGCGCGCTGCGCCGGCGTGAGCTTTTCGGTGTGACCGGGGGCGCGCGATTCGCCGGTGCTTGCGGATTCTGCCATCGCGGGAGTGAAGTCGACGCCGAGGAAGTCGCAGAGGCGCGTCAGGAATGCGGTGCTATCGGCGCGGAGGTCCTCGACGGCCCCGACGAACACCTGCTCCGGGGGGAAGAAGTGGCGGAGGGTCTCGAGCTGCGGCGCGTACATGCCGCGCCAGAGTAGATTGGCTCCGCGGATCTCCGCGGCCGGCTCGCGGGCCTGGGCGAGATCGAGTTGATCGCGCTCGACGTGCTTCTCGAACGTCTCGCCGACGAGGTAGGCAGGGCGCTGGCCCTTGTTACGCTGGCGGAGCATGTGGTTCCAATGCGATTGGGCGCGGTCGATGGGGCAGCGGACCATCAGGACAATTCTTGTCTCGGGATGGAAGCGCTGGATGCGCTCGAGCGTGAGAGTCGAGATTACGTAGTTCGGCGTCTTGCCGCCGATCACCGGCTTGTCGGATCGGAACTGCGCGGCGTAGGTCTTCTCGAATTCGGCTCCGTCGAGGACGCCGTTCTTCCACACAGACCGATAGCGGCGATGGTTGCCGAAGAAGTGCTCTTCGCCCGGAGGCATATGGATGTCGGGATGCGCACCGAGAGCGCGGCGGAGAGTCGTCGTCCCACACTTCATCGCGCCGACGATCTGGAAGTCCACGCGCGGGATGTCGACTGCTGCGAGCCGTACATCCGGCGGCAGCGATGCGTGGCGTTCCTTCGATTTCCCGAATCCGAGCATGCGCCAACGGTATCTCGACCGACGAGTCGCCACAACGAAAGGGCCGACAACGATCGACGCGCGCGGTCGCGCCGGCGATAGTCTGCATGGATGGCCGACGATCGTCTCTGGATCGGCGCGAAGGAGCGCACCCCCGCGCAGTTCGACGCACTGCGTGACGCGGCGACCGCACTCGCAACCGCCGCGCCGAGCGCTCTGAGTGACGTTCGTGCGTTCTGCCTCTTCATCGGCTACCCGCGTAGCGGTCACAGCCTGGTCGGCTCGCTAATTGACGCCCACCCACACGCAGCCATGGCGCACGAGTTGGACGCCCTCGACTTCCTCGACCACGGGTTCTCGCGCGCGCAGCTATTCCACGTCATCCTCGAGAATGCCCGGCGGTTCTCCGAGCGCGGCCGCGAGTGGACGGGCTACGACTACTCGGTGCCCGGGCAATGGCAGGGACGCCACGAGGGCGTGCACGTGGTGGGGGACAAGAAGGGCGGTCGCTCGATCCGGCGGCTCCACGACGAGCCAGGCCTCATCGACGAGCTGCGTGAACTCGTACGCGTGCCGCTCCGATTCGTGCACGTCGTGCGCAACCCGTGGGACAACATCGCGACGCGCAAGCGACGCAAGCCGCAGCGCGACATCGAGACGCTCGCGGATCGCCACTTCGCGCTCGTCCGTCGCGTAGTGAAACTGAAACAGCGCGTCGGTTCCGAGTCGGTGCTGGATGTCCGCCACGAGGATCTCATCACCGACGCAGCGACGACCCTTCGCCGGGTCTGCACGTTCCTGGGACTCGCTGCACCGGACGAGTACGTGAGCGCTGCCGCGGAGATCGTCTACCCCTCACCACGCAAGAGCCGCAACGAAACGCAATGGCCCGACGGTCTGATCCAGCGTATCGCCGAGCGCGCCGCCGACGTGCCCTTCCTCGCCGACTACTCGTTCGACGATTGATCCATCGCGTCGCCGCAGTATCAGCGTCGCGCGCGACTGACTGCATGCTCGAGCAACCACAAATAGTCAGTGCGTGTGCGCTCCCAGTCGAAGTCCTGGTCGCGCATCAGGAGCGTGTTGCGTGACATCTTCTCGACGAGTTTTCGATCCGAGAGCAGCCGGATCTTCCGCGCCAGATCGCGCACGTTGGCGTCCGCCGCCGGGATACCCGAGGGCGCCAGCTTGCGCGTCGAGCACTCGACCGTCAGACCCGTGAGCCCATCGCGGACGGACTCGTTCATTGGCGGGAAGTCCGGGCAGATGAGCGGCAGGCCCATGGCGATCGCCTCGTAGAAGAGGAGACCCAGCCCTTCCCAGCGCGTGTTCGAGAGCACCACATCGACCGAGCGCATGTGCGTGAGATACGCCTCGCGCTCCACGTCGCCGTGTTCATACGTCACGTGAGGATGGGAGATCTGGTCCCTCTCGGGGACCGGCTTTGTCGATTTCACGACGAGCCGCGCGTTCGGGGCCTTCGCCTTCACAAACGCCTTCACAGTCGGCTCGATGGCGCGTCGGATCTCGAGGTAGCCGGCGGGGTAGTGGAAGAGCACCGGCTGATCTGCCGACCGCGGCTCGACCTCGCGGCCGAGCAGTTCCGGCCAGCAGCCCCAGCGGAGCTTCGGCGTCAGCAGCCCGAGTGATGCGTAGCGAGCATGCTCGGCCGCCGTCAGCGAATAGAGAACGTCGAACGCTTCCCGCGCACGCCCCACGTCCGACGCGAGGAACTTCTCCCAGACGAAGCGACCGACCGTGATCACTCCCGCCTTGCGCAGCGCGGTGATCTCCGCGAATTGATCGTTCTGATCGAAGAAGCAGACGTCGATCCGATTGCGCTCAGCCCACGACACATACTCGGCGAGCGGTATGGCGTTGTCGCTCGCTACCTCGACGCCGTCTTCTGCCCAGATCCCGTCGTCCCGATACCGTTTCTTCAGCTTGTCGGGACGTGCAAGAACGAACGTCTCGTGCCCGGCATTGCGGAAGATCTGCCGAATTGCGCGCGTGCAGAACGCCTGCCCGCGCGTGAACCAGAACGAGACGAATCCGATCCTCACCGGTCTGCCCCTGCCAGCGGCGACGCGGCGCGCGCTTCCGCGACGAGCGCATGCAAATCGAGCAGGTCCATCGCGCGTTCCCACTCCGGGTTGTCCGCATCGTGCCAGGGACGCGCCGGACGCACGTGCTTCGAGGCCCAGAACCGCTGCCGCAGCCGCGGTCTCCAGTCCCAAGTCGCGTAGATCCCCCGCAACGTGCCCCACGGGTCCGCACACAGGTCGTCGTGCCATGCGAGCACACGGCGACCCGCGAAGTGCTCCGCCGCGTCGTCCCGCGTCCGGATGTAGAGCTCCTTCCAGACCATCATGATCTGGACGAACGCGGGCTCATCGGCGAAGCGGCGGTACTCGTCACGCGTCGCGACAAGATGTCGAGCCATTGCCTCGGTCTTCCACTGATTGAAGTCCGACGTCATCGTGAAGAAGCAACCCTCGGCCAGAATCCGTTCCTTGAACTTCGGATGACTGCGGAAGAGATGTGATGTGGCGACAGAGCGCGGATCCCGGACGAGGTGCACCAGGTACGCATCCGTACGGATCGCGGCCAGTTCCGCAAGCTTGTGCGACGCACGCGTGAACTTGACGAAGACATCCCCGCTCGCGTCCGCCATCTCGCCGACGTACTGCATCACATGCGGAGGCCAACCGGGGACCAATTCCTCCTCGGAGTGGTCCGGCGCACCCCAGTTGAAGTCTTGCACATCGGTGACGTCGTCGCGCGTGACGACCAGCCGTTCGCGCAGGGCGCGCACGGCAGCGGAGTAGTCCTCATCGCGCGCCCGCGACCCGCCGCCCTTCTTGGCCTTGGCGCGGTTCAGAGGCTCGTACCAGCAGTCGAAGCGCCCGTCGCCCCAGAAGAGGTCGAAGAGGATCGTGGTCCCGCTGCGTCGCATCCCCTGACCGAATACTACCGGCATGCAGCGCTCCTCCGCGTTCCGCCGGCAGCCGACCATCGGCCTGTCCAGGCATGACGCGACATCGTACGCCGAGGAGTGCTCGCGGCCGCCGGTTGCTCAGTCCTGGCTGCGCACGGGTAGCAGGATCTCCATCTCTAGCTCACCCGGAGGAGTCTCCACGGGGTCGCTCAGCACAGCGAACCGCAGGGGACCGGCCGGCTCGAGTCCGAGCGAGCGAGCGACCTCCGTGACGCGGGTCCGGAGCGACTCATCGCTCGGATACGCCCCGCGATACGGAAATGCGAGAACCTCGCTGCCGCGTTGTGTGCCCGACACCACGTCGGAAGGCAGGTTCCCCGCACCCGCATCGTGCGAGAGCGCGACTGGGCAGTACACCGAGAACACCGCAATTCCAGCTGCTTTCGGGTAGCT
This sequence comes from Planctomycetota bacterium, assembly GCA_024280885.1. Classification (GTDB taxonomy): domain Bacteria; phylum Planctomycetota; class JAJSAM01; order JAJSAM01; family JAJVHW01; genus JAJRPF01. Next base: position 31,554 of record JAJRPF010000039.1, on the reverse strand, counting down.
CTCGAACTCGAGGACATCCGGCCCGCGTCGATCGGCCAGCGTCACGTCGAGTGCGCTGCGCACGCGCAATTGGAGCGCGGGGATCGCCGTCAGGCGCGCTTCGCGCTGGGCCCGGAACACCGTTTGGCTCTTGACGGTGCGACGCTCGGGATTGCCGAGTTCTCCCGGGCCCCCGTCGTCCGGACGCGCTGGGAACGTGCCAGCGTCGTCGTCCGCGAGCGTGAGCGCGTGGATCGTCGTGCGTTCGATGATCTGCCGTGCACCCCGCGAGAGCGAGCGCACGAGCGTCTTCGGAAATCGCATGCCAGCGGCTGTGCTCCACTCCTGCCAATCGCCCGGGACGAGCGTTCCGGCTGCGGCGGGCGCGGTGACGACCACCCCGAGAGGAAGATACTCGATGCGCGCAACCAGTCCGCTGTCCGCGTTCACATGCACGCGCCGGTCCGGACGACCTTCGCCGCCGACGATGTAGACGCCCTGATCGAGCCCTGGGTCCGTGGAGGGCTGGAGATCCGACCACGAGTCCGTGGCCCCGAGCAGCGTGACCCAATCCTCGACCTCGGCAGTCGCCGCACGCACCTCGGCGTCGGTGAGGTCCACGACCGCCGCGCCCACGCGCAGCCAGCCGGCTTCGCCGCGCACCACGCGCACTGCGGGGATGCCGTCCTCGGTCCAGCGCCGGACGTGACCGCCGGAGAGGTCGAGCGTGTACTCCTCGCGCCGTGGCGCCGAGGTCTCGTGTGGCTCGTCGCCCTCGCTGTGGACGTCTTCTTCCCACGACTCTTGCGTCCATTCCAGGCCGATCTGGATCAGTTGGCCGTGCGCGACCGCGGACATACCGGTCGCGACGGCGACGTCGGTCCACGGCCCGTCCTGCGGGGGCACGGTGTCCGTTGCGTCTCCACAGGATGCCGCAATGCCTGCGAGGGCGAGAGCGAAGGCGAGGAGTCGGAGTCGTGACTGGGGCATGGCTGCTCCACTGCTTGCGAATGGGTTCGGATGATCGCGTTCCCACCGCACAGGCGGGAAAGGGAATCGAGAGGGCGGTGGGCCGAGGCCCACCGCCCCCGCGGTCTTGGACGGAGTGGGGCGCCCTGCGGCGAGGGCGACCCGATCAACAAGTTGTGATCGCTACTTCAGAACGCCGGGCCACTCCGCGCCCGTGAGTTCGGTGTAGGACTTCTGGAGGAGTTGCAGGGCATAGCGGGAGTTGTGAATTCCCGTCGACCCGTCGAACGGCACCCAGTAGGCGTTGAACATGGCGCGCATCAGCGCCGCGTCGGCCTCTGGATCGAGCGCGCCCGTATTCGCACGGTCGCCATCGATCAGGTAGTAGGGCGCCGCGTACGTGACCTCGGCGCCTGTGCTGGTGTCGGTCGCCAGGATCGCGTCCTGGAGGACCTGGAGGGCACCAGTCACCTCGGTCTGCATTCCCTCGACCGTGCCGTTGCCGTCGTAGTCGGCGAGCGCGAGTCGATCGAAATCGGTCAGGTTGTCAGCGGAGTGGCAACCGGACTTGTTGCACGTCGTGACCTGCGGCATGAACGTGTGGTCGCCGCCGGTCTCTTCGTCCATGTGGCAGTCGATGCAGTTCAGGCTGGAGTGGAACGAGTTCCCGTAGGACTCGCCTGCGACTTGCCCTGCCTCGGTGCCGAGGAGCATCTGGTTCTGCGGGTGACGTACGATCTCGCCGTCGGCGACGTAGTCGTCGTACATGACCGTCTCGTTCATGTGGCATTTGCCACAGAGTTCTTCGGCCGGGAAGCGCAGCGGGTTGTGGCCCTCAGCGAACGTCCCATCGGGCTGCGCACCGTGGCAGGCGCGGCAGGTGATGCCGACATCGAAGGCGATCGAGTGGCTGACGATGTCGTTACGACGATCCTCGTCTTCGATCAGATCTGCCTGTGTCCCGTTGACCTGGGCCTCGAGGAAGCCTTCAGTCGTGTGGCAGCCAGCGCAGGCCATTCCACCACTGGCACCGTGCTCGTTCGCGACGCCATTCTGGAAACTGCGCGGAGTATCCGCGTGGAACGTCGTGTCTTCGGCGTCCGTTCCCTTGGACCACTGAGCGATGATCGGTCCGACTTCGTCGTCCGGATCGATCGGGTGACAGGTCGCGCACGAGTTCGTGATCGCGCCGTCCTCCAGCACGGTCAGGTTCGGCCAGACCGGTTCCATCGTGTGCGAGTGGATATCGCCGACCGGGTTGCCAGCCTTGTCGGAGACGTAGTCAGCCGACTTTGCCATCTTCGGCATGTGGCACTTTGAGCAGCGCCCCGTACCGGCTCCGGCCGGATCGTAGTCCTCGGCGTCGATCGGCATCGCCGCCTTGTCTTTCATGTGGAAGAGGACCGCGTCCACGACCGAGGCCGGGGCGAAGTCGTTCGTGATCATGCCCACGTCAGTCGGCGACACGTTCTCGTAGTCGCCGTGTCCGTTGTGGCATGAGAAGCAGAGCGAGTTGTTGTCGTTGTCGACGTCATACGTGAGGCCGCTGTGAGTCAACTCGGTCGCCATCATGTGCTTGACGTCCTGATCGGCGTGCGGGTTGTGGCAGTCGAAGCAGACGCCGTCCCAGGGCTTGTCAGGAGCGTGGGGGCCATTGGCCAGATCCAGCATCTGCTGGTGGTGTTTCTTGGACGCGTTGTGCGAGTCCAGGGACTTCTCGCCCCAGTACTGGCCCGTCGTCTCCGTGTAGAACGTGTCGTAGTCGGCCTGGTTACCGCCAGGAATGAAGATCCCGACTCCGAGCTTCCAGGGATAGCCCGTGTTGCTCGGGGCGCCGGTCGGCAGTCCGCCGCTACCACGGTTGTGGCATTGACCACACGTCATGTCCGCCCGCTCGTTGCCGTCGGCGCTGCCATCGATCAGATCGCGGGGGTTGAGGATGTCGGCCGGGTCCTGGCTGGCGATGTGGGCTTCGCCCGCGCCGTGGCAGCCTTCGCAGCCGACGTTCATCTGCGCGTACCCGGTCAGGTATTCACCGGTCGCCTGGTTGAACGTGGTCAGAACGCCAGTCGCATGGCAGGCGCCGCAGCGGCGCTCCCACGAGTTCTTGAGCGCGGTTGGGCCGTCGGCGTTCCAGTCTCCGCCGTGATAGACCGCCCAGGTCCCGGTCTTTTCGTTGTACTGCACAGGCGAGATGTAGTGGCTGGCGCCGATCTTCATCACGTAGCGCTGCTTCCAGGGACCGTTACCGCCCATCATGTACATGATGTCGTATGTGTTGTTGCCGATCGTGACCTTGTAGGGCAGGTCGTCACTCGCGACGTAGCTCAGGCGGACGGCATAGTCGAGGCTGCCGAATTTGTCGGCCGTGTCCGCGTCGGTACGCAGATCCGTGCCACCGGCCGCGCGGAACTTCGCGTCGATCGTCGGCGGGACGTTGTACTCGGCCGCGCCTTGACGGAACGACGTGCGCATCTTCGAGTTGTGGAAGCTGTTGAGGACCTTCTCCACGTACTCCGCGTGGCACGTGCGGCAGGCCTCGGTCCCCTTGTAGCCAGGTGCAGCGGCGCCGGCAGCGGGGTCCCCCACGTCCATCACCGCTAGGGGCAGGAAGTTCTGGCCGGTCGGCTGCTCAAGGAGGTTCTTGCTCTTCGGGGGCTTCAGCGTGATCTGCACGGCCCACTCATCGGGCTGGAGCTTCTTGCGTGCTGCAGCGGTGTCGGCGTAGGTCAGCGTGTACGTGCCGGTCTCCGGCAGATCGATCTTCTTGAGCTTCTTCGAGGGCTCACCGATCGCGATCTCGCCGGACGGCCCGGTCAGCAGCGTGAAGACAGGCTTTGTGCCCTTCGCACCCTTGACGGTTGCGAGCTTCAGTTGTGTGGGGCCGACGACATCGAATGCGTACGTCAGTTCCTTGACGACCGCCTTCGCCTTCTTCGGAAGCTTGCCCTTGGTCTTGAGCGTGTACGCGCCGGTGCCGCGGATCGCCGTGACGCGGTACTCGTAGAAGCCGCTCTCTTCGAGAGTGAGCTTCTTCAACGTTACCTTGAGCTTCTTGACCTTGATCCGGTCGGCGATCGGCACGACTTTCCCGTTGCGCGTGATCTGGAGCAGGACCTCGACGCTGCTCCCCTTGTTCGGTGCGAGCGTGGCCTCGATCTTGGTGCCGGCCGGTGCGAAGAATCGATAGGCGTGCATCTCGCCGGGTCCACCGAGCGCACGATCTTGGAACGTACTCGTGGCGGTGTCGCCAAGACCGATCTCGGATCGGCCTGTCCAGTCCCCGGCGACCGCGACGGCTGCTCCGAGCGCGAGCAGAGCCGCTGGCATCAGGAAGAGCCGGGCTCTCCACGGGGGTTTGCTGACCTTCAACCGCGTGGACATCAACTGCCTCCTCACGCCGCCGTTCCTGGTGACTTCCGGGAGTCTCCCGCGGCGGATCGGGAGCCCGCTTTGAGTCAGGATTGTCAGTCGCGGAGCGTGTTCGGCAGATGACCTGTGTCACACGTCTCGGATGGCTGCGAAGCAGCGAGCCCGCACTCGTATTGAGAGAGATCAGCGCCCGTGACCTACGTCACAGGGCCGGTGTGCGCCCGCTCCACGCTGGCACCGCGATGCGGGGGTTTCAACGTGGAGAAGCCCCGCTGGCCGGGGGCCCACGGGGCTTCAAAGTCTCCGCTTCGGAGTGCCTGTGCGCTGTGTCAGCCGTCGTTCGGACGGTGGTCCAGGTGGATGTCCATCTGCGGATACGGAATGCCGATCCCGGCCGCGTCGAGCTTGTACTTGAGCGAGCGCGTGACGCGCTCCTTCACGGCGAAGAAGTCCGCCGCGTTCACCCACACGCGCACGACCCAATCCACCGACGAACCTCCGAGACCGGTCAGGATGACGGCCGACTCGGGGTCGTCGAGGACGCCCTCGATGCCCGTGATCGCGTCGGCCAGAACTTCGCGCGTGCGGTCGATGTCGGCGGAGTAGTCCACCCCGACCGCGACATCGACGCGCCGTTGCCCGTGGAACGAGATGTTCTCGATCGTGGAGCCGAAAATCGCCCCGTTCGGCACGATGAAGCGCCGGTTGTCGGGGGTGTCAAAGATCGTCGAGAAGATGCCGACCTCGAAGACCTTCGCCGTGATCCCAGCGGTCGTCACGACGTCACCGACCTTGAAGGGACGGAAGATCAAGAGCATCACGCCCGCAGCGAAACTCCCGAGCGTGCCCTGGAAGGCCAGGCCGACGGCGAGACCGGCGCCACCGAGTAGCGCGGCGAAGCTCGCAGTCCCCACGCCGAACATGGAGAGCGCAGAGACGAGCGCGATGATCTTGACCATCCATCCGGCGAGTTTGGCGACGAACTTCGTCAGCGTCGCGTCGATGCTGGCCTTATTCATACCACGCCGGACGAGGCCCGCCACCCACGCGGAGACGATCCACGCGGCGATCAGGAAGGCGAGCGCGCCGAGCACGCCGGGTCCGTGCTTCTCCGCAAGGCTCATCACCCAGTCGGCCTTCTCCTGGACGGTGTTCGTGGTCGAGCCCGACTCTTGGGCCAGAATGAATGTGCTCATGATCTGTTGTTCTCCCTCTGTCCCCGAACACCCGTTCCCGGGACGCGCGCAGGGTAGTCCATGAGCGAGCGCGCGCGGAAATGGATCGCGGTCGGAGTCCCGATCGCTCTCGGGCTGCTTCTCGGCTGCACGCGACTGGGATCGCTCGATCTGCCACTCATGCTCTCGAGCGGCGAGCGGATTCTCACCGACGGCGCCATTCCCCGGACCAACGTCTTTTCGTGGGTGAACGCCGACTACGCCTACCTGAACGACAAATGGGGCTTCATGGTTCTCGTTGCGGCGGCCGAGCGCATCGGTGGTACGGCGGCGCTCGCATCGTTGAAGATGGCGCTCGGTGGCCTCATGGGATCGCTGCTCTACCTCCTCGCGCGCCGCAGCCTCGATCGGCGGGCGGCGGCCACGGCGGCGTGTCTCGCGGTGACGATGCTCTCGTATCGTCTCCACCTGCGCGCCGAGTGGCTCTCGTACGTCTTCACCGCCACTACGTTGCTGCTGCTGCCCCGGGTCGCGGCCGGTGAACGCCGCGCCACGATCGCACAGATCGCGCTGATGCCGATCTGGGCCGCCATGCACGGCTACTGGGTCCTCGGGCCGCTCGTGCTTCTTGCGTGGGCGGTCGGAGATCGTTCGGTACGCGTCGCCGCGACCGGCCTGGCCTGCGTCGCCGCGGCGGCGATCTCGCCCTTCGGCGTGGACAACGTGCTGCACCCATTTGGCGTCCTGGGCCAATTGAGTGGCCCGCTCGCGACAGCCGTCACGGAGCTGCGGACCCCCTTCTCTGGCGGCGCGCCGTTCACGTTCTTCCACGCGCTCGCGGTCTTGCTCTCGTACGTCGCACTCTTCGCCGCCGTCGTTCACTTCCGCGCGCGTCGGATCGGCGACGCTCTCGTGTTGCTGCTCCTTATCGCCGTGGCGTGGCGACTCGACCGCAACTTGGCGCTCCTCGGTCTGACACTCCCGTTGGCCGTCGGCGCCGGCGGCCGCCTGGCTCGCGGTCTCGTCTACGCCGACGTCGTCTGGGTTGCGGGCCTCGCCGGACTCGCGATGGGCGCGCCTTCCGTCGCTCGCGACCGCAGTTTCGGCATGGGCGAGCACGCGGGGCGCTTCCCCGTCACGCTGCTGGAGTCGCTCCCCACCGCGTGGACGAGCGAGCACTACATCAACGATTTCTCCCTCGGCTCATGGCTGGTGCGCCGGCGCGGCGAGGCGTTCATCGACGGCAACACGGAGGGTTATCCACCGGAGTTTCTCGCCGGCTACCGGCGCATGCTCGAGGGGGACGAGAGTGTCGCGTCGGTGCAGGCGGAGTTCGCGCCCGACGGCTGGCTGCTGCGCACATCGTCTGCGCCGACCCGCGTGCTCGTACTCGGACTCTTCATCGATGGCCGAGCCGCGCCAGCGAAGTGGGACGACGTCGCGACGCTCTTTCGCTACGACCTGGGTCCCGAGGCCGCGGATCGGCAATGGCGAGCGTGGTTGCAGTCCGTGTACCTGCCTCAGGCTCGCGCGTGGTTTCCTACCGCCGCGGACGCCCGTAGCGCGGCGCTGGCGGCGCTGGCGGCGCTGCCCGACTCGGCGAAGAACGACGACTTGGCGGGTCTCCGAGGTGCCATTCTCTTGCAGCCATGGAGCGCCGAACTCTACGGCGCGATGTCCGACGCGTATGCGGCGCGTGGCGATGGAGTGAATGCGGTGCGTTGTCGCCGCTGGGCGCATCTCGTCGGTCGGAAGTGAGCGGCTGACTCCCTTGCGTCCGGAGCCGCGTCCGGAGGCTGCGTCCGGAGCCCACGCTGCGTCCTGCATGTGGGCGGTGCGGATCAGAGCCCGGCGAAGAGATCCTCTGTCAGCGTCGCGAAGTCGCCTCGCAACACGTCGAAGTCCTCGATCGCGGGGCGGAGCAGTGGACCGCCATCGCGCGCTCGCTCCGGGATCAGCGTGACGATCCCGTTGTGGACCCGCAGACACGCCTCCTTCGCGGCGGTCTCGCGCTCATCAAGGTGCACCGTCACGTTGATTTGCTCGTCCTTGGTGGGGAAGAGCAGCCGCGGCGCGAGGCTCTCGCAGACGTCCTTGCGATACGCGACCATCGCGAGTCGAATGCCCGGACGCTCTTCCAGGGCGCGGCGCACGGCCCAATGTGTTGCCACGTGATCCACGTGGCCGTTGACCCCGCGCGGACAGTGGGCAATGACGACCTGCGGCCGGAATTCGTCGATGACCTCGCCGACCACACGGGCCACGTCAGCGAGGCGCATCCGCGCAAGCCCTCCGTCGGGCAGGTCGCGTACGTCAAGCAGGTCGAGGCCGACGATCGCCTGCACGCGCTGGAGGCGCTCGGTGCGCAACGCGCCGACCTCGTCCGACGAGAGCCCGCGCTCGCGCCCCATCTTCGATGCCTCACCGCGCGTCAGGCAGAGCAGCGCGGTGGCTGCGTCGGGGTCCGCCCCGAGTCGGGCGAGCACCCCGGCGCAGCCATACGACTCATCGTCCGGGTGGGGAAAGACAGCCAGTAGCCGCTGCGTCGGAACGCGCCGGGCATCGGGTGTTGCAACGTGGGGGAGTGCAGGCATGTGCGGAAGGCTATCGGACGCGAGCCCTCAGGCCCGAGTCCAGACCGCCAGAGTCCGGATCGCGACGAACTGCGAGACTCCAGATCAGAACCGCAGGACGAGGTCCATCGTCAGGCGCTTCTGCATCGTGTCCTTGCGGCTTGTCAGCGGAATCTCCCACGCGGCGCCGATGCTGACGTCCTCCGAGATCTTGTAGCGGAAGCCGATCGCGCCCGTGACCAGGTCATGCCCGTCGACGTTCCCCGCGCCGAGCGTCGTGTAGTCGGCGGCCTCGATCCCGAGCGGCACGTTCTCTCCGAGACCGGCGTTGCGCTTGCCGTTGCCTCGGTACGAGAAACCGTTGACCTCGACGAGGGGGGCGAAGTCGTCGGAGACCGGCAAGTCGGCGTGCAGGTGCCAGTGGAACGCACGGTTGTCCTGGTCGGAGTCGCGCGGAATGAAGACCCCCGCCGTCCCGATGAAGTTCACGTCACCGAAGGTCTGCGCATACGAGCCGAAGAGGTCGAAGAAACCATCGCCCTGGCCCTCGAGCACGTCCTTGTCGCCCGGTTCGGTGAACTCGTAGGTGAGCCCGAACGAGAGCGTCCGGAGCTTCTCGATGTCCTTCCAGACGTTGTACTTCAGGCCGACGGCAAGATCGACGAAGCCGCTTTCGTTGTCGAAGACGCCCGACTCGAAGTCCGCGTAGCCGTCCTTGTACGCTGTGAGCTGGAGCGTCTCGGTCAGCGCGACGTGAATCTGCATCGCGTAGACCTTCACGCGCCCGCCCTGCAGGATGCCGGTCTCCGGAAACCAGTTGTAGATGAAGAGTGGGCGCAACTCACTCCAGATGAACGGATGATGGAAGCTCACGTTCGTCACGGGGCGCGCGAAGCTGTCGAAGGGGTCCGCCTTGCGTGGGGCGAAGCCGAATGCCTTGCGGAGTCCGAATTCCATCGCGCGTTCCGGCGGCGCCATGTCGCTCTCCTTGATGAGCGGCGCCGCCGCGGCGCCAAGATCGGTGGCCGTATCGGTAGTCGTCTTCGCGCCCGGCTTCGCGTGACCCGGACGACAATCTGCGGCGAGCGCAGCGGTCGCGAGCGACATGACCGCCATGGTGATCGAGACGTGTGTCCAGCGAGTGAGTTTGGGCCTCATGCGTGTCCTCCCTACGAGGGGAGCAGCATCGGGGCCCCCGCCCGCGACACGTCCGATGGCCGGCGCGCACGCCGGACCTCTCCGCCTCCATACGTCCCGCTCTACACGCGTCTCTGGGTCGCTGCGAGGCCGGAAACGAGGCTCGGCGCGATAGGTCGATCAGGGTGTGACGAAAGTCTCACGCCGCCCCGTCAATGACTCAAATCACACGCGATTGCGATAAAGTGAGGAGTCAACGACGGCGCACATGGCGTCGATGTCCAGCGCGCCGAGTGCGACGGCCTCCGAACGACCCTCGGCACCTCCGTCGCTCAGAAAACGAGCGACCGCCTCTGCGCCCGGGCGCGGATCCGCAACGAGCTGGTTGTAGTCCACCGAGAGCGCCGCGAGATTCGGCTGTGCGGCGAGCCACGTCTCGGTGTCGGCCAGGTGCTTCTCGAACATCTCCACGACCCGCGCGTCGGGGATGCCGCGCGGCGGCCGTCCGAGGCGCGCGAGCATCTTGTTCTGCGAGCGGACCACCTCGTCGAGGTTGCGGCGCATGACCAGCACGCGATACGTGACGTCGGCAGGCAAGTGCCGCAGCAGAACGTAGACCATCTTGACAGCCTTGCCCGTCGCGCCGGCAACCCACGACGAGTCCTCGGCGAGCGTCTTGACCAGCTCGAACTCGAAGTACCCGTTCGGATTGTCCGTGTCCGCGCCGCGCACATGGTCCTGCAACGCTGGCATCCCGCCAGCGGCGAGCATGCGCATCATGAGCGATGTACCCGAACGCGGCGCGCCACTCACAACGGTCAGATAGGGGCGCTCACCGGCGTGCATGTGCGGATCAGGGGCCTGGCCAGAAGCCCCCGCGGCACCGGAGGAATTGCATTCATCACTCATGACTCGGGCCCTCCACCGCGCGCGGCCCGCGCGTCGCTCGAAGAAATGGGCTGATCGCAACGACACGACGCGGCTCGCCTCTGCACGCTGTCAAGGAGAACACGTCTTCGTGATCTCTACACGGATAGACGACCTTCCACGCAACGATCGCGGACGTCGAGCCCCGGCGCACGATCCGCCGCCCCCCTCCGCCTCCGACGCCACGTCGACGTTTCCCATCCCGCGCGACCCAAGCTCGCGGTCGATCACGTACGCGCCGGATCGTCCCCCTCGCATCGGAGGAGCCCGGCCGGGGCCACTCACGAGAGGCACGCACCGGAGCGGACGAACGCCTCGGGAAGTCTCTGCTTCACACGTGGTGAGCAGCACACTTGGTGCGTGAGTGACGACCCGAGTCCCGCTGACCCTCCACGACACCGAAGACGGCCACGCTATCGGGGGACGCACCCGCGGCGCTTCGAAGAGAAGTACAAGGAACTCGACCCGGGCCGCTTCCCGGACGAGATCGAGAAGGCCGTGGAGCGTGGTGGAACACCGGCCGGCAGCCACATTCCGGTCATGCCGGACGAGATCGCGGCGGCGCTCGACGCTGCCCCCGGAGCCGTCCTGCTCGACTGCACTCTGGGTCACGGCGGCCATGCGGAGATCCTCGCGCGGAGCGTCCTTCCCGACGGGCGGGTGATTGGTCTCGACCGCGACGCGGAGGAACTGGCGCGGACCACCGAACGGCTTGCCAGTCTCGGGCTACCGATCGTGACGCGGCACACCAATTACTCCGGTGCCGCGGGAGCACTGCGCGAACTCGGCGTCGAAGCCGTCGATGGCGTACTCGCCGATCTGGGTTGCTCGTCGATGCAGTTGGATCGCGCCGAGCGCGGTTTCTCGTTCAAGCGCGACGGACCACTTGACCTGCGCATGGACCGGTCGCGTGGCGAGACAGCGGAGGCGTGGCTCGCTTCCGCTGACGAGCAGAAACTCAGAGAGACACTGCGCATTCACGGCGACGAGCCGGATGCCGCAGCGATTGCAGCCGCGATCATCGCGCGCTGCGCAGCGGGCGCCGCACTCGCGACGACCGCCGACCTCGTCGCGCTCGTGCTTGCCGCGAAGGGGCTATCCGGACCTCGCTTCCGACGGCCCGATCCCTACACGCCGCATCCTGCGGCGCGCACGTTCCAGGCACTGCGCATGGTCATCAATCGCGAGACCGAACACCTCGCCGCGCTGCTGAGGGACCTGCCGTGGATCGTGCGACCGGGCGCTCGCGTCGCGTTCCTGACGTTTCACGAGGGCGAGGAACGACCGGTCGTCGAGGCGCTGCGCACGGGCGCCGCGCAGGGGCTTTGGAGCACATGGTCCGAGACGCCGCAACGCCCGACGCGCGACGAGACGCGCCGCAACCCGCGGGCCCGCTCGGCCCGTCTGTGGACCGCCCGCCGCGCACCTGCCTGAGCCGGTCCGTCCGCGCCTCGCCGACGTACAATCTCCTTGGACGCGCCGCGAGCGGGCGCTCAGCGGACGCAAGTGACGGACTCGGTCGCGCGCAGATCGTCGTCGCCCGGATCGTCGTCGTCCGGATCAGTGCCGTCCGAATCGGTGTCGCCTCCTGTGCCACCGGACGGCCGCTGCCAGTCTCCTCGTGCGCCGAACGCTGCCGAGCGCGGGCAGAGTCTCGAATTGTTTCGCGACTCCGGGGCAGCGCCTTTGTGACGCGCGCCGTCGCGCTTCGTATCATGGGACGCCAATCGTCAACCAGGGGGACGCGTGTCGCACGAGATCGAGCTGAAACTGACCCTCTCCGAGGCTGACGCGCGCCGCTTGGGGCGTCTCGAGGCGGTCCGCTCGCGCGTGCGTGGCCGAGCCCGGCGCCGGAAGCTGGTCAGTACGTATTTCGACACGCCGGATCAGCGTCTCCGGAGCGCGGGTGTCGCCGTCCGTATCCGCCGGGTCGGGCGCACCCGCCTCCTCTGCGTGAAGGCGGGCCAGACCACGCTCGGCGGCGTGCTCGTCCGGCGCGAGTGGGAGGGGCCCGTGCAGACGGACGTTCCGACCACGGCGGATATCGGCGCTGCCGACTTGCGCGCCATGGTCGAGAAGCTGATCGGCTCCGATCTGCGCCCGGTGTTCGTCACGACGATGACACGGGTGTCGCGCGACCTCGATCTGGGAGATGGCGCCACCGCGGTGATGGACGTCGATCTGGGCACGGTCGAGGGGCTGCACGACCAGGGTGGTGTCACCGATGCCGCGGGGGACCCGCATGCCGCGAACACCGCAGAAACCTCGGTGGACGCCACGCGTCCCGTCGATCACGTCTGCGAATTGGAACTGGAGTTGAAGACCGGCAATCCCGCGAAGCTCTTCGAAGTCGCGCGCGCGATCGCCGAGACGGTGGCCGTGCGCGTCTCGACGGACACGAAGGCTGCACGCGGATTTCGCCTGCTGGACGGGCTTCTCCCACAGCCGGTGAAGGCGAAGGGGCTGGCGCTCAAGCCGAGCGCATCCGTCGAGACTTCGCTCGCACAGGTTGTCCAGGGCTGCCTGGATCAGGTCCTCTCCAACGAACGGCCGGTGCTGGTCAACGACGATCCGGAGGGGGTGCACCAGATGCGCGTGGGGCTGCGGCGGCTCCGTTCGGCGCTCACTCTCTTCAAGCGCGTCATCCCGGACGTGCAGCGCAGCGCTCTCAACGACGAGGTGCGCTGGCTGACCGGCGAACTCGGGGGCGCGCGCGACGCGGATGTGCAGGCCGAGGAGATCATCGGGCCAGTGGCCGCGCACATGGGTGCGGCGGGAATGGGGACTGCCGAGGAGTTTGCACAATTGATGGCGCTGATCGCGGATGAACGCAAGATCGGTCGCGCGGCCGCGCGCGCTGCTGTCGCCTCGCGTCGGTTCACCGCTCTCGTGCTCGATCTCTCCGCGTGGCTCGCGAACAAGGACGTTCGCAAGCAGCCGCTCAGCCAGGACTCGGCGCTCCTCTTTCGCCCGGTCCCCGAGCTCGCGTGCCGGCTTCTCGCGCAGCGCCACAAGAAGGTCGTCGGCCGGGCCCGCCGCTACATGGATCTGCCGATCGCCGAGAAGCACGAACTGCGCAAGGACGTGAAGCGGCTGCGCTACGCGTGCGAGTTCTTCCGCACGCTCTACCCGGCGAAGGCTGCGAAGGCGTACGGGACGCGCCTCGCGGGGTTGCAGGATGTGCTCGGCTATCTGAATGACGTGGCCGTCGCCGAGGAATACATCGCGCACCTGATCGCGCGCTCCGAGCGCGAGGGCGGGCATGATCTCCGCTATGTGTGCGGTGTCGTTCTCGGGTGGCACCAGCATGCCCTCGCGATCGAGGAGCCGCGGATAGCAGCGAGCGTGCGTTCGTTCCTGCGCGCGAAGCCGTTTTGGTCCTGAGCGCACCACGGCGGAGCGGAGCCCGAACCGCCGACGCCCTCCGGCGGTTTCCTGAAGCGACGTGATCGTCTCGTGCCTGCGGGTCGATCCAGACGAACGACCGGCGAGAGGAGCGTGCGATGGACGGGGACTACTCACAGTCGGAGAGCGGGTCACAGTCGGAGAGCGGGGGACAGTCGAACAGCGGGAAGAGCGCGCTCAAGATCGCCGGCATCGTGGCTGCTTCGCTCATGGCTCTGGCATTCGTCTGCTGCGGCGGCGCGGCCTTCCTCGGCGACCGCGCGATCAGCGAAATCCGACTCGCTGGCGGCGGCGTCGAGGGGTCCGGCGTCCCAACGGTGCAAGAACGCATGCTGCGTGACTTCACGGGGATCGAGACCGACGGGCTGATCGACGTCGATGTGACGATCGGCGACGACTGGTCTGTGATGCTCCGGGCGGACGACAACATCCTGCCGCTCATCTCCACCGACGTGAGCGACGGCACGCTCGTCTTCTCCACGCGCGGTTCGTTCGACGCAAAAACTGCGCTCCACGCATCCGTCGTGATGCCTGCGATCGACCACGTGCAAGCGTCCGGGCTCGGCGACATCACGATTGTCGGCGTCCGTGCAGCGGTGTTGACCGTCGAGGTCGGCGGGACTGGCAGCATCGTCGCGGACGGCACCGTCGACGCACTGACCGTCACGATCACAGGCATGGGCGACGCACGCCTTTCCGGCCTGATCGCGAAGACGGGCAACGTGCACGTGCGGGGAATGGGCGATGCGACCGTGCACGTGACGGACACCCTCGACGCCCGTGTCGAGGGGATGGGCGACATCATCTACTCCGGCGATCCGACCGTCGAGAGCGTGATCGACGGAATGGGCGAGGTCACACCCGCCCGTTGAACCGGTCGCACGGCGATCGCGGATCGCGTAGACTGGCGACATGGTGCGAGGGCGACAATCCAAGTGGCGTTGGTTGTGGCTGCCAGCGTGTCTGACCGGGCTCCTCGGCAGCGCGCTGCTCGCTGTCTTCGTGCTGCACGAGTCTCGGCCTCGGAGTCCTCCCGATCGCCCCCCGGCACCTTCGGATCGGATCGCTGCCGGAGCCGCCAGCGAGAGCGATGACGCTCGCGAGCCAGCGACGGAGCGTGACCTCCGTGTCGCCGCGCCCGGCGGAGGGGACGTTCCGACGCAGCCGGACGCATTCATCTCGGCGTCGCGCTTTGTGGGCCGTCGGGCCAAGTTCTTGCCGTCGCCGGAGGCGGGTGCGACCAATCGGGCCGAGGCCGAGACTCTGCGGCGCATGCGCGCAGACGCAGATCTCGCCGGACTGAAGAGCAGGGTCGGAACTCTCGGGATTGGCGGGAGTGCTGGGGGGCGGGTCGGCACCGGGGCGACGAGCCACGTCGGGCGTGTCGTCGATGCGATCACCGGCGAGTCGATTCCGGGCGCCGAGGTCATCAGCCTGCTCGTTCCCGCCGACGGGTTTGGGCGGCGCTGGACGAGCGTTGTGGTCGGCGAGGATGGCTCGTACCGCGTGCGCGTGACACAGCGGCGCGATGAAGTGACCCAGATCGCGGTCCGTGCGGCGGGCTACCGATCGGTGCGTCGCGCGTACGCCGGTGCTCCGTCGACGTGGCGTCTCCGGCGTAGCACCGGCAACAGTCGCGGCTCCCTGCGTGGCCGTGCTCACGACGAAGAGAACGCACCACTCTCGGGGATGCTCATCGTCGATCTGCGCGGCGAACTCGGCGACCGCTTCTCGGCCTTCACGTGGAGCGACGCCGCCGGGCGTTACCGGATCGATGGGCTCCGGGCGGGGCGCTGGCGCGTGAAGCTGGTCCGGACGCGTGGCCGTGAACCGTGGGTGGAGGCGACCGTGCCTGAGGGGGGCGAGGGCGTCGCGGATCTCGTGTCCGACAAGCCGGACGCGCCACTTCCCGATCGTCCCGGCACCGACCGCCGGACCGTCCTGGTGACCGGACCTGCTGACGGCATTGTCATCCGCGCAGAGGGCGGGAAGACCGTCTTCTGGCTTGGCGTGGTCGAGCGCGGAGTGGCCCGTTTCGAACTACCGTTCGGGATCTGGGTCATGCGCCGCGATCACCCGGGGGCCGCACCAGAAGTCCTCACAGTCGAGGCGGGCGCGGGGCCGCAGGATTTCGTGCTGTCGAAGTAGCGGCGACCGACCCCAGCGCCGCCAGGGCTTTCGGCGAGGGTAATCTGAGACGGCCGTCGGGCGGAACCCCGACTCAGTAGTTCGGTGTCGGGGCCCGGAATGCGTCCAGGTCCACCGACCGGAACCACTCGATTGTCTTGGCCAGCCCTTCTCGCAGCGCGATCTGCGGCTCCCACCCGAGTTTCTCCTTCGCGAGCGAGATGTCGGGTTGGCGCTGGAGCGGGTCGTCTTCCGGTAGTGGCCGGGCGACGACGATCTGCGACTTGGAGCCCGAGATCTCGACCACCTGCTCCGCCAGTTCGCGGATCGTGAACTCGCCTGGATTGCCGATGTTGACCGGGCCCGCGAAGCCGGGCGGCAGGTCCATCATGCGGATGATGGCTTCGACCAGATCGTCGCGATAGCAGAACGAGCGTGACTGCGAGCCGTCGCCGTAGATCGTGATGTCCTCGTCGGCGAGCGCTTGCCGGATGAAGTTGCTGACGACGCGGCCGTCGTAGGGGTGCATGCGCGGGCCGTAGGTGTTGAAGATTCGCACGACGCGCACGTCGACGCCGTTCTGGCGCTTGTAGTCGAACATCAGCGTCTCGGCGGCGCGCTTGCCCTCGTCGTAGCAGGCGCGCGGGCCGATCGGGTTGACGTTGCCTCGGTAGCTTTCCGGCTGCGGGTGGATCGTCGGGTCGCCGTAGACCTCGCTCGTCGAGGTGTGCAGCACCTTCGCTTTCACACGCTTCGCCATGCCGAGCACGTTGATCGCGCCGAGGACCGACGTCTTCATCGTCTTGATCGGGTTGAACTGGTAGTGGCCGGGCGCGGCGGGGCAGGCGAGGTTGTAGACCTCGTCGACCTCGAGGAAGATCGGATGCGTCACGTCGTGCCGGATGAACTCGAAATTCGAGCGCCCGAGCAGATGCTCGATATTCGACTTCTGACTCGTGAAGAGGTTGTCCAGGCAGATGACGTCCTGGCCGTCCGCCACCAACCGCTCGCAGATGTGCGAGCCGAGGAATCCGGCGCCGCCGGTCACGAGGATGCGCTTGATCATTCCGTGTTCTCCTACCGTCGGTCAAGGACGCCGCGTCGCGGCCCGGGCAGACGACGTCGGGAGGCTACCGCATGCCCGCGCTCCCGCCGCGTGCAGTCCGGGATAGACTGGCCCCGGGGCCCGACCTGGAGACGACCGACCGATGCAACGACGAGACTTGTTCGCGCGCGTGGCGCTCGCCACGCTGGCCCTTGGCATCGGCGTGGGGAGCCCGCGGCCGCTCGCGGTTGCCATCGCGCAGGAGCAGAAGACGGAGTATGTCCATGGCGACCCGAGCGGGGAGATCCAATACCTCGTCGAGTTGATCAATCGAGCGCGCCTCGACCCCGCGGGCGAGGGCGAACGTCTCTTCGCTGACTACGGGGCGGCTGCGATCGCGACCACTACGTCCGCGTTCGAGGCCAACGATCCACTGCATTGGAAGCGCGCGGAGAACCGCGACCTCTGGAAGTCGTACGCCCCGCGTCCGGCACTCGCTTTCAACCGCGACCTGGCCGCTGCCTCACGCCAGTGGAGCGTGATCATGCGCACACAGGATGCTGTCGCGCAGAGCTTCCCCACGGCGCCCGGCTTGCTCTCGCGCGCCCGGCAGCAGGGCTATCAGCCGTTCTGGATTGCCCAGCTACTGCAGGGTTTTGCCCCGGACGTCCTCTTCGCGCATGCCTCGTGGACGATCGATTGGAGCCTCACGCGCGATCCCGCGACGGGACGGACGACGCTACTCAACCGCGAGGCGATCATCAATCCGAGCGATCTGCCGTTCTTGCAGATGGTGGAGATCGGCGTGGGGATCGTGGTGCGCAACAACCCGCCGCCGGGCGGGCTCGGACCGAAGATCGTGACGGTCAGTCTGGGGGCCTCGACAGCTGCGAACACACGCTTCGTGACGGGCGTCTGCTACGAGGATCGCGACCGCAACGGCCGATACGACACGGGCGAGGGCCTCGCTGGCGTTCGTGTCGACGTGGATCGCTCCGATTTCTTCGCCATCACGTCCACGTCAGGCGGCTACGCGATCCCGTTGAGCGGTTCCACGGGGCCCGTGACGATCACCGCGCGCGGCGTGCCCGGGAAGGCGTCCGCGATCTTCGGCAACCGGACGACCACCGGCGACACGCTCGCTTTCGGCCGTCCAGAGAATGTGAAAGCAGACTTCGTGCTGCCGCCCCGGAGCGCACCACCGCCCGAGGTGGGCTTCGACGGTGCGACCGGCGTTGCCGTGGCGCAGACCGCGACGACCTTCGACGTCGCCGTGCCGGCGATCGATCCCGCACGTCCGACGATCGGCGATCTGGATCTGGATCTCACGGTGCGGCATGCCGACCGCAGTCGGCTCCGCGTCGCCTTGGAGGCGCCGGACGGCACGCTCGTGACGCTCTGGGAGGGCGGCGCCGGCGGCGCGGATCTCGTCGGTTCGTTCGATCGCACTCTACGGGCGCGAGAGCCGCTCGCGCGGTTCGTGGATCGGCCCTACGAGGGCGTCTGGCGACTCCACGTCGAGGATGCGGCGGGCGTGCCCGCGACGGTCGAGGCGTGGCGCTTGCGCCTCCGTCCGCGCTTCGAGGGGCCCCTACACGCGCGCGCTCCGCACCTCTTCGTGTCCAAACTGAAGCTCAAGGACTCGCGCAAGCCGCTCGGGGATCGATTGACGCTGAAGGCCGACATCGACGTGGGCGTGCGGCTGGTCGAGGCCGATGCGGAGCGTTTGTCGCTCATCGTGCGCGAGACCGAGGCCCCGTATACGGAGCGCATGCGCGTTGCGTTTGCAGGCCCCGTGGGAGCGACGTCGGTGGCGCTCACCGGGTCCACGAACGTGACCTTCGTGCCGACCCGGCGCGGAACGTCACGCGCCCGGATCACCCTGGATCTGCGTGACGTGGATCTGCCCGAGTTGCCGCGCGATGTGCGACTCGAACTCGCCCTTGGCGATCTGCTCGTCTCCGAGGACGTGCGACTCTCGAAGGGACGCTTTTCCGGGCGTCGCACCGCGCCGCGTGGTGGCGCGCTGCGCATCGAACGCGTCAAGAGCCGATCCCATCTAGGCGGCCGCCGCACCGACGTCCGTGGGCGCTTTCTGCAATCCAACCTGCCCGGTATTCCGAGCATCGTCGAGGTGCGTGTCGGCGACGCGGCGGGGCTCTGGCGCGACGGTCCGATCGACGTGCAGGGGACGCGCGTGACGTACGGCCCCGCGGGGGCGATCAAGAAGTTCACACTCGACGTGCGGACGGGGAAATTCAGCATCCGCGCCGTCGGCGACCACACGGGCATCGACGCCGAGGGCAACCTCGACGTCTCGCTCTGGGTGGGCAAGTACTACGAGGCAATGCGCGTGCTGCCGGCCGTTGCGAGTGACGCTTCATTCACGTACTGAGCGCGGCACGTACTGGAAACCGCACTTCCGGCACCGGCGTTTCTGGGGCAGCGCTTCAGGCGGCGCGCGGGCCGTATTCGGCCAGATAGGCCTCCATGCAGGCCTTCATCTCGTCGTCGAGGACGACACTGCCGTTGATCTCGCGACCGTGCAGGTGTTCGATGACCTCGTGGATCGTGACGATGGCATGCGTCGGCATGTCGAACTCATCGGCGATCTGGTCGAGACCGGCGCGGTCACCCGTGCCGCGTTCGCGCCGATCGCACGAGACGAGCAGGCCGGCCAGGCGGATATCGGCGGCCGCGCGCATCTTCGGGACCGTCTCGCGGATCGACGTGCCCGCGGTCGTCACGTCCTCGACGATGAGAACGCGATCTCCGTCGGCCAGCTTGTGCCCGACGAGGCTGCCGCCTTCGCCGTGGGTCTTCGCCTCTTTCCGGTCGAAGCACCACGCCACGTCGCGCCCCTCGGCGGCCAGCGCGATCGATGTGGTCGCCACGAGCGGGATCCCCTTGTAGGCGGGGCCGAACATGACATCGAACGAGTCACCGAAGTGCTCGGTGGCCGCCGCTGCGTAGAAGCGCCCGAGTTGCGCGAGCTGAGCGCCTGTGCGGTAGAGGCCGGTATTGACGAAATACGGCGTCTTGCGGCCGCTCTTGGTCGTGAAATCGCCGAAGAGCAGCACGCCGCTCTCTAGCATGAACTCGATGAACTCGCGCTTGTAGGCCTGCATCGTGGGGTCCTCTTCGTTGTCGGGCCTCTTCGTTGCCAGCCCGCGTTGCCGCGCCCTCTTGGTTGCCGCCCGGCTTGCTACTCGACGCCGCAGGAACTCATGATCGAGCGCCACGTGTCCTCGGCGAGGACCTCGCTCTCGTCCACGAGCATGATCGGAATACCGTCGTCGCTGATCCGGTAGCGCCGTCGCGTGGCGGCATCGGTGGAGACGAGCCAGCTTCCCGCGGTGTCATCGAACGAGACCAAGCGCGCGTGGCTCTCCGGGCACGCGAGGATCTCCAGCAGGTCCTTCTCGATGGTCATGTCACGTCTCCGATCCAGGTCGGTTCTGGGGGCGGTGCGCATGCTACCAGCACGTCGCGAGGACCCGTGTGGAAGGGTGCGGGCAAGATGATCCTTCTGGAATCGGGTGGAGAAAACGACCGGGCACTGTCGATCCGTCGGTTAACCCTTTGGCCCGCACGGACCGAGAATAGGGGCACGTCCCGCTTCCATTCTCGGGGCGAGCGGAGTGAAGGCGCGTTTCCAGGCGCCCCGCCCAATACCGCACCAACGAGAGCGAAAAGAGCCCATGCCGAAGTACCTCGTCATTGTCGAGTCGCCCACCAAGGCGAAGACCCTGCGTCGTTTTCTCGGAGATGACTTCATCGTCGAGTCGAGCGTCGGCCACGTGCGCGATCTCCCGACCAAGAAGTCCGATGTTCCGGCCATCTACAAGGCTGAGAAGTGGGCGCATCTCGGCGTGAACGTCGAGGATAAGTTCCAGCCGATCTACATCGTGCAGGCAGACAAGAAGGCGAAGATCACCGAGCTCAAGAAGCTCATGAAGGGTTGTGAGATCCTCTATCTCGCGACCGATGAAGACCGCGAGGGCGAGGCCATCTCGTGGCATCTGCTGGAGCTTCTGAAGCCCAAGATCCCCGTCAAGCGGATGGTCTTCCACGAGATCACGCGGACGGCGATCGCCGCCGCGCTCGAGGACACCCGCGACATTGACGCGGACATGGTCGAGGCGCAGGAGGCGCGCCGCATCATCGATCGCCTCTACGGCTTCGAGGTCTCGCAGATGCTCTGGCGCAAGATCGCGCCGCGCCTCTCGGCGGGGCGCGTGCAGAGCGTCGCCATCAAGATGCTCGTCGAGCGCGAACGGGCCCGGATGCGCTTCACCGAGGCCGAATACTGGGATCTGACCGGTCTCTTCGGCGCGCAGGAGGCCGGTGCTGCCAAGGACCGCGAATTCAAGGCCGCACTCCGGACGATCGACGGTCGCCCCGTCGCACAGGGACGTGACTTCGACCCTGACAGCGGCAAGCTGAAGCGCGAGGGCGTCGAGTTGCTCGACGCCGCCGCCGCTGCGTCGCTCCGCAGCCAGTGCGGCGCCACGTCGTTCTCGGTCGTGAAGGCCGAGGAGAAGCCCTACGCACGCAAACCGGCCGCGCCCTTTACCACCTCGACGCTGCAGCAGGAGTGCAACCGCAAGCTGCGCTTCGATGCGCGCCGCACCATGCGTGCAGCGCAGCGGCTCTACGAGAGCGGCTTCATCACGTACATGCGAACCGACTCCGTCAATCTATCGTCCGAGGCGATCGCCCTGGCGCGCAAGGCGGTCGTGGATGCCTACGGCGAGAGTTACCTCTCGCCGCAGCCGCGCACGTTCAAGAGCAAGGTGAAGAACGCCCAGGAGGCCCACGAGGCGATCCGGCCTGCGGGCGATCGCGTGCGGACCGTCGCGGAGGTCGCGCAGAAGCTCGGCCCGGACGAGGCTCGCGCCTACGAGCTGATCTGGAAGCGCACGCTCGCCTGTCAGATGGCGGATGCGCGCGGTCGGCGGATGGTCATCGACATCGCCGGGACGGTGACCGGGGCGGAGACGCCGGTGGGGCGCAAGGTTGTCTTCCGGGCGAGCGGCAAGGTCATCGACTTCCCTGGCTTCCTGCGGGCGTACGTCGAGGGCAGCGACGACCCGGGCGCGGCGCTCGCCGACAAGGACGTCATCCTGCCGCCGGTCGCGGTGGGGGACGTGCTCGATCTCCGCAGCATCGAGGCCGAGTCGCACGTCACGCTGCCGCCGGCGCGGCTCACCGAGGCCACGCTGGTCAAGACGCTCGAGGAGTCGGGCATCGGCCGCCCCTCGACGTACGCGTCGATCATCGAGAAGATCCTGAGCCAGTCGTATTCGTTCCGGAAGGGCAACGCGCTCGTCCCCACGTTCACGGCGTTCGCGGTCGTCCGACTCATGAGCGACCACCTGCCGGAACTCGTGGACTATGCGTTCACGGCCCGGATGGAAGATCGCCTCGACTCCATCGCCCGCGGCGAGCGCGAGTCGCTGCCGTACCTCAAGGAGTTCTACTACGGCGACGCCACCCCGGGGCTGCGCCCGATGCTCGACAAGAGCATGGAGCACATCGATCCTCGGACGGTCTGCACGATCCCGCTCGGCGAGGACGGCGATGGGCGCGAGGTGGTCGTTCGTGTCGGCCGCTTTGGTCCCTACCTGCAGCGTGGCGAGGACAACGGCAACGTGCCCTCCGAGACCTGCCCGGACGAGCTCTCGGTGGTTCGCGCGAGCGAGATGATCGATGCGGCCAAGAAGGCCGCCGAGCCGATCGGCATGGATCCCGAGTCGGGGAAGCCTGTCTTCGTGAAGTCAGGCCGCTACGGGCCGTACGTGCAACTGGGCAAGGGCAGCAAGGAGAAGGGCGCCGAGAAGCCCAAGATGGTCTCTCTGCTGAAGGACATGCAGCCGGCGGACGTCTCGTTCGAGATGGCGCTGAAGCTCCTCGAACTCCCGCGCCCACTCGGCAACGACGCCGAGGGCAAGCTGATCGAGGCCGGGATCGGTCGCTACGGCCCGTATATCAAGCGCGGCAGCGACTTCCGCAGCCTCGAGGCCACCGACGACGTGATGACGGTCGGACTTGAGCGTGCGCTGGCTCTACTGGCTCAGGAGAAGCGCGGTCGCGGCGCGCGTGCGACAGCGGAGCCGATCAAGGTCTTCGAGAACGTCGAGTTGCTCGGTGGAGCCGACATCAAACTGCTGAAGGGGCGCTACGGCCCCTACGTGACCGATGGCACGCACAACGGCTCTCTGCCGCGCGACTACGCGGATCCGATGGCGTTGACGCTGGATGAGGCCATCGACCTGATCGCCAAGGCGAAGGCGCGTGGCCCGAGCAAGCGCCGCAAGAAGACAGCGAAGAAGACGACCAAGAAGGCGTCGAAGAAGACCACGAAGAAGTCGGCCAAGAAGACGGCGAAGAAGACAGCCAAGAAGGCCTGACGACGCCGCCGCCGAGAGTCCGTCGCTGTGTCCGATCGGCGCTCAGCGGCGCGGACCGTGGCGGAGCGCGCGGGGAATGAGATGGTCGCCCGACGGGCGACCGCTGCGGCTAGCTTCAGCCGCCGCTGCGCGTGAGCACAATGACCAGGGCCAGAACGGCCACGCCGACGACGGCTGCGATGGCGATGAATGAGATGGGCATGTCGAGAAGCCTCCTGAGGAAGAGTAGCGTCCAACCGCAGAAGCGTCGCTCCGGTTCTCGTCAGCTTGGCATGCTCTGCGTGGTGTGCGAGGCTCAGCGCATGCGAGCCACCGGTGGAGAGCGCGATGCCGGGCGGGGAGGCCGTTGATGGAGGCGCACACCCTCCCGGACGGTCGGCAGATCCGCTACATGCTGCGGCCGCAGGGTCCACCAGCGATGCCGCCGGTCGTCTTTCTGAACGGGCTCTCGCAGACCACAGTGGCGTGGGGGCAGCAGGTTCATCGGCTGAAGGGACGGCGGGGCACGCTGGTCTACGACGCGTCCGGCCAAGGGCGCTCGTCACCACCACCGCCCGGTTCCCGCCCGATCGATCACGCGTACGACCTGCTCGGCCTCCTCGACGTGCTGGAACTGCCATGCGTCGATCTCTGCGGCTTCTCGTTCGGATCGCGCATCGCGCTGCGGCTTGCGCTGCTGGCTCCCGACCGCGTACGGCGTATGGTCCTGATCGGGGCTGCGCATCGCGAGACGGTGCTGCGCCGCTGGATCGTGCAGGGCTGGCTGGACGCGCTCAACATCGGCGGGCTCGAACACTGTTTCCGCATCGTGACGCCGTCGATCGTCGGGGAGACGTGGCTCGCCAAGCACGAGTGGATGCATGCCAACATGCTCGCCGCGTTCGTGCGCCGGAACCACCCCGAGAGCATGCGCCGCCTACTCGCCGACACGCTCCTTGAGGGGGGCGACTTCACGCCGGCGGAACTCGGGCGCATCCCACACCCGACGCTGATCCTGCGCGGTGCCGATGACATCGTTGTCCCGCGTTTTCTCAACGACGAGTTGGTTGCGTTGCTGCCGGATGCGCACTTCGAAGAGATCGCGGATTGCGCGCACACCGTTGCGATCGAGCAGGCCGACTGGACGGCGGCCCACCTGGCGACGTTTCTTCTCGGCAGCGCGTGAGAGGCCGCGTGCCTCAATCGTCGGCGCGGTAACCGGCGCGGTCCTTGATCGACTCCTCGTCGATCGCTGCGTCGTCCCAGAGGCTGCGCCCCTCCATGCCCCCCGCGACCGTGATCGTCTGCCCCGTGACATGTCGTGACAGAGCGGGCGAGGCGAGGCTGATCGCCGCCCGCGCGATGTCCTTCCCGCGTGCCAGTTGGCGTAGCGACATCGTGCGCACGGCGCGGGTCACATTGCCGGGCGTGTCGAGCGCCGGGCGCGCCATGCGCGTCACGGTCCAGCCCGGCTCGATCAGGTTCACGCGGCCGAAGGGGTCCGTCCGGACGATCTCGTTCTTGAGCGAGAGCATGAGCCCAACGAGCCCGGCCTTCGCCGCCGCGTAGTCGGCGTGGTCGCGCTCGCCGAAACGGGCCGCCGTGGACCCGATGAAGAGGAGCGCTCCGCCATCGCCATCAGCGCGCGGCCCCGACTTGGCGAGCGCTGCGAGGTACGACCGGGCCGTCCAGGCGGCGCCCAGCAGGTTGATCTCGATGGTGCGTCGGAAACGCTCCGGGTCCATCGCCCCGAGCGGCACATCCCCCGGCGGCCAGACACCTGCATTGGCGATGCAGATGTCCAGTCGGCCCCACTCCGCTGTCACGGCTGCGACGGCGGCGTCCATGGCGGTGGGATCGCAGACGTTTCCGTTCACGGCGATCGCCCGCGCGTTCCACGGCTGCTCGTCGAGCCAGCGGCGCATGTCGTCGAAGCGCGCGTGTCCGTGGCAGGCGACGCGCGCGCCCTCGGCGGCGAATGCCTCCGCAAGGGCGCGGCCGATCCCCCCCGATGCGCCCGTCACGAGAACCGTCTTGTCAGCGAGTCGCAGGTCCATGCCGACAAGCTACCCGCACGGCTGATGGGAGGCCCATCGATACGGAGTCAGGACACCTTCGGCAGAGTTCGGAGCGCACGCGGCAGCACAGTCAACGCCAACCTCCGAACTCTGCCGAAGGTGTCCTGATTCCACGCCCAATTCAGTCACGTGCAACTCAATCGCGAAGCGCGGGCGGCAATGCGAAGTGGATGCGTTCACGAGCGGTGACGATCTCGTCCGCGTGTTCGCCGCCGAGTGCGATCAACTTCTCGAGGACGCGATCGATGAGGTCGGTGGGTGCGGAGGCGCCGGCGGTGAGACCGATGGCTTCGATGGGGCGCCCGAGACGCTTCTCGGCGAGCGCCAACCGCTCTTCGACCTGTCCGGCGTGTTGGAGCAAGAAGGCGACGCGTTGCTGTCCCTGCGCCACGTCCACCAATCGGTTGCTATTCGATGAGTGCGGATCGCCGACCACCAGCACCACCTCGACGTGCTTGCAGAGCTCCTTGACGGAGTTCTGCCTGTTCTGCGTCGCGTAGCAAATGTCGTCCTTCGCGGGCCCGACGATGGCGGGGAAGCGCTCCCGCAGCTTTGCAACGATCTGCGCCGTGTCGTCCACCGACAGTGTTGTCTGCGTCAGGTAGGCGACTTTTTCGGCATCGGCGACGTCCAGCGCCGCGGCTGCCTCGACGGTCTCGACCACGCGAATCCGATCCGGCGCCTCGCCCTTTGTGCCCTCGACCTCGACGTGGCCCTCGTGGCCGATGAGCAGGATTTGGTAGCCCTCGCCGGCCAGCCGAATGGCCTCGTCATGCACCTTGCGGACGAGCGGGCACGTCGCGTCGATTTCGCGCAGGCCCTTCTCGCGACTCTCGGCGCGCACTCGCGGTGAGACGCCGTGCGCGGAGTACACAACGACCTCGTTCTCGGGGATCTCGCGCGGTTCTTCGACGAACACAGCGCCCATCTTCTCCAGGCGGCTGACGACGTGGCGATTGTGGACGATCTCGTGGCGCACGTAGACCTTGCCGTCGAAGCGCTCGAGCGCGCGCTCGACGATCTCGATGGCGTATTCCACACCGGCACAGAAACCGCGGGGGGAGGCGAGGTAGATCTTCACGCCGTGAGGGTATCCGGCCTGTGTACCCGCGATCCGCTACTTCGCGAGCGGAGCGCTCGGTGTGCGGCTGCGCGTTCGCACTCTCAGGCGTCGCGTAGGTGCCGCAAGTCGTCGGGCGTGTCGAGATCGATGCGGATGCCCGCGTCGGTCACCGGCACATCGAGCCGGACTGTCGTCCGCAAGAGGTCACGGAGCGGGGTGTCGGGGTCGAGCGCACGGACGGCGGGGAGGATCTGCCGTCCGAGCAAGATGGGATGTCCGCCGTGCCCGTCGAGGGTCGGCACGGCAATTTCGGGGCGCGGCCGAGCGGTTTGCCACGCCGCGATCGTGGCCGCGACCGTCTGCGCGTTGACGAGCGGCATGTCGACGAGTGCCAGGACGACAGCCTCGATCTCGTCTCCGAACGCGCCGAGCCCGGCCTGGATCGACGATGTCCGGCCCGCCGCCCAGCCCGGATGATCGATGATCCGGCACGCCTCCAGGTGCGCGCCGGCGCGGATCTCGTCGGCATGCCGCCCGACGACCAGGACGATATCCGTGCAACCCGCCGAAGCGAGACTGCCGACGACGACCTCGACGGCAGGCCGACCACGCACGGAGAGCAACGCCTTCGGGCTGCCCATCCGCTCGGACGCGCCTGCTGCGAGGACCAGCCCGGCGATCACGGGCGTCGCCCCTGCGGGGTATTCTCCGGCACGAAGGGGCCGCGTCTCAGGGAGCCGCGTCTCAGAGAGTCGCCGGTTCCCTCGATCTCGGCGATGAAGCGGATCTCAACTGTGAAGCGGATCTCAACCATGCAGCAATACCACGATCTCATTCGACACGTCCTCGAGAACGGCACTCGGAAAGAGAACCGTACCGGAGTGGACACCATTTCGTGCTTCGGCGCGCACTACACGGTGGACCTTGCGGACGGCTATCCGTTACTGACGACGAAGCGGATGTACTTCAAGTCGATGCTACGCGAACTGCTGTGGTATCTCTCCGGCGAGGACCACATTCGCAATCTGCGCGCGCAGACGAAGATCTGGGATGCGTGGGCCGACGACGATGGCAACCTCGACACCGCGTATGGCTACTACTGGCGGCGCTTTCCGAGCGCGAGCCGCGATGCCGACGGCGCGTGGCGCGTGCGCGAGGTGGATCAGATCGCGAATGTACTCCACACGCTGCGGACGAATCCGAACAGCCGTCGCATGGTCGTGTCGGCCTGGGAGCCGGGCAACGCCTTCGACAGCAAGCTCCCGCCCTGCCACTACACGTTCACGTTCAACGTCCAGGAGGGCCGGCTCTGCTGTCACCTCAACCAGCGCTCCGGCGACGTGGCGCTCGGGATACCCTTCAACGTGGCGTGCTACGCGGCGCTCACGCAAATGATCGCGCAGGAGGTCGGACTCGAGCCGGGCATCTTCAGCCACTTCATCATCGACGCGCACATCTACACTGCGAAGGCCGATGGCTCGATGGCTGAGTACGATCACGTGCCAGGCCTCCTTGCTCAGCTCGAACGCAAGCCGCAGCCACTGCCGACGCTGCATATCGCGCGCAAGCCCTTCGAGGAGCTGCAATTCGAGGACTTCGAATTGCGCGGCTACACGCCGGCCGAGAAGCTGAGTTTCGCGGTGGCGGTCTGAGGACGTGAGTGCTGACAAGAGTGCCAATGACGACACCGGCCCGATCGCGATACCGCGGATCGTGCTCGTCGTCGGGATGGCGCGGGATCGCACGATCGGCAAGGACGGCGGCATCCCGTGGCATTACACCGAGGACCTGCGCACGTTCAAGCGCCGCACCCTGGGCTCCGCATTGGTGATGGGGCGCAAGACGATGGAGTCGATCGGGCGGCTCCTCCCCGGGCGCGCGAGCATCGTCCTCAGCCGTGATCCGGCGGGCGTCGCGACGCGCTGGCCGGGCGCCCACGGCGCGGCGTCACTCGACGAGGCGCTGCAGATCGCCGCGCGCCTCGGGGAGACGCGCGTGTCGGTGATCGGCGGCGGCGAGATCTACGCGCTGGCTCTTGCGCGTGCGGAAGAACTGCTCGTCACGTACATCCCGGAGGACGGCGGCGGCGACACGTTCTTCCCGGAGTGGGACGCCAACGCGTGGCAGGAGTGCGCGCGCGAGGCCATCGACCGCGTCGAACTCGTACACTACCAACGCACTTGAGTGACCGCACCTGAGTACGAACGCACCTGGGCGCTGCTTGAACCGCCCTACCGGCGACGCTCGTCGGGCGGCCAGAGCACCTTGTGCATCTGGATTTGAAGCCGGGCCGGAAGGCGATCTTCCACCAGCCACTCGGCGATCTGGGCCGGAAGCGCCGCGTCTCCAAAGACGGGGGAGAAGAGCACAGTGACGCCGCGCTCGGTCGGTCGCTCACGGAGGACGACGTCGCGCGCCCACTCGTAGTCCGCGCGGTCCGCCACCACGAGTTTCAACTCGTCGCGGGCACCCAACCGGGCGAGGTTTGCCCAGTGGTTGCGTTCGTGTTCGCCGCTGCCAGGGCACTTCACATCGACAATGCGATGGACGCGGGCATCGACGGCGCTGATATCGAGCGATCCACCGGTCTCAAGCAGCACGGTTTGCCCCGCGTCGCAGAGTGCGCTCATGAACGGTAGGACGGATGGCTGGAGCAACGGTTCTCCGCCGGTCACCAGTACATGTGTGAGACCGAAGCCCGCGACCTCGGCGAGGACGTCAGCGACGGGGCGCCGCTCTCCGCCGCGGAACGTGAATGCGGAGTCGCACCACGCGCAGCGGAGATTGCAGCGGGCCGTCCGCACGAGTACGAGCGGCACGCCGGTGAACGTGCTTTCGCCCTGCACGCTCGCGTAGACCTCGGTCAGGAGCAGCGAGTCAGTGCGTGCGCTCGGGAGCAACGCCGCGACGTCGTCGGTCATGAGTGCGGCCCGCCGGATGTCGCGGCGTAGCGCGTGGGATCGGGGATGCTGGCTGTCGCGAATCCCGCCCGGCGCAAGGCGCACGAGTCGCAGCGACCGCAATGTGCCCAGCCCTGCGCCTCTTCGAACGGGTCGTAGCACGACATCGTCAGGCCGAACGGCACGTCGAGTTCCGTCCCACGCCTGACAATCTCGGCCTTCGACATCGTGAGTAGCGGCGCCCGCACGCGGAAACGGCTGCGGCCTTCTGAGCCCGCCGCGGTGGCCTCATTTGCGAGGCGCGCGAACGCATCGAGGAAGGGCCCGCGGCAATCCGGATATCCGGAGTAGTCGAGTGCGTTGGCGCCGATCACGAGCTGGTCAGCGCCGAGGACCTCGGCCAGTCCGAGTGCGAGTGAGAGCAGGATCGTGTTGCGGGCCGGAACGTATGTGCTCGGGACTCCGGTGCCGATCTCGTGCTCGCTGCGGTCCTTCGGCACGTCGACGTCGGCCGTGAGTGAGCTCCCGCCGATCGCGCGGAGATCGACAGCGACGACGCGGTGCGAGCGGGCGCCGAGATGGCGCGCGACTGCACTCGCTGCGTCGAGCTCGGCCTGACAGCGTTGCCCGTAGTTGACCGCAAGGGTGTCCAGGACGGCCCCTTCGGCGACCAGGCAGGCTGCCGCGACCGCCGAGTCGAGGCCGCCCGAGACAAGGGCGACCGCGTGCGGGCGAGGTGACGGGGCGGAGTTCTGGTGTGGGGCACTCACGCACGCATTGTGCGTCTGTGCCGGTCCCGCGCCACGTCTCCTTGGCGGGAGAGCGTCTTGCCTCCACAATCCGCGGTTCTTCCCCCCCAGATCCGGCGCGAAGTGCGCGACGGGGGCCGCTCCCGAGACCGGAGAGACGAGATGAACGCCGCCGCCCTCCTGGGCTCACTGACGGACCGCATTGCGGGCTGCGCGAACTCGCTACGACGGGCCGTGCTGCCTGCCTTCATGCTGCTCGCACTCGCGGCGCCTGCGCTCGCCGAGGGAGCGGAGGGTGCTGCCGAGGGCGAACACCACTCGATGCCGAGCTACTTCGCCGCGCTCCCTTTCGTCCTGATCTTGCTCTGCATTGCCGGCCTCCCTCTCATCCATAAGACCGAGCACTGGTGGCACCAGAACAAGAACAAGCTCCTGGTCTCCTGCGTTCTCGGCGGGATCACCCTTGTCTACTACGGCACGGTCCGGATGTACCACGGGGCGGATGGCGGACTCGCGTCCGTCTGGGGTGTGATCAACCACTCCATCGTCCTCGAGTTCATCCCATTCATCGTGCTCCTCTTGGCGCTCTACACGATTGCTGGCGGCATCGAATTGCGCGGCGACCTCAAGGCCCGGCCGCTGACGAATACGATCTTCATCGGCGTCGGCGCCGCCCTCGCCAGCTTCGTCGGCACGACCGGTGCCGCGATGCTGCTGATCCGCCCGCTCCTGCGCACGAATCAGGAACGGCGCAACGTCGTCCACACCGTCATCTTCTTCATCTTCGCGGTTTGCAACTGCGGTGGCCTGCTGCTGCCGATCGGCGATCCGCCGCTCTTCCTCGGCTATCTGCGCGGCGTGCCGTTCATGTGGACGATGCAGCTCTGGCCCGAGTTCCTGGTCGTCAACGGCTCGCTGCTGCTCATCTACTACGTCTGGGATCGGATCGCGTACGCCAAGGAAGACGTGAAGGATCTCGTGCGCGACGAGACGGAGGGCGAGCCGCTCAGCATCAACGGGAAGTTCAACTTCGTGCTGCTGCTCGGCGTGATCTTCTGCGTCGCTCTGCTCGACCCGAACAAGAAGGTCCCCGGCACCGACTTCCAGCCCCCGATGTTCATGCGTGAGGGGATGCAACTCGTTCTTGCCGGACTCTCGTACTTCGTGCCAGCGTTCACTCCGAAGGGGTTGCGCAAGCGCGTCAGCTTCGATTTCTTCGCGATCACCGAGGTGGCGTGCCTCTTCGTCGGCATCTTCATCACAATGCAGGTGCCGCTTGAGATCCTCAACAACCCGCAGGTCGTCGCGAACCTGGGCGTGGACACGCCCCTGAAGTTCTTCTGGGCGACGGGCATCCTCTCGTCGTTCCTCGACAACGCGCCCACGTACGTCGTCTTCTTCGAGACGGCGAAGGGCGTACCGCCGGTCGGCGAACTGCTCGACCTTGAGAACAACGGCGGGCAGATCTGCAGCGCATTCCTGGCGGCCATCTCGTGTGGCGCGGTCTTCATGGGTGCGAATACCTACATCGGCAACGGACCCAACTTCCTCGTCAAGGCGATCGCCGAACAGTCCGGCGTCAAGATGCCGTCGTTCTTCGGCTACATGAAGTACAGCGTGGCGATCCTCCTCCCGCTGATGGGTCTCGTCTCGCTGATCTTCT